>SFEX01000058.1 GCA_004557075.1 Clostridiales bacterium
CTGCGATTATGAGCAGCAGCAGAAAGGCGGCGGCCTTTATGGGTGAGCGGAAAAATTGCTTCAGGTATAAGCCCATGTGATCATCTCCTTTATGAATTGTATTTTTTGACAAATATTGTGTGCTTGCACGGCGATATTTGCAATAATGCCAAGCACATTGCTTTAATTATCTGTTACCGCCATGAGAATGATTGAACGAAGCATGCTCATGGCAATCTCTTGCATATATGGCTGCGGTATATCCGCCGTTAATTGTATTATGCGGATAGGGGCAGTTGGGGCCGATGCAGCTGTATGAATTAACACTAATAACGCTGTTACACCCACGACATGTATGCTTTATTGTCGTCCGTGTTCCATCGCACGTTCCTTTGGGAAGTGTAGAATGTGACTCATATGTTGCACTAATTATGCATGACGGATCGTTCCAACGTGTAAACACTTTCCCACAATCATTGCATATGTATGCAGTTGCGACTTTTACAACATGCTGCGATGAATCGACAAAAAATGTTCTTGTCAGGTGTACGGGTCCGCCATCGTAATATACGCTTGCATTACTATGGTTGCAGACACAAATTTCGTCTTCGCTATGACCTATCCTTGCAAATACAGTCACTGCACCGAACAGCGCCGCAAGTGCCACAGCGCAGGGCGTCAATCTCAGCCATAGTTTCTTCATTCGAGATACCTCCCTGTAAAATGTATTTTGTTATATCGCCTCGCCCGCCAAGGGGCGATATTGCCGGAATGCTGCCGCGTCGGTGCGGTCTTTTGGGGATAAGCCTTGCGCGGTGAAGGGCGCTCGGCACTCGAGGGTCTTGCGGTGGTGGACGTCAAAGGATACTGCGGCAGCATCGCTCCGCTAAACTATCATAGCAGCATCGCTCCGCTAAACTATCATAATTTTGACGCGGCGGGCGAATGATGCACCGCCATGAGTTATCAGTCGTATTGAGTAAGCGCGAATTTCATTATGTCCAAATATAATGAAACCTTTTATTTATACACATATTACCATATAGGTAGAATCATTGCAATATATAAAATACGATACTTGGAAATTAAAATGCGGATACGGCATTAGCCGCATCCGCAAATCGTCCTTACCGTTTATGGCATCGGTCGCGCATCGCGCAATTTGCGCATCCGCAGCCGCAGAAGGGTCCACCCTGCCTCTTTTTACGGATGAGGCGCATGACAATCAAGACGACGACGATTAAAAGCGCAAGCGATATAAGTATCGTTGCAAGGTTTTGCATAATCCAATTTAACATAGAGGCTGCTCCTTTCGTCGCTATACGACCGCGATTTTATATTTTAGCGGTAAATTTTGCAGCCTTTCTATATGGCCTTGCAAGCATATATACTATCCCCGCAAGGGAAGCGACCGCAAATATAAGGCCGACAGTGTCCGCATGTCCTGTGAAGAGGCCGCCGAACTGATTTATTATCAGCGCAACAACGTATGCGAACCCGCACTGATAGGCGATTGCGAACCAAGTCCAGCGGGCGCTGTTCATTTCACGCCTTATTGCACCGATGGCCGCAAAGCAGGGAGCACAAAGCAGGTTGAATACGAGGAACGAGTAAGCGGTCACGCCTGTGAAAGCCGCTGCGAGGTGTTGATAAACGCTTCCTTCGCCGCCCGCGTAGAGAATGCCCATCGTGCCGACAATGTTTTCTTTGGCGACAAGACCCGTGATTGAGGCGACTGACGCCTGCCATGTTCCCCAGCCAAGCGGCTTGAAAATCCATGATATGGCGCCGCCTATCGCGGCAAGTATCGAGTGACTGAGCTCGCTTTCGCTCAGCATACGGAACGTGCCGTCGACAAAGCCGAAGTATGTTGTAAACCATACAAATATTGTTGAAAGAAGTATTATCGTCCCCGCCTTCTTGATAAAGCTCCAGCCGCGCTCCCACGTGGAGCGTAGAACGTTTGAAAGAGCGGGCCAACGGTACGCGGGCAGCTCCATGACGAAAGGCGCAGGTTCGCCGGAGAACATCTTTGTTTTTTTGAGCATTATGCCCGACACGATTATTGCGGCAATGCCCACGAAGTAGGCGGAGGTGGCTATCCATGCGCTGCCGTTGAATACAGCACCCGCTATCATGGATATAAACGGTATTTTAGCGCCGCACGGAATGAATGTAGTGGTCATTATAGTCATGCGGCGATCGCGCTCGTTTTCAATCGTGCGCGAAGCCATTATACCTGGCACGCCGCAGCCTGTACCGATGAGCATCGGAATAAAGCTTTTGCCCGACAGGCCAAACTTGCGGAATACCCTGTCGAGCACGAACGCGATACGGGCCATATAACCGCAAGCCTCAAGGAACGCGAGCAGCAGGAAGAGTATTAGCATCTGCGGCACAAAGCCAAGCACGGCGCCGACTCCCGCTACGATACCGTCTACGATGAGACCCTGTATCCATTCAGCCGCGCCTGCTTTTTCGAGAGCGCTTCCGAGCAGCACAGGGACGCCGGGCAGCCACACGCCGTAATTTGAGGGATCGGGCTCGTCGAAGCCGTTTTGCTCAATATAGGCAACCGCATCGACATATGTCATGGCAACGGTCGTCTTTTCGTCGGAATTCGTGGGTATGACCGAATAGTAAGCCGTCATTTCCGTCTCGGAAAGCGTTTCCTCGTCTTCGACGATGCATACGGCCGATTCGCTGACCGGGGTGAAAGCCTTAAGCTCTTTAAGCGCCGCTTTGGGGTCAAAATCCTCGGCCTTGGCATCAATGCCGGTAAAGGTTTCCACCGCCTGCATCGCGGCAGTATAGCTGCCGCTTGCTTCTTCGTAAGCGCGCGAGCCTATACCGAGCAGGTGCCAGCCGTCGCCGAATACGCCATCGTTAGCCCAGTCCGTTGCGGCAGAACCGAAGGTTATCATCGAAATGTAGTAGACCAGGAACATTACTACCGCAAATATGGGCAGACCGAGCCAGCGGTTCGTAACGATTTTATCTATTTTGTCGGAGGTCGAGAGCCTGCCTTTGTTTTTCTTTTTATAACAGTTCCTGATGATTTTGGCTATGTATATGTAACGCTCGTTGGCAATTATCGATTCCGCGTCGTCATCGAGCTCCGCTTCGGCGGCCTTGATACCGGCTTCGATATGTTCCATCACTTCCGGTGAGATTGTGAGCTTTTCAAGCACCTTGTCATCGCGCTCAAATATCTTTATTGCGTACCAGCGCTGCTGCTCGGCGGGCATGTTATGCACTGCAGCTTCCTTGATATGAGTGATAGCGTGCTCTACAGGGTCTGAGAACATATGCGCAACAGGTGCGGCTGCGCCATTGGCGGCTTCGACGGCGGCCGCGGCGGCCTCTGGTGTGCCGTCGCCTTTCAGTGCGGAAATCTCGACTATTTTGCAGCCGAGACTGCGCGAAAGCTCGTCAAAGTCGATTCTGTCGCCGTTTTTGCGCACCACGTCCATCATGTTAACGGCTATCACTACGGGGATCCCGAGTTCGATAAGCTGGGTCGTGAGGTAAAGGCTGCGCTCCGGGTTAGTGCCGTCAAGAATGTTGAGTATGGCGTCCGGACGTTCGTCTATAAGATAGTTGCGAGACACGACTTCCTCAAGTGTGTACGGCGAAAGGGAATATATGCCCGGCAGATCCACGATAATAACGTTATCATACTTTTTGAGCTTACCCTCCTTCTTCTCGACAGTGACGCCGGGCCAGTTGCCGACGAACTGATTGGAGCCTGTCAACGCGTTGAACAGAGTCGTTTTGCCGCTGTTCGGGTTACCTGCCAAGGCGATTTTAATTTGCTTATTCATAATAGCGCTCCTTTCGGTTAAATATCCTTAACCATATTGCAAAAAAATTATTCGACTTCGATCATTTCCGCATCAGCCTTGCGCAGGCTCAGCTTATAGCCGCGCACAGTGACCTCAATCGGATCGCCTAAAGGTGCGGCCTTGCGAACATAAACTTTAGTTCCCTTTGTTATGCCCATATCCATTATGCGGCGCTTAACCGGCCCGCCGCCATGGAGCTTGACGACTATAGCCGCTTCTCCGATTTTTGTTTCTCGCAGTGTTTTCATACATATCCTCCTATTTTATGATTAGCAGACAATAATCTTGCGAGCCATTTCCTCGCTTATTGCAACGCGGGATTCTTTGATTTTTACAATTATGTTTCCCCCGACTACGGACAGGACGGTTACGCTGCTGCCTGCGACGAACCCCATGTCTGCCAAGTGTTTTTTCACCGCGGGCGCTCCGGCCACTCTGCGGATCACGCTTTCTTCACCGATGTTTGCAAACGCAAGCGGCATCACTATTCCCCCCCCCGATCAGCGGTTAGCGCAATCTAACCTAAAATCAGAAATAACGGTTAATTTTCGTGCTCCTCCTCATTAATAGTTAGAGAACTTTAACCAATATGGAGTTTAACATCTTTAACTAACGCTGTCAACAGTTTTTTAGAAAAAAGTTGATGTATGTGGACCGGGGGGACACGTCCCCCAAACCCCCGTGTTGAATTGTGATGGCAGTCGGTTTGCGATAAACGCGGACTTACCGCGTGGCGTCTACTACAAAATTTTGCCTTCCCCCGGCTCCGCGCGGCTCGCGCTTCCTGCGGAAGCCTGCGCCCTGCGGGCGCGGCGGCTGCGCCGCCCCGCTCGCCGCGCTCGGCGTGGCTTTTGCTCTCGTCCAACGCAGGGGCTCTGCCCCTGCACCCCGTCGGGGGACACGTCCCCCGAACCCCCGTTGTTGGGATTGTGCGTTAAATCCTGCGTAAAAGGTGTTGGGAAAGTGTTGATTAAAGAAGGATAAAAATGAATTGCAATATATAATATATCGCACTACAGAATAATAGCCCTTGATTTTTTTCGACGTCTTCAAAACGTGGCTCGA
>SFEX01000059.1 GCA_004557075.1 Clostridiales bacterium
TGTATGTGTTTTATGCCTTTATTTTACTGCAAAACTGTATACAATCATCTTGCACATGTGTTTACTATCATATTACTCTGTACACATTGCTCGTCCGCTCCTCGCCGGAGGGGCAATTCGGATTAAGGCTTCAAATCGAATTGCTTCCCGCCAGTCGGCGGAAAAGAGGTTTACAAGGTTTATCTTATAATGTATAATATTAGGGCTATTTTTATTAAGGAATGATAAACGTGATCGAATTCGAAGAATATAAGGTAAAACTCAACAACCTCAAGCCCACGCTCGACAGTCTGCGCGAGGCGCTGCATCTCGAGGCCGCAGAGAAGGAGATCGAAGAGCTCGAGGGGCAGAGCGCCCGCGACGGCTTCTGGAACGACGTTGAAAACTCCCAGAGGGTGCAGAAGCGCTTAAAGCAGCTCAAGGGCAAGACCGAAAACTACGCGAAGCTCTGCGCGCAGTGGGACGATCTCATGACCCTGTGCGAGATGGCCATCGAGGAAAACGACGACTCCATGCTGCCGGAGCTGCAAAGCGATTTTTCCGCTTTTGAAAAGCAGCTTGAGGAGACTCGGCTCGGCACCCTGCTCACGGGCGAATACGACGCCAACAATGCCATCCTCACCTTCCACGCAGGTGCCGGCGGCACCGAGGCGCAGGACTGGACGCAGATGCTCTACCGCATGTACAACATGTGGGCAGAGCGCCACGGCTACACCGTCAAGCTCATGGACTACCTCGACGGCGACGAGGCCGGCATCAAGAGCGCGACCATCATGATTGAGGGCGAGAACGCCTACGGCTTTTTAAAGAGCGAAAACGGCATTCACCGCCTTGTGCGCATCTCGCCGTTTGACTCCTCCGGCCGCCGCCACACCTCCTTTGCCGCGCTCGAGGTCATGCCCGAGATAAGCGACGACAACGAGATCGAGCTGCGCGACGAGGATATCAAGATGGACGTATACCGCTCCTCCGGCGCAGGCGGCCAGAAGGTCAACAAGACCTCCTCGGCGGTGCGTCTGACCCATATCCCCACGGGCATCGTCGTCGCCTCGCAGGTCGAGCGAAGCCATTTCCAGAACCTTGAGAACTGCAAAAACATGCTCCGCGCCCGCCTTGCCGAGATAAAAGAGCGCGAGCATCTTGAAAAGATAAGCGATATCAAGGGCGTTCAGCAGAAGATCGAATGGGGCAGCCAGATCCGCTCCTACGTTTTCATGCCATACACCCTCGCGAAAGACCACCGCACCGGCTTTGAAAACGGCAACATCCAGAACGTCATGGACGGCGATATCGACGGCTTCATAAACGCCTTCCTCGCCATGAAAGCCGCAAACTGATTTTTTATTTCACTGCAACGTCTCAAATAGTCGTTTTTGCCATAACCCGACCAGTAAGATGAGCAACAAGCGCTTTTGCACTCGCCATTCTATTTTTACCGCACTGCAAAGAAAAAATAAGCTATTACCAAAAGCACGGCAACGGATCAAAACAACGGAGGCAATCATCTCGATTGCCTCCGTAATTTTATTTATCTATCGCAAGGCTCATAAGCGCCTGCTTGAGACGGAATATCTGCGTTGCCTGGGCGACATTGAAGTCATCAAGCTGCTTATTGAGCTTTTCTATCGCCTCTATCTGCTTCTGGCTCAGGCCGAGCGACGCCGCCTGCGTCTGAAAGCTCCGCTCAAGCTCGATGCTCTCGGCCTGACTTTTTGCGTCGGCAATTATCTGCTCGGCCTCAGCCTTAGCTTCGGCAAGCATCTTATCGGCGGCCGCCTGCGTGCTTATCATAAGCTCCGCTATCCGCTCCTTTGTGCTGCCCATCTCGACAAGCTCGGCGCGAAGCATTTCGTTTTCCGCGATAAGCTCGGCTACGGCGGACTTTATTTCCTCCATCTTGGCATTAACCTTGTTGGCGTTATAATACTTCTGTTTTGCGATCTCAAAGCTGATGCCGTCAAGATATTCTGTTGTGATAGCCATATATAAACCCTCCGGAGCAATTCATAAACGATTTATCTTATATTAGCAGATTTGCACAAAAATATCAACGAAACTTTTAATCGCCCGCCCGACGTTTTTGACAGTAAAGTATTGACAGTAGCAATATTTATGAATAGAATATTAACACTGCATCTTTTTCAGAGCAGAAATATTTAGACATTAAGGGGAAAAGTATGAAGAAATCTGCGCTTACCACCATTTTCAGCATTCTTCTTATCCTTGCGAGCCTTTTTGGTCTGGTCGCCGCCGGCTTCGGCGTTGCGGACGGCCTTGCCATCAAGAAGTACAAGGAAGATGATGCCAAGGCGGCAGACGTTGTTGGAGATCTCGAAAAAGCGATAGGTCTCCTGAAGGAAAACGAACAGGCCTACCTCGACGGTATCGGGACCTACAACAAGGGGCTGAGCGATTACGCCGTCGGCCAGCAGGCTTACAACAAGGGCAAATCCGACCTCGCCAAGGGCTACAGTGACTACGAGGCAGGCAAGGCAGCCCTTGAAGAGGGCAGAAAAAAGGTAGCCGCCGGTCAGGCGCTGATCGACGCCAACACCGACGCTTACAACGAGGGCAAGGAGCTGCTCAGCAAGATCCAGCCTCTCATGCCCATGCTCAACCAGTATGTGGACTTCCGCAACGGCCATCTGGTTCAGCTTCCCGGCTTTGACAGTGCTCAGGCGTGGTTTGTATCCGTCGTGCGGCCTCTCGCCGCTCAGCTCGGCCTGACCATTCCCGACGATGTGACGGACTTCCCCGTATATATGCAGAATATGGTCGCCGAGGGCAAGGCGATGCTCGAGCAGTATGAGGCTGGCCTGAAGGAGCTTGAAGCCGGCAAGGCTGAGCTTGCCGCCGGTGAAGCCGCGCTCAAAGATGCGGAGGCTCAGCTTGCTCAGGGCGAGAAGGATCTTGCGGCAGGCGCAAGCGAGCTTGCGGCAGGTGCCGCCAAGCTCGCGGCGGGCAAGGCCGATCTTGAGACCTTTGAGGCCGGTATGGCTCTCGTCGATGAGTACACCATGACCTGCTACAAAAACGACCACATCTACCGTCACAACGGTGAAATGGCCGTACCCGGCCCCGAAATCCGTCTCGGCGCTGATTTTGACTGGAAAAAGTACGACGAAAACGGCAATCTCATGACCCTGCGCACCGGCGAGCCGTATCTTGACCTCGACCAGTGCCTCGTTGTCTGCGCAAGCTTCCGTGAGTCGGTCGCAGATCACGTCGCGGACGTCACAAACGAGCTGACCATGCGCCTGATCACCTACGCGGTGCTCGTTGTCGCATGCATTCTCGGCCTTATCGCGGGCATCATGGGTCTTGTCGGCAAGGGCGCGGCATCCGTGCTCGGCATCATAACCGCAGTGCTGGCAGTTGCATGTAACATCTTCGGTCTGTGCACCCGTTACCACGGCTACACCTATCCCCTCAAGGACGGCACATACTCCGGCACGCTTCAGCTTATTGCGCTGCTGGTCTTTGTGGCCGTTGCAGTGATCTTTGCGGTCGTTGCCTCGATTGCAAAGAGCAAGGCGAAAAAGGAAGCCGCCACAGAAGCGGTCTGATAGAGAATAAACACCAAAAACAGCATCCGAATTTTCGGATGCTGTTTTTCTTTTCGTTGCTGCGCTTCAAATAAGCGCTCCTTCGGTGTCACGACCGGTAGGGTTTATAGATACCTTTATTGCACTCACGCACTAATTGTAGGGGCGAGCATCGTGTCAATAGGAAGAAGGTATACAGGAGTGCAAGATGATTGTATACAACTTACAGTCTTGAAATT
>SFEX01000031.1 GCA_004557075.1 Clostridiales bacterium
GGTTTTGACGGAGGGAGAGATATGTCGCAGTAATAAGTCTCGGTGTATCTCTCCCTCAGTCACGGCTAACGCCGCGACAGCTCCCTCGTCAGAGGGAGCTATGAGATTTGGCAAAGCTTTTACCGCTCTCACCGATTTTGAGATTGGATATTTTCGTTATATTCCAATGTATATAACCGGGCTGACGCAAAAACGAATATTTTAAGCGTCGCAGCGAATTGAAAACACGCCGCTGTGGACGGTTTTTTGGCTGCCGTCGGGGAGCCTCAGTACGAGGCCGAAGTCGTCGCTTATATCCTCGGCCAGCGCCGTGAACTTATCACCGTCGGCGGGCGTCAGCTCAACAGCTTTGCCGAGCACGAAGCAGCGCCGCTTATAGTCGTCCAAAAGTGCGGCGGGATCGCGCTTCCACGTCTCGTACATCGCGCAAAGCTCCGATATCACGGCGGAGATGAGCTTCCCGCGCTCGTACACGGTGCCCGTCTGCGAATACAGCGAGCCTGCCGTGCAGCGAAGCTCCTCGGGGAAGTCCTGCGGCCTTGTGATGACGTTAAGCCCTATGCCCAGCACGACATACTCCGCGCCGTCTTGTCTGAGCGAGCTCTCGCACAGGATGCCGCAGATCTTTTTGCCCTTCAAAAACAGGTCGTTTATCCATTTGATGCCCGGCTTTACGCCGCAGACGCGCTCGATAGCGCGGCAGACCGCGACGGCGGTGGCGGCGGTGATGCTCTGCACATCGCCCGTATCCGGGCGCAGGAGCATCGACATATATATCCCCATGCCCGGCGCGGATGCAAAGCTGCGACCCATGCGGCCGCGGCCGCCGGTCTGCTCGTTTGCGATGACGACCGTGCCCTCGGGAGCGCCCTCGGCCGCGCGCTTTTTCAGGTATGTGTTTGTCGAATCGAGCGCCTCGAATGCCTCAAGCTTTATTTCCATTGCTGACCCTGCTTTCACGTTTGAGTTTGAAGAAATGCACCGCCATCAGGACGATGAATATGCTGCTGCAATAGCCGAATATCGGGTAGACAATGCCTATCAGATCGCCGAAGCCGAAGAGACTGCCGGCAAACATGCACGCAACGCACACGGCGGTTGACAGGCCGCGTTTTTCCCCAACGCGCTTAAATTTCGCACCGAGCATGCTCATGAACGCGACAAGCGCCGAGAGCGCGGTGCCGAACATCGCCAGCAGGAGCAGCAGCCCGTAGATATAGCCGAAGACGCTGCCCATCGATGAGGCCAGAGCCAGCATGGGCAGCTCCGCCGAGACAACCGAGGGCTGCGCACCGACGGAAACGAGCACGCTCACGGCGATTATCAGCAGCAGCGCAGCGCCCACGGCGATGCCGCCTGCGGCGGTCGCCCGGCTCTTTACGAGCCTGCCCATCGGAGTGATGACCGCAACGTTGCCGAAGAGGTTATAGCAGGCAAAGGCCGCAGCCGAGACAGGCCACGCGGTCAGCAGTGCGCTGCCGTCGGCGGCTTTTGCCTCGGGGAAGCTTATGCCGCCGTGCGAGACGATGCTCCAGATCCCGAAGCCGAGCGTGGCTATTGCGAGTATCGGCACCGTCGCCGAGAACACCGAGACAAGCCCCGAAAATCCCGCGAGCGAGACGAGGGCTATCGCCGCCGCGAACAGCGCCGAGCCTATCCATTGCGGCAGACCTATAAGCTGGTTTAGCAGCGCGCCGACGCCCGCGCTCATAATCGTGCCGACGCCGAACAGAAACAGCAGCTCCAGCAGCATCACCGCGCCGCGAAGCAGGGGAATATTCCAGCATACGACGAGCTTGTCTATCTCCTCGGTCTGCGTCATGCCGCCGAGCCATACCATCATAATGCCGACCACGAGCAGCAGCAGCATAGCCAGCAGCAGTCCGATGATACCGCTTTTACCGAAGGAGCCGAAAAACTGCCACAGCTCCTGTCCCGAGACGTAGCCCGCCCCGAGGAAGCAGCCGGCAAAGGTCAGCCCCAAATTCAATGCGCCTATCTTTTTCATAAACTCCCCACAACATTTTAAAAAGCATTATAAAACAATATAAGCTTTTGCGGCCCGTAAGTAAAGAGAAAAATGTCAGCGAAATGTAAAAGTTTTGAGCACGCTGTTGATTAATCGCGGGAAATGGGTTAAAATATTCTCCTAATTATAGATTAATGAAAGAGGGATTTTTGTGGACTCGCCTAAGAGGGAAGACAAACGGGTGAAAAACACAAGGCAGGCCATCAGAAACAGTTTTCTCAAACTGATAGTCGAAAAGCCCATCGAAAGGATAAGCGTAACGGAGCTTTGCCGCGACGCGGGCGTTAATCGGGGTACATTTTACGCGCATTACACCGATGCCTATGACCTGAGAAACAGCCTGGAGACAGAGCTCTATGAGGCGGTGCTCAGTCGCATGAAGGAGATCGGAACGAGTGGGAGGCTGACCACCGCACAAATGCTCGATCTGCTCAGGGAAAATCAGGAGCTGTGCGGCATTTTCTCCGGCCCGCACGGGGATATGGAGGCGCTGACGCGCTTTTCAAGGCGCAGCGCGGCCAAGTATGTCGAGATGAACGAGGAGCGCTTCTGCGGGCTGAACGGGCAGACGCGGGAGTATATCGACGAGATGCTCGTGGCGTCCATCGCAACGCTGATAAAGTGCTGGTTCGATTCCGGCATGCGCGAGCCCGCCGGGGAGATAGCCGAGCTGCTGGGTACCTACTGCCTGCACGGCCTGTCGGGCTTCATGACCGGGCGGCGGCTGCCGCTGAGCAATTCGGATTAAGGCTGGCGGTTATCGTTATTGCCATAACCCGACCGGTAATATTGCTGCTATCGTTAGTGCACTCGCGCACTTAATTAGAGCTTAGATATTTTCGTTATGCACCAGTGTTCATAATCGGGCTGACGCAATAACGATTATTTAAAATCTCAATGCGAATAGCCTCAATGGCAATTGCCCCTCCGGCGAGGAGCGGACGAGCAATGCTCGCCCCTACGGGTGCATAGGTTGTTGAACATTGCTGCCTCTAATTGAACGCGCGAGTGCAATAAAGATTGCTAAAGTCTCACCGGTCGGGTACCGGCAAAAGCGATTACTTGAAGCTTTAACGCGAACTGACTCTGCGGCAGCCGCCGCAGCGGTGATTTACATAACATGTTGAAAACTGTGTTGAAATTGTTCAAAAAGCACTGATAAATAAGGATTTGTTTACAGTTTGGTAAAAAGATTATGACGAAAGGCGACGAATTATGAGGAAAATTACAGCCGCGCTGACTGCGCTTATCATGGCGGTGTCGCTGTGCTCGTGCCGGGATATAAGCTATGACGAGGACAAAAGCCCCGTCCCCAGGTTCGACATGGCGGTGGACTTCACCTTTGACGACGAGACGCTGCCGGACGATAAAACGGACGTGCTGTACTACAGCCAGAGCCTCGGCACGGCGGTCGTTCGCTCGGACGGCCACGGCCGCGCGGCGGAGGCGATAAATGAATCGCTCGGCGAGCTGTACGAAAAGCTTCGCGAGGAAGCGGACTATACGCAGCGCGTCGCCGCCGATCAGCCGGAGGATAACGTCGTCGCACTCAGCTACAGGTGCACGCCATGGGCAGAGCGCTGCGATACGCGGGTGCTGAGCCTCGTGTTCGACGTGGCGCAGAACCTCGGCGGCGTTCACGACAGCCTTGTGCGCTATGCGCGCAGCTATAACTCCTACACCGGCGAGCTGCTGACCCTCGACGACGTCGCGAAAAATACCGAGCAGCTCAAAACCTTTATCGGGAACTACGTCATAGGTCTTGCCGGGGGCGAGGAGTATATGCCAGACGGCGAGAGCATACTGTTCCCCGAGTTTGAGGAGACGATAAAGAACATCGTCGCCGAGGGACAGCAGTGGTACTTTGACGAGCGCGGGCTCGTGATCTACGCAAACCCCTACGACATCGCGCCCTACGGCTACGGCGTGCTGTGCTTTACCGTGCCGTACACGGCGCTCGAGGAGTTCATGGACGCGGATTTCCTGCCGCCGCTTGAGCGCGAGGGCGAGAACGGAATGATGCTGGCCGAAGCGGGCGACAGCTTCAAGCGCGAGGACGTGAGCATGGTCGGCAGCGTCACCGTAGACGAGGGCGCGCAGAGCGTCATACTCTCGGCGGAGGAGACGGTGTACGACATAAAGCTCTACAGCGCAGAGCGCATGCTCTGGCAGCGCAATTACATGACCGACGGCGAGGCGATGGAGCTTGTGTGCTACATACCCGACGTGGTGCCGAACATCATGCTCGAGTACCGGCTTGCCGACGGCACGGTCATAAACCGGGGCATATTCCAGAGCGGCAAGGACGGCTCGATACTGCTTGTCGAGCTGAGTGAGGAGGAGCTGTCGGAGTTTTACAATGCTGGAAACTTCGGCTGAGAGAATATGAAAACACCTGTAATGATGATAATAAACCCGGCGGCGGGGCGCGGCGGCTATAAGAAGGAGCTGCCGGAGGCGCTCAAGCTGCTCTCTGACGGGGGCTATGCGCCGAGCGTGTTTTTCACCGAGCGTCGCGGCCACGCGACCGAGCTTGCCGCGGAGTACGGCGGAAGCTTTGAAAAGCTCATCGTCTTAGGCGGCGACGGCACGCTTGCCGAGGCGATAGCGGGGCTTATGACGATGGAGCGGCGGCCGCAGATAGGCTATATCCCCATCGGCACCGCCAACGACATAGCGCGCACCGTCGGTCTGACGAAAAACGACATTTTGGGCGGCGCGAGGCGGTTTTTAGACGGCGAGGCTAAAGTGTTCGATACCGGACGGCGCGACGGAGGGTATTTTAACTATGTCGCGGCCTTCGGCGCGTTCACCGAGGTCAGCTACGGCACACCGCAGGAGTTCAAGCGAGCCCTGGGCGAGGCGGCGTATCTCATAGGTGCGGCGGCAAGCCTTACGAAGCTCAAAAGCCGCCATGTGCGCGTTGAGCACGACGGCGGCGAGATAGAGGGCGAATTTCTCTACGGCGGGGTGTCAAACGCATACTCCGTGGGCGGAGTGATCGACCTGCCGCGCGATGAGATAGGCCTCTCCGACGGGCTGCACGAGCTTATTTTGGTGCGGAAGCTGCCGTCGGCGGCGGCTCTGGCGTCGCTTGCGGCGAAGGTGCTCAGCCATGATTATTCAAGCCCGTACATAGTCCTGCTGCACACCAAGCGGGCGCGGTTTATATTCGATGAGCCGGAGACATGGTCGTTCGACGGCGAGGACGGCGGCGCGTACAGCGAGATAAGCTTTGAAAACTGCCCCCGGGCAGTGGAACTGATTTGCTGACGCTCCGCGCCGGAGGGGCGATTCGGATTCGGGCTTCAGCTTGTCGATGCTTCCTCGGCCCGACCGGTGAGCTTGGATGTTATCTTCTTTGCACTCGTGTGCTAAATTAGTGCAGTAAAAATCGACAGGTAATGTAAAAAACTTTGCCTCATGCCTTCCCCTTGAGGGGAAGGTGTCGGCAACGCCGACGGATGAGGTGGCGGCTGACGCGAAGCGATCCGCGTTAAGATTGGCGGTAGCCGCTCTTGCGTCAGCCCGAGCGGTAATTCAGAGCGCGAGTGCAAAAGAGATAATCTCCAATATCACCGGTCGAGAACCTGTAATAAAGACTATTTGAAGCGTAAAAACGACAGGAAAAACACCTCATCCGTCACGCTTCGCGTGCCACCTTCCCCTCAAGGGGAAGGCATGAACGCACTAATTAAGTGCGCGAGTGCAATATAGAATATTACCAATATTACCGGTCGGGCACCGGCAAAAGCGATTAGCCGAAGCGTCGCAACGAGAGGAAAGAAATGACGAAGATTAACATACTGCCGCCGCTTGTGGCGGACATGATAGCCGCTGGCGAGGTCGTTGAGAGACCCGCCTCGGTCATAAAAGAGCTTGTCGAGAACGCCTTTGACGCGGACGCGAAGAAGATAAGCGTCGAGTTTTCCGACGGCGGCGCGACCTATATCCGCGTCACCGACGACGGCTGCGGCATGAGCCCCGAGGACGCCGGTATCGCCTTCACCCGCCACGCGACGAGCAAGCTGCGCGACGAAAAGGGCCTTGAGGCGATAGGCACGATGGGCTTTCGCGGCGAGGCGCTGGCGGCGATATCTGCGGTCAGCCGCATAGAGCTTGTTACCCGCGAAAAGGGCGCTGCCGAGGGCGTCGCCGTGACGGTTCAGGCGGGCGATATCATCGACATGGTGCCCTGCGGCTGCCCGGAGGGCACGAGCATCACTGTGCGCGATATCTTCTTCAACACCCCCGCGAGACTGAAATTTTTAAAGAGCGACCGCTCGGAGGCCGCCGCCTGCACCGCCGCGGCCATGCACTGTGCGCTGGGCAGGCCGGATATATCGCTGCGCTGCCGCCGCGACGGCGAGGAGCTTTTCTTCTCCCCCGGCGACGGCAGAGCCGAGTCGGCCGCGTACTCATTGCTCGGTCGCGAGACTGCAAACTCCATGCTGCCCTGCAAGGCCGAGGGCGAGGGCATGGCCGTCGAGGGCTTCGTGTCCTCTCCCGCAATGGGGCGCGGCAACCGAAGCAACCAGCATTTTTACTGCAACGGCAGATATATAAAATCCGCGCTCTTGCAGACGGCGCTCGAGCAGGCGTATAAAAACACGCTGCTGACCGGGCGTTTCCCCTCCTGCGTGCTGTATCTCAGCCTGAGCCGGGGCGCCGTGGACGTGAACGTTCACCCCGCCAAGACCGAGGTCAAGTTCTCGGACGAGAAGAAGGTATTCGACCTCGTTTATCAGGCGGTGCGCGCGACCCTCGAGCAGGAGAGCGCTCCGCTCGAGATCGGTCTTTCCGAGAGCACAAAGCGCATCGCGGCTGCGGCAAAGCCGGACTTTTTCCGCAGCATGAGCGCCGGGGAATACCGCAGGGAGGCAGCGCGCCCATCTCAGGCAAGGCCGTCGTCAGGCTTCGACAATGCGCGGCCGAAACCTGCGTATTACGCGCAGAAAGCACCGGAATTTGTCGAAAAAGAGCGGGAGAAAAGTCCCGCCTATGCTGAAAAAACTGTTGAAAATGTTGAAAAAGTCAAAGAAAGCGCCTGCCGCGTCATAGGCGAGGCTCTGGGTACATATATCGTCGCCGAGCTCGACGGCGAAATGCTGCTTATCGACAAGCACGCCGCGCACGAGCGCATGATATTCGACCGCCTGAAGGCGCAGAACAGGGAGATCATGAGCCAGACGCTGCTCAGCCCCGTCATCATAAAGCCCGACGCGGGCGACGCGGAGCTTATCGAGAAAAACGCGCAGCTTCTGTCCTCACTCGGCTTTGAGATCGAGCCCTTCGGCGCAAGCGATTTCGCCATCCGCGCCGTGCCGGACGACATTGACCCCGGCGAGGCGGCAAGCGCCGCCGAGGAGCTGTGCGAAAAGCTTCGCTGCGGCGGCGTTGACGCCGGGAGCGTGCGCGATGAGCTTCTGCATACCGTCGCGTGCAAGGCCGCGATAAAGGCCGGACGCCGCCACGATACCGCCGAGCTTGAGCGCATCGCGGAGGCGGTCGCGTCGGGCAGGGTGAAATACTGCCCGCACGGCAGACCCGTCTCGGCGCGGCTGACGAAAAAGGAGCTGGATAAATTTTTCAGCCGCATTGTCTGAAAATACCTCATCCGTCGGCTGACGCCGACACCTTCCCCTCAAGGGGAAGGCATGAGGCAAAGTTTTTCCCTTGCCGGTTGATTTTTACTGCGGTAATTGAGTGCGCGAGTGCAAAAGCGATTATTGCCGATCTTACCGGTCGGGTTATGGTTGTAGCGATTACCTGAAGCGTTGCAACGAAAGGGAAAAACCGGTCGGGTTATGGCAGTAACGATTATTTGAAGCGTCGCAACGAAAGGAAAAAGAAAATGATACCGAAGATCGTTGTTGTAACAGGCCCGACGGCGACGGGCAAGACAAAGCTTGCGGTCGCGCTGGCAAGGGATCTTAACGGCGAGATAGTCTCCGCCGACTCCATGCAGCTCTATCGCCGCATGGATATCGGCACCGCCAAGGTCACGCCCAATGAGGCGCAGGGCGTGCCGCACCACATGATCGACGTCGCAGAGCCGGACGAGAGCTTCTCGGTCGCGCGCTACGTTCATGATGCCGGGCGCTGCGTTGACGATATACTCTCGCGCGGCAAGCTGCCCATATTGGCCGGCGGCACGAATTTATATATCGACTCGCTCATATCAGGCCGCGACTTTGCCGAAAATGAGGGCGATAACGCCCTGCGGGAGAGCTTAGGCGCGGAGTATGACGCGCTCGGCGGCGAGGCTATGCTCGAGCGGCTGCGCGAAATTGACCCCGAGCGCGCGGCAAAGCTGCACCCGGCCGATAAGCGGCGCATTATCCGCGCCATCGAGGTTTATACCCTCAGCGGCAGGACCATAACTCAGCACGACGCGGAAACGAAGGCGATCCCCCCGCGCTACGAAGCCGTGCGCATAGTCCTTGACTATGAGGACAGGGCAGAGCTTTACCGGCGCATCGACAGCCGCGTTGACGAGATGGTCGCGCAGGGGCTTTTTGACGAGGTAAAGGCGCTTCTTGACGAGGGGCTGTCACCCGATATGACGGCGATGCAGGCTATCGGCTACAAGGAACCGGCGGCGTTTTTCCGCGGCGAGCTGACGAGGGAGGAAGCGATCGAGCTTATAAAGCGCGAATCGCGCCGCTACGCAAAGCGCCAGCTCACATGGCTCAGGCGCGACGACAGCGCTCTGCGCATACGCTGGGGCGTATCGCCCGATTTTAATGAAGCCCGACGGCTTTCGACTGAATATTTGCACTCGCGTGGTTTATGATATTTTCGCACCGAACAGGTGCCAAAATACATATACAGGAGCTGCAATCATGCAAAAGACACAGAATTTACAGGACGCATTTCTCAACCAGGTTCGCCGCGATAAGGTAAGCCTCACGGTTTTCCTCATGAACGGCTTTCAGATGCACGGGGTCGTAAAGGGCTACGACGGCTTCACCGTTGTGCTCGACTCCGACGGCAGGCAGCAGCTTATTTATAAGCATGCCATATCCACCATAATCCCGCCCAAGCCCGTGGAGCTTTCCTGCGAGGAATGATGCGAGGCGCGGGATACCTTCGCTTTGCCGCCGCCGCGCTTTTCTTAGCGCTGGCGGCATACCTCGGAGCCGGCTTTCTTCAAAGCGCCGAGGCACCAAAAACGGTGCGCGCGCAGCGCGTGACCGAGAGCAGCGCGCTGTGCTTAGAGGGCGTCGTTCTGCGCGATGAGAGCTATGTCACATGCTCGGATAACGACGCCTACCTGCCTTTCCGCACCGGCGAGCGCGTGCGGGGCGGGGAGGTTATCGCCGTCAGGCGGGAGGCGGAAGATGCCTACCTCAGCCTGCTCGACGAGAGAAACGGAGCGCCGCCCGTCAGCGGCGAGCTGCGCGGGCTAATATACGCGCCCTGCGGCGGCTTTTTCAGCAATTATCTTGACGGCTTTGAGGAAATGAGCCTTGATGATTTCGATGGCTTCACGCCGGAAATTCCCGAAAACGCCGTCGGCAAGATCGTCCGGGGCGGCTGGCTTTTCGTCGCGGATACAAACGAGGCCGCCTCGCTCCGGCGCGGCCAGACCGTCACGCTCACGCTGCTTGACAGTTACCCGGCGCAGGTGCTGTCAAACGATAACGGCAGGCTCGTACTGCGCTGCCGAGAGGGGCTTTGCGACGTGCTCAACGCCCGCCGCCTGACGCTGACCGTGACAATGTCCGAGAGCAGCGGGATAAAGGTTCCCGCAGATGCTGTGCACCGCGATTCCGACGGCGCATTTGTGTACGTTCTCAGGGCGGGCATGGAGGAAAAGTGCCCGGTCGAGATAATTTTTCAAAACGAAGACTACTTCCTCGTGCGGGAGAATGAGCTGCGCGAGGGGATGGATATAATTTTTTAATTCGTTGCTACATTTTTAATATTCGTTTTTGCGTCAGCCCGACCTATGATATTGGCAATTGCCGATTTTGCACTCGCGCACTAATTGTAGGGGCGAGCATCGCTCGTCCGCTTCTCAAATCATGCGGCGCGGCAAAATAGATGCTGGATGCCAGAAATCGCGTTCCCGTTATCCTCTGGAAATTGACCTGCAAGCGAGTGCAATCACGATTATTGCCATTGTCACCGGTCGAGCCGTTGCAATAGCGATTCTTTTAAGCCTTAATGCGAATTGCCCCTCCGGCAGGAGCGGACGGCCAATGGCCGCCCCTACGGGTGCAGAGGTTGTTGAACATTGCTGTTTCTAATTCAGAGCGCGAGTGCAATAACGACAACAGCAATGTCAATGGTCGGGACACCGCAAAAGCGATTATTTAAAATGTAAAAATCGAATAAAAAAGGTGATAGATATGAGCATTGAAGAAAACGTTAAGCGGGTAAAGGAAGAAATGGCTGCGGCGTGCTCTCGCTGCGGGGTCGCTCCGGGGAGCGTGCTGCTTTGCGCCGCAACGAAGATGAACGACGCGCATCGCGTGCGCGAGGCGATAGCCGCAGGTGTTGACATCTGCGGCGAAAACCGCGTTCAGGAGCTGACGGAAAAGCTCGAGCAGGGCGCGTATGAAGGCTGCCCGCTGCATTTTATCGGCAGGCTGCAAAAAAACAAGGTCAAGTACATCGTCGGCAAGGTTGAGCTTATTCACTCGGCCGACAGCGTTGAGCTTATCGAGGTCATCAATAAGCGCGCGGCGGCTATGGGCACAACGCAGGATATACTGCTTGAGGTGAACATCGGCGGCGAGGAGGCAAAGGGCGGTTTTGCGCCGGAAAAGCTGTGGGAAATTCTGCCGCTGATGGCAGATTTTCAGGCCGTGAGGGTGCGCGGGCTGATGGCAATACCCCCGATTTGTGAAAATATGGAGGAAAATCGGCCATATTTTCGCGCAATGAAGCAGCTTTTTGTTGACATTGGGGCAAAAAAATACGATAATGTCTCTATGGACTTTCTATCCATGGGCATGAGCGCGGATTTTCAGGCCGCCATCGAGGAGGGCGCGAACATCGTCCGTGTTGGCAGCGGCATATTCGGCGCGAGGAATTATAATTGCCATTGAGGCGATTCGGCGCCGGCTGGCGCTCCTCGCCGGAGAGGCGATTCGCGTTGAGATTGATGCTTATCGTTATTGCGACAGCCCGAATATGAACATTGGAGCATAGTGAAAATATCCAAGCACTAATTCAGTGCGCGAGTGCAAAAAAGACAATTGCCATTTCTACCGATCGGGAACCGGAAGAAACGATAACATGAAGCGTTGCAACGAAAGGGAAAAACCGGTCGGGAACCGGCAAAAGCGATGATTTGAAATGCAGCAACGACAGGGAAAAAACACCTCATCCGGCTCGCCGCAAGCGGCGACCCACCTTCCCCTCAAGGGGAAGGCATGAACGGAGGCTTTTTCCTGCCGGTCGATTTCTACTGCACTAATTAAGGGCGCGAGTGCAAAGAAGATTATCTCCATTATCACCGGTCGGGTTATGGTAAAAACGATTATTTTAAACTGAAAAACGGAGGAAAAAAATGGCGTGGTTTGAAAATATAAAAAACGCAATGCATCCCTATGATGATGACTATATAGAGAACGAAGAAAGAGCGGCAGAGGAGGAATTTGCCGAGGAGGAGGCTCCCGCACAGGAGGAGAGCTTTGAGGAAAAGCAGCCCCGCCCCGTTTTCTCCCGCAGGGAGAGCAGAACGCCGCCCCCGCCTCCCGCTCCGGAAAAGAGCGCCAGGACGAGGATGCTTATGGCCATCCCCATTGAATTTGAAGATACCATTGAGATTGCCGACAGCATCAAATCGCGTCAGGCCGTTCTCGTGAATCTTGAAAAGACAGACCGCGACACGGCTCGCCGCATGGTGGACTTTTTGTCCGGCGTTACCTACGCCTTGGGCGGCAGAATAATGCGTGTTTCGGATAAAGCGTGTATAGCCACACCCGCAAATGTCGACCTCGTAGGCGACGCGGTGGAGGATTTCGAAAACGCCGGTCTGTATTTCTGATACGGCGCAGGCAAAGATAATAAAAAGCAAACAGCAACTACTGAAAGGTGGATTTAGATATGACTACTCCTCAGGAAATCCGGGAAAAAAGCTTTGACAAAGCCAGAAGCATGTTCGGCGGCTACGACATGGTCGCTATCGACGACTATCTCGACGAGCTTGCAAACGACTTTGAAGCGCTCCAGAAGGAGAATGCCGTCCTCAAGGGCAAGATGAAGGTTCTTGTTGACAAGATCGAAGAGTACCGCAACAACGAGAGCGCCCTGAACATGGCCATCCTCTCCGCGCAGAAGCTCAGCGTCCAGATCGAGAACGACGCCCGCGCCCGCGCCCAGACGATCGTGTCCGAGGCCGAGGCGAAGGCCTCCGCGCTTCTCGGCGGCATCGACGAGCGCATCGCTCTGGAGGAATCCCGCCTTCAGGCCGCGAAGCTCAGCTCCGCGAAGTTCTTCGACTCCGTGCGCGAGATGTGCCAGAAGCAGCTTGACACGCTCGATACCATCAGCGCCGCCTCCCGCCTTGGCTCCGACAAGGCCACCGAGGCCATACGAATACCTGCCGAGCCCGCAGCTCCCACTCCCGCCCCCGTGGATGCAGGCAACACTCAGGTGTTCAGCTTTGTAAAAGACGAGATCTGAGTTTTTTGCCGAAATGAAAATTTCGGCTTAACTGCGTTGCAACAGAAGGCGTGCGAACGGGATTTGACCTTTCGACACGCCTTCTACATTTTTTGCAGCATTGCATGACAAGGGAATACACGGTTTTGACGGGCACAAATGCACCCATACTGCTTCAAAGCCCTTGACAATACACAAAGTATTCTCTGCGGCCTTTTCATTGTCTGGACGCATTTTTGCTCCGTCAAAACTGCAAGCACCTGACAGCAATATAATTTTGAATGATTTTTGAGAAAAATGTGCTGTCAGGCGTATATTCCCTTGTCAAGCAACGCTAATCGGCTAACCGATACCTATAAATAGTCTATTTAAAAAATTAGAGGAGAAATAAACATGGCACAGAAATACGACGCAACACTTAATCTTCCCAAGACCGAGTTCCCCATGCGCGCGGGACTGCCCAAGCGCGAGCCGGAGATGCTCAAGCGCTGGGAGGAGCTTGATATCTATAACGAAATGCTCAAGAAGAACGAGGGCAAGCCCCTGTTCAACCTCCACGACGGCCCTCCGTTCTCAAACGGCGCCATCCACATGGGTCACGCGCTCAACAAGGCGCTCAAGGACTTTATCACCCGTTCCTACGCCATGCGCGGCTACTACACGCCCTATATCCCCGGCTGGGATAACCACGGCATGCCCATCGAGAGCGCCATCATTAAGGAGCAGAAGCTCAACCATAAGGCCATGAGCGTCGCCGACTTCCGCTCGGCATGCGAGGCATACGCCGAGAAGTACATCGGTATCCAGATGGAGGGCTTCAAACGTCTCGGCGTTGTCGGCGACTGGGAGCATCCCTACAGAACCATGGACAAGGGCTTCGAGGCCGACGAGGTTCGCGTATTCGGCAAGATGTATAAAAACGGCCATATCTACAAGGGTCTCAAGCCCGTCTACTGGTGCGCCCACGACGAGACCGCGCTTGCCGAGGCCGAGATCGAGTATCAGGACGACCCCTGCACCACCGTGTATGTAAAGTTCCCGATGAACGACGATCTGGGCAAGCTCAGCCATCTTGACAAGTCGAAGCTGTTCTTCGTCATCTGGACGACCACGATCTGGACTCTGCCCGGCAACCTCGCCATCGCACTGCACCCGGCCGATAGCTACGCCGTCGTCAAGGCTCCTAACGGCGAGATGTATATCATGGCGGAGGCGCTGGTAAAGAAGGTCATGAATATCGGCGGCTTCGAGGAGTATGAGATCGTCGAGACTCACGAGGGCGCGTTCTTTGAGAATATGCTGGCCGATCACCCCTTCCTGCCCAAGACCAGCCGCCTGCTGCTGGCAGACTACGTCACTATGGACTCCGGTACCGGCTGCGTCCACACCGCTCCCGGCTTCGGCGCAGAGGACTACCTCACCTGCAAGCGCTACGGTATGGACATGGTCGTTCCCGTTGACGATCAGGGACGCCATACCGATTACGCCGGCAAGTACGCCGGTATGGGCACCGAGGAATCAAACCCCGTCATCCTAAACGACATGAAAGAGAGCGGAGTTCTCTTCGCCTCCGAGGATATCGTCCACAGCTACCCCCACTGCTGGCGCTGCAAGCAGCCCATCATCTTCCGCGCCACCCCGCAGTGGTTCTGCTCGGTAGACTCCTTCAAGGAGGAGGCTGTCGCCGCCTGCGAGGACGTGCGCTGGCTGCCCGCGTGGGGCAAGGAGCGCATGGGCGCAATGATCCGCGAGAGAGCCGACTGGTGCATCTCCCGCCAGCGCCGCTGGGGTCTGCCCATCCCCGTTTTCTACTGCTCCGACTGCGGCAAGCCTGTCTGCACCGACGAGAGCATCGAGTCTGTCGCAAAGATCTTCGAGCAGCGCGGCTCCAACGCGTGGTTTGAGCTGGAAGCAGAGGAGCTTCTGCCCGCCGGCTTCAAGTGCCCCCACTGCGGCGGCGTGCACTTCACCAAGGAGACCGACACCCTTGACGGCTGGTTCGACTCCGGCTCCACCCACTACGCGGCAATGAAGCGCGATCAGGGCTTCTGGCCGAGCACTATGTATATCGAGGGCGGCGACCAGTACCGTGGCTGGTTCCAGTCGTCTCTGCTTGTCGCTGTCGGCGCACTCGGCGAGGGCGCGCCGTATAAGGAGTGCCTGACCCACGGCTGGACGGTCGCAGGCGACGGCAAGGTCATGCACAAGTCCCTCGGCAACGGCGTCGATCCCGCCGAGATCATCGAGGAGTTCGGCGCTGACCTCATCCGCCTCTGGGCAGGCTCGGCCGACTACCACGTCGACGTCCGCTGCTCAAAGGAGATCTTCAAGCAGCTTTCGCAGAACTACCTCAAGTTCCGCAACACCGCCCGCTACTGCCTGGGCAACCTCGACGGCTTCGACGCAAACAACCTTGTCAAGCCCGAGGACATGGAGGAGCTTGACCGCTGGGCGATCACCCGCCTGAACGCGCTCATCGAAAAGGCCGAGGCCGCCTACTGCGACTATGAGTTCCATGTGGTCTCCCACCTCATCAACGATTTCTGCGTCGTCGAGCTTTCAAACTTCTATCTTGATATCATCAAGGACAGACTCTACTGCGAAGAATGCACCGGGCTAAAGCGCCGCAGCGCTCAGACCGCACTGTTTATCATCCTCGACACCCTCACCAAGATGTTCGCGCCCATCCTCGCCTTCACCTGCGACGAGATCTGGCTGGCAATGCCCCACCGCGACGGCGATGACGCGCGCAACGTCCTGTTCAACGAGATGAATAAGCCCTTCACCGAGTACGCGCTCGACGATGCCGCAATGGCAAAGTGGGATGCGCTCATCTCCGTCAGGGATGACGTCAACGGCGTTCTGGAGAAGGCCCGCGCCGCAAAGCGCATCGGCAAGCCCCTTGAGGCGGCGGTCACGCTGCGTGCCAAGGGCGAGAGCAAGGCCTTTGTCGATAAGGTAAAGGACATGAATCTTCAGGAGCTGCTCATCGTTTCCGAGTGCCTCATCGCCGAGGACGACGATGTCGATCCCGAGGCCGTCACCGCTCAGGGCGGCGGTAACAGCGGCCTGACGATCTCCGTCAAGGAGGCCGCAGGTACCAAGTGCCCGCGCTGCTGGATGCACTCGACAAAGGCCGATCCCGAGACCGGTCTGTGCCCGCGCTGCGCCGCGGTCGTCGCAAAGCTTGACTAATCGCGCATATTGGTGCATTATAGTAGCGGCGGCTCCTCGCCGGAGGGGCAATTCGCCCGCCGACTGGCGGAAAGCTATTCGCATTAAAACTTCAGCTTGTCGATACTTCCTCAGCGCGACCGTAAAGAATCTCGCCCCTACGGCATCAACCTAATTAATACGGCCAAAAAATGAAACGGCCAAAACACCTCATCCGTCACGATTCGCGTGACGGATGAGGTGGCTGCTGCTGACACAGGGTCAATTCGCGCTTTGATTAAGCGCGCGAGTGCAATAAAGATAACATCCGATCTCACCGGTCGGGCCGCTGCAATAAAGATAACAAAAAGCGCAGCAACGAAAGGGAAAAAATGGTGTATGCTATTATAGCCGTGATATTGCTTATCGCGGATCAGTGGCTCAAGTATTGGGTCACTGTGAATATCACTCTTGCGACCGGCTCCGAGGCCCTGATACCGGGCGTCGTGAAGCTTGTCAATATCCACAACTCCGGCGCCGCCTTCGGCCTCCTGGACGGGGTAAGTTACGCGCGCTGGATATTCCTCGGCATCGCCGCCGTGATGGTCGTGCTCATCGTCGTGCTGCTCGTGCGGCGCACCTTTGATTCAAAGTTCGCCGTCTGGTGCGAGGTGCTGTTTCTGGCCGGTGCGCTGGGCAACTGCATCGACCGCGTGCTCTACGGCTACGTTGTGGATATGTTCAAGCTGGAGTTTGTCAACTTCGCAGTGTTCAATATCGCGGACGCCGTCCTCGTCGTTTCCTGCCTGATGTTTATCATATACCTCTTTGTCGGAGAACGGGACGAGGGCGATAAAAAGCCCGAACGCAAGCCCGAGCCGGTTGAGCCCGTCGATGAGTTTCACGACATTTTCGGCATAAAGAGCACAAACCCCGCTGCGGCCGTGGCTCCGGGCAAGGAGAAGACCGACGTTTTTAGCATTGGCGACAGCTCGGCCGAATTTCCGGCGGAGAATACGCCGATACGACCGGACGACGCGTTCTGGGGCGACTTCAAAGCGTCGCTCCATGCCGAGGAGACTCCCGCCGAGAAGCCCAAGCCGCAGCCTAAGGCCGCTCCCGCTGCCGAGAGCTTCGATATTGAGGATATTCTCGCGGAATTCAGGGATATTTGATGGATAATGTAATAGTAATAACCGCACAGGAGAGCGCCGACAGGATCGACGCTCTTCTTGCGCAAAATGTGCCCGGGCTGACGCGCAGCGCGGCTCAGCGCCTGCTGGACGCGGGCAATGTCAGCGTCAACGGCAGGCCGGTCAGAAAAAATTATAAGTGCTCGCCGGGCGAGAGGATAGAGCTGCTCATGCCTGAACTGCGCGATACAGAGCTTCGGCCGCAGGCTATCGCGCTCGATATCGCCTACGAGGACGAGGACGTCATCGTCGTCAACAAGCCGCGCGGCATGGTGGTGCACCCCGCGCCGGGTCACCCCGACGGTACGCTCGTAAACGCGCTGATGCACCACTGCGGCGATTCGCTGTCGGGCGTCGGCGGAGAGAAGCGGCCGGGCATAGTCCACCGCATCGACAAGGACACATCGGGGCTTATCATCGCGGCGAAGAACGACGCGGCGCACCTTGCTCTCTCGGCGCAGCTTGCCGACCGCAGCCTCTCGCGCGTGTATGAGGCCGTCGTGAGGGGCAATTTTCGAGAGGAGAGCGGTACGGTCGATGCCCCCATCGGGCGTCACCCCGTGGACAGAAAGAGGATGGCGGTCACGGATAAAGCCTCCCGCAATGCCGTGACGCACTGGGAGCAGCTCGCGCGCTATCGCGGCTATACGCACATCCGCTGCCGTCTCGAAACCGGCCGCACCCACCAGATACGCGTGCACATGGCGCATATCGGGCATCCGCTGCTTGGCGATTTTGTGTACGGCGCGCCCAGCCCCGATAAGGGGCTTGAGGGGCAGTGCCTGCACGCGAGGGAGCTTAAATTTATCCACCCCCGCAGCGGCGAGCGGGTGCATATCTGTACCGAGCTGCCGCCGTATTTTACGGAGGTGCTCAAAAAACTGCCCTCCTTGCCGGAGGGGCAGCGGCGGCTGCCGCTGAGCGATTCGCGTTAAGGCTTCATGTAGTCGCTTTTTCCGGTGCACGACCGGTGAGATCGGCGGTAATCGTTATTGCACTCGCGCTTTTAATCAGGGCTAATTAAAGTTTTCGCCCGCCTTTTTCAAAAGGCGGTGGGAGCATGGGGGCAAAGCCCCCGAATATAGCGCATAAAGCGTGGGTTCCCTGCCCGCCAGCCGGCGGGCGGTCGTGTTATGGCAAAAACGATAATATGTAGCTAAAAAATGAAAGGACAAAACTTATGGAAAGTCGTCCGCATTTCCACGTCAAAAAACGCACCCTGCTCGCCATTGCCGGGTGCGTGTGGCTGCTTGCCGGGTTTAATGTCGCCCGACTGGGGGTCATATCATATGGGGCGCTGCCGCACATCGGTATAGTGCATGTTCTCCTCTCGCTGGTCGTGTTCGGAGCGTTCGGGTTCATGTTTTTCAGGATGAGCATGAAGCATACAAAGCGCATAAAAGGGTATCGGGAGCGCTTTCGTCCGGTGTGGCACTTCTTTGATCTGAAGGGCTACTGCATCATGGCGGTCATGATGGGCGGCGGAATATGGCTGCGCTCATCGGGGCTGCTGCCGGAGGTATTTATCGCGGTGTTCTATACGGGGCTCGGCTGCGCGCTGGCGCTGGCGGGTGCGCTGTTCTGGGTCATGTTCGCCGTTTATAAAGATGACGGCTGTGAAGAGTGAGAGATGAAAATGGCGATAAACGCTTGCAAGCCGCGCGGCGATGAGTTATAATGATACGGCATTGGCGCGCAAGAGAAGGTCCGCCGGAAAGCAAATCAAATAACCGGGTGTAGCGCAGTTGGTAGCGCGCCTGCTTTGGGAGCAGGATGCCGGGGGTTCAAGTCCCTCCACTCGGACCAAATAAGGTTGATAGTTTTGATACGAGAGTATCTGAAACTATCAACCTTTTTCTTTTTGCAAAAATGCCTGTGGCACAGGGCTTTTCGACACTTCTGCCGTCTGGGTTAGTTTCATTGTGGGCTTCGAGGTGTAATTATTCACTACGCTGGACAGCAGGGTTATACTCAAACAAAAGCCACGCTGAAACTATTCCTCTGTGAAAAGTTTCAGCGTGGCTATATTAGTTTCATTGTGACAGGAAAAGTTTCAGAGTGACCAAAAGGCTCTACGGTATCCAGGTTCGGTTGCTGTAGAGCCTTTTCTTCGTTTTTAAATCATGCTGTCAAACACCTTCTGTGCTTCCTGCATTTCTTTGGCAGAGAAAGCACACAGCTTCACATCCACATAGTAGTCCGGATAATCTGCTACAAATTTCTTGTATGCTCGGCCGCACTGCTTGGTGGACTCAGCAACAGGATTCTCCAAAGAACCACCGAAGATGCCGGAACTGATCAGCGGGAAAGAAATGCTGTGCAGCCCGTTGTCCATCAGCACATACAGAGAATTGTAGTAAGCATCAAACAGTTCTTTGAAAGCTGCCGGGGTTCTGCTAAAGTCAGGACCCACAGCATGAATGATATGCTTGGCATTGGTCATGTTAAATGCCGGGGTGATAACTGCTGAGCCATCCTTGAGCGGTGTTTTGTACTTGTTGCAGGCAGCTGTCATAGCGGACATACCAGCCTTTTTGAAAATGACACCACATATACCACCGCCTGCCCACAAACCTTTATTAGCGGCGTTTACAACGGCATCAACGGTCTGATCCGCGCAGGATGCGTTTATCAATGTAATTTTACTCATACAACATTGCTCCTTTGGCGGCACAAAATCCTCATCCGAACATTTGCGGATGATATGTTTGGTGCGGTCGAGCGGAAGCGGAACATCCTCCTCGGTAAAATACTCAACCTTCACAACCTCTGCTACGGAATGGTGATTATCTCTGCCGACAGGAACAATCACGCGTTCACCGACCTGTATGTTATCTTCTTCGGCAATGTAATAATAGCTTTTATAGCCCTCGTCAAATTCCACGCTGCAATAAATGTAGTCGTTTCTGCAACGCTTGACCTTCCCATAGACCGCAGGATTGAGTATTTCACCGCATCCATAAAACTGAATGAAATTCCACACATCATCGGCAAAATCGCCCCAGAACTCTGGGAGTGCCTTCTTATCATATGTTCCTTGTATGACACGCTGTGAACCCTTTTTGAAATCCACCGTGATAGTGTAATCCTTTGTTTCAAGAGGATCATCTGCCACGTCATCTGGGTTGCCTTCGATCTCACCGAACAAATCATCTGCATCGATATCATCAAGTAGCCCTTCGATGCCGCCCTGGACATAGAACTTTCGGGACACCACACAGCCGCTACCGATGTTCTGAATATGCTCTATGGTCTCGCTTTCACGGTCAATCACCAACCGCTCCGTATAATCCCAGGTCACATATTCAGCGGTTTCAGAGACTGGCTGCTTGGGCTTAATCTTTGTGATGCGGTGATAATCAACTGTGACGCGGTCAACTCTGTTTGGCTTATGGTTGCCGTCAAAAACATACAGGTCATCCATGCCAAATGCATCACGAATCATGTCCGAGAGATCTACACCATCCACCTCAATATCACAACACAGTGAACCACGGAACTTATATGCCACGCCTTCGGTGTTGGTAATCTCCATATTCCAATCGCCAATATCGGTAGCGAACCACTCCATATAGTCGGTACTGAAATAAGAGGCAATAGCTGATAACACCTTGGCGGTGGTGGCCTTTTCGATTTTGTATATTTTACTCCGGGTCTTTTCGTGTTCACCGGACCCAGAGCCGAAGTTATATGCAGAGAACCATACTCTGCCGTCAGAATTGATAGTAATGTGCTGCTCCACTTCATCATCCGGTTCTGGAGGAGGACCGTAACAGACATTGTTGGAAACAATGCGCACCTTCTGCGGTACACCCTTGAACAACATACTGCTACGCCAGCTTTATGAAGCGCTTCACCAACCACCCGGAACCTTGGGGTGACTTTCTGGATGTGAAGTTCTGGCCTGAGATCAGACATCCCGAAAAGTATGCCGGGAAGGAATTGTTCTTTGGCTCGGTCACAGACCCGTACAATCCACAGGAGGAAATTTATCAGCGAACCCGAACGCTTCTGGAACAACTGCAAGGCAGCGGCATCAAGCTGAGTATCCAGACAAAATCAGATCTGGTGCTGCGTGATCTGGATTTGATTCGCACTTTCCCGGACGCAAGAGTGGGTTTCAGCATCAATACACTGGATGAATCCTTTAAGAACGATATGGACAAAGCAGTCAGCATTGAACGCAGGCTGTCTGCCATGAAGCAGTTTCATGACGCAGGTATTCGTACCACCTGTTTTATATCTCCCATTTTTCCCGGCATTACGGATGTGGAAGCGATCATTGACCGGGTGAAGGGTCAGTGCAACCTGATCTGGCTGGAAAACCTGAATCTGCGTGGCAGCTACAAGGCAGTCATTCTGGACTATATCCGGGAAAAGCATCCGCAGCTCATGCCGCTGTATGAGGATATTTATAACCACGGCTCCCGCCTGTATTGGGAAACCCTCGACTGCAAGCTGCGCAGCTATGCCGAAGAAAACGGGCTGGATTATGTCCGTGATGATGACAGCATGAAACGCTCCTTCGGGGAACCACCGGTCATCGTGAATTTCTTCTACCACGAGGAAATCAAAAAATCTGCCAAGAAAGGAAAGTGATACCGATGCCGGAACTCCCGGAAGTTGAAACTATAAAACGAATCATAGAGCCGCAAATAAAAGGACAGCGTATCCTTTCCGCTGAAGTCCGAAATGAGCAGATCATTGCTCATCCGGGCGTGGATAGTTTTTCTGCCCTGATATGCGGAAAAACAATAACAGGTATGGACCGCCGTGGAAAGTTCCTGTCCTTCTGTTTTGAAAATGGTGACCGGATTTTCCTCCATCTGCGCATGACCGGGCAACTGTTGGTGACACCCCCTGACTATCCAATGGAAAAGCATACACATCTGGTTTTGCACCTCTCTGGTGGATATCAGATCCGATACATCGATGTGCGCCGCTTCGGGCGTTTCTGGTACTTGAAGCATGAGGAATCCGACGCCATAACGGGAATTAATAAGCTGGGCATGGAACCTACGGATACCGCTCTGTCCGCAGATTACTTGAAAACCACCCTCGGCAAAAAGCGGAAACCGATCAAAGAAATGCTTCATGACCAAAGCATCATCGCCGGCATCGGAAACATCTATTCCGATGAGATTTTATATGCGGCTGGTGTCTACCCGGAGCAGAAATGCTGCGACCTGAGCGACAACGATTGGGAACGCCTGTCTGAAAAGATCCCGGAGGTCATCACTTGGGCAATCCAAGTAAATGCAATGACGCCGGAAGAATATCTGGCGGGTCATGGAAAGGAATATCGCAACACGCCGTTCCTGAAAGCCTATGGTCATGTAGGACAGCCCTGCGCAGTTTGCGGTTGCGTATTTGAAAAAATCACTGTCGGCGGCAGAAGTAGCTGTTACTGTCCGAACTGCCAGAGGAAACGAGCATGACAGCATTGCAAATATACGAAAAGTTGCTCGTGGCCTACGGAAAGCCCAGATGGTGGTCGGATGATCCATACACTGTCATGTTTCAAGCGGTACTTGTCCAGCAGACTGCATGGTCATCCGTTGAAAAGGTCACACAAGCAATTGGAGACAAACTGACGCCGGAATTTATTTCAATGCTCCCGACAGAGCATCTGGAAGATTTAATTCGTCCATGTGGGTTCAGCAAGTCAAAGGCGGCAACGATTCAAAGACTGACGGAATGGTACTCCCACTATCAATACGATGCAGAAAAACTAAAAGAAGTTTCAAAGAGTGATTTGCGAAAGGAGCTTCTTGGGATAAAAGGCATTGGCGCAGAAACGGCAGATGTGCTGCTTGTCTATGCGTTCCATCGAGCTTCCTTTATTATCGACGCATATACAAGACGATTTTTGAGTCGCCTGGGAATAGAGTTTGATGATGATATGCAGATTCGCTCCTTTTTTGAAAATGGACTTCCTGCTGATTACCAGATTTATGGGTGGTATCATTGGCTGATCTTAGATCATGGGATTAGTCGGTGCAAGAAAGTTCCCGCCTGTGATGATTGCATTTTTACAAAATGTCCAAATTGTAACAGAGCATTCTAAGGTTTCACATCTGCTTTTAGGATTTCATTTTCTCCGTAGGGTTTCACTTTCATTTGAAACCCTGTGAAACCATTTGAAACCGTATCAATATTATCAACTGTTGCCAAAAGCCCTCAGGAGCAATGCTCCTGAGGGCTTTTCTTTGCAAAAGAGATTATAGTCCATGGCTTATCTCAAGCCCAATTTTTTCAGCCTTCCTGCCACAGCGGACGTACTGCGCTTTAGGGTAATTGCTATTTCACTCAGAGGCACTGACTTTTTATAAAGATCAGTGAGGCAGTCATCCTGCTCTCTCGTCCAGGGCGTGCCCTGCATCTGCGCATTCAGATTTCCCGCAAAGATGATTGCATCCAGATTATCCACGATAAAATGCTGCGCCTCGCTATTGTAAACGACCACCGGATAAGGGCCGTCGCGGCCGGTGCGTTCTTCTACGGAAATGCCGCTTTCTCTGCCGATTTCGGTCGGCCGCTTCACCTGCTTCCCGTCCGGCGTAACTGCAATTTCCATCATACCGATTTCTGTAAGCCATGTGAGGATGGCCGAATAGCTGAACTTTTTCATATTTTCAGTATCGACCAGCATATTTACGCGCTTGGCAATTTCGCTGGCCGGAATCGGCTTTTCCTAATAGTTAAACTCGCCTCTCTTTTCAAAGGGAATCGACAGAGGCAGCTTCTTCGGCTTCTTTTCTGCGGCCGCCGAGCCTATTCCGCCATTTTCAATCACTTGACGCAGCACATCAGATACGAAGAAAAAACATCTTGATAAACGCACATTGTTTATGATGTCTGCATCGGGCGCCATAGTGTCATCAACAGGATTAATTCCGTTTGCCAACTTGTCTATATACGTTTTTGCACGCTCAATTTTTTCAAGCTCTGTCATAAGCATTCTCCTCTCTGCCGGCATTATAATTTATATTATCAAATTTTGGCGATAATGGCAAGAAGCAGTGCGGAGGCACGATTGTTCTTGCGGTGTCTCGACCGGTGAGCTTGGCAATAGCGATTGCTTTAAGCTGAAAGACGAAAGGAGAAAATCGGTTTAAAAACTTGACAATCGGGGAAAAACGTGTATAATAATAGGGCTTGTCGAAATCGACAGGCTATCCTTGCTCCCGCCGGGTGCGGGGGCCAAATGACCAGAAGGAGGTGCAAACCATGGCAAAATCAACTGAGAAGTACGAAGTAATGTACATCATCAACCCGAACTTCACCGAGGAGCAGACCGCTGCTGTCGTCGAGAAGTTCAAGGCACTTGTTGAGGCTAATGGTACCCTGGACGAACTGGAGGAGATGGGTAAGCGCAAGCTCGCTTACGAGATCAACTACATTTCAGAGGGCTACTATGTGCTGATGAAGTTCACAAGCTCCGCAGATTTCCCTGCTGAGCTGGACCGTATCCTCGGCATCACTGACGGCATCATGCGTCGCCTGATTACCCTGCGCGCAGAGTAAGGAGACGAGTTATGCTTAATCACATCACGATCATGGGGCGTCTGACTCGCGATCCCGAGCTCAGATATACCCAGTCCCAGACACCTGTGGCGTCTTTCACCCTCGCTGTCGACCGCGACTTCGGCGGCCGCGACGGTGCTGAGAAGCAGACCGATTTCATCGACTGCGTCGCATGGCGTCAGACCGCCGAATTTGTCAACAAGTATTTCTCGAAGGGCAGCATGGCCGTCGTTTCCGGCCGCCTGCAGATCCGCGACTGGACCGACCGCGAGGGCGGCAAGCGCCGCAGCGCCGAGGTCGTTGTTGACAATATCTATTTCGGCGAAAGCAAGCGCCGCGAAGGCGGCGAAATGCGCAGCGAATCCCGTCCCGCGTACAGCAGCAGCTACGAGAGCGTCAGCCCCTCCATGGGCGCTTCCGCATTCTCCGAGCTCGGCGACGACGACGGCGAGCTGCCGTTCTAAAATTTTGATAGGAGGATACAGCTATGGCTTTCGATAAGAACAATCTCAAAAACCGTAAGCGCAGAAAAGTCTGCCAGTTTTGCGTAGATAAGGCCACCAGCATCGACTATAAGGATACCGCGAAGCTCCGCCGCTACATGTCCGAGCGCAGCAAGATCCTGCCCCGCCGCACCACCGGCACCTGCGCAATGCATCAGCGTCAGCTCACCGAGGCTATCAAGAGAGCCCGTCAGATCGCTCTCCTGCCCTACGTCACTGACTGATTTAAACGAAAAACAAGCTTCCGATCACTTCGGGAGCTTGATTTTTTTATGCGCTCAAATTATAATTTCCTCATTGAATGAAGAGGTGATACCATGCTCAGTGAACGCTACAGCAGAAATATCGGCGCGATAACGCAGGCCGAGCAGGAGGCGCTGCGCGCAAAACGCGTGCTCATCGCCGGAGGCGGTGGGCTGGGCGGCTATGTCCTCGCGCACATGCTGCGCATCGGCGTCGGCGGTATTACGCTCTGCGATTTCGACGTTTTCGATGAGACGAATTTAAACCGCCAGCTCCTGTGTACGCTCGATACCCTCGGTGCTTCCAAAGCGCAGACCGCGGCCGAATACGCGGCGGCGATCAACCCCGACGTCCGCTTCCGCGCCTTGCGCGAGAGGCTTGACGGCGATAGCTGTAGGCGCATTCTGCCGGGGCACGACCTTGTCATCGACGCGCTTGATAACGTAGAGAGCCGCATAGAGCTTGCCTCGGCCTGCTGCGAGGCGGGGCTGCCGCTTGTCTACGGCGCTGTGGGCGGCTGGACATTGCAGGCGGCGGTTATCATGCCCGAGCACCCTGCGAAAGCTTTAGAGCGGCTGTACGCCGGCGGCGCGGCGGCGGAGCCGTCGTGTCTGTCGTTCACACCGTCGGTGTGCGCGGGGATACAGGCCGCCGAGGCGGTAAAGCTCCTGCTGGGCAAGCCGTCGGAGCTCGAGGGGCGTATGTTCGTCATGGATCTGCTCCACAACGACTCTTTTTTTATTACGTTTTAACATTTTAAATAATCTTTTTTGCACTCGCGCGTTCAATAACATTGCACCGCACCCGCAGGGGCGACCATCGCTCGTCCGGCGACGGCTGCTGGCGCACCATAACTGGACATCAATTTTGATACAATGTGTATCGGACTTGGTGTCCAGTTCTTTATGAAAAAAAGCCGGAGCAGTTACGCTCCGGCTTTATCGACAGTCTAAAGAAGCCCAAAGACTTCATATTATTCGTTATCATGGCTCATGGCTTTAAGCATTTGAAGAACGGCCTGTTTCTGGTTTGGCTTCAGACAAACCCAGGCATCGAACATTTCTTTCATATCCGGAGTCAGTTCTACCATATCGGTATCCGCAAAGAACTGTGACAAAGTGATGCCGAATCCTCTGCATATCGTCTCAAGGGTAGCAATGGATGGAACCGTATTTCTTCTGAAAGCGTTGCCAATCGTGGACTGTGCCAGACCGCATTCCTTTGATAGTTTGTACTCCGTCCAACCGCGCTCTCGCAATAGCTGCTGGAGACGAGCATGTATATCCATAGCGTCACCACCTTTTTCATAACTATTTTACTTCTAAAGTGAGTGATAAAATACATATGAATTGAATCGAAAGTAGATATATAATATGATGTATATTGGAAAAGATACTTATTCGGAGGCGATATTATGATAGAAAGCGAGAAAAGAGCACACAGGGTGTGCTTTACAGGCCATCGCCCGGAGAAACTGACCCGCAGTGAAAAAGCGCTTAGAAAGGATCTGGAAAAAGAAATCCGCCAGGCAATCGCTGACGGACTGAATGTTTTTATTACCGGCATGGCAAGAGGAGTGGATATTTGGGCTGCACAAATCGTTCTGAGTCTTCGTGACGAGGGCTACCCAATAAAGCTGATGTGCGCCTGCCCTTATGACGGTTTTGAAGTGGGTTGGAAACAAGAATGGAAAGCACAATATAATACCATACTGGCGGCAGCCGACTTCGTGAAATATGTCTGCGAGGGGTATAGCCGGTCTTGCTTTCAGATTAGAAACGAATGGATGGTCAACCATGCCATCAGGGTCATTGCCGTGTTTAACGGCGAACAGAGCGGGACTAAAAACACAATAGATTATGCATCCAAGGTCGGTGTACCTATTGCTTACATAGATGGGTGAAAGGCGCGGTGCTATCACAAAAGCCCTTTGAAATCATTGATTTCAAAGGGCTTTTTGCGCATGCTGTATTGGAGGCAATTTGCAATTAACGACTTGTGCTCAGAGGCTCATGCCCATTTCTTTCTTCGCGTGATCAATAAGCAGGTTAAGACAGGGAAAAACACCTCATCCGTCACGCAAAGCTTTTACCGATATCACCGGTCGAGTATCAGCAAAAACGATTACCCAAAGCGTTGAAACGAATTGCTTCGCGGCAGCCGCCGCCGGACGAGCAGTGCTCGCCCCTACGGGTGTAGAGGTTATTGAACATTGCATTATCTAATTAAGCGCGCGAGTGCAATATAGATACTGCCAGCGCCTATGGTCGGGCACTGGCAGTAACGACTATTTAAGATGTGGCAACGAATCGCTGCCCGCCAGCCGGCGGGGAAGTTCGGCAGTGAAGGTCACGCCGCCGGGGACGGCTTTGGCGCTTATGCTGCCGCCGTGAGCCTCCGCCACGGCCTTTGCTATTGACAGCCCCACACCCGTGCCGCCGCTGCCCGCCGAGCGGGATTTGTCGGCGCGGTAAAAGCGGTCGAAAAACCGGTCTATATCCGTGAGCCGCTCCGGCGCGCAGGCGTTATACGTCTCGATAACGCAGCTCTTGCGCCTCTTATAGAGCCTGAAGCTTATGTCGCCATCGGCCTCCGCGTACTTGAAGGCGTTGTCGAGCAGGATGGATATCATCTGCTGCACAAGCACCCTGTCGCCGAACATGCTCAGCTCGTCCTCAATGCTGCGCTCAAAGCGGCGGCCTTGCGCCTTTGCGAGCGTCTCAAAGTGGTCGGACGCCTCCCACGCCGCGTCGCTGAGCGAAAACTCCGCCTTGTCCGGCAGGGGCTCGTCCTCGTCGAGCCGCGAGAGCGTGACGAGGTTCGTTACAAGCTTCGACAGCCGCACGCACTGGCGGCGGATATTTACCACCCACTCGTTGTCGGAGTCTGCCATGGCGAGCACGTCCGCGCTGGTGGATATCGAGGTCAGCGGCGTTTTCAGCTCGTGGCCGGCGTCGGTGATGAAGCGCTTTTGCATCTCGATATTCTTCACATACGGCGCGATGGCGCGCTTTGAAAACGCGGAAACGAGCGCGAACACCAGCAGCATGCTAACTCCCGCCACCACGAAGGAGACTATCAGCAGCGTGCGCACCGCCTGAAGCTCCTGCGAGGCGTTGAGGAACACAACGGTGCTGCCATTATCGGAAAAATGCGCGAGAAAGCGGTATTCGCCGCGGTAGCCGCGCTCCTCGCCGGAGCGTGCGACGCTGACGGCGTAATCCGCCGCCTGCTCTGCGCTGACCGACGCAATGTAATCGCTGAACACGCGCACTGTTTTCTGCTCTGTGTCGAGCTGCACCCAGAAATAGCGCGTCATGTACCGCGCCTCCGGCGAGCGGTCGCCGAATATGCCCGAGAGCGGGTAGTCGGCGTCGCCGTAGGCGGCCGCGCCGCCCCAGACCGACATTGCGTCAAGCGTGGAGTCGAGCCGGTCGGTCGTTATATTGTAATTCCATAGGTTGACCGTCAGAAGCAGCAGCAGAGTGACGGCGAAAAACGCCGCCATCGCCGCGCCGATGAAGCGGCGGCGCATTTTTTTCAGCATTCCGTGACCTCCAGTGCGTAGCCCGCGCCGCGTATGGTTTTTATCTCGATATCCGCGCAGAGCTGCTTGAGCTTTTTGCGCAGGAAGCCGATATACGTCCACACGACGTCGATCTCGGCGTCAGAGTCCAGCCCCCACACCTTGTCCATGAGGTTCTCGGTGGAGAACACCCTGCCTCGGTTGCGCATGAACAGCTCCATGAGCTGAAACTCCTTGTTGTTCAGCCGCACGCTCCTGTCGCCTGTGCTGAGGGTATAGCCGCTCAGGTCGAGCGTGGTATTGCCGAGGCGTATAAGCTCGGGGACGTAGCTTCCGTTGCGGCGGGTGAGCGCCTTGACGCGGGAGATGAATTCGCTCGTGGCAAAGGGCTTGGGCAGGTAGTCGTCCGCGCCCGCGTCAAGACCCGCAACGCGATCCTCGACCTCGGCCTTGGCCGATAAAAACAGCACCGGCGCGCTCACGCCCGCCTCGCGCGCGCGGCTGAGCACCTCCAGCCCGTCAAGCCCGGGCATCATTATATCCAGTACAACCGCGTCGTAGCTGACAGACAGCAGGTAGTCGAGCGCGTCGGTGCCGTTGTGAACCATGTCGACGGAAAAGCGGTTTTTCTCGAGTATGAGCTTGAGCGCCTTGGCGATGCCGACCTCATCCTCGGCTATAAGTATACGCATTATATCCACCTCACAAGGCATAATATCTTACGAAGCCAAAATCAGGCTGAAATTATTTTATCAGCACCCGCGTAAAAATCAAGATATTTTGAATTCATTTCAGGTTGAGGTTTTATTATCGCATCAAAGCTTCAAGTAGTCGCTTTTGCACTCGCGCGGTCAATTAGAGGCAGCAATGTTGAATCAATTGCCGCACCCTATGCCTCCCTCGTCAGAGGGAGCCAAAGAAATGGCAATTGCTTCAACGTTAAAATAGATTACTAAAAACGCAGCAACGAAAGGAAATAAAAGATATGGATAATGACTACAGAAACGACAACATATACGAGGGCGAGCCGGTGTACGGCAGCGGCGGGCCGTCGCCTCAGCGAGACGGAAACAGGAAAAAATCGGTGTTCATCGCCGTGGGACTCGTTCTCGCGATGCTCATGGGCTTTCTCGGCTCTGTCATAGGCAACGCCGTCACGGGCAATGGCCACACCACGATGCTCGAGGGCAACCGCCCGTCGTCGGTCATCGATCTCGCAACGGTCGACACCTCAAAGCTCATGACGGCCTCCGAGGTCTACGCCGCGAACGTCAACTCCACCGTCGGCATAACCACCTCCGTCACGACAAACTTCTGGGGCTTCCAGACCACCTCGGCCGCCTCCGGCTCGGGGTTTATCCTTACCGCCGACGGCTACATCCTCACGAACTTCCACGTCATCGAGTCGTCCAGCTCCATAAGCGTCACGCTCTACGACGGCACAAGCTATGACGCCGTGCTTGTCGGCTACGACGAGAGCAACGACATCGCCGTGCTGAAAATCGATGCGAGCGACCTCAGCCCCGTTGTCCTCGGCGATTCGGATAATCTCAACGTCGGCGACGACGTTATCGCCATCGGCAACCCCCTCGGCGAGCTGACCTTCTCCCTCACAGCGGGTGCCGTAAGCGCTCTTGACAGGGAGATCACGCTCTCGAGCGGTGTCATGATGAACCTCATCCAGACCGACTGCGCCATAAACTCCGGCAACTCCGGCGGCGCGCTGTTTAACCTCTACGGCGAGGTCATCGGCATCACCAACGCCAAATACTCAAGCTCCGGCACCGAGGCGTCCATCGACAACATCGGTTTTGCCATCCCCATAAACCACATTCGCAGCATCGTCGACAGCATCATTGAAAAAGGCTATATCTCCAAGCCCTACATCGGCGTCAGCGTGGGCGATGTCAGCGAAGAGACGATGGGCTACGGCCTGCCTGCGGGTGCGGCGGTTAAGTCCGTTGTGGAGGATAGTCCCGCGGAAAAGGCCGGTATTAAGGTTAATGATATCATCACCGCCGTAAACGGCAATGAGATAACCGGCAGAAGCGAGCTGTCCGAGACCATAAGCTCCTGCGCCGTCGGCGACAAGCTCACGCTCACGGTCTACCGCCAGGGCGAGACGCTGAGCATCGACGTCACCGTCGGCGAGCAGACAAAGTCCGCGCTCGAGAGCGATAATTCCGGCAGCCAGAGCAATCAGCAGCAGGGCGGCTCGATAAGCGACTTCTTCGGCTTCATGCGCTGATTTTTCCTTTCGTTTTTAGGATTCAAGTAGTCGATTTCGCTGGTGCCCGACCGGGCGGCGGCTGCCGCGAAGCAATTCGTTGCTACGCTTCATGTAAACCTTACTGCCAGTGCCCGACCGGTGATAATGATAGTAGACGTTATTGCACCCGTAGGGGCGAGCATTGCTCGTCCGCCTGTTGGTTAATTGGTGCATTAACTTAGAACGGCAGGGCATAATCTTTGCCAATCTCACCGGTCGGGCAGCCGCCGCAAAAGATAAAGCGCATTGAGAAAACTCAATGCGCTTTATCTTTATTGAGAATAGAGGATGAAGAGAAGAGCTTTTGCTCTGTGATTGTCATTATAGCGTTTCATCCTGAAACGGGGTTGAAAACTTGAGCACGGGTTCGCTCCTATGCTTATTACGCCTCGCCGCGCTCCTTGAGAGCCTCCTTGCGGGAGAGGTTGACGCGGCCGCGGTCGTCAATCTCGGTGACCTTGACCCAGGTCATATCGCCGATGTTGAGAACGTCCTCGACCTTCTCGGTGCGCTTGTACTCGAGATCCTTGATGTGGCACATGCCGTCCTTGCCCGGAGCAAGCTCGATGAACGCGCCGATGGGGATGATGCGCACGACCTTGCCGTAGTACAGCGCGCCGACCTCAGGCTCGAAAACGATGTTCTCGATGGTGGTGCGGGCTGCGCGGCAGGCCTCGATATCCTCGGAGGCGATGAAGATCGAGCCGTCGTCGTCGATGTCGATCTTGCAGCCGGTGTCGGCGGTTATCTTCTGGATGACCTTGCCGCCGGAGCCGATGACCTCGCGGATCTTGTCAGGATTTATTTTCATCTGGATCATCTTGGGCGCGGTCTTTGCAAGCTCCTTGCGCGGTTCGGGCAGAGCCTTGAGCATGATCTCGTCGAGGATCTGGAAGCGTGCCTCGCGGGTGATCTTGAAGGCTTCCTTGACGATCTCGTGCTTGAGTCCGTCGTTCTTCAGATCCATCTGGATGGCGGTGATACCGGCCTTGGTACCTGCAACCTTAAAGTCCATCTCGCCGTGGAAGTCCTCGACGCCCTGAATGTCGATAAATGTCGTGAAGTCGTCGCCGTCCTGGATAAGGCCGCAGGAGATACCGGCAACGGGAGCCTTGAGGGGCACGCCCGCGTCCATGAGCGCGAGGGTGGTGCCGCAGATGGAGCCCTGAGAGGTCGAGCCGTTGGAGGAGAGTATCTCGGAGACTACGCGGATGGTGTAGGGGAAGTCCTCAACGGGAGGGATGACGCTCTCGAGCGCCTTCTCGACCAGTGCGCCGTGGCCGTATTCGCGGCGGCCGGTGCTGCGGCTGGGGCGAGCCTCGCCGGTGGAGTAGGAGGGCATATTGTAGTGGTGCATGAAGCGCTTCTCCTCCTCTTCCCAGATGGTGTCGAGCTTCTGGGACATGGAGAGGGTAGCGAGAGTAGCGATGGAGAGCACCTGCGTCTGGCCGCGGGTGAACAGCGCCGAGCCGTGGACTTTAGGGATGACGCCGACCTCGGAGCCGAGGGGGCGGATCTCGTTCATTGCGCGGCCGTCAACGCGCTTGCCGGCCAGCAGCCACTTCTTGACGACTTTTTTCTGGAGCTTGTAGAGTATCTCGTCCATGAACTGCATCATGTCGGGGTGCTCCTCGGAGTATTTCTCCTCCATGGCGCTGACCCAGTCGTTGACGCGGGCTTCGCGGACGTTCTTGTCGTCGGTGTCCATGCAGTACTCCATGCCCTCGAACTCGTTCTCGACGAGCTTGTCAAACAGCTCCTCGTCGAAGGCCGCGTGCTCGTACTCGAACTTGGGCTTGCCGACCTCGGCGACCATCTTGTCGATGAGGTCGAGAACGGGCTGGAGGTGCTCATGAGCCTGAACGATGCCCTCGTACATAACGTCGTCGGGAACCTGATCGGCCTCGGACTCGATCATGACGATCTTCTTATGGGTCGCGGCGATGGTGGTGATCATGCGGTTTGTCTTGCGCTGCTCCTCGGTGGGGTTAAACAGGTACTTCTCGCCGTCCCAGCCGAGCACGATGCCGGCGATGGGGCCGTTGAAGGGCACGTCGGAGATGGACACTGCGGCGGAGGCGCCGATCATCGCGGTGATCTCGGGGCTGCAATCGCGGTCAACGGACAGAACCTCGCAGGCGATGACAACGTCGTTGCGCAGGTCGGAGGGGAACAGCGGGCGCATGGGGCGGTCGATGAGGCGGGATGCCAGCACTGCGGGGAGGCTGGGCTTACCCTCGCGGCGCATGAAGCTGCCGGGGATGCGACCGACCGCGTAAAGCTTCTCGTTGAAATCGACGGCGAGGGGGAAGTAGTCGATGCCGTCTTTGGGACGCGCGGACGCGGTGCAGGTCACGAGCACGGTGGTCTCGCCGTAGGTGACGAGGACTGCCGCGTTGCACAGCTCCGCCATTTTGCCGACCTCCATCTTGAGGGGGCGGCCTTCGTAGTCGATCTCGAATTTTCTGTAGTTGGGGAATTGTTTGTGCTGGATTATCATTTGTTTGCTCCTTTCATATTTTCGGGTATCGGAGCATAGCACTTGAAGCTACACTCGGAAAATGCAGCTTCAAATACTAAGCTGACCGATACCTTTTAGTTCGTTTTTAGATTGCGGGAAATCGTTTTTGCGGTGTCTCGACCATAGAGACTGGCAATTTTCTCTTTTGCACTCGCGCGCTTTTTCAATGCGTTGCAGCGTTTCAGACAACCTCTTTTGCACTTGTGCGTTCAATTAGATGATGCAAAATTCTGCACCGCACCCGTAGGGGCGAGCTATGTGTACAGAGTAATATGATAGTAAACACATGTGCAAGATGATTGTATACAGTTTTGCAGTAAAATAAAGGCATAAAACACATACAAAGGGAGTGCTT
>SFEX01000060.1 GCA_004557075.1 Clostridiales bacterium
AACTTGACCCTGCTGTCCTACAGCTATTGTATCACGGGCACCTCAAAGCCTGCTGATATCTGATTTTATTAACTTTGAAACTTATTATACGAGGAGGATAATATGAGGAGAACGAGGATGAGCTGGAAGCAGATTCTGTGTATACTGCTGGCGATCATATTCGTGACGCAGCTTGTGCCGGCGCCGGTGCTTGCCGAAATGGTCAGCGACACAACGGTCAGCGATGCACAGGAGCTGAAGCTGAGCGCGGACACGGTAGTCGCGACAAAGGAGGCAGAGCCAGCAACTATATTAGGCGAAGTGGAGGAGCTAAGAGAGGAAAATGTAAAGCATTTTCGCCTGAGCGACGGCTCATTTGTTGCGGCGCAATACGCAGAACCGGTACACTACCAGGACGCAGATGGTGACTGGCAGGATATAGACAATACCCTCAATCTCCAAAAAATCGGCGACGATCAGGAGTACACGGCTCAGATGGGTAAGGTGACAAAACGCTTTGCCAAGGATCTTAGCGAGGATATGCTTTTCGAGATCTCGTATGAGGACTACAGTGTTGGTATGTCCCTCATAAGATCAGATATAGCAATAAGCCATCCCATCGAGGACAGCAGCATATCTGCTGATGCAGAAATAAGCTCTGCTGTAGAGAATAACAACGTATCGTCCGCAACCGAGACTGCTGAGAAGTTGAGTTTAGCCAGCGTAGAAAATCCTGCTGTGGAGGCAAGCGTTATAGGGCTGGAGCCGGATAAGATGTCGATGCCAGCAAAGCTAAGCTCCGGCATAAAATACAGCAATGCCTACAAAAACACGGACATAGCGTATGAGAACAGGGGCTATGACATTAAAGAGAGCATAATCGTAAACAGCCCTCAGACGTCGTATAGCTATGCCTTCGGTATAAACGCTAAAAACCTCACTGCCGAGTTAAACGACGGAGGAGCCGTGGAGTTTAAAAACGCGGAGGGAGAGATAGTCTTTATCGTCCCCGCACCGTATATGGTTGACGCAAACGGGGCATATTCCGAGGCAGCCCGTTATGAACTTTCTAATAAGAACGGCGCTCTGACGCTTAGTCTTACTGTAGATACGGAATGGATGAATGCCCAGGAGCGGGCATACCCTGTCGCTATAGATCCGAGTGTTATTGTCATTGCGTATTCAAACAGCAGCAATATAACTATCACGGCGGTTCGTCAGGGCGCGCCTAATACAAGTTACCCTAATTACGATTCATACGGCTTGGGATATGGTAGCCTTACGAGTGTGAGGGAGAACATGGCATATATAGGCTTTGACTCCCTGCCGTCAGTTCCTGCGAACTGTACAATAGTAAATGCAAACTTGGCAATATATCAGATGGACTATAGTTGTGCTGGGCCAACATCTATGACTTTCTGCGCTTATCCGGTCACGAGCACAAAGCCGAGTGGTAGCACATATAAAAGTTGGATATCCGGGCGAACATGGAATACAAAGCCAGCATACAGCAACGAGGTTTTGGACTATGTGACGGCAAAAAGCAACAAAGATGACTACTACCTGATATGGGATGTTACAAGAGCAATAAAAGAATGGTATACAAACAGCTCAAAAACTCGTGCTATAGCAATTGCACTTGAGAATGCGAGCCAATACAGTTCAAACTATGCGTCCATACTGACCATTTATGGCAACAACGGAAGCTACAAGCCAATTCTTAACGTCGCTTACCGCAACACGGTAGGCGTCGAGGATTACTATACCTACCAGACGGTGTCAGCGGCGCGTGCGGGCACGGTGCATATAAGCGACTACAGCAGTCAGCTAACGCTTATTAACACCGATGTCAGCTACAGCACGGAGGCCATATCCGCTGATATCAGCCACGTGTATAACACGGCTTACGCCAACCAGCATTTTGATGACGCCAATATGAACACCCAGGACTTTTCCGCAATGAAAGTTGGACTTGGGTGCAAGCTGTCGATACAGCAGACGCTGAAGAGAGCTACGATCGGCGATACGGAGTATATGATCTATAACGACGCCGACGGCACGGAGCACTATTTCCCGAAGACGGCGACTAACACATATGAGGACGAGGACGGCCTTGGTCTGAAGATAGTGTACAAAAACAACCAATATATAATGACCGACACGGATGCGTACAACACGTGGACGTTCTCACTGTACGGATATCTCATAAGCATAGCCGACTCCAACGGCAACAAGACGAATATAAATTACGCTAACGGGCATATCGCAAATGTAACGGTGCAGGCCGATGGCGGAACAGCGGTTACAATTGCGACGCTGACGTATGATTCAAATAATTATCTGACTAAGATAACAGATTACCGGGGAAATGTTACGCAGTACAGCTACAGCAATGCGGGCAAGCTTTACCAGATAGCGTATGCCGACGGCACAATAGTAAATTACTATTACACCGTTGACGGTTACATTACCAAGACCTATGACAGCGAAAGCGGTTACGGTCTGCGCTTTACATACTGGAACAGCAAGCGGCTAAACTGCGTGACGGAGTATACGGCCAACGCCACTGACGCCGATGGAGCCAATGACGTTTTAGGCAACGCGTTCCATGTCTACAAGCCGTCGGAGCAGTTAGCGTCCTATCGTTTCTACGGCCCGAATCATGTCAGCAATATGGACGAGGCAAACGGCGACGATGTTCTGGTAAACTATGTGTTTGACTATTCAGGACGCACCATATGCTCGTATGAGACCGACAACACGAAGAGCGAGGTCATCGGCTCGTCTGCGGCAAGCTATACGCAAAACAGCGGAACGTCGGGGAAGAACAACCGTCTTACGGGCGCGGGAGCGATGGGCATGATGTACCCGAACGTGTACATAGACGGCGGCTTTGAAAACACATGGAACGTGACCGGAACAGGAGTAAGCCGCAAAGGACGCGCGGAAACGAACGTCACAGATTATTCAGTCCACAGCGGTATGTACTCTATGCAGCTTGATGGCAACGGGTGCTATGGAGTCGTGCCCGTGTCACTTGAGGCGGAAAAGGAATACACCTTCTCGCTCTATGTATCCAATCACGGAACTTCCGGCTGGAAATCCGGGACGAGTGCGGACTCATATATTCAGCCAGTGCTCATGAACAACAGCGGAACGGAGATGAGTATATCCGCCTTCACTCAGTTCAAAACGCAAACGTCGAGCAGTATAGACAAAGGCTGGGAGAAGCTGAGCTGGACATTCACCGCGCCGTTGAATGCGGGGCAATACAAGCTTGGCGTCAAGGGCGGAAACTTCACAGGAGCAGTATACGTTGACGATATGCAGCTTGAGAAGAACTCGGTTGCATCGCAGACTAACCTTTTGCAGAACGGTAAGCCCATAAACTCAAGCTGCTGGTACTTCAACGGCGCAAGCTACGACGGCAGTACGACGCAGAAGTCACCGTTCGGGTCGGGAGTCATAAAGATCACCGGCTCGCCGTCGGCAAACCGAAGCGCTTCGCAGAACGTAAGAGTCAACGACGAAAAGGGCGGCACATATATACTGTCCGGCTGGGGCAAGGCGACGGCG
>SFEX01000032.1 GCA_004557075.1 Clostridiales bacterium
TTGTATGTGTTTTATGCCTTTATTTTACTGCAAAACTGTATACAATCATCTTGCACATGTGTTTACTATCATATTACTCTGTACACATCGCTCGTCCGTATGTAGGTTAATAGCCAATCTCACCGGTAGAGCACCTGCAAAGCGATTCTTTGAAGCATAAATTCAAATTTGACCTGCGTCAGTAGCGGACGGCCAATGGCCGCCCCTACAGTAAAATCCGCCCCCGTAGGGGCGAGCATCGCTCGTCCGCGTGTTGGCACACGGCCAATTCGGTGCAACGCTTAAAAGAATCGTTTTTGCCGTAACCCGACCGGTGGGAATGGAAATATTCGTTTTATTTCCATTTTCTAAAAGACAAACTGATCTTAAACCTGACGCCCGTAGGGGCGAGCATCGCTCGTCCGCATACAATATTACATACCGATTAAATCAGGCGTAGCCTGTTTTAATACATAAAAAGTAATTAATTTTATATTGGAGGAAAACTATGAAGAAGAAACTTGTGTCTGTCCTTGCGATCGTGCTTGTAATTGCAATGTCCGTCGCAGGTACATACGCGTACCTCACCTCTCGTGATCAGGTTGTCAACACCTTCACCGTCGGTAATGTGAAGATTACCATGGACGAGACTGACGTTGATAACAGCACTGAGGACGCTGCTCGTGACACGCGCAACGCGTACAAGCTGCTCCCCGGCCACACCTACACCAAGGACCCCATCATCCACGTTGATGCTGACAGCGAGAACTGCTACCTGTTCGTAAAGGTCGAGAACAAAATCGCTGATATCGAGGGAACCAACACCGTCGCAGTTCAGATGGCTCGAAATGGCTGGGTTGCTGTTGAAGGCAAATCTGATGTATATGCCTACACTGTTGATAACGCCCTCACTGCTGTAGAGGCTGGTGCCAATGTCGACGTATTTGAAACATTAACTATTGGCGATTCCGTGACAAATAATGATCTTGCTAAATATGCTAATAAGACCATCACCGTAACTGCATACGCAATTCAGGCTGACGGCTTTGACGGCAAGACCGCTGCTGAGATTTGGACTGCTGCTGGTTTCGACGCCTAATCCCCGCACCCTAACCCCGGAATTCCCTCAACGTAAGCGTTAATGTAAGCGTTGAGCAGAATACATAACCAAATCAATAAAATTTTTTGAAAGGAAACAACAAATGAAAAAGAAAATCATCTCCATCGCACTTGTTGTTGCAATGATCGCGATCATCGCAGCAGGCTCCTTCGCATACTTCACCGATACTAAGTCCACCGATAACGTCTTCACCGTCGGCAATGTCAAGATCAAACTGACCGAGCCCAACTGGGAAAATCAGGGCAAAATAGACGCTGAGACCGTTTACGCCGGCGAGGCTCTTGCAAAGGACCCCACTGTTGAAAACACTGGCAAGAACCCCTGCTTCGTCCGCGTTAAGGTTGAAGGTCTTGGGCAGTTTGGCGAAGGCAAAATGATTACCTATGAATCCGGTAGCAATTATACAGCCAATAACATGAATGATGGCTGGGAATATTATAATGGCTACTTCTACTGGACTAAGCCTCTGGTAGTCGTTGGTACTGAGAATGAGTCTTGGAATGCTGGCCTTGCCAGCAAAACCGCTCCTCTGTTTGATCGAGTAAGAATGCCTGTTGGCCTGACTGGAGATGAGGAGGTACAGCCCATCGTTGTTACCGCTGAGGCAGTCCAGGCTCAGGGCGCTATGCCCAGCTGGAGCAACACTGTTGGTGATCAGCCTGCTGTTAAGGACATGAGCGTCGAGCAGATCGCAGCATGGTTCACCACCTGCGGCATGTAATTCACACACCCACAATATAAACTAATACCACAAACCGAACCCTGCGGGCAAATGCCCGCAGGGCATAGGTGAATATCGCAGCCATATGCGGTATTGACCTATGCGTGCTGGCGCACGGCCAATTCGGTTTAAGGCTTATAAGAATCGTTTTTGCCATAACCCGACCGGTTGCGCTGAAAATTATCGGCTCTCAAGCCTTCCCCTTGAGGGGAAGGTGGCACGGCGATAGCCGTGACGGATGAGGTGTCCCCCCATTAACTGTTGCATATAGAATTGTTGCATATATAATCCCAATCCGAATCGCCCGTATGGCAATACCGGGCACAGGAGGCTTTTATGAAGAAGAAAATTATAACGATTGCGTTGATCGTGTCGCTTGTTGCGGTCGCGGCGGTTGGCTCGAATGCCTATTTCACCGCGGCGGAAAAGGCGACGAACGTTATCACGTCCGGCAGCGTGAAGATCGACCTGCTGGAGATGAGCGTACCTGCCGACGGCAAGCCCGTACCCTTTGAGGATGTCAGCGGGGTAATGCCCGGTGCATCCGTGTCCAAGGTTGTGACGGTGCGCAACACCGGCGACAACGCTGCATGGGTTCGCGTCTCCGTTGGCAAGGCGATCGCGCTGCGCGAGGGAGTCACCGGCGAGCCTGATCTCTCGCTTGTCCGCTTCGACCTCAATAGCGAGAATTGGACGGAGCACGACGGATACTATTATTACAATACCGCGCTCGAACCGGGAGCGGAGACCGAGCCGCTGTTCACTGCGGTTACCTTCGCTGCCGAGATGGGCAACATGTATCAGGAGAGCACCGCGACCGTGACTGTCCTTGCGCAGGCGACGCAGCTTGTGCATAACGGCTCGAGCGCGATAGAAGCTGCCGGCTGGCCGGCGGAAACGGAGGGCTAAGATATGAAAAAGAGAATCATTGCACTCGCCCTCTGCCTCGTCATGCTCCTCGGCTGCCTCGGCATGGGCGTTGACGCTTTGACGGATACAGCCCCGCTGTATGACCGTCTTATTGCTGCGCAGACTGCGGAGGAATTTGACGCTATCGCCGAATCCGCAACCGAGGAAGAACTCTCCGCCCTGACGGAGGATCAGCTTGTTGAGATTTCTAATAGATACGCCGCCATCCTTGGTGAAGACGCTGCGGAGCCGATCACTTATGCCTCCTCCAGCGTGAATAACGTCGGCCCGTTGGTGAAGAAGGACGCGGTGCAGACTAAAGCCCGCCTTGCAAAAGCAAAGGCTGCCGAAGCGGGGCAAAATGGCCCATTTGAACCCAGCGATGAAGGCCACACGGGACTTTTCCTGAATAAAAATGTCACCGATAACGGCGACGGCACTTATAAGCTAACCCTCGAATCCTTCGTTACCGGTGATGTCACAATCACCAGCGAGGATAAAGCTATCCCCGCCGATATCGTCCTCGTTCTCGACGTTTCCGGCTCGATGGATGAGAATATTACTTTATCACAGGTAAAATCAAAAGATGAAGTTATAAAAATTTCTGAAAAACTCGATAAAAAATACGGCGGTGGCGGTGGCGTTTACAGTTGGGGTAGTTGCGATGTAAAATGGGGTAAGCCAACTCAATACGACTGGAGACAAGTTAAATATGTTGAATATGGCGAAGATCAATGGGTCTGGAAGGCAAGTCCGATAGTAAATGATTGGGATACGTTAGAAGAAGGCTTGAATGCTACTGGTTGGGACTGGAACTTTTACATATCAAAGCTTAATGCCCTGAAAATTGCTACCAAGAACTTTGTCGATAAAGTTGAGACAAAGGCTACTGAAGATGGCGTTGACCATAGAATTTCAATAGTTTCGTTTGCCACTAATGAAAAAGAAGTTTTACAACTCACTTCAGTAAAAGATAGTGCACAAACTATTAGAGATGGAATAGATGGTTTGAGCGCAGATGGTGGAACTCAGTCGGGCAAAGGCATGGAGAGTGCACGAACAATTATAAGTAAGATAGACAAAGATCGCATTAGCAATAAAGTCGTCATTATGTTTACCGACGGAACTCCGGGGCAAAGTGGTTATGATCCGGATGTTGCCAATGCTGCTATCAGCGCAAGTTACAAATTGAAAAATAACTATGATACTACGGTGTATACGATCGGAGTGTTTAAGCAAGGTGATTTAACTTCTGATGTTGAAAATTACATGAACTATGTCTCGTCAAACTATAAGTATGCAAAGAATGTGAATTCTCCTGGTCAACCAACGCCCCCACCAAAAGACGAAAACGGGAATGACAGAAGTTACTTCCTGCTGGCAGATGATGCAGACAAAATGACGGATATATTCAAGCTGATAAGCGAAGAGATATCGACTGGCGGCGCCAAGCTTGATCTTGGCAGCAAAACCGTTATGCGCGATATCGTCACTGATGACTTTGATATTGTCGCACCTAATGGAGCGTCGGACATAAAAGTCTACACGGCGGCTTATCAAGGATATGAAGCAGATGGAACGACCCGCAAATTTGCCGAAAAACAGGAATATAACGGCTGCACGGTTGATATTAACGGCCAAACTGTCGAAGCAACAGGTTTTGATTATTCCTCGGATGAAAATTGCGTTACCGACACAACAAAGAACGGTGTACCTACATATTCCGGCAGGAAGCTCATCGTTGAGTTTAATATCAAGGTCAGCGATTCCTGCATGGGCGGCGGCTGGTTTGATACCAATAACAACGCATCTGGTATTTATAAGACCGCAGATGATAATGATGCTGTCGGTAAATTCCCCGTGCCTAATGTGAATGTCCCGCGCAAGACCTTTGACCTGACTATCAAAAAGGAAGCGGCTAAGGACACAAAGATTGATGAAAATCAGACCTTTGTATTCACCGTTAAAGGCACTGATGAGCATACAAAAGATGTAAATACTCAGGTTATCATCAAAGGCGATGGCTCCGTAACGCTTAAAGACCTCCCGGTAGGCAAATATACAGTAACCGAGGATACTAACTGGTCATGGCGTTATAATCCTACTAAAAACGATCAGCCTGTTAATGCTGATAACACTGCTCAGCAAACCGTCACATTTGTAAACCGCCTCAATAATAACAAATGGCTTAGCTTCCTGAACAGAGTTACAAACGTTTTTGGAACACAAAAAGCATCATAAGGAGGAGGGCTGAAATATGAAACTATATGGCGGCAGACCGGCAAAGCATGCCGACGCCCAAAAGAGTACAGCAGCCCGCAAGGGCATAACGGCATCCGTAGCCCTTATCCTCGTTATCTGCCTCGCAATCGGCGGCGCTGTTGCTTTTCTGGTAGCTCACACTGACGAGATCAAAAATATCTTTAACCCCGCCAAGGTGACGATAGAGACTCACGAAGAGTTCGACGGCGCTGTTAAGAAAAATGTCAATGTTGAGAACACCGGAGATACTGACGTATACATACGCGTAAAGCTCGTGACCTACATGCAGAAAGACGGTGTTCCCACGGGCGACGCAGTAAACATACCTGATTTTATACTCGATGGTGACTGGCTTCTGATAGACGATACATATTACTACACAAAGCCTGTCGCTTCCGGTGATAAAACATCAGACCTAATCGGTGCTGCCGGTATTGTGCTTAAAGATGGTCAGGTAGTCGAAGTTCTTGCCGAAGCAATTCAGGCACAGCCCGATAGAGCAGTAGAGGATGCATGGCCTGTTACCGTTACTGACGGCGTTCTTACAGCAAAGGGGGCGTAAATCATGAAAAAAAGATTATTCACTTTGCTCATGGTTCTGGCGCTCTGCCTGAGCCTCGCCCCGGCGGCCATGGCTGATTCCTCTGTGACCTATAAGGGTCAGGCCGAAAAGTTCGTCTTTGCCCCCGGCAGCGATTATTCGCCTACGGACCTCTTTGAAAACTTCAAGGGCGTTATGCCCGGCGATACCCTGACCCAGAAGATAGACGTCAGAAATGCCGCCGACGAAAAGGTCAACGTTAAGATTTACATGCGCGCGCTCGGCGCGAAGTCCGGCTCGGAGGAATTCCTCAGCCAGATGACGCTGAACGTTAAGGCCGCCGACGGTGCGGAGCTGTTCGACGCCCCCGCCGACCAGACGGCGCAGCTTTCCGACTGGGTTTGCCTCGGAACGTTCAAGTCCGGTGCGAACACCTCGCTTGACGTCAGCCTCAATGTTCCCGTCACGATGGGCGACGATTTCCAGCAGGCCATCGGCTATCTCGACTGGGAGTTCATGGTCGAGGAGTTCCCCGTTGACGACACTAACCCCAAGACCGGCGACGAGACCCCGATCGCACTGTATGTCACCGTATGCGCCGTCAGCGCAGCCGCAATAATAGTGCTCCTGCTCACGCGCAGAAAAAAGGAAGAACAGTAATAAATAACAAATGCCCGTGATTATATTACGGGCATTTACAAATTCGGGACTATGACTGATAACACTGAAAAAATGATATTGAATCTGCCGCGCTGCAAGGATGGCTTTGAGCGCTGTGCTGCATGCGGAAAGAAAACAGACGTGAGCGCCGATATGCCCATCGAAATGCGAAGCTGCTATGTCGAGGGCGCTGGACAGCTCTGCCGCGACTGCTGGGCGGAGATATACGGCCAATGAGGAAGCTTGCAAGAGCGCTCGTATGGGTCGCGGCGATAATCGCGCTCTGCTTTGCGGGATTTAAACTGTACGACTACTTTTCCGAATCGCAAGACGGGCAGGATAGCGTCGATCATCTTGTTTCCGCCGCCATAAGAGAAGAGGGTGAGAGTGCGCCCATCTCTGCGGACTTCGATGTGCTGCAAAAGGAAAATCCCGACATAATCGCGTGGCTCTACAGCGAGGGTACGCCGATAAACTATCCCGTCGTGCAGGCCGAGGACAACAAATATTACCTGCGCCGCATGACCGACGGAAGCTACAATTCAAACGGAACGCTGTTTCTCGATTGCCGCTGCAAGGCAGACTTTTCGGAGTTTTCCTCTGTTATCTACGGCCACCGCATGAAGTCCAAGGCCATGTTCGGCACGCTGCCGGACTACGCAGAGCAGGAATACTTCGACGAGCACCCCGTGATGTATCTGCTCACGCCGCAGGCCGATTATCGCATCGAGCTTATTGCGGGATTCATGACGAGCGCCGGCTCCGAGGCATACGACCCTATGGACAGCGAAAGCCAGCGGCAGGCCTTTTTGGACAATGCGGTGGCAAATTCGCTCTTTAAGAGCGATGTGAGTTTTTCCACTGACGACGGGTTTGTCTGCCTTTCCACATGCTCATATGAGTATGAAGACGCAAGGCTCATGCTCGTCGGGAAGCTCGTAAAACTTTAAAACAAGCGGGATATTGGGAGAATATATGGAGCGTATTACCTTGGCAGACTACTTCGCATCGGTGAACAAAGAACTGCTGAACCAATGGGATAAAGAAAAAAACGGAGCGCTTACACCCGCCGATGTAACGACCGGCAGCCGCAAAAAAGTATGGTGGCGCTGCGAAAAAGGGCACACATGGCTCACCGAGGTGCGGCTGACCGTCAACGGCTCCGGCTGTCCTGTATGCGCAAACAGGGTGATCCTGCCAGGTGTAAATGATCTTGCGACAACAAACCCCGAGCTTGCCGCACAGTGGGACGACGATAAAAACACGGGGCTTAGCCCCACGCAGGTGTCCTCCGGTTCACGGAAAAAGGTGTGGTGGAAATGCCCGCACGGGCATTCATGGCGCGCCGCGGTGTTCTCGCGCAGCGAGGGCACGGGCTGCCCCATTTGCGCCGGCAGAGCCGTTGAAAAGGGATTCAACGACCTTGCGACCACCCATCCCGCACTCGCCGAGCAGTGGGATCAGAGCAAAAACGGCGACTTAACGCCACGCGACGTCGTGTCCGGCACAAAGCGCAAGGTGTGGTGGCGGTGTAAGGAAGGGCACTCGTGGCAGGCATCGGTCGCCTCCCGCGCTAACGGCGCAGGCTGCCCCTACTGCACAGGTAAGATCGTCATTGAGGGCAAAAATGACCTGTTCAGCCTTATGCCGGAGCTGGCCGAGCAATGGGATTACGATAAAAACGAGGGCATAAGACCCGAGAATGTGAGCATGTACAGCAACCGCAGAGTGTGGTGGAAATGCCCGCTCGGTCACTCATGGCGCGCTCCGGTATCGTCGAGGGCTGATTTGAAGGGCTGTCCGTACTGCACGGGCAGGCGGCTCCTGACGGGATTTAACGATTTGGCGACGGTATATCCTAAGATCGCGGCCCAGTGGCATCCTACGCTTAACGGTGAGCTTAAACCGGATATGGTAATGCCGGGCACGCTGCGCAGCGCATGGTGGCAGTGCGGGGAGGGGCATGTGTGGAAGGCGAGGATAGGCTCGCGCACAGGGCCTAAAAAGCATGGCTGTCCCGTATGCGCGGGAAATACCCGGCGCAGAAAGCGCTACGATGAACTACTGGCAGAAAGTAAAATAAAATAGCCGCAAGGCATGAAAAGACCTCGGTTTGAACCGAGGTCTTTTGTATTTTAAAAATCAAGTACCTTTACTCTTTTGCCCATTTCGGTGAGCCGCTTTGAGAGCTTTTTGAGTATCTGCATTTTGACGTTGAAGTTTATCGGCATCTCATTGTGCGCGGGATTGGCCGCGTGGCCGATGAACATGTTGATGTCGGTTGCTTCCTCAAACAGAATGCGCGCGGCAAGCGAGGCGCCGTCTTTCTTATAGCACCACTGCTCAAAGCTGCGGTTGTCCTTAACATAGTCTACCGCGTAGGCAAGTATCTGGTCGACGGTTATGATACCCTCGGTCGTGAGGTCAACGCCCTCAATGATGGATATGGGCGGGATGTTGTGATCCGGAGACTGCGGTCCCGGGCTTATCGGCACTCTCAGATACTCCGCGGCGATCTTCGCCGTCGTGCCGCCGCATACGATGTGCTTGCCCTCCTTGGCGAAGAACAGCGCCATCATGCGGTGGTTGTCGCCCATGTTCTCCGGCGGGCCGATAGCGATATTCACGGTCTGCCGCTGACGTATCTTGACAACGCAGGCGGTCGCGTCGTCAAAGGGCTTGCCGCCGTAGAGCTTGTTTGTTTCCTCAACAATGATTGAGGTGAGCAGCTTGGCAGTAAGCTCGGCCTGGCTGAGCGGCTCGAGAAACTCAATGACCTTATCGCGGTTCCAGTCGTTGTTGAGAACTCCGTCCTCGCTGGCGTAGAGAATGCCGTCGCTCATAGCGACGAATATGTCGCCGTCGGCAAGCTCTATCGTCGAGCGGTAAATCGTCTTTTCTCCGATAGCCATGGTCATAAGCGGAAATTCATAGTGAACGCCGTTGCGTATCATGATGACATTGGGGTTTTCGTACTGGATGATATCGGCGTGTATGTTGTCAACAAGCCTGATTATCGTAAAGGTCGAAAACGCGGTCTTGCGCTCAGAGCATATCGGCAGCGTGTCGGCAATAGTCTCGACGGCGTCGCGGATGTCAAGCCCCTCGGCCAGCATGGTCGAGATGATTTTTGACGTCAGCGTAGACAGAATGCTCGCCTTGACACCGCTGCCGAGGCCGTCTGCGAGGACGATTATCGATGAATCCCCGTTTTCAACTATCTCCACATGGTCGCCGCATAGCTGCTCGCCATAGTGGTTTAAGCTCATATAACCTATTTCACTGCAAAGATTATTCTTCTTCAAGGCTCAACGACTCCTTAAGTCTGGTCAGCGCGATCTTTGTTTCGGCGGTGGTCTCTCCGAGAAGGGAGGCGATCTCCTGAACAATTCGCATCTGTTTTTCAATAACGTCGTTCGTTATCTCTGCTGTCTGGCGGCTTATGGTTTTGCGCCGCATAGTCTCCTCTTCCTCTTCGGTGATATCGGAGATTATGTCGATGAGAATTTTGCTGGAGCGGTCATAAATAATGGTCTGCTCAAAATAGCGCTCGTAATCGGAAAAATAACCGCGGAGCTTTTTGACGGGCTTGCCGGTCTCAAGAGCTGTGAAGAAAGGCGCGGTATCGAGTATCCTGACGACGCTGTCGCCTAAGATATCGGACTCGTGACTGATTTTGAGCATCTGCATGGCGGTGCGGTTGAGCTGCTGCACCTCAAGATCCTCGTTGACAACGACAACGCCGCTGGGCATGTTGTTGAGAATCTTGTTGCTGAATCTCTCGGCCTTGTCCATGATGAAAGGCAGGCACATGCTGTAGTCGGCTGTGCCGCGGAAAATAGCTATCGCCTTGTCGCGGCAGGTGTCATAGCCGCAGCTTCCGCAGTTAAGCTCATCGCCGGTGGTGTTTTTGCCGAGCTTTGCGAGGATAGCCTTGATATCCGCTTCGCTCGGAGTGCGCTTTTTTACGGGCGAGCCGATATGCTCGATGGCAAGAGTTTCGGACTCCGGCTGCGGGGTGTCGAAATCCTCGGTGCCAACGTTTTTGAGAACCGAGCAAATATGACGTATGGGGGAGTTTATGTACTTTTCCATGATGGGGCCGTCTATGCAGCTTCCGTCGCAGGCAGCCATCTCGATAAAGCACTTGTGGATATTGCCGTTTTGAATGTCGTTGAGCGCGTTCATGCAGCTTTTGGGGCCGTTAACGGATATGAACTGATACCCGTTGTCGGGCAGATCCATGCAGCGCAGGATACCGCCGGTGACGGGGAAGCTCCGTGCACGGCCGGGAAAGCTCTCCCCAAATTCCGGCTCGATATCAATCTTTGCGGAAATTCGCATCTGGTCAAATTCCTCAAAGGTCAAAACCGCGTCAACGCAGGTGCCTATGGCCTCGTCCTTCTTCGATACGCAGGGGCCTATGAAAACGACCTTCGCGTCGGGCATGCGGCGCTTTATATCCATGGCGTGCGCGACCATGGGCGAAACGGTGGGAGATAAATATTTTCGCAGATCCGGAAAATGCTTTTCGACGAGAAGGTTGACCGAGTGGCATGACGAGGTTATAATGACGTCCTGCGCCTGCTCGCGTATCTGCTTTTCATACTCACGCTTGACGATGGTGGCGCCGATCGCGGTCTCCTCAGCGTCCGTAAAACCAAGCTCCTGCAGTGCCTTGCGTATGGAGTTTATGCCGCAGTTATCCCAGCAGGCATAGAAAGACGGAGCAACGCTTGCGATAACGGGAGCGTCGCTCTGGAGCATTACGCGCACTCTCTCGGTATCGTCAACGATTTCCTTCGCGTTCTGCGGGCAGACGACGAAGCACTGGCCGCACAGGATGCATTCATCGCTGATAATATGCGCCTGATGTCCGGTGAAGCGGATGGCCTTGACGGGGCATCTGCGTATGCAGCGATGGCAGTTCTTGCAGTTTGATTTTTTTAGCTGAAGTACACTCTGCATGGGATACCTCCCTCTGAAAATATTCCTTATTAACTTATATATTAGCACAAAGGAATGCTTGCTACAAGGGAAATTAATGTGTATAATAATAAAAAAATAGGCGAAAAGAGTGATGCAATGCTTCAGGAAGCAATTATAACGAAAATAAGGGAGGACGGCCTGGCCGAGGTCGTTGTTGAGCGCTTGGGCATATGCGGCGGCGACTGCAACAACTGTAACGAGTGCAAATACGAGCACCTGATGAAATCCGTTGTGCAAAACCCTATTAACGCAAAACGCGGCCAGCACGTTATGATCGAAACGCCCACCTCAGGCGTGGTTAAGGGAGCGTTTGCTATATACGTTCTGCCTATCGTAATGCTTATAGCGGGCTATCTTATAGCGAATGCATTGTCTGCGTCGGAGGGAGTGTGCATAGCCGTTGCCTTTGCAGCGGCCGCCCTCGGTGTGCTTGCCGCCATGCTAATAAGCAAAAAGCACTACGCGGCCGACCCCACGCCGACTAAGATAGTTAGCATGATATATGATGACTAAAACAGTAAATCCTCCATATGATTACGACCATACGGAGGATTTATTTATGCCTGACATTAGAATCTACTGACGGAGAATGAAGCTTCGCAGAACGTACTGCTCTCGCCATGGAGTATACAAGTGCGTCCTTTAGTTCCTAAATGGTTTTCGACAATCCTATAAACCTGAATCTGTCAGAATCCTTTCAGTTTCCGCAATATCCTTTTCAATCAATGGCCGCATACTGTCTTTGTACTTTGACAGATCGGCATCATGCAAGGCCGACAGAATAGCGGGGATATACTGCGGCTGGGCCTTTCCAACTTGGGCCAGGGACTTAATACATTGTCTGGCTGTAATGGGTTTTTCATCGGTTATATGGACGAGAAAGGCTGGGAGGACTACATCAAAACGCTTTTCCTCATCCCACTGGGCATTTGCCGCAAGAATATGCAATGCTCGGTTTCTGACCAGTGATTTTGGATGGTCGAGCAATGCGGCAAAAGCGTCAAAATATTCGTACCACTCATCTGTTTCCTGACTTTCTGCTATGATTTTATCTGCAAAAGCACAGGAGAAATTATCATTTTTAGATGTAAGGTTTGTTATGACAGTTTCTTTCATTACGATTTACCTCAAATTCACCTTTGCCAATCTGTTTGCTTTTGAAAAAACTACGGCAACTGAACATTTCTCCTGTCACCGCGCTTATTGCCTTGAGTACACCGTCATCGAGACGCCGACGTCTCTGACAAGTATGTCTTCGGGCATTTTGGAAAACTTATATGTAACGTAAATATCACCGGCGGCGCCTGAGATATTGTTTACCTGAATAAAGTAAACCACCCAGAACCACGGCCCGGAGACAAAGCAGTTTATGATAAGAAGAACAAGTCCCCAGACTACCACGGGTGCGAGCGCAATAATGATGTACGGCTTTTTGCAGAAAAAATCTGCGCACCCTGCAAAGGCGTACATGCCGGTAAAGCCGTATTTTATCTTCTGCGCGCCGAAATGCTTCATCGTGATACCGTGTACAAGCTCATGCAGGAGCATATATACGATAACACCGGCAAGCAGCACAAGAAACCTTATTATATATATCCCAAGCCCCTGATTAAAATCAAACAGAGCGCTTATCGGAACAATAAAATGCCCGACAATGCACAGTATGAGCGCGATGCCGAGCGCGAGCCCGTTAACTTTCAGCGCCGCTTTTTTATCCTTTTGCAGATTGATCGAGAATATCTCGTTATACCCGTCCGGAAGCTCTGGAAAACAGTTCATTTTTTTGCTCCTTATGATGATATTCCGAAAAAAGTATAGCATATGGAAATGATCTTATCAAGATATCTCCGGTTTTTCCGCAAAAAGCTTTGATTTTGTGCACCGATTATGGTATTATAAACAATCGTGTGAATTTGTAATTGGAGAGAAGCATTTATGGCTGATTTGAGAAAGGAAATTGAGCGCCGGAGGACGTTTGCGATCATATCGCACCCCGACGCCGGTAAAACCACTCTTACCGAAAAGCTCCTGCTTTACGGCGGGGCGATACAGCTTGCAGGCTCCGTAAAGGGCAAGGCGACAGCACGCCACGCGGTGTCCGACTGGATGGAGCTTGAAAAGCAGCGCGGAATATCCATAAGCTCATCTGTTATGCAGTTTGAGTATAACGGCTACTGCATCAATATCCTCGACACGCCGGGACACCAGGACTTCTCCGAGGATACCTACCGTACTCTTATGGCTGCCGATTCCGCCGTCATGGTCATCGACGCGGCCAAGGGCATAGAGCCGCAGACGAGAAAGCTCTTTAAGATATGCGCAATGCGCAATATCCCGATCTTCACGTTCATAAATAAGCTCGACCGAGAGGCGAGAAGTCCTTATGAGCTTATGGAGGAGCTGGAGCAGGAGTTCGGCATCGGGACATATCCCATCAACTGGCCGATAGGCTGCGGAGTGGACTTCAAGGGCGTGTATGACAGGGAAAAGCGGGAAATTCTGGCGTTCAATGAGTTCCACAGGGGTCAGAACAAGATAAAGGCCATCGAGTGCAGCCTTGACGACACCGATACTCTCGACGAGCTTATAGGTGAGAAGCTGCGCAGGACGCTGTGCGACGATGTTGAGCTGCTCGACGGCGCGGGCTATGAGTTTGATATCGACCAGGTGCGAAACGGCAAGCTCAGCCCCGTGTTCTTCGGTTCGGCGCTCAATAACTTCGGCATAGAGCCTTTCTTAGAGCGCTTTCTTGACATGACAATGCCGCCTCTGCCCAGAATAGCGGGGGATGAGATCGTTGACCCGTTCAATGATAAATTCTCAGCCTTCGTGTTCAAAATTCAGGCGAATATGAACAAAGCTCACCGCGACAGGATCGCTTTCATGCGAATCTGCTCGGGCAAGTTCGAGCGGGATAAGGAGTATTTCCACATCCAGGGCGGCAAGGCTATAAGGCTTGCCCAGCCGCAGCAGCTCATGGCTCAGGAGAGAGCGATAATTAACGAGGCTTATGCCGGCGATATCATCGGAGTGTTCGACCCCGGTATCTTCTCAATAGGCGATACGATATGCGATAAGAGCATGAAACTTGAGTTTGAGGGTATCCCGACCTTCGCACCGGAGATTTTCGCGGCTGTAGAGCGTGTCGACACCATGAAGCGCAAGCAGTTTGAAAAGGGCATAATGCAGATAGCCCAGGAGGGCGCGATACAGATATTCCACGAGCCCTTCACCGGCGTGGAGGAGATAATCGTCGGCGTTGTCGGCGTTCTGCAATTGGAGGTGCTCGAGTACAGGCTCAAATCCGAGTACGGCGTTGACGTGCGCCGCCGCAGCATGCCGTATGAGGTCGTGCGCTGGATAGATAACGAGGATATAAACCCCAATGACCTAAACCTCACGAGCGACACCAAGTGGGTGCAGGATTTCCGGGGAAATAATCTGCTGCTGTTTACCTCGGAGTGGTGCGTAAACTGGGCGCTCACGAAAAACGAGGGGCTCAGACTCCGCGAATTTAACAGGGAATAAGTATTTATCTTCTTTACAGTTTGTACTTTTTTTATACAAAAAACTGTGCTATAATCAAACAGGTCGAAAGGCAGGTGAGCTCAATTGCCAAAGCAAACGGGTACAAAGCAGATCGCCGCAAACCGCAAGGCGTTCCACGATTACTTCATCCTTGACCGTTTTGAGGCGGGCATAGAGCTTGCCGGAACGGAAGTCAAGTCACTGCGCGCGGGCACGGTGAATATGAAGGACTGCTACTGCACCGTGAAAAACGGGGAGCTTTTTGTGCGGTCGCTGCATATAAGCCCGTATGAAAAGGGAAATATATTCAATAAAGACCCGGTCAGACCGCGCAGGCTGCTCATGCACAAGCGCGAGATATTAAAGCTTAACGCCCGAGTTATGCAGGAGGGCGTGGCGCTCATACCGCTGTCGCTTTATTTCAAGGACAGCAGGGTGAAGGTCGAGCTTGGACTGTGCAAGGGCAAAAAACTCTATGACAAGCGTAATGACGATGCAAAGCGCGCTGCTGCGCGCGATATTGAAAGAACAATGAAGGAGAGAAACTAATGAGTAATCCTATAGTAACCATTGAGATGGAAAACGGCGATATCATCAAGGCGGAGCTTTACCCCGACGTAGCGCCGAATACGGTGAACAATTTCATTTCACTTGTTAAGAATAAATTTTATGACGGTATTATTTTCCACCGCGTTATCCGCGGATTTATGATCCAGGGCGGAGATCCCCAGGGCATAGGCATCGGCGGCCCCGGGTACTCCATCAAGGGCGAGTTCAAAATGAACGGCGTTCAGAATGACCTCAAGCATACCCGCGGCGTCCTTTCCATGGCTCGGTCCATGGCGCCCGATTCCGCAGGCAGCCAGTTCTTCATCATGCATGAGGACGCACCCCACCTTGACGGGCAGTACGCGGCTTTCGGCAAGGTCATCGAGGGCATCGAAGTTGTTGATAAGATCGCAAAATGCATGACTGGACGCAACGATAAGCCCATCCACCGTCAGGCCATGAAGAAGGTCACGGTCGATACTTTCGGCGTCGATTATCCCGAACCTGTAAAGTGCTGATTAAATAATGCCATTCCGCCACCGGCGAGCAGCCGATGGCGGAATGTAGCAAGTTTCATCTGCCGACTATAAGGGGATGTACCGGTTTCGACGGGGGTATGGAGGCAGGAATAGCGGGCGGATGCGCCTACCATCCTTAAAATGGGCAGCTTATAAATTAAAGAACAACAACGATACTGTTCTTCTCGCTGCTTAATTAGCGAGCGTTCCCTTCGGGAGGACCACGGCCTGAAACGGAGCGTCGATCAGTGGTGCCCGTGAGTGCGCAAAGCTTTGAGCGCACCACGCATAATGAAGCTACCGAGCCTGTGAGCATGACGGCCTGCGCACGGGTGAGGGAATATAAATGACCGCCTGCGCCCGGAGAGATTCCTGTTAAAGTGCTTTCGGACGGGGGTTCAACTCCCCCCATCTCCACCAAAGGGGTATTAAACAAACCTTATTTCTTCAAAGGTGGCTTTGCTATCGTGGTTTGGCTTTAATACCATCACAGAAAAAGACGGTTTTCCAATCATGGAAAGCCGCCTTTTTTCTTTAATTTTGGCAAGAGAAAAGCCGCCCAGCGGATAACTGGACGGCTTTCCCGAAAGGAGAAACTCATGTGCCGAATGCACTATGTAAATATCTTTTTTAGGTCTCCAATTCCTCTGAATCGTTTACCATCTGTTCCACCTCGGCAATGATCTCTTTCAATTCTTCCGGGGTTGGTTTCTCAATATCACGCAGAATAAAATGGAGGTCACCCACAGCCGTCAGCATGATGTGTTCCATCACGGCTCTGTCAATGCCGACATACTCACAGTAAAGGTCACGCCATGAATCCTCCGGCAATTCATCATAAAAGAGATGTTTGCGGATTGAAACATGGACAGGTGCAAACCTTGTCAACATCGCCGTCTTTTGCTCGATTGCCCTCATTCGTGCATCAAACTTTCTCGTCACAGGGCATCCCTCACCGGTTGCATGAGCTTGTCCCAGCTTGAATACAAAGAGGGGTTTTTCAGACAGCGTTCAAAGAGCGATACAACACCCACATCAAAAGCCTTGATATAATCAGCCCCATCAGCATTTCGGCCACGCAGGGCAACAGCCTTGAGAATGGCCTCGCCCTCGCGCGTCGGTGCCTTGTCTGCCATTTCTCCAGCCTTGGCGGAAATCAAGCGGCACATCGTGTAATTGCCATCCTTTTCCGCGCGCTCCATCAGCCTTTCGTATTCATGGGGCTTCAAAATACCGCTGTCCAACAGGGCAAGCGTTTCCTTGTCCAATTTAGACGGGTCTGCTGCAAAATGATCGTTGACGGCTGCGACAAAATCCTTTCGGATAGCCGCCATCTGGCTGGACTTTTCATACAGACCACGCTTTACAGTTTCGTACTTTTTCTGTGCGTCCAGATAGTCCGCTTCGGCTTTTGCCGCCCGTACAGCGTATTCAGCACTAACAAGTCCGTGTTTTACAGGCGTTTCGGCTCTCTTGCGCTCCGCTGCCTCAAATCTCCTTTTCGTCACCGTGTATTCGGTAAAGGTTTCATCGGCCAGCGCATCGGCTCTTGTTACAAATTCGTTAAAAGTTCCCATAATATAATTACCTCATTTCAATAATTTTTTCAAGTTTCATCTGTGACGGCATCCGCCACGGCTCGCAGGAGGGTCTCCATTGCTTGATTGCCAGGGACAGTAAAAGTCACATCCTTGTTGTGTGCCGCTATCTCAAAGGCTCTCAAAGCCTCCACAGCGGTCTGCGTGCCATCGGGATATATAACCGTAACCAATGACGGCAACTCCCTCTCCATGGCTTGTATGCGTTCAAGAATAGATTTCACAGGCATTCCTCCATTTCCTTGGCAATTTGGCGGAGGCTTTTTGCATCGGGTTCGATCTCGCCCATTTGGAGCAGGTACCCACGCACAGCGGTCATATACCGGTTCCACGATTTGCCCCATCCATCAAAATCTCCGCTTTCTGCCAATGCTGCCATTACAGACCGGGAAAGAGGGTCAGCCTCCGCCCATTTCGTTTTGAATTGGTCAAGGGTAGGAATTGACTTGACACAGAAAAACCGTTCAAGCATCTGCAGGCGGCTTGCATAATCTTTCATGCCGTCACCCCTCACCGTTGGTTCTCTGTTCCAA
>SFEX01000033.1 GCA_004557075.1 Clostridiales bacterium
AAAACTGCGAAGCACCTGACGCGGAGAAACTTTCGAGTGATTTTTTCTTTTTGAGGTGCAGATGGGCTGACGCCCATCAAGATGAAAAGGGGAAAAAGCGCCGAAAAGAGCCCGCGTCAGGCGACAGCGGTTCGACTCTCCTATGCTTAAGCTTCATTGTTAAAAATAATAGCACTTTATCCCCTCCGATGCAAGCTCTGCGCGGCGCATTTTTATATGATAAGAACCGGCATGGCCTGAGCCATACCGGTTCTAAAACATAGTACTTTCTTATGACCTCGGCTCGTCAGAGTCGGGGATTTTAATTACAGCAGCTCGATAACCGCCATCTCCGCTGCGTCGCCGCGGCGGGGTCCGATGCGGGTTATGCGGGTGTAACCTCCGTTGCGGTCTGCGTACTTGACAGACAGCTCGTCAAAGGTTTTCTTGGCTACAGCTTCACGGGTGATGAAGCTCAGAGCCTGACGGTAGGCCGCCAGATCCTTCTTCTTGCCAAGGCTTATCATCTTCTCGGCCATGGGCGCGATCTCCTTAGCGCGGGTGACAGTGGTCTCCATGCGGCCCTTGTCCAGCAGATCAGTTACCTGCTGACGGAGCATGGCCATGCGCTGGTCGGTCGGCTTGCCGAGTTTTCTTGTTCCGGGCATTTCGGTATTTCCTCCTTATTAGAGTTAGGCATTATCCTCGTCCGCGAGAGAAAGCCCCATGGCGGCGAGCTTATGCTCTACCTCTTCCAGAGACTTGCGGCCAAGGTTACGGACCTTGATCATCTCATCCTGAGTCTTTGAGATCAGGTCTTCAACAGTGTTGATATTTGCACGCTTGAGGCAATTGAAGCTTCTTACGGACAGATCCAGCTCTTCGATCGTCATCTCGAGCACCTTGTCGCGCTGGGTCTCGGTCTTTTCGACCACGGTGGGATGATTGCCCACGGTGTCGGAAAGGTCGGTGAACAGCGTGAAGTGGTCGCAGAGGATCTTTGAGCCGAGCGATACGGCGTCACGCGCCGTGATGGTCTTGTCCGTCCACACCTCGATGGTTAGCTTGTCAAAGTCTGTCTGATTGCCCACGCGGGTATTCTCGACAGAGTAGTTGACCTTAATTACCGGTGTGTAGATAGAATCAACGGGGATGGTCCCGATCGCTGTCTGAGGGGTCTTGTTCTTATCCGCAGACACATAGCCTCTGCCGTGATCGAAGGTCAGCTCCATGGAAAGAGCGCCATCGGGTCCGAGAGTGGCTATTGGCTGCTCCGGATTGAGTATCTCGACCTCGGCGTCAGCCTTGATGTCGCCGGCGGTGACTACGCCTTCGCCAACGGCTTCGATGCTGACGGTCTTGGCGTCGTCGCTGTGGAGACGGGCGATAATTTGCTTAACATTAAGAACTATCTCCGTCACATCCTCCTTGACGCCGGGGATGGTCGAAAACTCATGCTGCACGCCCGCGATCTTGATCGAGGTGACAGCCGTTCCGGGGAGTGAGGAAAGCAAAACCCTTCGCAGAGAGTTACCAAGTGTCGTACCGTAGCCGCGCTCCAGAGGCTCGATAATGTACTTGCCATAGGAACTGTCAGTCGGAGTTTCTATACACTCTATACGCGGCTTTTCTATTTCGATCATATTAAATATAACCCTCCTTATTAAGTTCGGCGCGAAACTGCGCGCCCTGAGATTTGTCAGCTTACCAATTTGAGGGTATCTGTTTTACTTGGAGTACAGCTCGACGATCAGTCTCTCCTCGACGGGGAGGTCGATATCATCGCGTGCGGGCACTGCGACGACCTTTGCGATCTGATTGTTTGCATCGTACTCAAGCCACTTGGGTGCGGGACGTGAGCCGTTGGCCTCGATGTTAGCCTTGATCTTCTCAAGACTGCGGCTGCTCTCTTTAAGGGTGATTACCATACCGGGTTTTACCTGGTAGCTGGGGATATTGACCTTGCGGCCGTTAACAGTGAAGTGACCGTGGCTGACCATCTGGCGAGCCTCCGCGCGGCTCATCGCGAAGCCGAGGCGGTACACAACATTGTCCAGGCGGCACTCAAGGATGCTCAGGAGGTTCTCGCCGGTCTTGCCCTGGCGGCGCTCTGCCATCTCGTAGTAGCTGCGGAACTGGCTCTCAAGAACACCGTAGTATCTCTTGGTCTTCTGCTTCTCGCGCAGCTGCATGCCGTACTCGGAATTCTTGCTGCGGCCCTGGCCGTGCTGGCCGGGAGCGTAGGATCTGTTCTCCAGTGCGCACTTGGTGTAGCAGCGGTCGCCCTTCAGGAAGAGCTTCTGGCCTTCTCTGCGGCACATGCGGCAGACTGCTTCAGTATATCTTGCCATTTGTCTTTCCCTCCTTCAATTAGACACGACGACGCTTCGGAGGACGGCAGCCATTGTGGGGAATGGGGGTTACGTCCTTGATCATCGTTACTTCAAGACCTGCGGTCTGCAGGGCGCGGATTGCCGCCTCTCTGCCTGAGCCGGGGCCCTTGACGAACACTTCGACGGTCTTCAGGCCGTGCTCCATGGCTGCCTTTGCGGCGGTCTCGGCTGCGGTCTGAGCTGCGAAGGGGGTGGACTTTCTGCTGCCACGGAAGCCCATGCCGCCGGCAGATGCCCAGGAAATCGCGTTGCCCTGGGTGTCGGTGATGGTTACCATGGTATTATTGAAGGAAGAGCTGATATGAACCTGGCCCTTTTCAATGTTCTTACGCTCTCTGCGGCGCGTTCTGACTTTTTTCTTGGTGTTTGCTGCCATAATTCATATCCCTCCTTACTTCTTCTTATTTGCGATGGTGCGTTTCGGACCCTTGCGGGTACGGGCGTTGGTCTTGCTGCGCTGTCCGCGAACGGGCAGGCCGCGGCGATGACGCAGGCCGCGATAGCAGCCGATCTCGGTCAGGCGCTTGATATCAAGCGCGACGGAGCGGCGCAGGTCACCCTCAACTATATAGTTGTGGTCAATGCATTCACGCAGCTTTGCTTCTTCCTCTTCGGTGAGGTCTTTTACGCGGGTGTCGGGATTAATACCGGTCATTTCCAGTATCTTGGTTGCGCTGGTTCTGCCGATACCGTAGACATAAGTGAGTCCTATCTCAATTCTCTTGTCCTTGGGCAGGTCAACGCCGGCTATACGTGCCATATTGATCGATCATTCCTTTCGATTTTTATTCCGCATTTTACGGATCCGCTTGGCTTATTCCCGCCGGAGGGAGCCTTGCGGTCCATGCGGGATCTTACTTTTTAGGACGAGCTTAAATTAAATCAGCCCTGTCTCTGCTTGTGCTTGGGGTTCTCGCAAATTACCATGACTTTGCCCTTGCGCTTTATGATCTTGCACTTTTCGCACATTGGCTTCACGGAAGGTCTTACTTTCATTTGTTTTACCTCCTACTTGCTTCTCCAGGTGATACGCCCACGGGTCAAATCGTACGGAGACATCTGCACCGTGACCTTATCGCCGGGGAGGATCCTGATGAAGTTCATTCTGAGCTTACCGGAGATATGGGCAAGGATCGTGTGTCCCTGACCGATATCAACCATAAACATCGTGTTGGGCAGCGATTCGACCACCGTGCCCTCGAGTTCTATTACGTCGTCTTTTGCCAAAATAGTCTTCCTCCTAAGCCGTCAGTCGATATTTTCTGCCATCGTCAGTATCTCCGCCTCGCCGTCGGTAATGAGAATGGTATTCTCATAGTGCGCGGAAAGGCTGCCGTCATTTGTGACTACCGTCCAGCCGTTATCCAGAACATTGACGCCGTAACCGCCCGCATTTATCATGGGTTCGATCGCGATCGTCATGCCGGGAACCAGACGGGGGTTTGCCCTGAGTCCCTTTATACTGTAGTTGGGAACCTCGGGCGCTTCGTGCATATTGCGGCCTACGCCGTGGCCTACATAGTCACGGACGACCGAATAGCCTCTGGCCTCCACGTATTCCTGGATCGCAGAGCCGATATCGTCGATGCGATAGCCGTTCTTTGCGAATTTCAGCCCCTCGAAAAAGCTCTGTCTCGTTACCTCGATGAGCCTTTTTGCCTCGTCGGAGATCTCGCCGCAGGGATATGTCCCCGCGCAGTCGCCGACGAAGCCGCCGAAGGTCGCGCCGACGTCGACGGAGACTATGTCGCCGTTGCGTATAACGCGCTTGCCGGGGATGCCGTGGATAACCTCGTCATTTACGGAAATACATGCGCTTGCCGGAAAACCGCCGTACCCTTTAAAGGTGGGAATGGCGCGGGACTTTACGATGAAGTCGTTGACAGCCCTATCCACCTGCCTGGTGGTAAGCCCATCTTTTATGGCAGCGCGGGCGATGGATCGTGCGCCGGCGGTTATTGCCCCCGCCTTGCGCATGATCTCAATTTCGCCTGCTGTTTTGATGATTATTGGATCTCTCGACATAAATCAGATACCCAAAGCCATCTTAATGACTTCCGTCGTTGCCTCTATGGTCGGCTGATTGTCAACGCTTTTCAGCTTGCCGCGGCTCTCATAGAAAGCCTTGAGAGGCTCAGTCTCCCTGTGATATGTCTCCAGACGCGCTTTGACTGTTTCGGGGGCGTCATCCTTGCGGATGGTAAGCTCGCCGCCGCAGAAGTCGCACTTGCCCTCGACTCTGGGGGGATTGGAAACGATGTGGAAGGTCTGGCTGCAGTCCTTGCAGGTTCTGCGGCCTGACATACGCTCGATTATTACCTCGTCTGCGATCTCGATCGAAAGAGCGCAGTCGATGTCGATGCCCGCTGACTCCAGAGCCTCGGCCTGGGGGATCGTGCGGGGCACGCCGTCGAGAATATATCCGCCGGCACAGTCGGGCTCTGCAAGGCGCTCGTTTATGATGCCGATGATGACATCGTCGGGAACGAGCCTGCCGCTGTCCACATATGCCTTAGCCTGAAGTCCCACGGGGGTGCCGTTTTTCATGGCTGCCCGAAGGATATTTCCGGTAGAAATGGTGGGTATATTGAGCATTTTGCTGAGTATCTCAGCCTGAGTACCTTTACCTGCGCCGGGGGCGCCTAAAAGTATAAGCTTCATATTACACCTCTTATCAGCTAAGGAAGCCCTTGTAGTTGCGCATAAGCAGCTGTGCCTCGAGCGATCTTACGGTCTCGAGTGCAACACCTACAACGATGATTATCGAGGTGCCGCCGAGAGAGATGCCGCTCAGGTCAGCAGCCGTGCTGAAGTGGCTGATCAGAATGGGGACTACCGCGATGATACCAAGGTAAATTGCGCCGAACAGAGTGATCTTGTTCAGAACATTGCTGATATAATCGCTGGTGGGAGTGCCCGGACGGAAGCCGGGAATGTATCCGCCGTTCTTCTTCAGGTTGTTTGCAACCTCGACGGGGTTAAACTGGATCGTCGAGTAGAAGTAAGCAAAGAAGATGATCAGCAGGAAGTAGATTATTGCATAGGGAATGCTGGTGGTGCTTGCCCATGCGCTGTCCTGATGGCCGGTGAAGGCCGCGATGGTCGCAGGCAGAGTCGCAATGGACTGAGCGAAGATGATGGGCAGAACGCCGGACATGTTGACCTTCATGGGAAGGTGGGTGCTCTGACCGCCGTACATCTTGCGGCCGACAACGCGCTTTGCGTACTGAACAGGGATCCTGCGCTCGGAGTCGTTTATCAGAACGATGAGAACGATCATTGCAAGAGCGCCGATGAGCAGCAGAACGTCGATCCACCATGCAACGGTGCCATTTGCGACGTTGGTCACCATCTGGTACAGGCTCGTGGGGAAGCGGGAAACGATACTTGCAAACAGGATGATGGAAATACCGTTGCCGATACCGAATTCGGTGATCTGCTCGCCGAGCCACATGATAAGTGCCGAGCCGGAAGTAAAGGTCAGGATGATAACGATCGCTGCCCAGACGCCGGAACCGTCGGCGGTGAGGAAGCCGGATCTGCTGATCATCCAGTAGTAAGCGAAGCCCTGGATAAGGCCGATCGCTACGGTGGTGTAACGGGTGATGGAGGCGATCTTCTTCTTGCCTTCCTCGCCCTCTTCCTTGCTCATACGTTCCAGCGCCGGGATAGCTATCGTCAGGAGCTGGATGATGATGGATGCGTTGATGTACGGCTGGATAGACAGAGCGAAGATGGTAGCATTCGAGAATGCGCCGCCGCTCATTACGTTCAGCAGACCGAGAACGGTGTTCTGCATCTGAGTGAAATACTGGCTCAGAGCCGATACGTCAACGTACGGCACGGGAACTGCATTACCGAGACGGTAGAGGAGGATGATGACCAGAGTGAAGAGTATCTTCTTTCTCAGATCGTCGATCTTCCATGCATTTCGCATTGTCTGAAGCACTTAGATCACCTCGGCCTTTCCGCCTGCCGCCTCAATTTTTTCTTTTGCGGTTTCAGAGAACGCGGAAGCCTTTACGGTAAGTTTCTTGCTTATCTCGCCGTTGCCGAGGATCTTGACTCCGTAGCGGCACTTGGAGAGGACGCCTGCGTCCAGCATTGCCTGTGCGTCAACGACTGCGCCGTCTTCAAATCTGTCAAGCACGGATACGTTTACCGCCTCCAGAGGCTTTGCAAAGATGTTGTTGAAGCCTCTCTTGGGGATGCGGCGTGCCAGAGGCATCTGGCCGCCTTCAAAGCCGATGCGGGTACCGCCGCCGGAGCGTGCCTTCTGGCCCTTGTGGCCGCGGCCTGCGGTCTTGCCGTTGCCGGTTGCGTGGCCTCTGCCCTTGCGCTTATTGACATGGGTGGAGCCTGCTACGGGAGAAAGTTCATTGATATACATAGCTTTTCCTCCTTATTCTTCCGTTACCTGGAGGAGATAGCCGATCTTGGCGATCTTGCCCCTGGTCTGGGGGTTGTCGGGCTGTACGGTCTCGTTGCCGATCTTGTGCAGACCGAGAGAGTTTGCGGTCGCTACATGCTTCTCAAGACGACCGTTCAGGCTCTTTACGAGCTTAATTCTAAGATTTGCCATGTTGCGCCCTCCTTAACCCTGAATCTCTTCAGGAGTCTTGCCTCTGACCGCTGCAACCTGAGCTGCGTCGCGGAGAGACATAAGGCCCTGCATGGTTGCCGCAACGACGTTTGCGGGGTTGTTGGTGCGAAGGCACTTGGTACGGATGTCCTTGATGCCTGCTGCCTCAACGACCGCACGAACTGCGCCGCCTGCGATAACGCCGGTACCGGGTGCCGCGGGCTTCATCAGAACGCGGCCTGCGCCGAACTCGCCGATAATCTCGTGAGGAATGGTGGTTCCCTGAAGGGTAACGGTCACGATGTTCTTCTTCGCATCCTCAAGACCCTTGCGGATAGCTTCGGATACTTCGTTTGCCTTGCCAAGGCCGTAGCCTACGCGGCCCTTGCCGTCGCCGACAACGCAAAGTGCGGAGAACTTCATTACACGGCCGCCCTTGACGGTCTTGCTGACGCGGTTGAGGGAAACTACCTTTTCCACAAACTCGGAAGCTTCCTCGTCTCTGCGACGGTCTCTTCTGTCGTTATTGTATGCCATAATAGTTTTCCTCCTCCCTTAGAACTTCAGGCCGCTCTCACGAGCGCCCTCTGCCAGTGCTGCTACACGGCCGTGGAAAATGTAGCCGCCGCGGTCAAACACGACGTTTTCAATTCCCTTTGCCAGTGCGCGCTCGGCGATGGTGTTGCCGATCTTCTTGGCTGCTTCGACGTTGCCACCGTTGCCTTCAAAGCCCTTCTCAACGGTGCTTGCAGCAACGAGGGTGTTGCCTGCAACGTCGTCGATTATCTGGGCATAGATGTGATTCTCGCTGCGGAATACGCTCAGGCGGGGTCTCTCGGCAGTGCCGGAGATCTTGCCGCGTACTCTTGCATGGCGCTTGATGCGCTGTGCTCTTGTATCAGGTCTTTTAATCATTCAGGCACACCTCCTATTACTTAGCGCCGGTCTTGCCTTCTTTGCGGCGGACAACTTCGTAGTCATACTTGATGCCCTTGCCCTTGTAAGGCTCGGGAGGACGCTTGCCACGAACTTCTGCTGCAAACTGGCCGACCTTCTGCTTGTCAATACCCTTGACGATGATCTGATTGGGGTTGGGTACCTCGATCTGGATATCCTCGGTCTCAGGCATGATGACCTGATGAGAATAACCGACGTTCAGTACCAGATTCTTGCCTTCCTTCGCCGCACGGTAGCCAACGCCGTTGACCTCAAGGGTCTTGGAAAAGCCCTCGGACACGCCGATGACCATGTTGTTTACCAGTGTGCGGGTCAGACCGTGCAGAGAACGGTTTTCCTTCGCATCGTCGGGGCGGGAGACGTGAATGACGCCTGCTTCGACTTCTACTTTCATTGTGGGTGCTACGTTCATCTCAAGCGCGCCCTTCGGACCCTTGACTGCAACGTGCTGTCCGTCTACCTTTACTTCCACGCCTGCGGGAACGGTTATCGGAGCTCTACCAATTCTTGACATAATCAGTTACCTCCTTACCATACGAACGCGAGGACTTCGCCGCCGATGTGAGCTGCGCGAGCAGCCTTGTCGGTCATGACGCCCTTGGATGTGGAAACGATAGCGATACCGAGGCCCTTCAGGACCTTGGGCAGCTCGTCTGCTCCGGCGTAAACGCGGAGGCCGGGCTTGGAGACACGGCGAAGACCCTGGATGGCCTTCTCCTTGCCGGGGAGATACTTGAGGGTGATGCGGATGATGCCCTGCGTGCCGTCGTCGATGATCTGGACGCTCTTAATGTAGCCTTCCTCAAGAAGGATCTCAGCAATAGCCTTCTTCATCTTGGAAGCGGGGACATCTACAGTCTCATGCTTAGCGCTGCCGGCGTTGCGGATGCGGGTAAGCATATCTGCAATGGGGTCTGTGATCTGCATTGTTTTTCCTCCTGATTTGAAGTTACTGCGACCTTGCATAAGTCGTCAGTTCAGGCGGCGAGGTTCCACACTAATACATGATTAGCTGCGGCCTTTCGCCATCCTTGTGCTTTCTTGTAAGAAAGCTCCTTTCCTTGCTCTTTCTTGTAAGAAAGAGCCAAAGAACTTTTAGTTCGTTACCGACATTGGCGGTTGTCGTAATGCGGTATCTCGGTAACGGACTGCTGGGGTAAGTTTGGCTCTGCTCGCTCTAAAGCATAGAGGGCAAAACCTTTTAGTTCGTTACCGATATTGGCAATTATCGTACTGCGGCAGCTCGGTAACGGTGTGCTGGGGTAGATTTGGCTCTGTACCTTCTACGGGAGAAAGTGCAAAACCTGCGATTGCGCGCGGAAACAGGCAAAACTGCTGATATTTCACCCTTTTTTCCGCTATATTGAAAAACCGCCGAAGAGATACACCGAGTTTTTCGGTGTATCTCATCATTGTTTTTTCGCAAATTACGCATCGTCTCATCTTACTGCAAATCCTGACTTTAGTCAAGGTTTTTTCAGCCGAGATGACAGATTTTTTCAGCTTCCGATCCTAAAATTTCGAGAGATTTTTTTGCGAGACAATCTTGACGAGGCGACGCTGTATACGCTATACAGCGAGCCGAGGAAAGGCCGTATCGCGGAAAAAGATCCGGAATTTTACCAGGAAGCCTTGCGAACGCCGGGAATCTGTCCCTTGTAAGCCAGCTCGCGGAAGCATATGCGGCAGATGCCGTAGTCACGCAGGTATGCGTGGGGGCGGCCGCAGATCTTGCAGCGATTGTACTTTCGGGTAGAGAACTTAGCAGGAGCCTGCTGCTTGAGAATCATTGATTTCTTTGCCATTTCCAGTTCCTCCTTAGTTCATGAAGGGAGCGCCCATGAGCCTGAGCAGCTCGCGCGCTTCCTCGTCGGTCTTAGCGGTGGTGGTGATCGCAATGTTCATACCGCGCAGCTTCTCGATCTTGTCATAGTCGATCTCGGGGAAGATGATCTGCTCTTTAAGACCCATGCTGTAGTTGCCGCGACCGTCGAATGCGTCGGCGGAGATTCCGCGGAAGTCGCGGACGCGGGGCAGAGCGACGTTGAGCAGACGGTCAAGGAACTCCCACATGCGGTCCTGACGCAGGGTGACCTTTACGCCGACATGCATGCCCTCACGGAGCTTGAAGTTAGCGACGGACTTCCTTGCGACGGTTGCAACTGCGTGCTGACCGGTGATCGCAGAGATCTCTTTTATAACATTGTCAAGTGCCTTTGCATTATCCTTGCAGTCGCCGCAGCCGACGGATACAACGATCTTGTCGATCTTGGGGATCTGCATAACGGACTTGTACTGGAACTTCTCCATCAGAGCAGGAGCAACTTCCTCAACGTACTTTTTCTTCATTCTTGTCATAGTAAGTTATCTCCTTTCTCAGATTTCTGCGCCGCACTTGCGGCAGACGCGGACCTTTTTGCCATCGACGAGCTTGTAGCCGGCGCGGACGCCCTTGCCGCACTTGTCGCAGTAGAGCTGAACCTTGCTGACATAGATCGGGGTCTCGACCTTGATGATGCCGCCGTCCTGTCCCTGCTTTCTGGGCTTCTGATGCTTGGTAGCAACGTTTACGCCCTCAACGGTGACCTTGCAGGTCTTGGGGTCTGCGGAAAGAACCTTTCCGATCGTCTTCTTGTCACGACCGGCCAGGACTATTACTTTATCGCCAGTTTTAATTTTCATTCTTGCGCCCTCCTTAAATCACTTCGGGAGCCAGGGACAGGATCTTCATGTAATCCTTGTCGCGCAGCTCACGGGCGACGGGCCCGAAGATACGAGTGCCGCGGGGGTTCTTATCGGTACCGTTGATAAGAACTGCTGCGTTCTCGTCGAAACGAACATAGGTGCCGTCGGCGCGGCGGACGGGCTTCGCGGTGCGGACTACGACCGCCTTGATGACGTCGCCCTTCTTGACGGAGCCGCCGGGAGCCGCCTTGCGCACGGATGCTACAATGACGTCACCGATGCTTGCGTATCTGCGCTTGGAACCGCCAAGAACGCGGATGCACTTGATTTCCTTGGCGCCGGTATTGTCGGCAACCTTCAGATAACTTTCCTGCTGTATCATTTATGCTGCCTCCTTACTTAGCCTTTTCTACGATTTCGACCACGCGCCATCTCTTGTCCTTGGACAGAGGACGGGTCTCCATCACGCGAACGATATCGCCGACGCCGCACTCGTTATTCTCGTCATGCGCCTTCAGGCGGTAGGTTCTGCCGATGATCTTCTTATAAGTCTTGTGTGCGACGCGATCTTCAACGATGACAACGACGGTCTTATCCATCTTATCGGATACTACCTTGCCAACGCGAGTTTTACGGGAAGTTGTTCTCTCATTATTCATTCTGACTTACCTCCTCACTGCTCGAGTGCTTTCTCGCGGATAACGGTCTTGACTCGGGCAATGTCACGACGTACAGCGGAAATCTTTACGGGGTTATCGAGATGATTGGTGGCATGCTGCATACGGAGCATGAACAGGTCCTTCTTGAGCTCAACGAGCTTGGTCTCAAGCTCTGCTACGGACATGGAACGTATTTCATTTGCCTTCATCTTATTCACCACCGTTCTCAGACTCAGTGCCCTTTGCGACTATCTTGGTCTTGCAGGGCAGCTTGTGGCTGGCAAGGCGAAGAGCCTCGCGTGCGATCTCTTCGGGAACGCCTGCGATCTCAAACAGCACTCTGCCGGGCTTTACGACTGCAACCCAGTACTCGGGTGAACCCTTACCGGAACCCATACGGGTCTCGGCCGGCTTCGCGGTTACGGGCTTGTCGGGGAATATCTTGATCCAAACCTGGCCGCCGCGCTTGGTGTAGCGGGTCATGGCTATACGGGCTGCCTCGATCTGGTTGCTGGTGATCCAGCTCGGCTCAGTGGCCATCAGGCCAAAATCGCCGTATGCAACAAAGTTACCGCGCATTGCTTTGCCCTTCATGCGGCCGCGATGCACTCTGCGGTACTTTACTCTTTTAGGCATTAACATTAGTCTTTGCCTCCTTCCTTAGCGGGAGCCGCTGCTGCGGGACGAGGGCCGCGGTTGTAGCCGCCCTGGCCTGCGGGACGCTGGCCATAGCCGCCCTGACGGCGGTCGCCGTTCTGCTGGCCGCGGTTGTAGCCGCCCTGACGGCGGTCACCGTTCTGCTGGCCACGGTTGTAGCCGCCCTGACGGCGGTCACCACGGCGGTCGTCACGACGACGGCGGTCACCCTGAGGCTTGTTCATATCCATTACGCGGGGAGTGGTGCGCAGGGTCTGGGAGAGGACCTCGCCCTTGTAGATCCAAACCTTTACGCCGATGCGGCCGTAGGTGGTCGCTGCCTCCGCGAAGCCGTACTCGATGTCGGCGCGGATGGTCTGAAGAGGAATGGTACCGTCGTGGTACTGCTCAACGCCTGCGATCTCGCGTCCGCCCAGACGGCCGGAGCACATGACCTTGATGCCCTTTGCGCCCATGCGCATTGCGCGGCCCATTGCGTTCTTCATTGCGCGACGGTGAGAAATACGCTTCTCGATCTGCTGTGCAATGTTCTCTGCCACAAGCTGTGCGTTGGTGTCGGGGGTGCGAACCTCAACGATGGAGATAGCCACGGGCTTGCCGATCATCTTCTCGACCGACAGGCGCAGGCGCTCGATCTCGGCGCCGCCCTTACCGATGACAACACCGGGTCTGGAGCAGTGGATATAAATGCGTACCTTATTGGAATCGCGCTCGATCTCGATGGTAGGAACACCGGCGGAATAGAGGGTCTTCTTCAGGTAGTTGCGGATGTTGTAATCTTCGACGATGAGATCGCCGACCTTGTCTGCACGGGCGTACCAGCGGGAGTCCCAATCCTTGATAACTCCTACACGCATGCCATGAGGATTAACTTTCTGTCCCATTTATTCTGCCTCCTTCCTTAGTCTCTCTCAGCCACGCAGATGGTGATGTGGCTGGTGCGCTTGTTTATGCGGTACATACGTCCCTGAGCTCTGGGCATGCCGCGCTTGAGGATGGGGCCGCCGGTCGCGTAAGCAACTGCGACATAGAGCTTCTCGGGATCCATTTCAAAATTGTTCTCCGCGTTTGCCTTTGCACTGTCAAGCAGCTTGATCATGTATTCGCAGCCTGCCTTGGGAGTGTGCTCCATAAGTGCTCTTGCAATGTCCACGTCCTTGCCGCGGATCATATCGCAGATGATGCCGACCTTGCGGGGGGAGATGCGGGCATACTTTACTTCTGCTCTCGCCATTTTCTTTTCGTCCATGTTCTCTCCTCCTTACTTGCCGGTCTTGCTGCCTGCATGGCCGCGGAAGGTACGGGTCGGAGCGAACTCGCCGAGCTTGTGGCCGACCATATCTTCGGTGACGTACACAGGAACATGACGGCGGCCGTCGTGTACTGCGATGGTGTGTCCTACGAAGGACGGGAAAATGGTAGTGGCACGGCTCCAGGTCTTGAGAACCTTCTTCTCGCCTGCCTTATTCATTTCATCGACTCTCTTCAGAAGCTCGGGAGCTGCGAAGGGGCCTTTCTTAACGCTTCTACTCATTTACTTATGCCCTCCTTACTTTGCATTGCGGCGCTTGACTATGAACTTATCGGTGCGGTTCTTAGTCTTGCGGGTCTTGTAGCCGAGCGCGGGCTTACCCCAGGGAGTTACAGGGCCGGGACGGCCGACAGGGGACTTGCCCTCACCACCGCCGTGGGGGTGGTCGCAGGGGTTCATGACGGAGCCGCGGACGGTAGGACGGACGCCCATGTGGCGTTTGCGGCCGGCCTTACCGATGGAGATGTTGGAGTGATCGATGTTGCCGACCTGGCCGATCGTCGCAAAGCAGTCCAGGCGAACCTTGCGGTACTCGCCGGAGGGCAGACGGACGGTAGCCATTCCGTTTTCCTTAGCCATGAGCTGTGCGGCAACGCCCGCAGAGCGGACAAGCTGTGCGCCCTTGCCGGGGTAGAGCTCGATGTTGTGGATAACGGTACCAACGGGGATGTTTGCCAGAGGCAGCGCGTTGCCGGGCTTAATGTCGGCTGCGGCGCTGGATACAACCTTGTCGCCTGCCTTCAGGCCAACGGGAGCGAGGATGTAGCGCAGCTCGCCGTCTTCGTACTTGAGCAGGGCGATGAACGCGCTGCGGTTGGGGTCGTACTCGAGGCGCAGAACTTCTGCTTCCATCTCGGTCTTGTTGCGCTTGAAGTCGATGACACGGTACTTCTGGCGGTTGCCGCCGCCCTTATGGCGGACGGTGATGCGGCCGTAGCTGTTGCGGCCGGAGTGCTTCTTGAGGACCTCAGTCAGCGACTTCTCGGGCTTTGCGTGCTTGTCAACGCCGTCAAAGCCGGAAACGGTCATCTGTCTGCGGGCCGGAGTTGTAGGTCTGTAAGTTTTTATAGACATTCTTCAATCCTCCCCTTACGCCATGCCTTCGAAGAGCTCAATGCTCTTGGAGTCGGCACTGAGCTTAACGACTGCCTTTTTCCAAGAGGCGGTCTTGCCAATGGGGTACGCGCCGGTGCGCTTTGCCTTGCCGCATACGTTAATGGTATTTACCTTGATAACGGTGACACCGAAGATCTCCTCGATTGCCTTCTTGATCTCCACCTTGTTCGCGTCCTTTGCGACCTCAAAGACGTACTTTTTGATATCCAGGTCTTCAGTGGACTGCTCGGTGATGATGGGGCGAATGACGATATCATAAGCGGTTTTCATCAGGCGTACACCTCCTCGATCTTTGCAAGCGCTGCCTTGGAAACAACGATCTTGCGGTTATTGAGAATCATATAGGGGCTGAGAATGGTTGCGATGGTGGTGGTGATGCCGGCGATGTTGCGCGCAGACTTGACTACCTTCTCGTCAACGGTCTCGGTCACGACGAGTGCCTTGCCGGAAACCTTGACAGCGTCAAGGAATTTCTTGAAGGTCTGGGTCTTGATCTCATCGACCTTGATCTCGTCGATAACGACTATCGCGTCGTTTGCTGCCAGAGCGGAAAGTGCGCTCTTGAGTGCGAGACGCTTTACCTTCTTATTGAGGGTATAGCTGTAATCGCGGGGCTTGGGGGCGAACGCTACGCCGCCGTGGGTCCACACGGGAGAACCCTTGTAGCCTGCGCGGGCGCGGCCGGTGCCCTTCTGGCGCCAGGGCTTTGCGGTCGTGTAGGAAACCTCGCCCTTGGTGAGTGCGCTCTGGGTGCCCTGACGGCAGTTTGCAAGGTGATTCTTGACGCTGTCATGCAGGACGGATTTGTTCGGCTCGATGCCGAAAATGGCTGCGGAGAGTTCGATCTCGCCGACCTTCTCGCCTGCCATATTGTATACGTTAGTGATAGGCATTTAAGATACTCTCCTTTCCTTACTTGTTTCGTGCGGAAGCCTTCTGCGGGTTGACACGAGCAGATGCCTTCTGCGGGTTGAGGCTGATGCCTGCGCCCTCGCCCTTCTTGACGGGTGCTGCCTTTGCGGTGCTCTTTACATAAACAAGACCGCCCTTGGGGCCGGGGATGGCGCCGCGGATAACGAGCATGTTGAGCTCGGGATCGACCTTCACGACATCCAGATTCTGAACGGTGACCTGGTCGACACCCATGTGGCCTGCGCCGATCTTGCCCTTGAAGATACGGCTGGGGTCAGTGCCGGAGCCCATGGAGCCTGCGTGACGGTGAACAGGACCGCCGCCGTGGCTGGTGGGGGTGCGGCCTGCGCCGTGGCGCTTAACAACGCCCGCGTAGCCGTGGCCCTTGCTGGTACCGGTGACGTCGACCTTGTCGCCCTCTGCGAATACGTCGGCCTTCAGAACGTCGCCGACGTTCATCTCTGCCGCGTTCTCAAGCTTGAACTCCTTGAGATACTTCATCATGCCGACGCCGGCCTTCTTCAGATGGCCTGCCTCGGGCTTGGAGAGCTTCTTCTCGGCAACTTCTTCGTAGCCGAGCTGAACTGCTGCGTAGCCTTCCTTTTCGACTGTCATCTTCTGAGTCACGACACAGGGGCCGGCCTCGATGACGGTCACGGGGATGACCTTGCCCATTTCGTCGAAGATCTGCGTCATGCCGACCTTCTTGCCGATAATGGCTTTCTTCATGGTTTTTATTCCTCCTATTGGTTATTGGTTGCCTCGCTTAGGTCGCGCCCAGAGGCTGGCAACTTAACCCGTCCGCATTCGCAAGCTGCGGACTATGGGTCATTGATAAATTAAATAAGGTATGCGCGATCCCTGCTTACAGCTTGATCTCGATCTCAACGCCGGCGGGAAGCTCGAGGGACATAAGAGCCTCAACAGTCTTCTGGGTGGGGTTCATTACGTCGATCAGGCGCTTGTGGGTGCGGCGCTCAAACTGCTCGCGGCTGTCCTTATACTTATGAACAGCGCGGAGGATGGTGACGATCTCGGTCTTGGTGGGCAGGGGGATGGGGCCGGAGACCTTTGCATCGGTGCGCTTTGCGGCCTCGACGATAGTCTCGGCAGCCTTGTCGATGAGCTGATGGTCATAGGCCTTGAGTCTGATGCGGATCATGTTCTTGTTGTTTGCCATTTGGTTTTACTCCTTTTTCGTACGTTTTTTCGACGGCATTGGGTCCCGTCTGATGTCCCGTACGGATGAAGCGAAGTTTTGCACACTCATCCATGTGTATCAGACCCTGTCCGAAAAACAAACCGGCATTTTCAGCCGGTCTGATACCGTACAGGCGATATACACCATGTGCAGTACGCTTCAGCCGCCCGATTGCGTATCGAAATGGCTTCGATACCGGACATACTCCACGGAAGTTACCTCGTTTTCGCGAGCAATCTCCCGCTTCATCGCATAATACGCCTATTAGCAACGCACAGGCGCTTTAATAGGATAACAAAACTACCTCTGTATGTCAAGAGGCAGTTTTGTATTTTTTATAGAAATTCTCCATTATTTTTTGTGAAAAGTGCGAAAATCCGCACTCAGCGGAAGCTGTGCATTTCCTCCTCGATAGAATCAACTATCCGGACTGCCTCCGACGCGCGCTCGCGCAAGCGCTCACCGGCCTCGGTCAGCCCGAAAACGCGGTTGCCGCGCTCTACAAGGCGCACACCCAGCTCGTCCTCAAGCGCGGACAGGCTTCGGCTGACGGTGGAGTGGCTTACAAAAAGCCGCTCAGCCGCCCGGCTTATATTTTTTGTCTCTGCGAGCGTCAAAAACACTCTGAGCTGTTCAATCTCCATCTTTTTAAACCGTTTCTACGCTTCGAGTAATCGTTTTTGCCATAACCCGACCGGTGAAATTGTCAGGTATCTTTTTTGCACTCGCGCTCTTTTCCCGTCGTTGCAATGTTTTAAATAATCGCTACTGCGTCAGCCCGACCGGTTTTTCCTTTTCGTTTTTAAACGTTAGTAATCTTTTCTTCAGGTTCTCGACCGGGCGGCGGCTGCCGCAGAGCAATTCGTTGCTACGCTTTAAGTAGTCGTTGCTACAGGTTCTCGACCAGTGAGATTGGCAATAATCTTTATTGCACTCGCGCATTTAATTAGATAATGCAATGTTCAACAAGGTCTGCACCCGTAGGGGCGAGCATCGCTCGTCCGCGTGTTGGTTTGTTTCCGGAGGTTAGCGAGAACGCAAATCTTAACAATAGCGTCCTATTTTGCCGCACTGCATGATTTGAGAAACGGACGGCCAATGTGTACAGAGTAATATGATAGTAAACACATGTGCAAGATGATTGTATACAGTTTTGCAGTAAAATAAAGGCATAAAACACATAC
>SFEX01000009.1 GCA_004557075.1 Clostridiales bacterium
GTATGTGTTTTATGCCTTTATTTTACTGCAAAACTGTATACAATCATCTTGCACATGTGTTTACTATCATATTACTCTGTACACATTGGCCGTCCGTTTGTTCGTTTATTGCAATTGTTTATAATCGGGTCACCGCAAGAACTACAACCACCATTCCCAATGCGAATCGCTTCGCGCCAGCAGGCGCTTTTTACATTTTATTCACCTTTATTGTCTGCCTTGATGTATAATGGAATAAGATATATAATGTATTGTAATTTGTATCAATTTATTAATAAGGGGGAAATACTATGAATAAAAAAGCCCTCGTTGTTGAAGACGACGTTAATATCGCGGAACTGCTCATGCTCTACCTTGAAAAAGACGGCTTTGAGGTCAGCATCGCCCATGACGGCGGCACCGGCGTCGCCATGTTTGCCGAGGTTCAGCCGGATCTGGTGCTGCTGGATATCATGATGCCCGTTATGGACGGAATGCAGGTCTGCCGCGAGATCCGCAAGACCTCTTCCGTGCCTATTATCATGCTGACCGCGAAAGGCTCCTTGGGCGACAAGGTCACGGGTCTTGATATCGGCGCGGACGACTATATCACAAAGCCCTTCGAGGTTAAGGAGCTTTTGGCGCGCATACACGCTGTCATGCGCCGCTCCGAGGTGGAGAATACGCCCAAGGAGAAAAAGCTCACCTATGACAAGCTCGTTGTCAATCTCGATTCCTACGAGCTGCTGGTCGACGGCGTCAAGGTTGACACGCCGCCCAAAGAGATGGAGCTGCTGTACCACCTTGCCGCGTCTCCGAACATCGTTTTCACACGCAACCAGCTTCTTGACGAGGTCTGGGGCTTTGACTACTTCGGCGACTCGCGCACCGTTGACGTACACATCAAGCGCCTGAGAGAAAAGCTTGAGGGCGTATCCCCTCAGTGGTCGCTCCAGACCGTATGGGGCGTCGGCTATAAATTTGAAGTCGCAAAATAAATGAAGAGCATATATTTAAGAAACTTTCTCGCGACGGCGCTGCTGATGTTCTTCTGCTTCTTTATTATCGGAGCGTCCTTCTTCTTTCTCGGCCGCAGCTATCTTATAAGCAACACGCGGGACAGGATGAGCGCCTGTGCCGACGAGGTCGTGCGCACAGCGTCCGCCATCTCCAAGCAGGAATCGCTCTCAAGCTGGAACCTGCGCATGACCATCAGCCCCATTGCAAACGCCACATCAAGCCACATATTTATCTGCGATCAGGACGGTCTTGTGCTGTCCTGTTCCGATTTGACCCTTCACTGCGCAAAGCATCAGGGCAAGCAGCTTGACGCTTCCGTTGTCGATACGCTAAAAAGCTCCGGCTATTTTGACAGCCTGACCGATCTCGGCGGCTTCTACTCCGATAAGCAGTACGTTGTGGCAAAGCCGATAAACGCCGGCGCCGAGCTTTTGGGCTATGTGTTCGTGTCCTCAAACGACGTCACGATAATGAGCGGTTGGCAGACCTTCATCGGCGTTGTGTTTGCGGTCGGCATCGCGGTAGTTCTCATCGCAATACTGATGAGCCTTTTGTTCTCGAAGAAGATAGCCGAGCCGCTGGACGATCTGACCGTGGCGGCGCGCAAATTCGCCATGGGCGATTTCTCGGTTCGCGTAAGCACGAAAGAAAATCGGGACGATGAGATTGGCACGCTTCTTGAGTCGTTTAACCTCATGGCAGACTCCCTCGAGCAGAACGAGAATAAGCGTCAGGAGTTTGTGGCTAATATCTCGCACGAGCTGCGCACACCTATGACCACCATTGCGGGCTTCGCCGACGGCATTCTTGACGGCACGATACCGCGCGAGCAGGAGGAAAAATATCTGCGCAAGATCGCCGACGAGACCCGCAGGCTCTCGCGCCTTGTGCGCAATATGCTCAATCTCAGCCAGGCCGAGAGCGACGCTGTGGATAAGTCAAAGCGGACGAAGTTTGATCTATCCGAGCTTCTGCTCCAGAGCATGCTCAGCTTCGAGGGCAGAGCCAAGGAGAAAAATCTCGACGTCGATCCTCAGATACCGGAGGATCCCATCATTGTTTTCGCCGAGCGCGACTCCATAACTCAGGTCATCTATAACTTGACAGACAACGCCATAAAGTTCGCCTCTCCCGGCAGCACGATAACCATCAGGCTATATAAAAAGGGCAGCAAGGCCTATGTCTCGGTAAAGAATATTGGCGAGACTATACCCAAGGACGATCTCCCCTACATCTTTGACCGCTTCCACAAATCCGACCGCTCCCGCAGTATGGATAAGGACGGCGTGGGTCTGGGTCTGTATCTTGTCAAGAAGATACTCAACAGCCACGACGAGGACGTGGTCGTAACAAGCCGCGACGGCGTAACGGTGTTCGTATTCACGCTGCCGCTGGCAATGAGCGCGAAATAAATAAATTGATTGGAGTTTAATATGAGCTGGTATAGCAGCAACAACTGGTATAAAACCGAAGTTAAGACTCCCATGGGCGCCGCGCAACAGGAAAAGCCAAAAAGCGCACCTCCTGCTGGCAGTCGGCGGGTCAGGACGATCGCTTTTATCGTCTGCGTATGCGTCATAATCGTCGGGGCCCTGATCGCCGCCCTAAACGGCAGCGATTCGCCGCATTATAATGACGACGGAATGCCCGTGCTCTGGCAGGATTATATGGACGAGCTTTACGGCACCGGCAGCGTCACGCAGGCGGATATAAAGCTGCCCATCACTAAAAACAGCGCCGACTTAACGCTGCAAATGGCCTCGTCCAACAGGCCGGAGCTGGATTTTAACGAGATCTACGAAAAATGCGCTCCCTCCGTTGTCGGCATCAAAAGCATGGTCGGCGACAGCCCGGATTATTACGGCTGGGGCAGCGGCGTTATTGTGTCCGCCGACGGCTATATTCTCACCAACACCCACGTCATTGACGGCGCTGAATGGGCTAAGGTCGTTCTCTTCGACGGCAGCGAATACGACGCAAAGCTCATCGGCTACGACGCGCAAAGCGATATCGCGCTCATAAAGATCGACGCCGAAGATCTTGCTGCGGCGGAGTTTAGCTCAAGCTCGTCTCTTCGCGTCGGCGACAGTGTCGCGGCTATCGGCAATCCTCTCAGCCCCGACCTTCGCCTTACCATGACCCGCGGCATCGTCTCCGCGTTAAACCGCCAGATCAGCTACAACGGCACGGTCATGAGCCTTATCCAGACCGACGCCTCCATCAACGAGGGCAACTCCGGCGGCCCGCTGTTTAACAGCAAAGGTCAGGTCATAGGCATCACCAACATGAAGATGGTCTCGGACTACGGCAGCCGCGTCGAGGGACTGGGCTTCGCCATCCCCTCTGACACCGTGGCGGCTATCGTCGGCGCGCTCGTCAAGGACGGCGTTGTGTATGGCCGCAGCACCATTGGTGTGACGATAGGCCCCATAAGCGAGAGCATTGCCGATTACTACGACATACCGCAGGGACTTTATGTGTCCGACGTGCTCGAAGGCTCCGACGCCGAGGCTCAGGGCATCGAAAAGGGCGACATCATTATCAAGGTCAACGGCCTTGACGCAAGTCAGAATTCCGATATTACGACCGCAAAGGCCGCGCTCCAAATAGGCGACACGATAGACTTTACGGTCTGGCGCGACGGCGACACATTTGACGTCTCCGTCAAGCTCATAGACCGCGCCAAGCTCTCCGAAAAGGACTGATATACTAAAAATCCCCCGAAGCAGCGCTGCTTTGGGGGATTTTTTACATATATACCGCTAAAAAGCGTTTACATTTTGGCAATTTCGTATTAAAATGGAGGTGATCTCCGAGTTTAAAGGGGGCTTAACTATGCTTCAAAGCAATTTTCAGAATGTTTATGATAAATTCAAGCTGGAGTTCTTCCGCCGTATATTCGAGCTTGTCCGGGAGCGCGACGGCTCCCTGAGCGCGATGGAGGCGTTCTCTATCGAGGTCATCCACGCTCTCGACGAACCGACCGTGGGCCAGTTCGCAGAATTTCTGAACATTTCGCAGTCGAACGCGACCTATAAGGTCAATAACCTGATAAAAAAGGGCTACCTTAAAAGGCAGAATTCCGCCACCGACCGCAGGGAATATCACCTCGTCCTGTCGGAGAAGTACTATGGCTATACCGATATCATGCGCAGCTACGTCAAGGTAGTCATGGACAGGATAGAGGATAGCTTCACTCCGGAAGAGACGGAGACGTTCGCGCGGCTGCTCGGGCGCATTTCCGATGAGCTTATGCCCGAGGCCGGCGCTCTCAAAAGCAATAGCTGAACACCATTGCCGGGCATTGATTGACAATGTCCCGGCAATGATATAAAATGAAATTGTTAACCCAGTAACAAACTATATTGATATAAGGATGTGATTTGCTCCATGAAACTCAGTCCAGAACAGCAGGCCATGCTGGATGGCGAAAAGGGCGAAACCATGGCAAAGGTCGTCAAAACTCTCGTGATGTACGGCGAGACTTTCGGCGCAGAGCGCATGGTTCCCATTACGTCAAAGTACGGCCATACGGTCATCAGCTTCGGCCTCAAGATCATGAAGCCTGTGTACGATCTGTATCAGGAGATCATCGACGCGGGTCTTGTCTCCGGCCAGAAATTCACCGCCGACCCCAGACCAATGGATAAAAATGTCCCCAGCAGCCTTATCGAAGACCTCATCTTCAAAAAATTCATGTACACCCAGCAGGACGACTTTGAACAGCAGCTTCGCAGCCTCGGTATAACGAGCGACGATGGCTACACCTGCACCTGCTATCTCGATCAGGTGGGCAACAAGCCGAAAAAGGGCGATATCCTCTCGTGGGCGGAATCCTCAGCCGTTGTCTATGCAAACTCCGTTCTCGGCGCGCGCTGCAACCGCAATTCGGGCATAATCGAGCTTATGGGCTCGATAGCCGGCTTTGTTCCCGAGTTCGGACTGCTGCTGGACGAAAACCGCAAGGCGACGTGGGTGGTCGAGGTCAAATGCTCGACTAAACCCGACGCGCAGCTTTTAGGCTCCGCCATCGGCATGAAGGTCATGGAGGACGTGCCGTATGTCAAGGGTCTTGACAAGTGGCTCGGCACGGAGCTTAACGATGATGCCTGCACATATCTCAAGGACTTTGGCGCCGCGACCGCCTCCAACGGCGCGGTCGGCCTTTACCACATTGAAAATCTCACCCCTGAGGCAGTCGAGCTTGGCGAGGGAATGATCGCCGATGATGCGCAGGTGTATGTCATTGATGACGCCGAGCTTGAGCGCGTCAAGGCAAACTACCCCGTCATCTGGAAGAATCCCGACGCTAAGCCTCAGCTCTGCTTTGTTGGGTGCCCGCATATGACCTTGCAGCAGCTCATTGACTGGACAGAGCGCATTGGCGAGGCTCTGCGGCAGAACGGGCTTAAAAAGGTCACCGTCCCCACAGTTTTCACCGCCGCAGTCCCGGTCATAAAGGAGTTTGAAAAAACGCCGTACTTTAAGCAGTCAAAGCGGCAGGGCATCGTTCTCAGCTCTCTCTGCCCGCTTATGTATATGAACAACCCCCTCTGCAAGAGCAAGGCGGTCATCACCTCCTCGAACAAGCTGCGCACCTATACCAGCGCGCGCTACTACACCGAGGCCGAAATTCTCAAAGCGATAACGACGAAGGAGGGCAAGAAATGAAGACTTTCAAAGGCCGCGTAGTCGTTCCCGGCACCTGCACCGCGGAGGCGCTTGTCTCCAAGGGCGGCTTCAACACTCTCGCCTCCTATCAGATGGCCATGATGTTCGGCGATAAGCAGGTCAAGTGCGGCGACCAGAACAACCCCGATCTGTACAAAAAGCCCATGATCGGCAAGGCGCTCTGCCTGCCCATGACCATAGGCTCGACCACCGGCGGCATGGTGCTGTTCACGGTATGCTCCTACGGCAAGCAGCCGGCGTGCATGCTGTTTTCAAAGCCCATCGACTCGCTTGCCGCCAGCGGCGCGATACTCGGCGACGTGTGGACAGACGCCGAAATGCCCGTTGTCGATTCCCTCGGCGACGAGTTCCTTGAATACGTCAAGACTGGCGATACGATAAGCGTCAAGCCCGACGGCGTAGTCGAGGTCGGATGATAAAGGCCACACCGCGCCCGTAGGGGCGGCGGCTGCCGCAAAGCAATTCGTATTCAAATTTCAGCTTATCAATACTGCGTCAGCACGACCGTGGAGACTGGGCATTTTCGTAATACTCCATTATCACCGGTCGGGCATCGGCAAAAGAGATTACTTGAAGCGCAGCAACGAAAAGAAAAAGGCAGAGGCCGTGAAGCCTCTGCCTTTTGCTGTTTAGTTTCAGGTCATGTCGCGGTAGATGAAGGTCACGACATGTGCGCGGGTGCACGCAGCATTCGGACGGAACGTGCCGTCGGAATAGCCGGTGGTTATCTCCTCGCCTGCTGCCCAGAGTATTGCCGCCTTGAAGTCGGCGTTTGTCACGGTGTCAATATCCTTGAGCGCTATGCCGGGCTTTGCAGCGGGCTTATTCTCGTAGCGCCAGAGGAAGGTCACGAACTGGGCACGGGTCACGTTGCTGTCGGGAGCAAAATGCGTGCTGTCAACGCCGTTGGTTATGCCCTCTCCGACTGCCCAGAGAATGGCGGTGTAATAGGGGTTATCCTTGCCGTCTGCCTGCTTTGCGGATACGTCAACAAAGGGATTTTCCGCAGACTTGGGTTCGGGTTCGCCTGCCGCTCTCCACAGGAAGGTCACGACCTGCGCGCGGGAGCAGTTCTTGTCGGGTGCGAATATTCCGTCGCCGTAGCCGGTGGTGATACCCTCGGCGGCCGCCCACTGTATCGCGTCGGCAAAGGGCAGGTGTCTGCCTTCGGTGTCAACGTCGGTGAATTTAATCGCGGGCTTGTAGTTCGGATCCTTTTCGCCGCAGACGGTGCATACGCCGTCCTTGTAGTCATGGCCGAGAGCCGCAACGGTCTCGCCCTTCTTGACAACTTCCTTGCAAACGGTGCAAACCTCATCGCCGGTGTAACCGGCCTCGGTGCAGGTTGCGTCCTTCGCACCTACAAGCTCAGTCTTATGGCCGAGTGCGGGGATGGCCTCACCCTTTTCGATGACTTCTTCGCATACGGCACAGACTACGTCGCCGGTATAACCGGCCTCGGTGCAGGTTGGTCTTATGGCCGAGTGCGGGGATGGCCTCGCCCTTTTCGATGACTTCTTCGCATACGGAGCAAACCACGTCGCCGGTGTAACCGGCCTCGGTGCAGGTCGCATCTTTCGCGTCTACGACCTCGGTCTTATGGCCGAGTGCGGGAATGACTTCCTCAACGTATTCATCGCATACGCTGCAGCGGCCAACGCGGCGTCCGTCCTCGGTGCAGGTGGCCGGCTCAAAAACGACCCATGCCTTGACGCTGTGCTCGGTTTTGGGGACATCGCGGGTAACAGTCTGGTTGCAGACGGAGCATTTTTCGTTGCAGGTTTCAACGCCGACTTCGCCGCAGGTAGGCTCTTTGGTGACTGTCCATTTTGCGTTCTCAGAAACCTTGTGGCCAAGCGCGGGGATGACCTCGCCCTCTTCGATAACAAAAGCGTTGCCGTCTTCATCTTTGCAGACAGAGCAGACTACATCGCCGGTATAGCCGTCTTCAGTGCAGGTAGCATGCTTTTCGCCTACGCGATCGTCAGCGGGAGTGTGGCCGAGTGCGGGGATGACCTCGTCCTCATGCATACCGCATACGGCGCAGGTACGGACGAGACGTCCGTCTTCGGTGCAGGTCGCATCCTTTGATACGCTCTTCATTACTGTCCAATTATGTCCCGTAGCTTTGATTTCTTCGCTTTCAACAGCTTTGCAGTCGGCGCATACGCGCTGCTGCTCTCCTGCTTCGGTGCAGGTAGACTCCTTAACGGTTTCCCAATCGCCGTAGTTATGCTCTGTCATAGGGATAACCTCGGTAACGTCGGCATCGCAGCTAGGGCAATGGCCGCTTCTTAGACCTTCTTCAGTGCAGGTGGCTTCTTTGTCAATAGTCCACTCAGTTTCTTCCGAGTGGCCGGTAGCTTCAATTGCCTGAACCTCTATGAGCTTGCAGCGGGTGCACTGGTGCATTTCCTCGCCGGCTGCGGTGCAGGTAGGCTCAGTCGTTGTTGTCCAGTCGTCAAAATCGTGGCCGAGCGCCGTAATTTCCACGGTTGCGACCTCGCCGCAGTAGCTACACACTCCGGTCTTCAGGCCGTTCTCGGTGCAGGTAGGCTCCTTGTCTATATGCGCAAGTTCAATCTTGTGCTCGGGGCACCACTGATCCCATGTCAGCTTGCCGCCGTAGTTTGCGGTCTTATCCCAGGAATCCTTTGCGAAAGCGGGGAAATAAGCCGTTGCCGTGACGCCCTTAAAGGCATCAGCAGCGATCTCGAGATTACCCTCAAAATAAATCTCGGTCAGCTCAGTGCAGCCGGCAAATGCTTTCGCGCCGACAGCAGCGATCTCAACTTTCGTTACAACAGGCTCTTCTCCCTCTTCGGCATCGCCTTTAAGCTCAACCGATGCGGGGATAACTGCCGATGTTACGGTTTTCTCACAACCTACAATTGTGCCGTTTTCTGCATCGAGTATAAGATGTCCGCCCTCAGCCTCAAGCTTGACAAGCTGCGCGGGCTGTTCGTCAGCCGCCAGCGCCGCGCCGGGCAGAAGTGCGAATACCATGCACAGAACCAGCACAAAAGACAGTACTCTTGTTTTCATTGACTTCTCCTTTTCTTAATATACATGTATTTGCGGGACAGTGTCTTTGCGGTGGGATAAATACGCCTCCTTTCCGTCTTATGCATCTTTGATTTTTGCGAGCGTGATACCGGACGATCGGGAAAAATGCGGCTTATCCCTGTTGCTCCGACGAATAACTGCATTGCTTTACCAGTTATGGAAACAGAATCCCGCTCTTTCAAATAATACATCTTTATTTTCCTCATGTCAAGCACAATATGACTTTTTAGGATGTATTTGAAGATGTAGAAACTGATATATTACTAACATCTATGGAGGTGATGGATATGGAGTATTTGGACTATACAGAGTGGTTTCGCACACGCCTGAGCCAACTGCGCATGGATGCCGGAGTGTCCGCGCGGGATATGAGTCTTTCCCTCGGCCAGAGCGAGAGTTATATAAATAAAATCGAGAATCGGCGCACCTTGCCGTCGATGACAGGTTTTTTCTATATTTGCGACTACTTCCACATCACTCCGCAAGAGTTTTTTAATCCTGATGCACAGACTCCGCAAAAAACAAACGAGCTGCTGCACGAGCTGGAAAAGCTCACACCGCAGCAGACCGAGCATATTTTACTGCTTGTCCGTGACCTGACGGGCGAGTAAGAAACCGTTGTCAGGACAATTGTTTATACTGCTCTTAGCAGCTTAACTTACCTAAGGCAGCAAAAAAGCCTGACTTGTCAGGCTTTTTTGATGGCTATTTATCCAATTCGAGGCGGGCTATGCCCCCTCGAGCTCCCCCATCCTTTATCGGGGATTATGTATATCTATCAGGTTTTTATAGAAATCCACGGCGCCGGGGAGGCAGTTGACCTCAATATTCTCGTTCAGTCCGTGCATATTCTTGAGCTGCTCGGGGCCGAACACGACCGGCCCGAAGCGCAGGCAGTTATCGCATATCTCCTGATAGAACTGGCAGTCGGTGCCGCCGGTCATGGGATAGGGGCTATGCGGAAGTCCGGGGAATGTCTTGTCTATGGCCGCGACCAGCGTATTCCACGCCTCGCCGTTTATATCGACAGGCTCCGTGTAGTCCGCCGCCCAGATGATATCGGTCTCAAGGCCGTACTTCTCTGCAAGCTTCGTGATTATCGCAAGGCTCTCGTCCTTGCCCTGATGCGGTATAAAGCGCATATTCGCCCATACGGACGCCTCCTGCGGCAGCACATTTGCAGCATCAGAGCCCGACTGCATGGTGAAGGCTATCGTCGTCTTGACCATGGCCGCAGCCTGAGCGGATACGGCAGGCAGAAGGAGCGTCACGAGCGGCCTGAACAGCCAGAGGTTGCCAAACAGCAGTTTCATGCCGAAGCCCGCGTAGGGCGCGAGCGTCGTGAACATCGCCTCGGCTTCGGGGATGAGCTTTTTTCTGAACGGGTCGCGGGTCTCGACGTGGTTTACGAACTTTGCAAGTCTCGCGATGGGCGTATTCTTCGTCGGTGCGCTGGCGTGACCGCCGGATGAGCGCGCGGTAAATTTAAGGTCGCTCTTGCCCTTTTCAAAAACGCCGATCATGGCGAAGTTGCCCTTTATGCCGCCGATCGGCTCGTTTATGATGCCGCCGCCCTCGTCGCATACAAGGTAGGGTTTTACGCCGCGGCGCTTTAGCTCCCCGACGAGCTTTTTTGCTCCGGGTCCTGCAAATTCCTCGGTGCAGGATGAGGATATATACACGTCCTGCTCAGGGGTATAGCCCTGCTCGAGCAGCTCCTCGACGGCCTGGAAAAATGCCATGACCGTGGCTTTCGTATCCGCCGAACCTCTGCCCCAGACCTTGCCCTCGGCAATGTCGCCGGAAAAAGGCTCGTGGATCCACTCGCCCTCTGCGGGCACGACGTCCTGATGACTCATGAGTACGATGGGCTTATCGTGCTTCCTGCCCTGCCAGAAGTAGAGCAGATTGCCGTCGATGACCGTTCTCTCTAATTTCTCGTGAACCAGCGGGAACAGCTCCTCAAGCAGTTTATGGAATTTCTCAAACTTCGCGCCCGTCGGGTCCTCGGGCGTTGATATCGTCTCGCAGCGCACCATCTCGGCGAGCTTTTCGGCATATTTTGCCGCCCTCGTCGCATCGGGATTTGGCACATAGTCCGAGGTCTTGCTCGGCGTAAGAATCGTGCGCACAAGCGCGGTACCGAGCAGCGAAGCGCCCGCTGACGCGGCTGCCAAAGCTATATTTTTTGCTTTCATTATTTTTCCTCCTTTTTGCTCCTCTTGTGCAGCAGGAAAGCTATGCCGATGGCGATAGCGCCGCTGGGGAGGATCATGAAGCTTGTTGATGATATAAGTCCGGGCACGAATATGAACAGCAGGCTCATGACCGCCAGCGGGATGAGCGCGATCTTCATATTGTGGCGGAAATACTTGTACGCCATCGCGCCGAACAGCGCCGGTACGACGTTGTCAAACGCTGGGGCGAGCGCGGGGTTTTGCAGCACCGGCTGGAGCGGGATGAGCAGCGCTACGCCGAGCGCCAGAACGACTATCGTCACGAGCGAGGCCGTCGCTATCGACAGGGTGGAGATTATCTCGTTCTCCGGCGTGCCGGTCTTCGCGCCGACTATATCGCGCGCGTTGACGGCGCATGGTATCTTCATGTTGATGAGGTTTCCCGTCATAAAGGCGAGGTAGCCGCCGCCGGCGCCCAGCATGGGCGTATACACCAGATACTCGGCAATAGAGCTTACAAACCACACGATGCCAACGGCAAGCACGGCCTTGCCCGCCGCAGGCAGATTGGGCATTGCGCCGAGCTTCGCGCCCATGACAAACGGCGCGCCGAGCAGCAGCACAAGCGTTATCACGCTGGCTATCCTGCCGAATACATGGGTGCGCTCGTTGTATTTTTCAAAAATCACGGTTTTTTCGTTTTCGGTCATTTCGGCACCTCCTTTATCCTGCTATGGCCTTTATGACAACAGCAGCGGCCATTGCGATAAGCATGCTGCCCGCTATCGAGAAGCTCTCGACCCAAGCGGCATTTTTCTTTTCCGCGAGCCAGATGAACAGCGCCATGACAGCGCCCGCGATAATTGCAACCGCCAGCGGCAGCCATGAGCCGCTAAAGCTCAGCAGCCCGCCTCCGGAGACAAATCCACCGATATAGCTGCCGATATAAGCGCTGACAAGGCCGATGAACATCGCGGTCATCGCGGTGTCGCCAAAGCCCGCCGCCGCGCCGGTATTGGCGTTTTTGGGGTTTTGCAGGCGCTTGAGGTACTTTTTGTTGAAGAATATGGAGAACACCATGCCCCACATGATGCAGGCGCTCATGACGAGGGCGATCGTCGTAAACGCCTCCGCCGTCATCTCAGCGGCGCTCAGGCCGGAGAGCCCTATTGCCTCGGCAGCGCCCTGCGCGACCTGCGTCTCATAGTGCAGCGCGCCGATAACCGACAGCCTCAGCCACGGCAGCGGCGTGCCTAAGCTGCCCGACAGCGCGATAACGCCCAGCAGTATGCCCACCGACGGGAGCACCGCGAAGGTCGCGCTTGCGGTTATCGTTCTCTTCATCTTGGTCTTGTCCATGCCGATGGCAAGCCCCGCCCTGTACGCACGCACCATGAAAAACACGCACACTATTGCCACAAAAAGCACGATAGCGCCGCATATGAGGTACATGGTTGGGCTGTTAAGCTTCGATAGTATTGACAAAAAATCACCCTCCAAAAACAATATACGTTTATTTTATCACAAACCGTTCACACCGTCCAGTATATCCACACGACAACTGTGTCAACGCCGTCGGAGATAACGCCGTCCTTTGAGAGCCGCTCCGCCGCAGACAGCAGCCGCGCTTTAAGCTCCGGTAAGTGCTCTTGCGGCTCAAAATAGCGGTTTAAGATATACTCCGCTGCATCATGTGGGCTTCGCTCATCGCTCCAGCAGTAGCTTTCATACCGCACCTGCGGCTCAAAGCCCGCCTCGCGCACAAAGCTCACGATGGCCTCGCACTCGGCCTTCATATCCCCGTGCAGACCGCGCGGCTCTAAGCCCGCAAGACGAAACATCTCGTCCCTCGCGGGCTGCTGCCAGTCGTAAAACATGCTCAAAAAGCAGTAGCCGCGGCTTATCGCGCTGAATTTCTTCACCGTCTCCAGATCATGGACGGCCGGACACATCGTAGACATCGCAAGCTTATACTCGCCTATACCCGAAGGCTCCGCCGTCTCAAAATCAAGCAGCAGCGTGCGCCACGGCGTTTTGATTTCTGCCATGTTCTCCGCCGCAAATTCCAGCATCCGCGGCGATATATCCGAAAGAGTGACGTCGCAGCCGAGCCTGCCGAGTATCTTTCCGTATTTGCCGACGCCGCAGCCTATGTCTATTACCTTATCGCCCGGCTCAAGGCTCGCAAGCTGCGCCAAAAACGCTGTGAGCCTGCCGTTATAATCGTTCTCGCCGCCGAGGAACACCTTCTGGAAGGAGTCGGCATTTTTATCCCACTTCTCCGCCTTATTCATACAGTCGCCTCCAAAAAAATTCCCCCTATGCGAGATAGGGGGATAAAAGCATCATTCGATCTCAAGCTTCATGGGCACCCAGAAGGTGAAGCCATAGAGCATGGTATTGATAAAGCAGCGGGTATCGTCATACCAGACCTTTTTGCCTGCTTTTCTTGCGACGGCAAAATACTCCGCCAGATGCAGTCCGTAAAGCGCCAGAGGCATCACGGGGTTTTTCTTGATTATTGCGTGGGCAAAGCTTGCTGCGCCGAGCACGAGGCAGCCTTTGCGTGCGGTACTCCACTTATTCATTAGTGTTTTCTCCTTAAATTTATTCTCTGAGTATTATACCAAATTTTTCGCTCCGGCACAAGCCCCAATATTATGCCGCAGGTATTTCCGCTATCAGTCTGCCCATAACTATATACCGCTGCTGATTATTCCCGCGCAGGCAGGTTGACAGGGTAAGCACCCTGTCGCTGTCATAGCTGAGCTTTACGTCATCAAGGTAGTTTGCGCTGAGATTGGTCTTATACATGACCTCATCGAAGAATTTATCGTAATCATCGCGATTGTTAAAATCGCGGTTTGTCAGAATATGCTCATAGGAATATGGGCATGCAGCAATTATCTCATACACCAGTTCCCTGTCCGGCAGGTATACATATATATACCTGTGCGAATCGAAAACTCTGACGTCCGAGAAGTCGTTTAATGGCGCAAACATCTTACCCGAGCGCAGATTGTGCCCGTAAAGCACGGTCATACGGTCGGAGAAATCCTTGCTGTTATAGTTTTCGCTGTATATACAGCCGCCGCTGTAGCTTGAGCCATCGGAGCTGCGACGGATATAGTAATTGTTGTCGCTCGGATGCTGGACAACGGGGTAGCTTATGTCCATGCCCGGAACATACAGCCATGCGTAGATATCCTCGTTCACAGCTTTAAGCGCTTCAAAATCCACGGGTATCTCGACCGTCTCGGCGGAGATATCTCCCTCAAGCGCATTTGTTTCAACATTTCTGCGCAGCAGCTCGTCAAGCTGACCTCCCTGCCAGTATTGCCATAGATAGACCCCGCACCACGCTATGACAGCAAGCGCCGCTATCGCTATTATTATGAGTATTGTCCGATTACGCTTTTTGCTCATTTTTTGCCTCACCGCCGCAAAATTTAAAAAAGCCCCATGATTGCTTCCGCATTCATGGAGCCGTTTGTTATTATTCCCTTACTTTTCGCTTATTAGCTTCTTGCCGCAGAACACGGCTACACCCACCGCAAGCAACATTGCCGCAATGACGTAAAGCACGGTATAGGTATCTCCTGTCTGGGGAGAGGGATTGGGATTGTTGTTATCAACATTCGTATTGCCCTGCTCAGGGCTTGTAACATTAGAGTTATCCGCCAGAGCAAGCACGGACATTGACATTACCAGAATCAGCACAAGAAGAATTGAAATAACTTTTTTCATATATTAACCCTCCGGTAAAATAATCAATACATATACACGCTTTATAATACAACAATCTCTTTGAAAATGCAACAATTATTTTACATTTTTTATTCGGGCGATATAATCAGGCGCACTGCGGGCATAAAGCCCGCAGTGTAGCTGTGCCTCAGCCTATTCCGCCGAGGGCTGCGCCCGCGACCAGCGCGATGAGCGCGCATGCGCAGTAGACATACTTGCTCAGCGGGTAGTACCATTTGCCTATGGGCTTGCGAGCACCCTCGTTGACGCTCTCAAGAACAAACTTCTTGCCCGCGACCCAGAAGAACATTATAGCCGCTAAAAGCGCGCCGAGCGGGCAGATGTAGATAGAGACGACATCCATCCACTGGGAGACGATAGCCTGTATGCACAGGGCTATGCCGCAGCCGATAACGTGTATTGTAGCCGTTGCAGGGACTCGCTTGAGCCTGAACTTCTCCTGAAGAAAGGCAACGGGCGCCTCGTAAAGATTTATGATGGAGCTTATGCCCGCAAAGCTCACGCACAGGAAGAACACCATTCCGACTATGCGTCCGCCGGGCATACCGTTGATGACGTTGACAAGGTATATGAACATCAGTCCCGGGCCGCCTTCGTTGAGAGCCGCACCACCGGCCGCCATTGCGGGGATGATAACGAAGGCCGCAAGCAGAGCCGCCAGGGTATCAAACATCGCGACGTTGCGCGCAGAGCTTGGTATGCACTCCTTTTTGCTGAGGTAGGAGCCGTAGATAACGCTGCCGTTGCCGGCGACCGATAGCGAGAAGAACGCCTGACCGAAGGCGTATATCCAGAGCTTCGGGTCAAGCAGGCCGGCAGGATTTAGCGTCAGGATATAGCGATAGCCCTCAGACGCGCCGGGCAGCAGGAAGATATAAACGCCCAGGCCCAAAAACAGCAGGAACAAAACGGGCATCATAACCTTGTTCGCCCGCTCTATGCCGCCGGAGATGCCGAATGACATTATCGCGAAGCTGACGAGTATCGCAACAATGATCCAGAGGTTTGCGCCCCAGCTCGCCGCGGTGCCGTTGAAGGTGCCGACGATGGCATCCATATCCTGCCCCATTGCCATCATACCGCCGCTGAACGCCATGAAGGTGTATTTGAATATCCAGCCCATGACGCAGGTATAGCCTATGGCGAGGGCAAGCGAGCCGAGGATGGGGAGATAGCCTATCCTCTCGCCTATCTTCCGATTGCCATAGCGCAGTTCGGTACACATTCCGAAGGAGCCCATCGGCCCCGCGCCGCCGGCACGGCCGAGGGCGTACTCACCTATGACGCCGGTCGAGCCGATAAGAATGACGAACAGAAAGTACGGTATCAGGAACGTGAGGCCGCCCCAGCTTGAAACAAGCGTCGGAAAGCGCCAGATGTTGCCCATACCCACAGCCGAGCCTATGCAGGCGATTATAAATCCTCCGCGGCTTCTGAAGCCGTCGCGGTCTTGCATTGAATCGTTCGTTTTCATATATCTTTTTTACCTTTCGCACCGTGCTATTCACAGTTAGTTAACATTTTAATAGAAGCTGACACTCTTGTCAATCGCAATCTAAAAAAGACGCCCAAAAAGGGCGTCTTTTTCTGTATTTTTATCGTTCTTCCCGGAAATACGCGAGGCCGAGGCTCGCCGGAGGCTCGTTATTGCGGCTTTTCTTGAGCGACACAACTATGAGGACTATGATCGTCACCACATAAGGCAGCATCTTGTACAGCTCCTTCATATACAGGTGAGTGCCCGTGGGGATGAAGAGGTACAGGATATACAGGCCGCCGAAGAGTATCGAAGCTAAAACGCTGACATTCGGTCTCCAGATCGTGAAGATGACAAGCGCGATAGCAAGCCAGCCACGGTCGCCGAAAGCGTCGTTTGACCACACGCCGCAGGCGTAGTCCATGACATAGTACAGGCCGCCGAGACCGGCAATCATGCTGCCAACGCAGGTGGCGATATACTTATAGCGGTTTACGTTTATACCGGCGGCGTCTGCGGTCGTGGGGCTCTCGCCCACGGCGCGCAGGTTAAGGCCGACTCTGGTCTTTTTGATGATATACGCCGTGATAAAGGCTATGATAATGGCCGCATACGCCAAGAATCCGTAGTCAAGGAACATAGTTCCGAACCAGCCTAAATCCTTTGCAAAGGGCAGGGATTTGCTGAAGCAGGCACTGGTCGCGGAAAGCGCGATGGAGGGGACCTCGGAGCCTGTGAGCTTAATGAGCGAGCCGCCGAAGAAGTTGCCAATGCCTATGCCGAAGGTGGTCATCGCAAGGCCGGTGACGTTCTGGTTTGCTCTGAGCGTAACGGTGAGGAAGCAGTAGATAAGCCCCATTATGAGCGACCCGAGCAGACACGCCAAAATGGGTATCACGATGGCGAGAAAACCGTTTATGTCCACCGGTGAGGGGAGAGACTGCTCATAGAGAAACGCGCCGATAACGCCGCAGATGCCGCCGACATACATGATGCCGGGGATGCCGAGGTTGAGGTTGCCGGATTTTTCGGTGATTATCTCACCGGTGCTGCCGAACAGCAGCGGTATGCCCTGCATTACGGCTCTGGGGAAAAAGGAAACTATATCGAACATTTTATTCCGCCTCCTTTTTTGCCGTCTTGCGGAAACTCAGCTTATAGCTGATGAAAAATTCGCAGCCGATTATGAAAAACAGGATTATGCCCGTGAGGATATCTGCGAAAGAGTGGTTGAGACCAAAGCTTGTGGATATCGCTCCCGCGCCTTTTTCAAGAAACGCCAGCAGCAGGCTCGCCAGTATCATGAACACGGGGTTAAACTTTGCAAGCCACGATATCATTACCGCAGTGAAGCCACGGCCTCCGGCGATGGTGGTCGTAACGGTGTGGTCGGTGCCGGAGACGAGCAGGAAGCCGACGACGCCGCATATCGCGCCCGAAAGGAGCATCGTGCGGATTATTACCCTGTCGACCTTGATACCGACATAGCGCGCCGTGCGCTCGGACTCGCCGACGACGGTCAGCTCATAGCCGTGCTTTGAGTAGTTGAGGTAAATATACAGCCCGACGGTGAGCACCAAAATGACTATTATGTTCAGCAGGTACTTATTGCCGCCGATGGTGGGCAGCCAGCCTATCTGGCTTGTCTGGTTTATGATGCCGATCTTGCCCGCGCCCTTGGGCACCTCCCAGACGATGACGAAGAACGCGACAAGCTGAGTCGCGACATAGTTCATCATGAGGGTGAAAAGCGTCTCGTTGGTGTTCCACTTTGCCTTGAAAAAGGCCGGGATGCCCGCCCAGATCGCGCCTGCGGCAATGCTTGCCACGGCGGTCACGGCGATGAGCAGGCCGTTGGGCAGCTTATCGGCAAGGCAAATCATGCACGCGGCCGCCGCAAGGCAGCCTGCCAGCACCTGACCCTCGCCGCCGATATTCCAGAAGCGCATGCGAAATGCGGGAGTAACGGCAAGCGACACGCCCAGCAGCATCGCGGTGCTCTGCGCAAGGTTCCACACCTTGCGTTCGCTGCCGAAGGCGCCGTCTATCATGGTTGCGTATACCGCGATGGGGTCTTCACCGGTCACGGTCATAGTAACTATCGCGCACACTATGAGCGCCGCGACAATGGCGATCAGGCGTATTCCCCATGCTCTCCAGCGGGGAAGCGCGCCGCGCTTGACGATATGGACCAGCGGCCCCTGCTTAGAATTATTCATCGGCACTGTTACCTCCCAGCTTTGTCATCATCATACCCACATCGCGCTTCTTCGCGCCGCGTCCGGGCACGATGCCGCTCACCTTGCCTCCGCACAGCACAAGTATTCTGTCGCACAGCTCAAGCAGAACGTCAAGATCCTCGCCGACATATATGACGGCGACGCCCTTTTTCTTCTGTCGGTTTATGAGATCATAAATGGTATAGGACGAATTTATATCGAGACCGCGAACTGCGTAAGCCGTGAGCAGAACCGTGGGTGCTGAGGATATCTCGCGGCCGACCAGCACCTTCTGCACGTTTCCGCCGGAGAGCTTTCTCACCTGCGTGCCTATGCCGGGGGTGCTTACATCGAGCTCGTCAACGACGGTCTGCGCAAGCTTGCGGGGGCTTTTTCTGTCGGTTAGTGGCGAGCGGCCGCGGCGGAATGAGCGGAGCATCATATTATCGCTCAGGTTCATATTCCCCACAAGGCCCATGCCTAACCTGTCCTCAGGCACAAACGAGAGCATAACGCCCATGTTGGATATCGCAAGGGGATCCTTGCCGAGTATCTCCTCCCGCTCGCCGTCATCGTTTATATAGGTGATGCTGCCGCTCTCTGTCGGCTGGAGACCGGCGATGGCCTCGAGCAGCTCCTTCTGTCCGCAGCCGGAGATGCCCGCGATGCCGAGTATCTCGCCGCTGTTTGCGGTGAAGGAGACATTGTCAAGCTTTACAATGCCGTCGATGCTGCGCACCGTCAGATCCTTTACCTCTATCCTCGGCTTGGGGTCGACAGGCTCGGGGCGCTCGATGTTCAGCTCAACGGGGTGGCCGACCATCATGTTCGTCATTTCCTGAGCGTTCGTGTTCTTTGTCGGCATGTCGCCGATGAACTGACCGTGGCGCAGGACCGCCACTCGGTCGGACAGCTCCTCGACCTCGTGCATTTTATGGGTGATGATGACTATCGCCTTGCCCGCGTCGCGCATATTGCGCAGCACGGCAAAGAGCTTGTCGGTCTCCTGCGGGGTCAGCACGGCGGTAGGCTCGTCGAGGATAAGGATATCCGCGCCTCGGTAGAGAACCTTTACTATCTCGACCGTCTGCTTCTGGGATACGCTCATCTCGTATATCCTCATATCGGGATCGACATCGAAGCCGTACATATCGCATATCTCGCGTATTTTCTTTGACGCTGCCTTCAGGTCAAGCTTTCCCTTATCCTTGAGGCCGAGGATGATATTCTCGGTCGCGGTGAGCACGTCAACGAGCTTGAAATGCTGATGTATCATGCCTATGCCGAGATCGAGCGCGTCCTTGGGAGAGCGTATCACGACCTCTTTCCCGTCGATTGATATCTCCCCCTCATCGGGGAAGTATATGCCGGAGAGCATATTCATAAGCGTGGTCTTGCCCGAGCCGTTTTCGCCCAGCAGCGCCAGTATCTCGCCTCTGTATATGTCCAGCCAGACCTTGTCGTTTGCTACGACCGAGCCGAAGGTCTTGCTTATGTTGCGCATTTTTACAGCCGCAGTTTTGTTATCCATCATTCTTTCTCCCGATGTGTTATTCCTTAAAAACTACTTCAAAGGGCAGCACGGCGGCAGTAGTCACTGTGTTGCCCTTTGGATTAGTTATATCATTCAAAGCACGCAGGGAAGCCTCATAATGGGGCTTCCCTATTTCTTTTAGATATCAGCCGAAGTTGGTGTCAAGAAGAGTGATGCCGTCGATCTGGACATCGAAGTAAGGAGCGGAGCGGAACTTGGATTCCATGAACACGCCGTTTTCGATGACCTCGGTATCCTTCTCATAGTTTGCGTCGGTATCGACGTCAGCCATGTAGCTGTCAAGAGCCTTGCCCTCGACGGTGAAGGTGGCGCAGTCGAATACGAACAGCTCGCCCTTTTCAAGCTTTGCCTTTGCTTCTGCGATGGCGTCGGCAGTGCCTTCTGCTGCTGCCTTATCGTTTACGTCGGTGAGGACGACGGAGCCGGTTGCGAGAGTACCGGTCCAGTCGGCGTCGATGCTCTTGCCTTCCTTAACTGCGGTGATTGCGTACTCGTAGTAGGGAGCCCAGTCGATGCGGGAAGAAACTATAAAGGTGTTGGGGCAGGAATCAATGGTGGAGCCGTTGTAGGAAACGTTGGGAACGCCGGCGAGCTCGCAGGCAGTGGGAGCGCCCATGGAGTCAGCGTGCTGGCTGATGAGCTTGCAGCCGTTTGCGATGAGCTTGTTGGCAGCTTCCTTCTCTGCGGTCTCATCGTACCAGGAACCGGTAAAGGTTACTTCCATAGTAGCGCTGGGGCAGACGGAGCGTGCGCCGAGGAAGAAGGAGGTATAACCGGAAACGACTTCTGCGTAGGTGAATGCGCCGACATAGCCGATCTTTGCCTCTTCAGCGGTGAAGTCGCCGGCTTCGATCATCTCATTGAGCTTCATACCGGCAGCGATACCGGCAAGATAACGGCCCTCGTAGATGGATGCGAAAGCGTTGTGAAGGTTTGCAACACCGGCGGTGTGAGCGTTGGTGCCGGTAGCGTGGCAGAACTGAACCTCGGGGAATTCCTTTGCGGCCTCGAGGATGTAGGGCTCATGACCAAAGCTGTCTGCGAAAATGATGTCGCAGCCGGCCTCAGCCAGCTCGCAGGCTGCGTCGTAGCATTCCTGACCTTCCTTGATATTGGTCTTGAACATGTACTGATCCTCGCTCATGCCGAGGTTTGCGCAGGCTTCCTTAGCTGCGTTCATGAAGTTAAGGTCGTAGGTGGAGTTTTCGTCGTGCAGGAAAATAAAGCCGGCCTTGAGGGCGTCCTGTGCGTCGTCATTATCTTTTGCGGCGTCGTCATTGTTGCCGCAGGCGCACAGTGCAAACACCATGACCAATGCGAGAATAAGTGCTGTGAGCTTCTTCATCTTCGGTTATCCTCCATAAAATTCATTATATTACCAAGATCCTTTCGGATATTGATACAAAATAAAAACCGGCCGCATGATATGCGACCGGGATAAAACACCAAAGTCAAGGAAGATCGCTCTTCCTTTATATAAAACTTCGATAGTCCGGTCATTTACGGCGTCCGGGTAGAGACTTCAAATCCATATCATTTGCTATATATCGAAAGTATTTACCTTACTTATAAAGAATATCAATAGTAACGAAAAATGTCAAGACGCGTTTTTGTCCAAGTTTGACACACATTCACTTTGAATTTTGTGTATTTCGTCAATCCTCGCAAAATTCAATGCTGTCGTCGCTCATGGACGCTATGCGGGCCAGCGCTTCTATCCTGATACCCTTACCGCGAAGCTTCGCTCCTCCGGGCTGGAAGGCTTTTTCTATCGCGACGGCCGCTCCCACGACCTCGGCGCCCGCCTGACCTACTATATCGCACAAGCCCTCCAGCGCCGCTCCGTTTGCGAGAAAATCGTCCACTATCAGCACCTTATCGCCGGAGCTTAAATAGTTCTTTGAGACAAGCACCTGCTTTGACACCTGATGCGTGAAAGAATACACCGTCGTGGCGTAAACATCGTCGGAGAGGTTTATCGTCTTGCTCTTTTTCGCGAACACAACGGGGCAGCCGAAAACAAGGCCGGTCAGAACGGCCATTCCGATTCCCGATGCTTCTATCGTCAGGATTTTATTCACAGGCTCGTTACCGAAAAGTCTGTATATCTCCTTTGCCATGTCATAGCTCAGAGCGGGGTCGATCTGATGATTAAGGAAGCTGTCCACCTTCAAAACTCCGCCGGGCTTTACCACTCCGTCGCGCTTTATGCGGTCTATAAGCTGCTGCAAGTTTACCACCTCATTATCATGATTTCGACTTATTCTATCCGATATCTAGCCTTTTAGCAATACGCAGTTTCGCAAATCTTACATTTTTTCCTTGCCAACGGCTCTTTGGGCTGATAAAATTAAATTTATATTATTATAATGATAGGAGCTTCAATATGGAAGATTTAAAGCTCAGAAAGAAAAATCTTATAATGTTCCCGCTCGGAACTGTCGGCCGCGACATGGAGTATTATCTCTTCACAAGCTGCATAATGACCTTCGTCCTATTCACACGCAACCTCACAAGCGCGCAGTTTGCCGCGATAACCGCCATCGTCGTCGCAGCAAGGATATTCGACGCGCTCAACGACCCCATCATGGGCAACATCATCGAGCGCACACGCACGCGCTGGGGCAAGTTCAAACCCTGGCTCGTTATCGGCATACTCTCGACAAGCGTCGTGGTGTATCTCGCCTTCAACACATCTCTTCAGGGCTGGAGCTTTGTATGGTTCTTCGGCGTCATATACTTCATGTACTCGATAACATATACGATGCATGATATCTCCTACTGGGGCATGGTGCCCGCCCTGTCCTCAGACGCGAATGCGCGCAACCAGTTCACAGCCCGCGCGACTCTATTTGCCGGCATAGGCGGCACCCTCGCCAGCGTGCTCATACCCATGCTCACCGTCGGCGACAAGGCCATTGGCGGCAGCACCACCACCGCCTACGGCGTCATCGCGCTTGTTATCTGCATCATAGCGCCGCTGTTTTTGTGCTTTACCATATTCGGCGTGCGCGAAAAGCGCGAGTACACCGACGCCCCGCCCGTGAGCCTCAAAAAGATATGGAAGACCATCACCGGCAACGACCAGCTTCTCTGGATAAGCCTCATTTTCCTCATCCAGCAGATAGGCAACGGCTTCATCATCGGCGGCATTGGCTCAACGTACATATACTTTGACTTTGGCTACAACGGCGGACTGTTCTCCCTGTTTTCCATCGTCGGCATGTCCGTCACCGCTTTCCTCATGATCTTCTACCCCGCCATCTCCCGAAAGATAAAGCGCAAAAAGCTCATGGGCATCCTCGCCGTGATCGCCGTGGCAGGCTACGTCATAATGCTCATCGCGGGGCTCGTCCTGCCCTCAACGATGCTGAAATTCTGGGCTGTCGTCATTGGCTATATGCTCTCAAACTTCGGACAGTACGGCTTCTATCTCGTCATGATGATATCCATCATCAACACCGTTGAATACAACGAATATGTCTCCGGACAGCGCGACGAGGCTATAATTGCCTCCCTGCGTCCCTTCCTCACAAAGCTCTCCTCCGCGCTCATCATCCTCATCACCAATCTGAGCTACATCATCTTCGGCGTCACGAGCTACACAAACCAGATCTCCGATTTTGAAAATCAGTGCGCACGAAATTTCATCACGGAGGCTGACAAAATAAGCCTCATAGACGGCGTTATAAACGGCATCGCGCCGGGGCAGACGCTCGCGCTGTTGCTGTGCATGGCGATAATCCCCTGCGTGCTCATGCTGACCTCCTATGTGCTGTACAAAAAGCACTATAAGCTCGACGAGGACGAGTACACGCGCATATGCGCTGAGCTTGAGGCGCGAAAGGCAAAGGCATGAGTATAACAAGGCTCGCGCTTAGGATTGCCGCTCCCCTGCCGCGTATCGAGGATTACGAGCGCTATATGTTCATCGGCCCGCACCCCGACGATATTGAGATCGGCGCGGGTGCAACGGCGGCAAAGCTCGCCGCGGCGGGCAAAAAGGTCTGCTTTCTCATATGCATCGACGGGCGCTTCGGCTCGGATACCATCGCTCCGGAGGAGCTCATCACCATACGTCAGTTAGAGGCTCGCGCTTCGGCGGCAGCCCTCGGCGTTGACGATGTTCGGTATCTCCCCTTCTGCGACGGCGGGTTTTACGACACGCGCGATCTGGTCTCGGCCATTGCCAAGGCCGTCGGAGACTTTAAGCCGGACGTGATATTCGCGCCGGATTGCTGCGTCACAAGCGAATGTCACCCCGACCACCTGAACGTCGGCCGGGCAGCGTCGGAGATCGCCTATCTCGCGCCGTATTCCCTGCTCATGGCCGAGCACGGCGCACAGGCGGCTCCCGTCAAGGCTATCGCCTATTACATGACGGCAAAGCCGAACCGTTATGTCAAGACATCGGCGGCGCTGCTTAAAAAGCAGCTCGCATCTATATTCGACTGCCACAGGAGCCAGTTTCCTTCCGGCTGCCCGGAGGCTAAATCCATCGCCATGTATCTCAGGCTGCGCTCTGCCGATTTCGGCCTGCGTAGACTGTGCGGCCACGCGGAGGGCTTCCGCGTCCTCGGCGTCACTCAAATGCACTGCCTCCCCGAAGCAGGCGACTGAAGAATTAAAAAAGACTGCGGATACTTGCATTAAGTATCCGCAGTCTTTTTCATGCTCAAAACAGCTTTTTTATCGTCTCACAGACGCGCATCTGCTGCTCTGGCGTCATTTTCGTATCGCTTGGCAGGCATACCCCGCTCTCAAACAATTCCTCCGACACAGCCCTGTCCTCAACTTTTGCAAATCCGCACCCGCTGAAAACAGGCTGCATATGCATGGGCTTCCAGAGATGCCGTGCCTCGATATTCTCCACCCCGAGCGCGGCTATAATATCCGACGGGCTTACGCCGCAGCCGGGTTCAAGCAGCATGGTGCTCAGCCAGCAGTTCGGGCGCGTGTCCTCCGGCATGGGTGCCATGGCTATGGGCAGCTTTCCGAAGTGTTCGGCATAGCGCTTATAGATATCGCGCTTTGCAGCGACACGCTTATCGAGTACACGCATCTGGCCGCGGCCTATGCCGGCGCTTATATTCGACAGCCGGTAGTTATATCCGATCTCCTCGTGCTGATACCACGGGAACGGCTCGCGTGCCTGCGTTGCGAGCTTCAGGGCCTGCTTTGCATCGTCGTCGCTCCCGCACAGCAGCATGCCGCCGCCGGAGGTGGTTATTATCTTGTTGCCGTTAAACGACAGCGCCGCGTATTCGCCCAGCGTGCCGCAGGCTCTCCCCTTGTACTCCGAACCGAGAGCTTCGGCTGCGTCCTCGATAAGAGGGACATCGTATTCGGCGCATACGGCGCGCAGCTCATCCATTTTTGCCGGTATGCCGTAAAGGTGCACAGCGACCACGGCCTTCGGCCTGCCGTATTCCTCAAACGCCCTGCGCAGAGCCTCGGGGCTCATGTTCCATGTTTCACGCTCCGAGTCCACAAACACGGGCTCAGCGCCGAGATACGCGACGGGGTTTGCCGACGCGGAAAAGGTCAGGGACTGGCAAAACACCTTATCACCCCTGCCGACGCCCGCCAGTATCATGGCAAGATGCAGCGCGGCGGTTCCCGATGACAGCGCAACGGCGTTTTTCGCCCCGACATAGTCCCTGACCGCTTTTTCAAACTCATTTACGTTCTCACCCAGGGGTGCAATCCAGTTCTTTCTGAATGCGTCGTGGATATACTCAAGCTCGTAGCCCTCATCGGACATATGCGGACTTGCAAGAAATATGCGTTCCATTTAAAGTCCTCCAAACCTCCGGTTCGTCAGCTCACCGGTTCCTTAACTTTTTTATAATTATTCACTCTGTGGTAGGTAGGCACGATCTCGCCTATCATGTTCCGCAGAGCCTCGGCATCGGTCTCGTCAAGCTCTTTGAGCTTCTCCAGCTCCCGCTCGAATTCCGCCTTGTCGAACTCCATCTCGTGCCCTATATAGATCAGATTGTTCCGGGTCTTCTGCATGCCCTCTCCCGAAAGAAGAAGCTCCTCATAAAGCTTCTCGCCCGGACGCAGCCCGGTGTACACTATTGGGATATCTACATCCGGCTCAAAGCCCGAGAGCCGTATCATGTTCCGCGCGAGGTCATCTATACGTACAGGCTCTCCCATGTCCAGAACGAATATCTCGCCGCCTTTGGCATATGCTCCCGCCTGAAATATGAGCTGCACCGCCTCGGGAATGGTCATAAAATATCGGATGACATTCTTGTCTGTCACTGTCACCGGGCCACCGTTTTTTATCTGCTTGCGGAACAGCGGGATAACGCTGCCGGCAGAGCCGAGCACATTTCCAAAGCGCACCGCTACATACTCCGTGTCGGCTCTTTCGTTCCATGTCTGAACTATCATCTCGCATATATGCCGTCACGGAGGCCTGGCTTTCGTTCTTGACGTAAACCGTAAATGTCGCGGAGGCCGTGTACACGGGCGAATACCGCATCCACGACGCTGCACCCATTGCAGCGCCTATCAGTACCGTCAGCACCAGAACGAGCCACCATAGTCTGCGCAGTCCGCGCAGGAAGTCGCCAAGCAGTCTGCTCGCGGAGAAGGAATATAAGTTATTCTGCTGTTCCATCCGATGCGACCTCCGTATCTGTCTCAAATTCATATGCGCTTCCGGTCTCGGCAAAGCGCCGCTGATCAGAGCTGCTGCCGCTCCTGTTGCCGTAGCCGTAACCGTACTTTCCGTAACCGTATTTGCCGTAGCTCTTTTTTTGATAGCCGTATTTGCCGCTGCCGCCGTAGCTGTAATTCTCGTTGAGGTCGGCTATGCGGACATTGTTGAACACACAGCCCAAAAGCTTGGCGTTGGAGCTGTTTATAGCGTCGATGGCGTCATTGAGCACCCTCACGGGGGTCTGATCCTGCCTTACGACAAGGATAGCCGCGTCGGCAAGCTAGGCTATGCACTCAGCGTCCGGAGACGCTGAAAGCGGCGGCGTATCGATTATCACCATGTCCATATTTTTCTTCGCCTGCTCTATGAGCCTGCGCATGTTGGGGCTGCTTACAAGCTCGGTGGAGCGGTCAGTGCCGCTTTTGCCGAGGATAAGGCCGAGCCTGTGCGTCTTATCCATAAGCAGGGCGTCCCTGAGCTGAGCCTTTTCCGCAACGAGATCGCTTATACTTGCATAGTCAGAATCCTGATATTCAAGGATCTTATGTATCGCGGGCTTTTTCATATCCGCGTCGATTATAATAACGCTTTTGCGCTTTCTGTTCATTGCCAGCGCAATATTGACGGCAATGGTGCTCTTGCCCTCGTTTTCCATGACGGAGCTGACCATCAGCACCTTCGCATCATTGCGGCGCATGAGGTATTCCACCCTTGTGCGCAGCTTTTTGAAGGTTTCGACAAAGGCGAAACCCGTCGTCGGATCCGTTATAACGACGCTTTTCTTCTTTCGCTTTATGCTGTCCTTGAGCGACTTGTTCTTTCGCTCGTGGTATACCGTGCCCAGCAGCCTTGTATCCAGTTTGCTTTCCACCTCGTCGATGGATTTTACCGTATCGCGCAGATATGCGCCGACGCAAAGCAGAGCTGCGACCGCTGCCGCCGCCGCTGCCGCGCCCATAATTGCGATGCGGCGGGCGCCGGATGAATTTACCGGGGCGGTCGGTATCGTGGGCTGCTGGAGAATATCAAGCGAGACATTGCCTAACACCGTGCTGCCGATATCCGTGTAATTATTCAGAACCGCTCTCGTTATCAGATACGCATCGCGGGGATTGGACGCCGTCACCGTCATTTCGAGCAGATTCGTCTCCTCTATCACGACAGCATTTATGCTGCCTGCCGCCGGAGCCGTTCCCAGCTCCTCCGCTATGCGGTTTTTCATGACGTCGCTGCCCAGAACCTGCGAAAAGGCAGCCGCCATGTTCTGCGCGGCGGAGAGGTTTGAGTAGACGGAGCTTGTCCCCTTCTTTTCGGACACGACAAAGGTTGTTTTTGTCTGATACTGCGGGCTGTAGAGCACCGAAGCTCCCACATATGCGCACGAGCCGACAATGATTGCCGCCATGATTATTGCCCAGAGCTTAGTCAGCACCTCATGTATAAGCAGCATTATGTGCAGCTTAGGAGCGCCGTTTCCCGCGTTTTCCAAAATTCTGTTCTCTTCCATTGCGCACCCCCTACTCCACGACAACGGTCAGTCTCACATGGCTTTCCGAATTGCCGTAGCCATAGGCATATTTAACGCTGTAAACGCCGGGAACGCCTGTATCGACATCATTTGTGATGCGCAGGCCGTCGGCGCCGGCGTGATATTCATCGTTGGCAGTATAGCCCTCGACATAGCTTATTGCGTCAAACTCGTCCCCCTCGTTCAGGTACAAAACATACTGAGTCAGCTTTATACCCGCCGCATTGGGTTCGTCTGAGGACACCTCTACCGTTATCGGCAGATGCGCCGTATCTCCGAGGCTGTTTGTCACTCTCAGCGTTACCTGATGCTCGCCCACGCTGCCAAGCGATACGGCATTGCTTTCAATGCTGTACTTGACCTTGTCCGATATATCGCCGTCGAACACATCCTGAGCCTCGATGTACTTCAAAATGTCGATATTCCCCGACAGCCTGAATTCCATGCCCCTCGTGAAGCTGAAGGAGGGCTTTTTATAATCGGTAAAGCGCACCGTGCGCTGCGCCCTTGAAAGATGATCGTCTGAATCGAAGGCGACATAGCTTATCCTCGCTCTGCCGTCTCTCATATTCGATATACTCTCAACTATGAGGGAGGCGGTCACATCGCCGTCCTCCGGATCGGAGGCAGTCACGCCGCGAAGAAGCTCCTCGTCCGAAGCGCCGACCGAGGCGTCGATGCTGTTCTCGGCAAAGCTTATCTTCGGTACGCCCGGGCCGGAGCCTACACGCTCATACGCCGTGTATCCAACCGCGAGCGCGACCGACAGCACCGTCAGTATTATAAGTATAACAGGTAATTTATTTTTCACGAAAGCACCTCGTTCTCAAAACAGCTCGAACTCATACGGCAGTACAAGCTCTCTGTTCTGGAGTATTCGTCTTGGGTTATCGACAAGCAATAGCTGCGCCAGTCCGTCGGAGTATTCCATGCTCAGGAAATCCATGGCTGAGCTCATATCCGGGGTTCTTACATGTGAGCCGTGAGCGTCGCTTGCGATGCACGTCACCATTCCCTCGCGCAGAAGATAATGCGCAAGCTTCGCCGCAGAGGAGCCGAATCTTCCGAACAGGCTGCCCTTATTTATCTGAATTCCCATGCCGGACGCAAGCCATTTTTCTATTACCCTCGGCCGCTCCTGAAGCTCGAAGTAGCGCTCTGGATGCGCGATTATCGGAACACAGCCCGCATCGAGCAGATCATTTAGCAGCCATTGCATGTATTCAATATTCTCGAAAAAGTCAAACTCCGTCAGCAGATATCTGCTCCCGCCGAGCGTTGCCAGCTTTCCCTTACGGAAAAGCCGCGCCGCGTCATCCGTTCCGTAGACCTCGGCGCCCAAGTATACCTCCAGCGGCGTACCGATCTTCTCAAGCGCGCTTCTCAGCGCCTCCAGCCGCTCTGTAAGCGCCTCCGACGCGTAGTTTTCAAACGCTCCCCGCTGGTTGCAGTGCGGCGTAGCTATTATTGCCTCCACGCCCGATTCGGCGGCAAGCTCCGCCATCTCCACCGAACATTCCATATCCGGCGAACCGTCGTCCAGTCCGGGCAGTATATGAGTGTGAATGTCTATCATTATTTACTCCTGATTCCGGAATACAGCTCTATGAGTCTTCTGCGTCTGCCCACTGCACGCAGCCATACACGCTCGAAAAAGTTCCAGCAGAAGCAGCCCGGCTTCTGCGTTTTGCCCTTTCGCAGCGCCTGCGTGACATACGCAAAAGCGCATTTTATATTCAGGGGACCTTCGATATCGTCCTGAGCATCCCCGACAAACCAGCATTTATCGCCGTCTATGCGGTGCAGCCTGTGCAGAATGTACCTCCCGTCGGCTCTGCGGTAAAATACTATATCCCCGCGTTTGAGCGCACGGTCGATGGAACGCAGATACACCGTATCTCTGCCCGGGGCAAGAAACGGCAGCATACTGCCTCCGCTGACTACAAGCGGCAGCTCCGCTCCCGCGCGAAGAAGCTCTTCATATTGGGGCATAAGCTCCTCCGGGGACAGCGTGCGTTTTCCCATGTCCCTCATCTTTTTACCTCCACAAGCTCAAGCCCCTCGAGCATATAGCGTTTCTCGCATATGCCCAGCGCCGCCGGCCGGTGGCTTATAAGCAGGCATGTCCTTACAAAACCGCTGTTTCTTATGTTCATCAGCAGCTTCATCTCCGTCTCCTCGTCAAGTGCGCTCGTCACCTCATCAAGGATCAGTATGGGCGCTTTTTGCAGCAGGGCGCGCGCAACGGCTATGCGCTGCGACTGCCCCTCCGAGAAGCCTCTCCCGCCCTCGCCCGTTTCACTGTAAATGCCCTTGGGCAGGCGCGAGACAAATTTATCCGCACAGGCAAGACGCAGCGCCTCCGATATCTCTTCGTCGGTCGCGTCCGGCTTCACCATGCGCAGGTTGTCCGCGATGGTGCCGGCAAGCACGGTATTGCCCTGCGGCACATACGCAAACGCCGCACGTGTTGCTGCCGACAAAGGAATCTCGCCTTTATCGGTAAGCAGTATCGCCTCGCCCACATCAGGTCTGATAAGGCCGAGCATGAGGCGAACTATGGTGGTCTTCCCCTCGCCGGACGCGCCCATGAGCGCGGCAAATTCGCCCGGCTTCACCGTGAGGCTGACATTGTGCAGCACAGGCTCGTTCTCGTCATACGAAAAGCTGACGTTCCTAAGCTCAACGCCGCATTCATCCGGCGTGTCTATCCGCTCTCTTGCTCCCGGCTCTTCGGGAAGCTCGATCACGGCCATAATTCTTCCCGCAGAGGTGGCTATGGATATCGCCGAGGGCACAAGACCCACAAGCGTGGAAAAGGAGCTGCGCAGCATATTTGTAAGCTGAAGGAACATCGTCATTGTGCCGAAGGATATCGCGTTCGTCCAGAGTCTGTACACCCCCCAGCCGAAGCATCCGGCGGATATAAGCATCCCGATCACACCCATAACAAGGCTTGTGACAACGGAGAATTTATTGTAATCGAGCAGCGCTTCCCTATATGTATTCTGCATTTTATGCATTCTGTCGGTAAAGCCGTTCATAATGCCAAAGGATTTTATTTCCGTGAGGTTGCGGAACGAGTCCTCATGGAAGCTCATCGCCTGGCTGCCGACCTCCTTCATGCGCTTGTTATACTCACGCATACGCTTAATAAGCGCACGCGACGAAAGCACATACACGGGCGCCGCGATGAGCGCGATAAGCGCCATAACGTGGTCGTAGCAAAGTATTATAATAAGCGCGCCGAGAAACTGCACCACTCCCGAGACAAAGCCCGGCAGGATGCTTGTAACCCCGCCGGACACCGTACTCACATCACCGTTGAGCCGGTTTATGAGGTCGCCGCTGCGGAATTTTTCGAGCGATTGCCAGTCGGTGTGCAGCATCCTGTCGTACACCTCGGCCTGAATATCGTTCTGAACCCTGATGTTTATGACGGCGGCTATCCTTGACGCTATGGCCTGCATGAAAAGACTGCCCAGCATCATTCCCGCCATGTATGCCGCTGCCGACCACACGGCGCCGGTCTGGTAACCGGTTACGACGTCTATTAGACGGCGCATGGCAAGGCTAGATAAAAGTCCCATCGCGGTGCCCGCAACGCCCAGCAGGATATGGATGAGAATTATCATTCTGAAGCGGCGCACATATGTATACATCCATCTGGCCTCGCTCAGCATTTCAGAGAACGCGCCTTCTTTTATTTTCGACTTTATTTTGCTCCGAATACCCATTTTCCACCGTCCAGTTCAAAAAACAGGGCACAAAGACGCCATTTTGCATAATAAGATATTTTACCACACAGTATACATTAATATCAATAGTCTTTTCTTCCAATAACTGCTGTTTTAGGGCAATATTACGCATAATAATGGATATTATGCCCGATTTCAAAAGCAACGCAGAGGACAATTGTCTTCTGCGTTGCATCAACAGGTCTGTTATATCGGTTCAAAGCTCAAGCGGCCGACCACGCTCGGGCAGGAATATCTGTGCCGGGGGCTCTAAGGACGCAAACTGCATGGGCGAGAGCACTGCCGCATAGCTTCCCGCGTTTGTTATGACGAAAACATCGCCGCACTCAAGCCAGGGCAGGGTAATATCCTTTGCAATGACGTCGGTTCCGGTGCAGAGGCTTCCAGTCACGGTGACGGTCTCCGTATCTCGGGCATCCGTCATCGGCACGAAGCCAAAGGCACCGCGCCCTGTGTACATCGGCTCACAGCCGGCGGGCTTTTCCTCATTTGTATAGCTCTCGACCATTTGCGCGATCGAGGGTCTTACAAAGCCGCCCATCGTGTTTGCAAGCAGTACGAAGGTCTTGCCGTGGCTGAGCTTTTTATCCGTGACATGCGTAACGTAAACGCCCGCCTTGCCGACGAGAAAGCGTCCCGATTCAACTAAAATCTCGGCTTTGGGCAGCTTTTCTCGGTATTGCCCTATAAGCGCCGACATCTCCGCTCCCAGTGCCTTTATATCCACCGGCGCATCACACTCTGCGTAGGGTATGCCGATGCCGGAGCCCATGTTCACAAACGAAAGCTCTCTTCCCAGCGCTTCCTGAAATCTCACCGCAAGCTCAAACATTCTGCCGTAGTAAGCCGCTATCAGCCCACCGCGCAGCTCCTGACTGCGGGAGTGGACGTGGATGCCGCATATCCTGATGCTTTTATATCCGTTCCAGCTCGAAAGCCACCGGAACGCCTCGGCCTCGTCTATGCCGAATTTATTCGCCGAGCCACTGTCGCCGTCGAAGCTGAAATCGGGGTTTAGGCGTATGCCTATCTCCGCGACGATGCCGTGTCTTTCCGCGACAGCGCGAATGCGCTCGACCTCGCTCACGCTGTCGGCAATGATAGTCGAGCAGCCGAGCGCAGCTTCGATGTCCCGCTCGCTCTTGCCCGGTGCGGAATAATAGATATCCCCCGCGTCAAGGCCGTTTTCCCTGCCCATCATCACCTCGCGCACGGAAGCCGCGTCCAGGCCGACGCCCTCCTCGATTATGCATTTTAGCACGCCCGGGTGCGGGTTTGCCTTCATGGAATACAAAAACCGCACGCCCTCAAAACTCTCGTGCAGGGCGACAATATTGTCCATTATCATCCGCCCATCATACATATAAAAGCTATCGTGCTCCTCGGCCAGTCTCAGCACAGCACTGCGGTCAAAATCCATGTTCATCGTCCTCTCTTCGATTTTTGTCATAATTATATAGTATACGACGCTTTGCCGCAAGTTTAACGCAACTTTTTTCGTAAAAACCGAAAAAGATTTCAAAAAAACTATTGACTTTTGCCATTAAAAGCGCTAAAGTAGGTTCATCCTAAAGAAAGGATACTGAAGAGATGTCATTCCGATTTAGAGTCAGCAACTATTATTACTATTACTTTACCGAGAGTAATAGTAGTTTGTGCTGCGCTTGAGCCGGTGGTCATTTTTCCCGACGAAACTGTTTATTAACAGGCTGCACAAACGTGCAGCCTGTTTTTAATTCACAAAAAATTTTTGGAGGAATAAACAATGAAGAAAATAGTTGCTTTCGTGCTTGCCGCGATGATGCTCTTCTCCCTTGCCGCCTGCGGCAACGACGGAGACGGCGGCGAGAAGACCTACACCGTAGGCATCTGCCAGCTCGTTCAGCACCCCGCGCTTGACGCCGCCACTCAGGGCTTCAAGGACGCTCTCACCGAGGAATTCGGCGACGCCGTGACCTTCGATGAGCAGAACGCATCCGGCGACAGCGCAACCTGCTCCACCATCTGCTCCGGCTTTGTTTCAAGTCAGGTAGACCTCATCCTCGCAAACGCCACCGCTTCCCTCGAAGCTGCTGCCTCCGCTACCAATGAGATCCCCATCCTCGGCACCTCTATCACCGAATACGGCGTGGCGCTTCACATTGATAACTTCAGCGGCACCGTCGGCGGCAACATCTCCGGCACCTCCGACCTCGCGCCTCTGGATCAGCAGGCCGACATGGTCAGTGAGCTCTTCCCCGATGCAAAGACCGTTGGCATCCTCTACTGCTCCGGCGAGCCCAACTCCGTATACCAGGCACAGGTCGTTAAGGAGTGCCTTGAGGCAAAGGATCTCACCGTCACCGTTTACACCTTCGCTGACTCCAACGACGTTTCCACCGTTACCGCAAGCGCATGCTCCGAGAACGACGTTCTCTACATCCCCACCGATAACACCGCAGCAAACTGCGCGGAGGCGATCAACGCAGTCGCACTTCCCGCCGGCGTTCCCATCATCTGCGGCGAAGAGGGCATCTGCTCCGGCTGCGGCGTAGCGACCCTGTCCATCGACTACTACGAGCTTGGCCGCACCACCGGTCAGATGGCCGTCAAGATCCTCAAGGGCGAGGCTGACATCTCCGACATGGCTATCGAGTACTACCCCAACCCCGTTAAGAAGTACAACGAGACAAACGCCACCCAGCTCAACGTAACCATCCCCGAGGGCTACACCGCCATCGGCTGATATTAACTCCCGAACTTAATTAATTTGCATACAGGAGCCGCAAGGCTTCTGTATGCTTCTGTAATCAACTGATCAGAGCGAGGTTTTCCTATGAATACAGCTTTAACACTGGCCGCCCTCAGTCTGCCGAATCTAATATCGCGCATGCCCGGCGGCATTGCCCAGGGCATTATCTGGGGCATTATGGCTTTAGGCGTATATATCACCTTCCGTCTGCTTGACATCGCCGACCTCTCGGTCGACGGCTCCTTCGCGACGGGCGGCGCTGTCACGGTTATGCTCATTTTGGCGGGCTATCCTGCGTATGTCGCCGTTATAGCCGCAGTTATTGCGGGAATTTTAGCGGGTCTTGTCACCGGTCTTCTGCACACGAAGCTCGGCATACCCGCGATCCTGGCAGGTATACTCACGCAGTTCGCGCTGTATTCCATAAACCTGCACATCATGGGAATGGCGGCAAACAAGCCGGTCAATCCCGACACCTATAGTCTTATCGTCAGCATGAGAAGCGTTCCGCACGCTATTATCATGGGCGGAATTATCGCCGCCGCTATCATCGCGCTGCTGTACTGGTACTTCGGCACCGAGCAGGGCTCCGCTATCCGCGCCACCGGCTCCAACCCCGCAATGAGCCGCGCACAGGGCATAAACATCAACAACATGAAGCTCATCGGCCTTGCGCTGTCCAACGGCATGGTCGCTTTAGCAGGCGGGCTTATGACCCAGTATCAGGGCTTTGCCGATATCAACATGGGCCGCGGCGCAATCGTTATCGGTCTTGCCGCCGTCATCATCGGCGAGGTGCTCTGCGATGCGATATTCCGCAAGGGCTGCAACTTCAGCATAAGGCTCCTGTTCGTCACCTTAGGCGGCGTTGTATACTACATCGTCATGGTCATCATTCTCTGGCTCAGGCTCGACCCGAACGACCTCAAGCTCTTCACCGCGCTCATAGTCGCTGTGTTCCTTGCCGTTCCGTATATCAGGGCGCAGTCGAAAAGCTCGTTTAAGTTAGCGGGCAAGCGAAGCAAAAAGGAGAACAGTCATGCTGGAACTTAAATCAATATCCAAGACCTTCAACCCCGGCACTATCAACGAGAAAAAAGCTCTGCGCGAGCTAAGTCTGCACCTCAAGCCCGGTGATTTCGTGACCGTCATCGGCGGCAACGGCGCGGGCAAGAGCACCATGCTCAACGCCGTCGCGGGCGTATGGCCGGTCGATTCCGGCTCCATCATCATCGACGGAATCGACATCACAGGTCAGCCCGAGCACAAGAGGGCTGCCTATATCGGCAGGGTCTTTCAGGATCCCATGATGGGCACGGCGCCCAATATGCAGCTTGAGGAAAATCTCGCGCTGGCTCTGCGGCGCGGTAAAAGCCGCGGTCTGCGCTGGGGCGTTACCTCCGCCGAGCGCGAGGAATACCGCGAAAGGCTCAAGGGCTTAGGGCTTGGCCTTGAGGACAGACTCACCGCCAAGGTCGGGCTTCTCTCCGGCGGTCAGAGACAGGCCGTCACGCTGCTCATGGCATCCCTGCAAAAGCCGAAGCTGCTGCTGCTCGACGAGCACACCGCCGCTCTCGACCCCTCCACCGCCGCAAAGGTGCTTGAGCTTTCGGACAAGATAGTTCAGGAGAACAATCTCACGACCCTCATGATAACCCACAACATGAAGGACGCGATAAACCACGGCAACCGCCTTATCATGATGAACGAGGGCAAGATAATCCTCGACGTTGAGGGCGAGGAAAAGAAAAAGCTCACAAAGCGTGATCTTATGGATAAGTTTGCCGAGATCGCCGGATCGCAGATCGAATCCGACCAGATACTTTTGTCGTGATACAGTTAAAAAATACAGGCACTTCAATTAGGGTGTCTGTATTTTTTAATATAATTTGATATTAATTAAACAATTTGCATTGACATATTTCCGGCTTTGTTGTACTATTTGTATGCAAACTTTAAAACGTTTGCGCACAAACTAAAAGCGCCGCACCCCGCTTAAGCATAAGGCGAGTATACGAACCCGTTTTTAATCGGATATTGTCGGCACAGGCTGCGTTTCGCTCAATCACAAGGCGGCAGCCTTCCTCAATCGCGAAGCCTTGCCTGTACCAACACTATCTCGCTTAAAAATCTACGACCTCTGCAAATGGATTTTTGTTCTTTATCAAGGCAGAGGACGCAGGAATACTCGCGTATTTCAAGGACGATAACGCAGAGAAAGGGCAAAAAGACTTTGCAGAGGCGAGTTCGTATGCTCACCTTATGCTTATGACGGGGGCGACAGCAGGAGGTAGAAAAATGAATAACAGCAAACGAACCGGCAGTACCCGCAAGATGGCGGGACTGGCAATCTTCACCGCAATCATCGTGGTGCTCCAGGTGCTCTGCACCTTCATCCGTTTTGGCCCGTTTTCAATAACGCTGGCATTAGCTCCGATAATCATCGGAACCGCAATGTACGGCAAGGGCGCGGGCGCGTATCTCGGCGGCGTATTCGGCGCCGTGGTGCTCATAACCGGTCTGCTCGGTTGGGACGGCGGCACGGTCATGCTGCTGATGGGAATGAATCCCGTGGCGTGCATACTCATTTGCCTTCTCAAGGGCATCGCGGCCGGCTTCTTCGCAGGGCTGTGCTATGAGCTTATCGCAAAGAAGAACGAAAGAGTGGGCGTTTTAGTCTCCGGTATTGTTTGCCCCATTGTCAATACCGGTCTGTTCATTGTGGGCATGCTGGTATTTTACTTTGACACCATCAGCGGATGGGCAGGCGGACAGAATCTTCTGCTCTACATCATCGTCGGCCTGACGGGAGTAAACTTCCTCGTCGAGCTTGCGGTCAACATCCTCCTCTCCGCCGGTATAACCCGCATCATCCATGCCGGAAAGAAAATGAATTGAGGTCTTAACATGATACTCACAATTGACGTTGGCAACACTAATATAGTTCTCGGCTGCGTTGAGGGCAAAACCGTCAAAAGCATAAGCCGTATGGCAACCAATACAAGCGATCTCTCCGCCGACTACGCCCTGAAAATGCTCCAGAGCTTTGAGTTTGACGGCGTTGATTACAAAAAATTCGACGGCGCTATCCTTTCCTCTGTCGTACCGCAGGTCAACAGAGCCGTAATGGGCGCCGTAAAGAAGCTCACCGGCCTTAGCTGCATGGTAGTCGGCGCGGGTCTGAAAACAGGCGTTAACATCAAAATCGACGACCCCGGCACCATCGCGGGCGATCTGATAACCGGCGTCGTTGGCGCGCTTGCGCTGTACGAGCCGCCGCTCATAGTCATCGACATGGGCACGGCGACCACGATGATAGTCGTTGATAAGGAGGGTTCATATATCGGCGGCGCTATCATGCCCGGCGTAGTGCTCTCATATTCTGCGCTGTCGGCAGGTACGAGCCTGCTGCCCAACATCTCGATCGAGGCTCCGAAAAAATGCACCGCCACCAACACCGTGGACAGCATGAGATCCGGCGCCGTATTCGGCGCGGCCGCAATGCTCGACGGCATGATCGACCGCATGGAGGAAGAGCTCGGCCAGAGCACTACGGTCGTCGCCACCGGAGGCATCTCCGGGCGCATCGTTCCGTATTGCAAGCGGGAGATAAAGCACGACCCCGATCTTCTTCTGAAGGGTCTTGCAATCCTGTACCAGAAAAACGCAAAACCTAAGAAAAAATAAGGCAAAGCGCCGCCATCCCGTAGGATGGCGGCGCTGATTACTTTTTCAGTCGTCAAGCATGATATCGAGTATCTCGGTGTCCGTTTCGCGCATACCCTCGCGGGCGAGCTGGCCGACGGATTCTATCGTCCGCTCCACGCTGTCTTTTAATATTCCGTCGCCGCCGTTTAAGCCCTTGCCCTTTTCATACAGGTCGAAGCCGAGCAGCCCCGCCTCGACAGCGGAGGCGATCTTCGTCGCGCAGGAGGGCTTTGCCCCGTCGCATACGGTTCCGGAGATCATGCCGAGGGTGTTCGTTATGGTTGCTGACACCGCCTCATATGTGCCGTCTGTGAGCCATGCGACTCCGGCGGCGGCACCGCAGCCCGCGCTTATCGCACCGCAGAAGGCCGAAAGCCTGCCAATGGGCGTTTTCTGGTGTATGGTTATGAGATTTGACACGACAAGCGCACGCAGAAGCCGTTCGTGGCTTGCGCCCATGTCCCTTGCGTACACTATGACCGGAAGCGACGCCGTCATGCCCTGATTTCCGCTGCCCGATACGATGACGACCGGCATTTCGCAGCCGCTCATGCGCGCGTCGGAACCCGCGGCAGCCTGCGCCCTTGCGCGCACGCGCACGTCCTCCCCGCGCGTCTCAAGCAGGGTCTTGCCGACCGACGCGCCGTACTCGCCGTGCAGCCCCTCCTCGCTTATCGCGAGGTTATATTCTATCTGCTTTTCCAGCAGCTCACGCACGTCCTCGATATCGACGCACTCGGCAAACTCGATTATCTCGCGCACATTCAGAACGCTTCTGTCCGTCTCGCCTCCGGCGGCCGTGTCGCTCTCAGCCTCGAATATAGTTTCTCCGTTTTTCTCGATGAGCACGATATTCGTGTGGAAATCCGCGATGCGCAGGCGCACGTTGTCCTGACCCCTGTAAAGATGCAGGTCGATATCCAGAAGCTTATCGCTCTCGGACTTCATAACGGTCATGGCGCAGCTATCCATAAAGCGGGCGATCTCGGGTATCTCGTCCTCCTTGACATCAGCGAGAACTTCAAGCTGCTTGTCGGCATTGCCGACCGCCACACCGGCGGCTATAGCCGCTGTAATGCCCTTGAGCCCGCCCGTGTTGGGAACAACAACGCTTTTTACGTTTTTGATGATGTTTCCGCTTATAACGATATCAATCTTTTCCGGCAGCGCGCCGAGCACCTCCCGTGCTTTTGCGGCGGCATACGCCATTGCAATAGGTTCGGTGCAGCCCATCGCGGGTATAAGCTCTTCGCGCAGGATCTGCAAATACTGCGAATACTTCAAGTCTGTCCGTTCCATGAAATTTCCCTCCGATATGCTGTTTTTGCATCTAACACATTCAATTATATCATTAATTTACCAACTTGCATAGAAAAATCGTCATCTGCTAAAAGAATGTCGAAACAGCTTGAATAGAGGCTGCAAAACATGTTATAATTAGTCAGCAATAATTTTTTGGAGATGTTATTTTGATCGGATTTTACAACTACACCGTATACCTCACCTTCATCGGCATGCTGTCTTCGGTATGTGGTATAGGTTTTGCGTTTGGCGGCAAGCTCATCCCCGCCGTCATCTGTCTTATGTTCTCGGGCTTCTGCGATATGTTCGACGGCATAGTCGCCCGAACGAAAAAAGACCGCAGCGAGGAAGAAAAGCGCTTCGGCATACAGCTCGACTCCCTGAGCGATATCGTCTGCTTCGGCATCCTGCCCTTTGCCATCGGGCTGAGCGCCGGCGCTAATAAGTGGTGGCAGATAGCTATCATGTCGCTGTTTTCCCTTGCGGGGCTTATAAGGCTTGCGTATTACAACGTCACGGAAGAGACCCGCCAGCAGCAGACGGACGAGAAGCGCAAGCATTATCTTGGCATTCCCATAACTTCATCCGCGCTGACGGTGCCGCTGCTGTTTTGCTTCCAGAGCCTTCTCGGCGCGCACTTCCCTCTGGCCTATACGCTGCTGCTTCTCATAAACGGCGCGCTCTTTATCACGCCCGTGCAGGTCAAAAAGCCCAGCAAGCTCGGCCTTCTCATCATGTTCATACTCGGCGTGATCTTCACCGCCGTCATAATCGCTTTAAGATAAAACAGGATATGCAAAAAGCCCTGCCGTAAGGCGGGGCTTTTGCTATTTTATATCCTATGCTTGCGGAATGCCGACGGAGTCAGTCCTTCGCGGCTTTTGAACAGGTAGAGAAGATGGCTTGTGTTGGGTATGCCCACAAGGGAGCCTATCTCCGCAATGGTGCGGTTGGAGTCCGACAGCAGCTCCTTGACCCTGTCAAGCCGCCGGTCGATGAGATAGTCGTTAGGGCTTTTGCCGATATACCGCTTAAATTCGCGGGACATGTGGAATTTGCTGATGCCGAATTTCCTTGACAGGCTGTCCAGTGTTATATCCTCGTAGTAGTTGCTGTCAAGATAATTCTGAATGGCGACTATCACGTCCGGGATTACAAGCTGCCTTGTGCTGTTTGTGAGAAACACCAGAGCAAGCTCGTTAAACAGACCCAAGAGCAGATGGTCGTACAGCTCGTCAGACTGCGGGTGCTGCTCCGTTTTCGGGCTGAGCAGCTCCCATATGATAGAGCGAAAGCGCGTACCGGCGCCAAAGGTCATGAACACCGCCCCGCTGGCATACAGCCGTGCCGAGATCTCGGAGCTTGTCCATGGGTTTTTTCGACCGTGCACCCGCACGAACGCGCACTCCCACGGCTTATCCGGATAGGCGCGAAACTGGATATGCCGGCTGCAATCCACCCATACGCAGTCATATTTGCTCATGGGCTTGCCTTTTCCGTCCTGGATGACCTCCCCGCCGCCGGAGAGCGAATAGCACAGCAGCGTTGTATCCGCCGCGTAGACGGCGAGGCCCGTGGGCGGGACGATAACGGATGTAATGCGTATAAGCCCCGCTTCCCCGTAATCGGCGCTGCCGTGGGCGGAGATGAATTTTGAATAGCGGATATCCAGCTTGCTGCTGCTCTCGTCCGTCTCCAGCACCTCATGATGAGGCGTGGGAGGCTTCTCGTGTACCTGAGCCATGAACAGCGAGAGATACTCCTCCTCGCTGAATTGCGGATGCTCCTCCCGCCGCTCCTCCGGATCGATCGCCATTTCCATGAACTCGGAGAGAAGCTCTTCCTCCGTGGATTTGCCGCCTAAATATGTTTTATCGATGAAAACAAACACCCTCTTTTAAAGCAATATATATGTAATCTCACAGCAAGATTTATGTATTCAAAAATGCGGCGGCTTTAACCGGCATCAGTGCCGGCTCAGAAGCGGCAGAGCGCCCGGGATAGCTGTATATCGTTGGAATTCATACATTTTTCACATTTCTTATAAACAAATTATAATATTCGCAAGCTTCTTTGTCAATTTATTTCAACAAAAACGGCTAAAATTTAATCATTGCTAAATTGCTGACAATATTGAAATCTTGCTGTTCGTTAGTATCTTTACATTTCAAAAAGCAAGATTTCAATACTACAAAGCACTATTTTTGCTTGTGATTTTTTTGCCGATGTCGGATAATATCACCATCGAAAGCACACAATGCAATTGTAAAAAACAAAATTTTAATTTTTCAGGAGTACTCAAAATGTCAATGTTCAAATTCACCGAGGAGCAGCTTATGATCCGCGATATGGTTCGCGAATTCACTAAGAACGAGGTCGAACCCCGTGATAAGTGGATGGACGAGAACGGCTTCGACTACGAGCTGCATCAGAAGCTCTGCCAGGCCGGCCTGATGGGTATTCATCTGGATGAGAAATACGGCGGCGGTGGCGGCGACGCAGTCACCAGCATCATCGTTATCCACGAGATCGCAAAGGGCAGCGCCAGCGCAGCTCTCTTCCTCGACGCAAACTGGCTGGCAGCAGACCTGATTCTCCACCACGGCACCGAGGCTCAGAAGGATAAGTATCTGCCTCAGGCAGCACAGGGCAAGATCTTCGCATTCGGTCTTACCGAGGCAAGCGGCGGCTCTGACGCGGCTGCAATCAAGTCCACTGTTGTCCGCGCAGAGGACGGCGGCTGGATAATGAACGGAGGCAAGGCATGGATAACCAACTCCGGCGTTGCTGACTACTATGTCATCCTCGCAAAGACCGATCCGGATGCCGGCAACAAGGGCATTTCCGCATTCATCGTTCCCAAGGAGACCGAGGGCCTGTTCATCGGCAAGTTCGAGGACAAGATGGGCATGCGCGGTTCCGCTACCTGCGAGCTGTCCTTCAACGACATGCACCTGCCCGCAGACGCACTTCTCGGCGAGCTGGGCAAGGGCTTCAAGTACGCAATGGAAGCACTCGACGGTGCTCGTATCTCCATCGGCGCTATCGCGGCCGGCCTTTCCGAGCACGCAATGACCATCGCAAAAAACTACGCAAACGAGCGCATCTGCTTCGGCAAGCCCATCGGCAAGTTCCAGGGCATCCAGTTCAAGTTCGCCGACATGGCGGCAGAGATCCGCGCCATGGAGCTCATGACCTATGATACCGCAGCAATGAAGGCCGCAGGCATGCGCCACACCCTCGAGGCTGCTGAGACCAAGCTCTTCGCAGGCACCCACTGCACCCAGATCTGCCTTGAGTGCCAGCAGGTACTCGGCGGCAACGGCTACAGCAAGGAGTTCCATGTTGAACGCTTCACCCGCGACGCAAAGCTCCTTGAGATCGGCGAAGGCACCAACGAGATCCTCCGCATGCTCATCGGCGGAACCGTTCTGGCTCAGAAGTAATTTCACACACTGAAAGGTATCAGACAGATATGAAAATTCTTGTTTTCGTAAAACAGGTGCCCGATACAACTGATGTTAAGCTCGACCCTAAGACCGGTAACCTTAACCGCGAGGGCGTGCAGAGCATCATGAACCCCCTTGACTGCAACGCTGTGGAAGCAGCGTTGCGGTTGAAGGAGAAACACGGCGGCACCGTCGTGGCGATCTCCATGGGTCCCCCGCAGGCAGACGACGTGCTGAAAAAGGCACTCGCGATGGGCTGCGACGAATCTGTGCTGCTCAGCGACAGAGCCTTCGGCGGTGCTGACACTCTGGCCACCGGCTATGTGCTCTCCAAGGCAGCGGAAAAGATCGGCGACTATGACCTTCTGCTCTTCGGCCGTCACGCAAGCGACGGCGAGACCGCGCAGACAGGTCCCATCGTAGCGGCATTCCTCGGCATACCGCAGATAACCCTCGCCGAGTCTCTCGAGATAGAGGACGGCTGGGCAGTTGCAAAGCGCAGCACCGAGGACGGCACCGAGACCGTTCACGCAAAGCTCCCCGCACTGGTCACCGTATGCGGCGAGATAAACGAGCCTCGCTACGCCACCCCAATAAATATCATGAGAGCGCTCAAAAAGCCCCGTCAGGTGCTCGACTGCGCGGGTCTCGGCGCCGACCCCGCCAAGTGCGGCAGCCCCGGCTCGCCTTCCGTCACGAAGCATCTTTTCGAGCCTAAGCACGAGCACGTTGACACTGTGATGTTCACCGGCGACGCCGATGAAGCGGCAAAGCAGTTTGTGGATATGCTGGAAGCCCAGCATCTTATTTGAGAGGAGGAGCATCCATGACTAAAAACGAATCCAAGGGCATATGGGTGTTCGCCGAGCAGCGCAGCGGCAAGCTTGACCGCACTCCCCTTGAGCTGCTGGGTAAGGCTCAGGAGCTGAAAAACACCACAGGCGAAGAAGTTACGGCCGTTCTTTTAGGCAGCGGTATTTCCGCTCTGGCAGATACTTTAGCTGCACACGGCGCAGACAAGGTCATCATCGCAGAGCATGAAAATCTCGCTTCTTACAGCGCAAGACCCTATCAGAAGGTGCTCTCAGAGCTGTGCGAAAAGTACAAGCCCTCCACCTTTATTTTCGGTGCCACGGCGCTCGGCCGCGACCTTGCTCCGCGCGTGATGTGCTCTTTGGGCACCGGCCTTACCGCCGACGCCGTTGATCTCGGCTTCGACGACGAGGGCGCCTTCGTTCAGACCACTCCCGCTTTCGGCGGCAGCCTGCTGGCTCACATCGCCATCCCCGAGCTTCGTCCCCAGATGGTCACCGTCCGCGCACACGTTTTTGACGTGCCCGAGGCCGACGAGAGCAAAAAAGCGGAGATCATCCGCGAGAGCGTCGAGATAGAAGCAGACCCCGACTACAAGGTCGTTGAGCTCGTCGAGAAGGTCAACACCGGCGTTTCCATAAACGACGCCGACGTGCTTGTCGCCGGCGGCCGCGGAATAAAGAGTCAGGCCGATCTCGATATGCTCAGAGAGTTTGCGTCTCTCATCGGTGGCGAGCTTGCATGCTCACGTCCGCTGGTTGACGAGGGCTGGCTCGACCACAGCCTGCAGATCGGCCAGAGCGGCACTACCGTAAAGCCCAAGTTCATCATAAACTTCGGTATCTCGGGTTCCGTTCAGTATATAGTCGGCATGCAAAAGTCTGAGAAGATCGTGACCGTCAACACATATGATCGCGCAGACCTGTTTGAGATATCCCACTACGGCGCAGTTATGGACTATTCCAAGCTCCTGCCCGCCGTTATCGCGGAGATCAAGCGCAGAAAGCAGTAATAACACTGATAAGGCGCAGACTTTTCACAAAATACAAATCTTAAAGGAGAATGTATCATGAGCGAACGTAATTTCATTATCCCTGAATTCGGTCCCTTTGCAGGCATGAGAGTTGTCTGCTCCGGTTCCCTCGTCGCCATGCCTTTCGCGGCAACCATGCTCGCGGACTTCGGCGCTGAGGTCATTCAGATAGAGCGTCCCGGTGTGGGCGATACCCTTCGCATGCTGGCTCCTATGGCCGAAGTAAACGGCAAGAAGGTCTCCACCGCGTGGGCACAGAACGCACGCAACAAGCTGGCTATGAGCCTCGAGCTCAACCTCAAGCATGAGGAAGTCAAGGAGATATTCTACGGTCTTATCAAGGAAGCCGATATCTTCATGGAGAACATGGTATGGCTCGACAAGCTCGGCATCTATGACGAGGATCTGCTCAAGGTCAACCCCAAGCTCGTCATCGTCCACGTTTCCGGCATGGGTCACAAGGAATTTGGCGGCATTCCCTCGGTCTGCAACCGCGCTTCCTATGACATGATCGGCCAGGCCTTCTCCGGCTGGCTATACCTTCAGGGCGACGCCGACCGCGATCCCGCAATCGCAAAGCCCTACACCAATGACTATGTATCAGCATTCGCAACCCTCTTTGCCGCCCTGGCAGGCTACACCTATGCTCAGAAGACCGGCAAGGGTCAGGTCGTCGACGTTGCACAGTTCGAGGCAATGGCACAGTATATGTGCGGCACCTACACCACCTACACCATGGCAGGCAAGGTAAGCGAGCGCGCAGGCAACTTCAACCCCGCATTCCAGCCCTACAACCTCTTCAAGTCCAAGGACGGCTTCCTGGTAGCTCTGGGCGCATTCGGCCCCGGCGTCTACAAGCGCTGCATCCCCGCAATGGGACTTGATCTTGAGTACTTCAACTACAAGGATTGCTCTTCCGGCCCCGCAGCCGTTGCTTCCGAAAAGGGTCAGGAGCTGAACAAGGCAGTTATCGAGTGGTGCCTCAACCATGACGCTCAGGAAATCGATAGCATCATGGAAGCAGCCCGCGTCCCCTGCGCCACCGTCAACACCGCAAAGTCGGCATACGAAAACGAGCACTTCCGCTCCCGCGGCGACTGGATCAAGTACGAGGATCAGACCGTCGGCGCCGAGATCGAGGCCTTCGGTATCGCTCCCAAGATGAGCGTCACCCCGGGCAAGGTATGGCGTGGTTCTCCCTCCATGGGTCAGGACACCGAGGACATCCTCAAGACCATCCTTGGCTACGACGATGCAAAGATCGCCGAGCTGAAGGAGAAAGAGCTCATCTGATCTCGCAGCAGCCTTTTCCTTCCGGGCTGAACAGAGATTTGTCAGCAAAATACAAAAAGGAAGCCCCGAGGGGCTTCCTTTTTTCAATTCGATTTTCCGCACCAAATAATCGTTATTGCGTCAGCTCGACCGGTTTTTCCTTTTCGTTTTTAAATATTAGTAATCTCTTTTTTAGGTTCTCGACCGGTGAGATTGGCAATAATCGTTCTTGCACTCGCGCGTTCAATTAGTGCGTGTAAAATTTTCGTAGGCAATCAAATCGGTTGCCTCCATTGTTATATTTGTTGCCATTGTTACCGGTCGGGACAGCGCAATATCAATTACAACCAGCCTTAATGCGAATTGACCCTCCGGCGAGGAGCGGACGAGCAATGCTCGCCCCTACGGGTGCTATGTAATTTAGTGCGCGAGTGCAAAAGAGACTACTACCAGTTCTACCGGTCGGGTTATGGTAAAAACGACTATTTGAAGCCTTAATACGAATTGCTCTGCGGCAGCCGCCGCCGAATTGCCCCTGCGGCGAGCAGCAACGGAGGCTCTTGTTTTACAAGAGCCTCCGTTCATTTTGTAGCTTTTTAATTTACTCGACGGGTGCGGGGGTTGTTACAGGGTTATCGACAACGTAGTTTGCCACGCGGAGCAGTATTGCCGCCGCCTGACCGCGGACTGCGGTCTCGCTGGGGCCGAAGTGTCCGTCGCCAAAGCCCTTGATTATATCGATAGAAGCCATGGCCTTTACGGAGTCGATGTAGTTTGCGTTTATCTGATCCGCATCGGTAAAGCTCAGGTCGCTTCCGTCAAACTCATAGCCGAGGCTTGTGAGGTAGCGGTCTGCGAATGTCGCCATCTGTGCACGGCTTATCTCCTGATTGGGCTTGAAGCTGCCGTCCTCATATCCAAAAATCATGCCGTTTTCGGTGCCCCATACAACGGCGGCCTTGTACGCATCGGCAATATCGGCAGCGTCGATGAAGTCAAGCTCGGTATCGGCCACTTCGGGAGAGCCTGCCGCACGATAGAGCATGGTTATAAACTGTGCACGGGTAACGTTGGAATTGGGTTTGAAGCTGCCGTCTGAGTAGCCGTTGACGATGCCTTTTTCAGCAGCCACAGTGATCGCCGTCTTGTATCCGCTGCCCGCGATGTCGGAGAAAGGCATAGATACTTCGTTGTACAGTGCTAAGGTCAGCTCATGAGCTTCCTTGGCAAGAGCTGCGCTCTCTGCCGTGCAGTATGCCTTGGCCTGCTCATCGCTCATGGAGGCAACAGCCTTCTGCATCTCGGCGGCTTTGTCGTAGCACTTCTGCTGCATTACGGCGATCGCGCTGTGTATCATCTCAAGCTCATCTGCCGTGCAGTAATTGAGCGCATAGTTGGACAGAGCGTCAACGGACCAGTAGTAGCCCTTCTCCCAGCCTTTGGGGAGAACCTTGTAGCCTTTGGTGCCATCCCTTTGAGTGGCGGGATAGAAAGCGGTGGCATCTTCGGGCAGCTCGGTAACAAATTTGGCCGCTCCCAGGCCGCCGACCTTGTAGCCTTCATACATATCGGTGGTGTACATGGGGAGGTAAGGTATCGCAACGGTGAACTGGCCGTTTTCCATCGCGAGCCACTGGATAGTGGAGCTTTCCATCTTTTCGCCGTCGGCGTCTATCTGGAAGATGTGCCACTCAAGGTTGCCGGTGTTGCCGATGCCGTCTACCTTGTAGAAATCGACCATGGTCTTTTCAGTAACAGGCGCGGATGCCTCGATGGGGGTGTACATGGTGACGATCTTGCCGTCCTTGACGTTGGAGATGGTGAAGTCGTCGCTTGTGGTGTTATCGGAGGTGAACTTATCCTCACCGGCGAAGTAGTTAAGGCCGTTTACCATGCGGCTGTTGACGCTCAGGCGGGAATATGATGCGCGGAAATCAATTGTATTTGCATCTTCGTCGCCGACAAACGAGTCGGCCTGCTTTGCCACCGCAATAACGTCCTTGGACGCGATAACATTTTCGGTATCGTCAAGGTCAACAAGGCCGATAGCGCCCATATTGGGACTGATGGCTATCATGGAGGAGGAGAGCTTTACCGCGATGTACTGATGTCCGGTGTAGTTCTCAATGTACCATGCCTCGTTCTGATCCGCGATAAGGACGCCGGAGCGCTCCTTCGCGCCAGTTTCGTCATATATCTTCAGGAGCAGATCCACGCCCTCTTTGGCAGTGGCAGCCTCGCTGAGGAGAACTGTGGTCATGTCGCTCTCGCACATACCGTTTTTGACCATCGGATCAACGGAGCTGTACTTGCCGTTCCAGCTAAGCGTTACCATTGAAGAAACGGAGACGCCCTTTTCGTTGGTGCCGTTTTCCTCCATGGGGGTGTGCGCATGGGTCTTGCCGCAGTCAGGGCACTTGCCGCTGAGGAAATCGTCGGCGGTTGCGGTGTAGGAGTAGCTGTCGTGGGTGAAGGTCCACGTGAAGCTGCAACCCTCGTAAACACTGCCGGCAGCGTATTTTCCGTGTGCGTTGACATATGCTATCTTGTTATAGCTGTTTGAATAGTCCTCGCTTCGTGCGAGATAAGTGGAGCCGTCGTCGGTCAGGTCGGAGCCGACATAGACCATCGTGCAGGCGAACGCGTTGCTCACAAGCAGCGCGGAGATCATTGCGACCGATAAAACGGAAGCCAGCAGTTTCTTAAACATGGTATTAATTCCTTTCTGTCCGAAATGCTTATTCATTACGATGCATATTATAGCCCCATCGAATGCATATGTCAACAGTAAATATGAATAATTATGCAATAAATTTGCGATTTGATAGTATATATTTTCAATAAACCCGCTAAATTCGGAAAATGTATGCATATTTTTTCGCAGATTTCGTTTGTGATTTAACAAGCGTTTTTGGATATTTAGTGCATAATTATTTAATAGGTATAAATATAAGGCCGGTGTCAAAAGACACCGGCCTTATATTTGCGCAAAGCGCCGCTTACGGCTTTCCTATCACGGTTTCGGGCGATCTTTCCGCTATCTGATCCAACGCGGTCTTGATGTCGTCCTTCTCCATCATTATCTGCGCGATCTCCTTTCCGCCGGAGACAAGCACAAGATAGCAGTCGGCAAAGCAGGCCGTGCCGCAGCACATTTTGCTCTGCGCCTCGCGGATGCGCATAAACGCCCGCTCAAGCTCAGCGTAGGGCAGGCTGCCGCTTTTAAGCCCCGCTCTGTAGCTCAGAGCCTCCGCACCGAATTTCAGTTTGCCGATTTTGATTTCATCGTTCATGTTATGTACCTCACAATACGGTTATTCTCCGTCCGCTGGACTGAATAATGCCCTCCTCGCGCATGAGCCTAAGCTCGCGCATAAGGCTTGTCCTGTCAACGCACAGGTAGTTTGCAAGCTGGGACAGGCTCAGCTCCGTATCGAAGCTGCGGCTGCCCGTTTTTTCCTCAAGATACTCAAAATAGCTTACGAGCTTCTGGCGCACGGTTTTTTTGCTTATCATGTTGATGCGCAGCGCCAGCATCTGCGCCTTTTTCGCGGACAGATGGAACAGGTTCTTATTTATCATAGTATGGTGCTCGCAGGCGTTTGAGCAGCGACCGTAAATGGAGCTCATTTTCATGAACATCACGCTGCAATCGGAGTCGGCCTCCGCGACATAGCCAACAGCGCCGAACGGCATGGTGAATACCTCACCGAAAATATCGTTGGGGCCGTAGTTTTCAAGCAGGGTATACTCGCCCTCGCTGTCAACGCAGTAAAGATGCGCCTTGCCGGTGAGCAGCACGCAGAGGTATTTGACCTCCTGCTCAAAGACAAGAATGGTATCGCCCTTTTTGAACTTGCGAACCTCCGGGGAAAAGCATTTCATCATAGAGTCCACGCTGTCGTGGCTTATGTCCTTGAAAAGTTCAACGTTTTGCAGGTCCATATTGCCTTCCTCCAAACATTTTTATATTTTTAATAATTATATCACAATTGTGTGGCATTTACCACAGTTGTTTTTCTGCGCGTCGTGTACTATAATTATGTAATTATTATGCAAATCAGGAGGTTTGTTATGTACTGCACACGAAATGTGACTCCCGACCTTGTCTGGGTCGGTGCAGACGACCGCCGTCTCGCCTGCTTTGAGGGCGTCTATGGAGTTCCCGACGGCGTTTCCTACAATTCTTATCTTCTTCGCGATGAAAAAACGGTTTTGTTCGACACCGTTGACAAGGCCGTAAGCCGCACATTCTTCGAGAATGTCGCACATGAGCTTCAGGGCAGAAAGCTCGACTACCTTGTAGTTTCCCACATGGAGCCCGACCACGCGGCGACAATCGAGGAGCTGACGCTCAGATACCCCGAGCTGTGCATAGTCTGCAACGACAAGATCAAGACCATGCTCGGACAGTTCTTCTCGCTGTCGGATAAGCTCAGCTATCACATCGTTAAAGAGGGCGACACGCTCAGCACCGGCCGCCACGAGTTCACCTTCGTCATGGCACCCATGGTGCACTGGCCCGAGGTCATGATGACCTACGACCTCACAGATAAGGTTCTCTTCTCCGCCGACGCTTTCGGTACCTTCGGCGCTCTCAACGGACATCTGTTCAACGACGAGGTCGATTTCTTCGCCGATTACGTTGACGAGGCTCGCCGTTACTACACCAACATTGTCGGCAAGTACGGCGCTCAGGTTCAGGCAGTGCTCAAAAAGGCTGCCGGACTTGACCTTCAGTATGTCTGCCCGCTGCACGGCTTTGTATGGCGCAGCCACTTCGGTGATTTCCTTGAGAAGTATCTGCTCTGGAGCTCCTACACCCCCGAGGAGAAGGGCGTCATGATAGCTTACGCCTCCGTATACGGCCACACCGAGAACACCGTGAACATCCTCGCCTGCAAGCTTGCCGAGCGCGGCATCAAGGCCAAGGTGTACGACACCTCCGTCACCCCCGCGTCCTACATACTCTCCGACGCTTTCCGCTACAGCCACATGGTGCTTGCGTCCACCACCTACAACGCCGGCATTTTCGTGACGATGGAAAACCTCATCCACGACATCGTAAACCACAATCTCCAGGGCAGAAAGGTCGCCCTGCTTGAAAACGGCTCATGGGCAGCCGCCTCCGGCAGACTGATGAAGGACGCGCTCTCCAAGCTTCGCGGCACGGAGTTCATCGGCGAGACCGTATCACTCAAGTCCGACGTAACAGAGCCTCAGCTTGCAGAGCTTGACGCTCTCGCGGACGCCATTGCCGCCGATATCCGTCCCGTTGTCGCCGTCGCGGATGCACCTGTCGAGGCTGGTGCTCTTGACGTTGACAACAAGGTATTTAATAAGTTCAGCTACGGTGTCGAGGTTCTTACCACCCGCGTCGACGGCAAGGACTACGGCTGCATCATAAACACCGCAGGTCAGGTCGCCTCCTGCGATCCCAAGAAGATCACCATATCCGTTATCAAGAAGAACAACACCTGCGACATGGTCGCAAAGGCCGGCAAGTTCAACATCTCCATCCTCACCGAGGAGACGCCCTACAGCCTGTTCCAGCATTTCGGCTTCCAGTCCGGGCGTGATGTTGACAAGTTCGCGGACTTCACCGATACTGACCGCATGTCAAACGGCATTCCCTATGTCACCAAGTACACCAACGCCGTTCTCTCCTGCGAGGTCATCGACGTAAAGGACGTCGAGACGCAAATGCTCTACATAGCAAACGTCGTTGAGGCGAAGGTTCTGTCCGAGGAGAAGAGCTGCACCTACGCATACTACCATGCGCACATCAAGCCCAAGAAGAATCCCGCTCCCGCTCAGGGCGAGGGCTATCTCTGCAAGGTCTGCGGCTACTTCCACGAGGGCAGCGAGCTGCCTGCCGACTTCGTATGCCCGCTGTGCAAGCACGGCCCCGAGGACTTCGAGCACGTCGTTCCCGTCGTCAAGGAGAAGGTCAAGGGCTATATCTGCACAGTCTGCGGTCACTTCGAGCCCTGCGAGGGCGAGCTTCCCGCAGGCTACACCTGCCCGCTCTGCCACCACGGCCCCGAGGATTTTGAGCCTGCCGAGCAGTAACCAAACATTTGATTATAAGCCCTGCCGAAAGGCAGGGCTTTTTTAATTCGTTGCGACGCTTTAAATAATCGTTTTTACCGGTGCTCGACCGGCCACATTGTAAAAATTCTATTTTGCACTCGCGCGGTCAATTAGTGCGGTGAAAATATCAGTAGCGCACCGATTTAGAGCTTGGATATCTTCGTTATATTCCAATGTTCATATTCGGGCTGTTGCAATAACGATCACTGCCAATCTCAACGCGAATCGCCTCAATGGCAATTGCACATCCGGCGAGGAGTAATTTACTATTGTAAAATCCGCTGCGGTAGAGTAAAATAATTTTGGAAATATCGCCAAAAAGCAACTATTAAATATATGAGGTAAAATTATGAACGTTGAATTTGTTGATTTCAAAACCGTTAATCTGAGCAGCATGCTCGACACCGGCATGAGCTCGGAGCTGAACCTCACCCAGTCGGGCAAGGTCTCCGCCAAGCTCCCCGACGAGTGGAACGGCTATGCCGTCCTGTACCTTAGCATAAAGCTCGCAGACCCCGAGGAGAAGCATTTTGTATTTGATATCACCACTGAGACTATCGTTAAGCTCCCCGACGACGTTACGGAGTTTTCCGACGAGGCCATGAACGCCGGACTTGAGATCGCACAGGCCAAGACCTTTGAGGCCATACGCACCATCACCGTCGGCATGGGCATAAACGAGCTTGACCTCGGCGCGTAAGGGTGTGCCATGGCAGAACCGACGCTTGTTATAATGGCCGCCGGCATGGGCAGCCGCTTCGGAGGACTCAAGCAGATCACCTCCGTCGATGATCAAGGCCATGCCATCATTGATTTTTCGCTGTTCGACGCGCGCAGAGCAGGCTTTAAGAAAATCGTCTTTATCATAAAGCATGAGATCGAGGACAGCTTCAAGGCCGCCATCGGCGCGCGCATGGAAAATTTCTTCGACGTGCAGTATGTGTATCAGCAGCTTGACAGGCTGCCCGAGGGCTACAGCGTTCCCGACGGGCGTGAAAAGCCCTGGGGCACAGGCCACGCGGTGCTCTGCTGCCGTGGAACGGTCACCGGCCCATTTGCCGTCATAAACGCCGACGATTTCTACGGCTGCGGCGCATACGAGGCGATATACTCCTTCCTCAGCGCTGACAGACCCGACTCTGAGTACGCCATGGTCGGTTACAAGCTGCGCAACACCGTGACCGAAAACGGCCACGTCGCCCGCGGTGTGTGCGAGATCGAAAACGGCTTCCTGCGGGATATTACCGAGCGCACGCACATCGAAAAGCGTGGCTCTGACGCCGCCTACACCGAGGACGGCGAGCACTTCACGCCGCTGTCCGGCGATACGACAGTGTCAATGAATTTCTGGGGCTTTTCCACGAAAATGCTCGATGAGCTCAACGCGAGATTCCCAGCGTTTCTTGACCGCTCTCTTCCCGAAAATCCGCTCAAGTGCGAGTATTTTCTTCCCTTCGTCGCAAACGAGCAGCTCCAGGAGGGCAGCGCCAGCGTCAGAGTTCTCGACTGCAATGAGACATGGTACGGCATGACCTACCGCGCCGATCTCGACAGCGTGCGCGCCGCCATCGCCGCCATGAAGGACGCCGGGGTATATCCCGTCCGGCTGTGGGATTGAATATAGCGCAAAAATAGTCCTTACTCCGGTGAGTAAGGACTATTTTAACATTTACGTTTCACCTGCATTCAAAGCAGTGCCACTCCTCCTCATGATAATGCGCGCATATTTCAAAGCCCGCGTTTTTCAGTGCGCTTTCGACCTCCGCCTCTCTGCCGTCTATGATGCCGGAGGTGATGAACACGGCGCCCTCTGCCATGAAGTCGCGGACGTGCGGCGCAAGCGGTATTATCACGTCGGAGACGATGTTTGCCAGCACAATATCATAGCCGCCGCCGAGATTTTTCCTCAGCGTCTTATCGCCTATCACATCGCCCGCCAAGACGCGCAGCCTGTCGCTCCCGATACCGTTCAACGCTGCGTTTTCCATGACGATGTCGGGCGCTTTCGGGTCGATATCGCAGCCGACGCAGCCTGCGCTGCCGAGCACGAGCGCGCCTATACCGAGTATTCCGCTGCCGCAGCCGAGGTCGAGCACCTTTTTGCCCGCGCCGGCGTATTTTTCGAGCGCAGCAAGGCACATGCGAGTAGTTGCATGGCTGCCGGTGCCGAACATCAGGCCGGGATCGAGGCGCAGATTTACGCGCCCATCGGCGGAAGCATCCTCCCACTCGGGCACAACGAGGATGCGCTCGCCTATCTCGAGCGGCTTATAAAATTCCTTCCAGTTGTTCTCCCAATCGCTGTCGCGCACGGTCTTTGTGCTTATATCAAACTGCGCCCTGAGCGCGGCTAACATCTCGCGCCCGTCATCGTTATCCTCAAAATAGCACTTGACCCGCGACAGACCCGCGTAGCTTTGCTGCAAAGTTTCGTCAACGTAGTCCCAGTAGCGGCGGTTATTCTCCAAAAAATCGTTCAGATCCGCTTCGTTTTCAATTATATATCCACCGCAGCCCATTTCGGTGAGCTTATCGCAGATATCGTCGATATCCTCTGGCGCGCATTCTATCGTAACTTCCGTATATTCCATATCATTATTCCTTAAAACTGCCCCATCTTTCGACGGGGCAGTAAAATATTTTTTATGTTTTATTCCTCGGCGTCGTCACAAATCAGACCGTAACCGCCGTTTTTGCGGCGATAGACGACCGATATTGCGCCGTCGGCCTCATCGTTTCTGAACACGAAGAACTCATGCTCAAGAAGATTCATCTGGAGGATCGCCTCCTCAGGAGACATGGGCTTGATCGAGAAGCGCTTGCTGCGAACGATTTTAAATTCCTCATCCTCGTCATCCTCAGCAGGCGCATAGGCAGGTTTTGCTTCCCGCTCCAGAGCTCCTTCCCTCAGCCGCTTTTCAAGGCGCGTCTTGTTCTTCCTGATCTGCCGCTCGATTGCGGCGACGCCTGAATCGACGGAGGCGTACATGTCGCTTGTAAGCTCGCTTGCCCTGTAATACAGGCCGTTGTTGGAGACGGTGATCTCAGCCAAGAATCTGCCGCGCTCAGTGCTGAAGGTGATCGACGCGCTGCTCTCGGTCTTGAAAAAGCGGTCGAGCTTGCTGACCTTGCGCTCTGTGTACGCTCTCAGCTCCTCGGATGAGCCCATCTTCTTTTCGGTAAAAGTGAACTTCATTTTTGTCAGCTCCTTTCTGCATATGTATTATAACATATCTTGCCTCGAAAGGAAATAGTTTTTGTGTAAAATGCCTTAAAATTCAAAATTTGTTCGTATTTTTTTATTCAACACTTATATAGCAGTTGGGCAGCGCATTGCGCAGGGCTTCGATCTGCTCGGTGCTGATACTGTTCCCGCCGAGCCAGAGCTGCCTGAGATTTGTCAGCGAGTACAGCGCGGAAACGTCGCTTATCCTGTTGTTTGAGAGATCAAGCGATTCAAGGCTTGTGAGCGAGGATAGCGCGGATATGCTGCTTATATGGTTTCGGCTCAGGTCAAGGTGCTTGAGCCCCGTAAAGCCCGCCACAGCCGAGATATCGCTTATCCCGAGGTTCGATGCCTCCACCGTCTCGGAGTCTGCCGCAAAGCTCTTGCCGCCGAGCTCTACGTGCTTTGCAAACTCGGAATGGCGGATCTCACAGCCGGTGAGCTTCTTTTGCAGGGCAGACACCCCGCTCTCTGTAAGTGCGGCGTTATCCTCAATGTTGAGCTTTTTCAGATTTTTCAGGCTGTAAAGGATGCTCAGGTCTGAATCTGCAAGCCCCGTGTCGTTCAGGCCGAGGGTCTTGAGAGCGGTAAGCTTGCCGATGGCGGAAAAGCCGCCGAGCTTATTCCCGCCGAGCTGGAGCTCCGTGAGCGTTGTCAGCTCCTTGAGCGCCGCGGCGGATTTAATATTGTTATTCGCAAGGTCGAGCTTTGCAAGCTTCGTCATGCTCATAAGCGGGCTTATATCGCTTATATTGTTATCGGAAAGGTTCAAATCCGTAAGTCCCGGGATATCAACAAGCGGGCTTATATCGCTTATGCTGTTGTTTGAAAGGTTCAGCTTTGTCAGCTTCGTGCACACCGACAGCCGCGAGATATCGCTCACACTACAGCCGGAGAGGTCAAGCTCAGTCACGTTGCTCTTGAAGGTCTTGCCGCCGAGGGTGATTTCGATAACATCCTCCTTGGCCTCGTCGCTGTAGATAACGCAGCCGGGAAGCTTCTCTTTCAGCTCCTTGAGCTGGCTCTCCTTTATCTCCATATCGGTGATAGTAAGCATCGTGAGCTTATCCAGACCGTACAGAGGCGAAAAGTCCTCGATCTTGTTGCCGTCAAGATGCAGCGTTCTCAGGCTCTTTAGCTGCTCAAGCTCGCTTATGTCGCTTATATCGTTATTGCTCAGATCGAGCGAGGTCAGCTTTTTCAGCGGAGTAAGGAACTCGAGCGTCGTTATCTTGTTATCGGCAAGCTTTAAGCTCGTAAGCTCTGTCAGCTTGCCAACATCGCTCAGTCTGCCGCTCCTGATCTTCTTTCCTGAGAGGTCGAGCACCGTTGTCTCAATGTCATACTGCTCGCCGCAGATGAGAACGACCCTGCCGCTTTCATACTCCTCCTGAGCCTTTTTCAGCCGCTCGATGCGCTTTTTTATGCTGTCGCTGTCTGAATTTGAGCTTTCGAGTATGGCAATGGCGTTAACATAGTCATACTTTGCCTCGTAGCAGCGGCTCATAAGCAGCAGGCACTCGTCGGTCTTATCCACCGCCATGGCCTCGCGCAGCTTTTCAAGAGCTTTGTCATATTCGCCGTCGTAGTAATACTCCTGCGCCATTTCAAAAGCGTTGCGGTATTCCTTCGTCTCGCCGCCGCTTTTGAGCGCGAGCACGATAGCCAGCAGGATCGCCAGCGCCGCCACCACCGCCACGCCGATAATGATGAGCTTCTTTTTCCTGCGGTGATCCTTTTCCTCGGCGTGCTGCTCGATAACGCGCTGCGCGTTGGAGCTTACGCTCTGCTGCCGCGGCTCATCGTCGATGCGATACTCCTGTTCGGGCTCGGGCTCTGCCTCGTAGCCCTCTGTCTCGCGCAAAATTGCCTCTAACTCCGGGTCAAATATGCTTTGGAACTCGGTGGGGGCACTGTCGAGCACGGTGCTCTCTTCCGAGCTTTTTCGTATCTGCTCTTCGATATCGTCTTTTTTTATGACGACAGTTTCGCTCTCTCCGAGCTTTTTTTCCTTAATGTCACTCATGCTTATTTAAGCCTCTCCTGTGGTCTTATCGTCCTCCGGTTTGCCGTCCGCAGGCTCTTCGTTTTCCATGAGGATATCTATTGTCTGCTGCTCTTCCGAGCTTGCGCGCTCGGCGGCAAAATCGCGCTTTTTCATTGCAAAGCATATGAGAAGCAGCGACAGCATAATGCACAGAACCGAGATCTCCGGAAGCCATTCGCCGAGGCTCATGGCGTTTTCGTCAGCGCGCAGTGTGCTCAGATCGTCGACAAAGATGTGATACAGCAGCGGCAGCCCGAAAAGAGGCGCCAGCAGCCATTTTGTGCGTATAACGCCGAACACCGTCGCCGTATAGATGATGGCGACCGCAAGGTACAGGCAGATGCAGAGTATCATATGTATGACGCTGTCAAAGCCCAGCGCCTTTATTATGAAAAACACCACGCCCAAAATCACCGGCACGCAGCTCAGGGCGAAAAATCGCCTGCCCATATAGAGTATCACCACGACAAACAGCAGGTTGCACATCACCGGCAGCAATATCTGCGTCAGGACAAAGTCGCTTGTCTGATTTGCCCAGAAGCCCCAGTAGCCAAGGAGTCTGCAAAGCATGGAAAGCAGCATAAAAAACGCCGACAGCTTCACAAAAAAGTTTTTCCTGCTCACCGAGTATCTGAGCTTTTCTCTCTTTATCTCTTCGTTCATACTGTAACTTCCTTAAAACGCCCAGTTGCCGTTTTTGAATATCTGCACGCTCTCGCCGTTTTCGGTGATTCCGGTGATGTCAAGATCCTCCGAGCCTATCATGAAATCCTCGTGTATCATGGACATATTGATGCCCATCTCGCGGCACTGCTCAAGCGTGTATTTATCATAGTCCCTGATGCAGTTTGCAAAGCCGTCGCCAAGCGCAAGATGGCAGGCGGCGTTTTCGTCAAACAGCGTGTTATAAAACATTATCCCGCTGTTGCGTATCGGGCTGTCATACGGAACGAGCGCGCACTCGCCGAGCATTTTTGCGCCCTCGTCCATGTTCACCATGGTCTTGAGCGCCGCCTCGCCCTTTTCGGCGTGAACTTCGCTGACCCTGCCGTTTTCAAAGCGAACGCTGAAATTTTCGATCATCGTCCCACGGTAGGACAGCGGCCTTGTCGAATAAACGATGCCCTCCGCCTCGCCCTTCATGGGGCTTATGAATACCTCCTCGCTGGGGATGTTGGGGTTAAACACAACGCCCGTGCCGAGAGTTTTCTCGGCACCCGCGAGAAACTGCGCCTCGGGTATCAGCCCGACGGTGAGGTCTGTTCCGTTTGCTGAGCTATAATGCAGACGGCGAAGAGAGAGAGAGTTGAGGTAATCGCAGCGGCGCTTTAAATCGGCGTTATGCTCGCGCCATGCCGCGACGCCGTCATGCTCTGCGCGCGATGTGTACAGTATCGCCTCCCAAAGCTTCTCGACGGCCTCGGTATCGCTAAGCTCCGGGAACACCTTTTTCGCCCATTTTTTGCCCGGTACAGCGGCTATGCACCACTGATATTTGTTCTCCATATCGTCGCGTATGGGCTTTATCACGCCCCAGCGCATCTGAACGCTCTTTCCCCACTTCTCCTGGTCGAGCGTATCAAGTCCCGAGGGGTCTGCCGATTCAAGATAGATCATGGCGGGCAGCGTCTCCGCTCTGTGCAGCAGGCGCTGCTTCTCCCAGCCGACCACCGAGCCAAGGCGTTCTACGCTCTGATACTGAACATGCAAGAGCTTTAGCGGCTGGTGCGTCCATTCTACCCTGACCTCGGCAGCACCCGCCTTATAGCACTCCTCAACAATCATCTCGATAAATTCCGGCTGGTCAAGCTCGGCGGATATGACAACATCCTGACCCTTTTGTATATTAGCGCCGACGCGGACGATAAGCTCCGCGTAGCCCTTGAGTTTATTCACATCCATATATAAAACTTCCTTATACTTATTCAAGGATAGTATACCACACGCCTTCCAACATTACTACATTTTTATCATGCAGCGGGAAATTTTTATCCGCAAATTCATATTGAGTTAATATATTGGTTGTAATATAATCAATTAATAAATTTCTTTCTAAAAGGTGAGTACATGATTTCCAAAAACCAGTGGAGGGTCATCGCAATCACACTGGCCGTGGCGCTTCTTGTCGTCTCGTTTCTGACCGGTGTTATGGGCATTGTGGACAATTTGGGCTCCGTAAAGGAGACTCAGGGCGCATACACGGATTTTCGCGACGAGCTTGACGCGCTGAAGGAAAATGACGCGTTTCTTGCCGAGGGCAAGGCCGAGTATGACAGCGCCAAGTCCGAATACGATTCCGAATACGCGGCGTATGAGGACGAGTACGGCAAATATGAGGACGCGGAGCTTCAATACAACAAGGACGTTTTAGAGTACAACACCCAGCTCATCGCTTACAGCGCGGGCAAAAACGCGCTCGGCGGCAGTGCCGACAGCGCCGTCAGCGAGGGCAAGTCCAAGCTCGACGAGGGCTGGAAGCTCTATAACGAGGGCAAGGCGGCTTACGACGCGGGCGTCGCGGAATTTGAAAGCCGGAAGCAGGAATACGAAAAGGGTCTTTCAATGTACGAGTATCTGCTTAACGCTATCGAGGCGCTCGAGGCAAGCGGCATGAGCCATGATGAGGCTCTCGCGGCTGTCGGCGCGCAGGCGGGCATTGAGCTGAGCGACGAGTATATCGCGCAGATGAAGGCCGGAATCGACTCGGCGCAGGCGCTCATTCCGGAGGCGGAAGCGAAGCTTGCCGAGGGCAAGGCGCAGCTCGACTCGGCATATGAGCAGCTAATGCTCGGCGAAGCCGGGCTTGAGACCGCCGAGACGAAGCTTGCCGAGGCAAATGCGCAGCTTAACTCCATGCGCAGCAGCATTGCCGGAGGTCCGGCGCGGCTCGACGCGCAGGGGCAGTCGGTTTCCGAGAGCAAGGCCGGACTTGACGAGCGCAAAGCCGAGCTTGACGCCAAAGCCGAGGAGCTTTCGGTATACGAAGACGTTTCTGAAAAGGTCAGCCGCGCAAGAGATAAGCTCATCGACGAGGGCTTCGGCGGCAGCGACGATAGTACCGAGCAGCTTATTTCCGCCGCCGGAGCGCACGAGGCGCAGCTTCGCAGCGAATATCTCAAGAGCATCATATCCTTCATCCTGACCTACGCGGGGCATCTCCTTGCAGTCGCGGCGGCGACCGCAGCTCTGCTCCTGCTCAGGAAGAATAGGCTGCCCGCAGCACTCAGGCTGTCCGTTATCGGCGTTGCGCTGGGGCTTATAAGCGTCATCGCCTCGATCGTTTTCGGCGATCTCGACACGCTTGCCTTTGCCGCCGCTGTCCTCACAGCCATTGGTGTCGGCCTCTCCGCCGCACCGGACGGGAACGAATAATAAAGTAAAATACAACGTTTGTGGCACACTTCGCAAGGAAGTGTGCCACAGTTATATTCGCCTTACGACGAATTTTCTTGCATAATTGTAGAAATATGTTATATTAAGTGTTAAGCAAGGGGCGAGGCGGTCAGCTACACCACCCGAAAGGGGGTGAAGCCAATGCGAATCACATTACATATCGGAGCTTTTACAGTTACGATTATCGTAAAACGCAGAAACCGCCACTCTGCCAAGTGACGGTTTCGGGCTGATTTTTTTGGTTCGATTGTTAACAACTCAGAGCTGACCGTTGGTCATCGCTCCTTGTGTTTAAATTATAGCATCAACAGTGTCCAAAAGTCAATATCCGATTATAAATCAGCCGCTTTCACGGCTGATTTTTTCATTGTGCAAGGATATTATTCCGTTGCAACCGCCCCCGCGCTGTGATAAAATCAATTAATAATATATGGCAGGAGGATACTTATGGAGAAAAAGTTCTGGTACAAGGAAATGTCCGTATATCAGATCTGGTGCCGCTCGTTCTGCGACGGAAACGGCGACGGCATAGGCGATCTGTGGGGCGTTTTATCGAAGTTAGACTATATAGCCTCGCTCGGCGTTGACGGCATATGGTTCTCGCCGCTCTACCCCTCCCCCAACTCCGACTACGGCTACGACATATCCGATTACAGGAGCATCCACCCGGATTTTGGCGATCTCGACGTCTTCAAGCAGGTGCTCGACGGTGCGCATGAGCGCGGGCTGCGTGTGTTCATGGACCTTGTCGTCAACCACACCTCCGACGAGCACCCCTGGTTTATCGAGAGCAAAAAGGGCAGGGACAATCCCTATCACGATTACTACTACTGGCGCAAGGGCAAGGGCAAAAAGCGCCCGCCCAACAACTGGGACAGTCTTTTTGAGGGCGGCGCGTGGGAGTACGACGAGGGGCTCGACGAGTGGTATCTGCACATCTTCTCCAAAAAGCAGCCCGATCTCAACATGTCCAACCCCAAGGTTCGGGAAGAGGTCAAGGACATCATGCGCTTCTGGCTCGACATGGGCGTGGACGGCTTCCGCGAGGACGTTATAACCTACATCTCCAAGGCCGAGGGCCTGCCCAGCGCAAAGGTTAAGCTGCCCGCCGCGACGGGTATGCAGTATTACACCAATCTGCCCAAGGTTCACGACTATCTTGCCGAATTTAAGCGCGACGTTCTGGATTTCTACGACTGCTTCACCGTCGGCGAGGGGCCGCGAATGGAGCCCAATATTGCCCTGAGCTATGTGCGCGAGGGCAAGGGCAAGGGCAAGGTTTTGGATATGATGATAAACTTCGCCCACATGGAGGCCGACTGCTTCATCACCGACTTTCTCCAGAAGCCCTTTGACCTGCTCAAGCTCAAAAAAGCTTTCTCAAAGTGGCAAAACGCCATGTACGGCAAGGGCTGGAATGCCCTTTACATGGAAAACCACGACCATCCGCGCATCATCAGCCGCTACGGCAGCGAGAAGTACCGCGTCGAGAGCGGAAAGAGCATCGCCGCGAGCTATCTGTTCCAGCGCGGCACGCCCTTTGTGTATCAGGGGCAGGAGATCGGAATGCTCAACACTCCGCTGGATAAGCTCAGCGATTACAAAGATATCATGACGCAGAACAACGCCCGCATAGCCTCAAAGCTCGGCCTGAGCAAAAATGCGGTGCTGAAGCTTGCGCAGAAGGCATCGCGCGACAACGCAAGAACCTGTATGCAGTGGTCGGACGCGCCCAACGCCGGGTTTACGGAGGGGCAGCCGTGGTTTGTCGTAAACGAAAATTACCGCGAGATAAACGTCGAAAGCCAGCTTGACGACCCCAACAGCCTGCTGAATTTCTACCGCAGCGCACTCAAGTTCAGGCGCGATAACCCCGTCGTCATCTACGGCGACTATATCGAGCACTATCCGAAAAGCCGTGAGCTTTTCGTCTACGAGCGCAATTTAGCCGGGAAAAAGCTTCTTGTCATCTGCTCGTATTCGGAAAAATCCGTGCGCTTTGACGCGCCGGAGGGTATATATCTTGACGAGGTCAAGCAGGTGTTCGGAAATTATGAGAACAACTTTGTTATATCAAACGGCTTTACCACAAGGCCGTACGAAATGAGGGTGTATCTGTTTTGATGAGACGACATGACCGCGCAATAGAGGATATTGAAAGCATCCGCGCGCTTATTGAAAGCTGCGATACCATACGTTTAGGCTTTTGCGACGGGGATATCCCTTACGTTGTTCCGCTGTCCTTCGGCTTTGAGGAGCAAGGCGGCGTGTTCACCTTCTATGTACACGGCGCGAAGCTCGGCCGCCGCCACGAGCTTGCCGAAAAGGCGCAGTGTGTTTGCGTCGAGGCGGATGTTTGCCGCGCCTTTGTCGTCAATCCCGACGGAAGCCAGACCGCCGATTACAAAAGCTTTATCGGCTGGGGCAAAATATGCAGGGTCAGCGGCGATGAGGCGGTGAAAGGGCTTGAGCTATTATGCCGTCACTGCGGCTTCGACTCCGTTGCCTGCTCGGAAAAGGTCATAAATGCAACCTGCGTCGAAAAAATAACCGTCCGCGAATTTACCGCCAAGCAACGATTTAAATAACATAAAAAAATCCCTGCCATGAGGTAGCTGTCCATAAAACAGGTTTTGAGAAACAAATACTATGGCAGTTGCCGGACAAGGGTTGCTGACAAAAGGGGTATGTGTCATTAAGGCA
>SFEX01000010.1 GCA_004557075.1 Clostridiales bacterium
AGCAGCAGGGAATACTGACGTATTTTCAAGGCTTTCCACGAAGCGAGAGCGGAAAAGATCGCTTCAAAACCGATAGGGGTTCGGCTCTCCTATGCTTAAAAAGAGGTTGCGTTATGCATGACGATTTGACAAAGCAGGATATTGAGAAGATGCAGGCGGAGCTTGACTACCGCCAAAAGGAGCTAATGCCAGAGCTTATAGAGGAGGTCAAGCGCACGCGCGCATTCGGCGACCTGAGCGAGAACTTTGAATACAAGGAGGCCAAGCGCGCCAAAAACCGCAACGGCAGCCGTATCCGCTATCTTGAGAACATGATAAAATCTGCGCGGATAATAGATTCCGACTCCGCCGACGACGAGGTGGGGCTGTACGACAAGGTGGAGATATACATTCCCGAGGACGACGAGACGCAGATAATACAGGTCGTGACGACCATACGCACAGACCCGCTCAAGGGGCTTATCAGCCGCGAATCGCCGTTCGGAAGGTCGGTTTTAGGTAAAAAGGTCGGAGATAAATTCACGGTGCAGGTCAGCGACAGCTACAGCTATGAGGCCGTGATAAAATCCATCACAAAATGCGAGGACGACGGCTCGGCGCCGATATTACAATACTAAGCATAGGAGAAGGCAGCAATGAAATACGATTTTGACGAGATCATCGACAGACGCAACACAAACGCAATGAACACCGACGGCTTCCGCGGCTATATTTTCCATGCCGGGCCTGAGATGAAATTCCCCTACGCAGACGAGGACTTTGTGCGCATGTGGGTCGCGGACATGGAGTTTGCCGTGGCGCCGGAGATACGCCAGGCGATAAAGGATCGTGTGGATAAGCGAATTTTCGGCTACAGCATGGTTTTCGGCGACGACTACTACAGGGCGTTTTCAAAATGGTGCGAGGACAGGTACGGCTGGAGCTTTCCGCAGGAGGAGCTTACGTTCACCCCCGGCATCATTCCCGCGCTGTACGAGCTTGTCGGCGACCTCACAGCGCCCGACGAAAAGGTGCTCATCACATCGCCCTCCTACGGCTATTTCCTCCATGCGGCGGAGTTTAACCACCGAGAGCTGGTGTGCTCAAGGCTAAAAAACGATAACGGCTTCTTCACCATCGACTATGATGACCTTGAAAAAAAGGCCGCCGACCCGAAGGTGAAGCTGCTCATCTGGTGCAATCCGCACAACCCCACGGGACGCATGTGGACGCGGGAGGAGACAGAGCGCGTCTGCGAGATAGTGAAAAAACACGATCTGTGGTTTATCTCGGACGAGATACACTGCGACCTTATCCGCAGCGGCCGGCGCCACATCCCCACGGCGAAGGTAATGCCCGATTATCCCAAGCTCATAACCTGCATGTCAGCGAGCAAGACCTTTAACATGGCGGGACTGATGTTCTCGAATATCATCGTGAGAGACCCGGCGGTGCGTCAGCTCATGGCCGAGCACGATAAGCTGTTCGGCTGCGTCAATCCCCTGTCTGTCACGGCGTCGCAGGCGGCGTATGAAAAGGGCGGCGCGTGGCTTGAGGAGCTCAAGAGCTATCTTGACGATAACTTCCGCTTTGTTGAGAGCTTTTTGAAGGAGAACCTGCCGGAAGCGGTGTTCAAACTGCCGGAGGCGACGTACCTCGCGTGGGTTGATCTGAGTCGAGTCCTGCCCGATGAGCCCGACCTGCCCGGCTTCTTTGCAAACAAGGCCGGCGTGCTGCTCGAGGGCGGAAACTCACTGTTTGTGGATAACGCCGAGGGCTTTATAAGGCTCAATCTCGCCATGCCGCGCTCGATCATCGAAAAGGGTCTGAAACGCATGGTGGAGGCTATAAAAAACAGAAAATAACAGACGGAGAACATCCCCTGCCGTGTTTTACACGACAGGGGATGTCTTTCTTTGGGGGAGAGTGTAACTAATATTCTATGCTTACCACATTTACGTCCTGACCGCCGAGTACCTTCTTGACGCGGCTGCCGCAGCGGGGGCATACGCCCTCGTGCTTCATGACGTTATACAGGCAATGGCAGTCCGAGCACAGAGCCTCGCCGGGGATCGTCCTGAGCTTCAGCTCGGTGTTTTTGAGCTGGGGATATTTTTCCGCGACGAAGGGGAAATACTCCGTAAACACATACGGCAGCGCGCCTGAAAGCTCGCCTATCTCGATAGATATGGCCTTTATCTCGCCGATGCCGTTTTCATCGGCAAACGAGATTGCAAGCTCAGCCGCCTGATGAAGCATACCTATTTCGTGCATATCACCATTTCCTCGGCTTTGCGGGCTTGAGCGGCTTTACCTTTATCTTGTTCTTGATGACCATAGTGGCGACCTTCTTCATTATGGGCTTGCCGTCATACAGCTCGTCGCGGCGGCGCATAACCTCTGCGCCCGTGTCTTTCATGAGCAGCTCGTTGGGAACGGGCACCTCATTGTACTTTTTCCTGAGCGTGATGGCGTCCATCTTGCAGCGGGTAGTGCAGACGCCGCAGCCTATGCAGAGGTTCTCGTCAACGTGGGCTGCGCCGCAGCTCAGGCAGCGGGAGGTCTCCTTTTTGACCTGCTCCTCAGTGAACACGCCACGCTCGTCGCGCATGGTTTTTTTCTTGCTGAGGTCGATGAGCGGCTTCTGTCGCGATGCCGTGTCGTAGCTTCCCACGGCGATGTTGCCCTTGTCGATATCCTTGTACTCTCTTCTGTCGCGGCCGGACACGAGGTTGTTGCCCCACGCGTAGCGATGCAGGGAAATAGCGGCCTGCTTGCCGCCCGCGATAGCGTCGATGGCAAACTTGGGGCCGGTGTAAACGTCGCCTGCGACGAAGATATCGGGCTCTGCGGTCTGGTAGGTGAAGGAGTCTGCCTCAGCAAGGCCGTTTTTGGCCTTTTCGAGCTTGCCGGTGTCAATGCCGCCCCAATCGACGGTCTGGCCGATGGCGCCGATGATGCTGTCAACGTCTATGGTCTCGAACTTGCCGGTGCCGACGGGCTTTCTGCGACCCTTAGCGTCGGGCTCGCCAAGCTCCATAAGCTCGATCTTGAGACCGCAAACCTTGCCGTCTGCGCCGATTATCTCGGCGGGAGCGCTGAGGAAGCGGAGCTTTACGCCCTCTTCGATGGCTTCTTCAAGCTCTGCGCGATCTGCCGGCATTTCATTTTCGGTTCTGCGGTAGACAATGCAGACCTCCTCCGCGCCGCAACGGATGGCGGTGCGAGCGGTGTCAATGGCGACATTGCCGCCGCCGATGACGGCGCATCTCTTTCCAAGCTCGGGCTTGCCGCCGAGGTTCACCTTGCGAAGGAAATCGACTCCGCCGAATACGCCCATGAGATCCTCGCCCTTTACTCTCAGCTTCTGGGAGCTCTGTGCGCCGATTGCGACGAAGAAGCCCTTGTAGCCCTGATTGCGGAGCTGGTGGAGCTTTACATCCTTGCCTATCTCCACGCCGCACTTAAACTCAACGCCAAGCTCTTTCAGAACCTCGATCTCGGCGGCGATGACATCCTTCTCAAGTCTGAAGGATGGGATGCCGTAGCGGAGCATACCGCCCGGCTCGGGATTGCGGTCGAATACCGTGACGCTGTGACCCTCTACCGCAAGGTAGTACGCGCAGCTCAGACCCGCGGGGCCTGCGCCGATGACCGCGAGCTTGTGGCCGTGGTCGCGCAGCTTCTTGGGAACAAAGCGCTCGTTTTCGTTAAGCTCTCTGTATGCGATGAATTTCTTTACCTCGTCGATGGACACCGCCTCGTCGATCTCACCGCGTGTGCAGACCTGCTCGCAGCGGCGGTTGCAGATATTGCCGCAGACGGCGGGCAGCGGATTCTCCTGCTTTATAAGCTCAAGCGCCTCGCGGTATCTGCCCTGTGCCGCCATGCGCAGATAGCCCTGAACGGCGATGTGCGCGGGGCAGTTTGATTTGCAGGGGGAGGTGCCGGTTTCAGGCTGCACGTCCTGACGGTTGTTCAGATAGTCGGGGTTCCAGTGCTCAGGCCCCCAGCTAAGTGCGTTTACCTCGGGCGGGAATGGGGCGTCCTGATACTCGACATTGTTCTTCTGCGGCAGCTTCTGGCCGAGCTTGACGGCGTTTGCAGGGCATTTTTCAACGCAGTTGCCGCAGGCCACGCACTTTTCGGCATCTACGGTGGCGACGAAGTTCGACTTTTGCAGGTTTGCTGCCCTGGTGTAGTTCGAGGATCTGATGGACAGGCAAGTCTGGTAGTCGCAGTTGCATATGTATTCGATGGGCGAGGGGCCGTCGTGATTCGAGACGTTGTGGACAAAGCCTCTGTCCTCGGCCTCCTTGAGCTTGGCCATGTACTCTTCCTTGGTAAGACGCCTGCCCTTGCCGGTTCGGATGGCGTATTCGGCATAGCTGCCGAGAGGCATGCACCACTCAAGATCGGGCTCGTCGCCCAGCTCGTCATACTCTTTCCTTATCTTGCGGCAGATGCATTCGCAGATCGCGAAGCTGCCGTTTGCGCTCTCGTCGATAAGCGTCTGGAGATTTTCCCAGCTCTCGACTCTCGACTCGTTTTTGAGCGCGGACTCAACGGGCACGGGACGGTGCACACCGTGGTTTGCCGCGGGCAGCAGCGCGCCCTTTGAGGTGAAGGTCTGCTGGGTGTGATACTTGAAGCCGACGGCAAGCTCGGGATAGGTCTTGTACTGGTCGCAGTCAAGGCCGCCGAGCAGCACCTGCTCAAGTATGCCGACAACGAAGATGGGAAGCTCGACCCGGTCTACGCCCTTCTCGTCCGGCTTGTAAACCAAAACGCCGATGCGCGCAAGGTCGTCGGCTATTTTGGCCGCTTCCTCGACGCTCTTTCCGGACATCTCGGCAAGCTCGTCGATGTAGACCGGCACACGCAGCTTGAGATGGTTGGCGAAGTCGATCTGCTCGTCTGTGAGAAGTCTGTCCAGCATGAAATATGGCCCTGAGTTCATTCCAAGCTGAGCGACAGAGGGGTCAACGTGGCTTATAAGCTCGATCAGATTCTGGCGTGGCTGCTTGCTGGAATTATCAATGTAATCCTTCATCAGCTCCCATTCCTGGTCGGTAAAGCCGGGGACTTTGTTATTCATGATATACTCCTCCCTGATATATATTTTTTGTTTGCTTGTTATAATTGTATCATACCGTATGGGCACATTAGGGGCATAAAAAACGCGTTTTGTGTCTCAGCGACACAAAACGCGAATTATGGCTCGGCTAAGAACCCGTATCTATTTATGCTTAACGCCTTATTGAATTATAGTTTGCGCCCCTACGATGTAAAGCGTTGTTTAACGTTGTGGTTTTTAATTAAGAGCGCGAGTGCAGGAAAGATTATTTAAAATGTGACCGGTCGGGCTGACGCAATAACGATTATCGCCAATCTCAACGCGAATCGCTCAGCGGCAGCCGCCGCTTGTCGATATCGGCGATGCCACGCGCGACCCTTGTAAACACGCCTCTGGCATATTCGGCGTACTCCTCGGGCGGCATGCACGGCTCCTGCGAAAGCCACCACTGAAAGCCGTCAAACGAGGCATCGGTAATGCGCTTTATGGCAAAGTGAGCCTCAGCCTCCGAGGTGAACACCTCTCCGAAATCGTTCATCAGTAGAGGGTACAGCAGGTCGCTGCAATAATCCCGGAAAGAGTTCTGCCCCGTAACGGAGAAGGCGTTCACAAAAAACTCCCTGTCATTGTAAAGATGGCGGCATATAGCCGGGAAGTAGTCCCAGATGGTCTTGTCCGGGCTTTTCGGGAGCTTGCTGCAAAACTCGTTGTCGTAAAGCCAGTTGAGAAGGTCGTATTTGTCCTTGAAGTAGCGGTAAAAGCTCCGCCGGCCTATACCGGCGCTCTCGCAAATGTCGTCAACGGTGATTTTGGAAAAAGGCGTCTTGCGCAGGTGCACTTTAAGGCTGTCCGCCATGGCCTTTCTCATAAGCTCTGCCTGTGCCAAGGTATCATCTCCCGAACGGTTTTTTTATATTATCTGATAATTTCAAGACAATGTCAAAGGTCAGAGCAGTTTTTGGCACAAATTTTAAAAAATGTGCGCATTATACAAGCGCGATAAGCGCCAAAATGAGCATATGCAGGGGATAGAAAGTGTAAAAGGCGTATTTGACGGCCTTGCCGTGGGGACCCTGCGTGCCGTTATACATCCAGATGAAGATGAGCGCGAGCACCGCAAAGCCCTGCTGCGGGAAGTCGAAGCTCATGCCGAACAGCGAGACGGGTATTTCCAGCCCGCCTATCATCTCAAAATTTATTATCCAAAGCCCGACAAGCTGCCCTAAGCGCAGATACCAGCGGCTGCCGCGGAAAAGATAAAAGGTCACGACGGTCAGAACGCCGTAGCCGTAATAGTCGAGCATTAGAGCGCTGCCGAGCAGGAAAGCGGCGATAACGACCATGATCGCGCCGAGTATGCGCATTGCGCACAGGCAGCCTTCGGTGAGCTTTCCTATAAAATACACGGTTATAAGCCCCAGCAGCAGCGTCCACATGACGTTCTGGTGGAAGGGATACAGCACGCTGCCGCTGACCATGAGGTTAAACGGCACCTCGGAGATAAGGGCAAATACAAGCAGCCGCAGCATATATTTTTTGACGCTGCCGGTGTGGTAGTAGCCCTCGACTATCATGAAGGCGAAGATGGGAAACGCGAGCCTGCCGACGCAGGTGAGCCACATATTGTCGGGAACGACGGTCGCCCACATGTGATCCATGAGCATGAACGCCATTGCGAGGATGTGAAGCCCAAATGAGCTGATGCCCGCCCTGTTTTCGACGGGAGAGAGCTTATTGCCCATCGGCAGTCTCAAACAGCTCGGGGAACATGGCGTGCGCCATGGTTTCGATAGTCAGCGCGCTGCGCGCCCCCGGCATGACGTTCTCGAGCGAAAGCTCTATGACGCGGCCGTTGCGTATGCAGTCGAGATTCGAGAGGATGGGGTCTGCCTTGAGCGCGGCAAGCTTATCGTCAAAGCTTGAGCCCTTGTAGTCGTGGATAATTATGTAGTCGGGGTTTGAGGCGAGAACGTCCTCGCGGCTGACGGCGTCCCAGGGCTTTGAGAGCTCTGCGAAAACGTTCACGCCGCCCGCGCTTTCAATGTAGGCAGTCTCAATATTGCCGCCCCCGGCGGTGTAAACCTGCTCGCCGATGAGACTGTCGAGCACGAGCACCTTTTTAGGCTCGGCATCGCCAAGAGCCTCGGTCACGGCATCGATGCGCTCTGTCTCGGACTTTATAAGCTCCTCGGCGTCAACGCCGAATATACGGCCGAGATCGCGCAGCTCGCCCCACAAATCGTCGAGGGTGGCGGCCTCGCTGACAAATACGGTTATGCCCGCGCTCTCAAGCTCCGAAACGCTAAGATCGCTGTCGAATATCCAACTGCTGGCGTAGATGAAATCGCAGCCGCTGTCAGTTATATCTTTAAGCGTCGGATAGCCCTCGAAAAGCGTGGGGATACCGTCCACGGCGTCTTTAAGCTCCGGCAGCGCGCCCTGGGAGTGGTTTTCCATGAACTTGCCCACAACGCGCTCTGCAAGACCCAGCGCGCAGAAAACCTCCGTGCAGTTCGGGCCCGCGGTCACGACCTTTTCGGGCATCTCCGAGACGGTGACGCTTTTGCCGTGGTTAGTAAAGGTAACCGGCGTGTAGTCAGACCCGGCCTCGGTAGGTTCTGGGGTGGGCTGCGGCTCAGGCTCGCCGCAGGCGCAAAGCGCAAATATCATGCAGATGCAGAGAACAAAAGATATAAGTCGTTTCATTGGGTATAGCTCCTATGCTTTGAATTTTATGCTGCCTCCGGCGGCCTTGATCGCGGCCTTGGCCAAAAGCGCGGTCGGGTCTATAAAATGCCTGCCGGGGCGGTCGGAAAAGACTAATGGCAGCTCTGTGCAGCCGAGGATGAAAGCCTCGGCGCCGCGCCGCGTCATATCATCAAGGGCGGAGTCTAAAGCGGAGGTGTCGGCTTCTTTCCCGGCCTTGACCTGCTCGTAGATAAGGCGCATTAGCGCCTCCTGAGAGGTACTGTCGGGGTATATAAGCTCTATACCGCTGCCGTCAAAGGCTTTGTCATAAATGCCGCTGCGCACAACGCCGTCGGTCGCAAGAAGCCCCAGCCGCTTGCAGTCGGAGCCGCGCGCGGCTTCAACAAGTACGCTGAGCATGTTTATAACGGGCAGGCGGCTTCGCTTTTGAAGCTCGTCGTAATAATAATGCGCGGTGTGGCAGGGCAGGAGCAGGATGTCAGCGCCTGCGCCTGCGAGCCGCTCTGCCGACTCTGCCATGAACCTCAGCGGCTCATCGCTGCCGGAAAGAATTGACTTTGTGCGGTCGGGTATATCCGTGTTATTATCTATAAGAACATGCAGATGCTCGCTGTCGCACTTAGCGTCGGTCAGCTCTATTATCTTTATAAACAGGTCGGCGGTGGCCATAGGCCCCATGCCGCCTATTATTCCCAACACTTTTCTCTCGTGGATCATTTCATACTCCATTTTGCCGCAGTGTGTTACTGCAATTATTTAAATAATATACCACGACAGAGCGGGCAATTCAACCGGGGCTTTGTTAACAAAAAATTGTTGAGAGCGGGATAAATGTGTGATATCATATATATTTGTCGAATTGGGAGTAATAATATCGGAGGTGTATCCGTATGGAAGAAACCGTTATTGTTGAAGAAAATAAAGAAGAGACGAAAAAACGCTCCGGAAGCGGGAGACACAGAAAACCCGAAAAGCCGAAAAAGAGCCGCAAGGGGCTTATAATCGCGCTTGCGGTGGTGCTGGCTTTGGCGATCATAGCGGCGCTTGTGGTGTTCGTGCTGTACGGCGGCATGCATATGTTCCTTAAGACCGAGCTTGGCGAGGGCGCTCCGGCGGCGTCGGAGTTTTTGAAGGGTGACGGCGAGGCAAGCTACATAGGCGAGCCTGACGTGAGCGTAACCGAGGAGGGCAGCTATGTCCTCAAAATAAAGAGCGACGGCAGGGTTCGTCCCGTGCTGCTCGTGGTGAGGGATACCAAGGCCCCCGAGGGCGAGAGCGCGGACGCGTCTATCACCATCGACGATGAGTCCATGAAGCCCGAGGATGCGCTCAAGGACGTGGATGATGCCTCGGAGTACACCGTCAAATGGCTCAGCGAGCCTGAGTACGGCAAGGCAGGCGAGTATGACTGCAAGATAGAGCTTAAAGACGCGCACGGCAACTCCCGCACCGTGGAGACAAAAATCGCGGTGCTCGGCGCCGTTGACGTGCTCAAGCATGAGTTAGGCCAGCCCCGTCCGCAGCTTTCTGACTTCATGGTCGTTGAGAGGGACGATGCGGAATTTGTGACCGACCTCGACGATATAAGCTGGGATGAGCTTGGCGACAGCACCGTTGAGATAAAATTCGACGGCAAGACCTACAGCTCGACCCTGAGAATTGAGGACACTACAGCGCCCGTTCCCGACCTTGTGCCGCTGGCGGTACTTCCGGACGCCGAGCCCGAGGCATCCGAGCTTGCCGTAGGCTGCGACGATGCGGGTAAGGTTAGCTATGAATTTGAAGCCGAGCCGAATCTCTCCAAGGTGGGCACAGTCGAGTGCAGCGTCAAGGCGACCGATGAGGCCGGAAACAGCACGGAGGCAAAGGGGAAGATCCTTGTGTGCGACGCGCTGGCGGAGTTTGAAGCGTCAAACGAAACGCTCAGCGAGAGCGCGGTTTTGGAGCAGATAGGCTCGGATTACGCGGGCTATAAAATGGAGAGCGAGCCGTTTGAGCTCAACAGCCTCGGCGCGCATGCCGTGACCTTTACAAAGGGCGAGGAAAAAATAACGGTAGGCGTCACCGTAAAGGACACCACCGCACCCGCCGCCGAGGGCATCGACTGCCCGTGCAGCACCGGCTACTACTGCCAGCCGATAAAATTTATCACAAATGTTGTCGATGTAAGCCCTGTTAAGGCGAGATTTGTAAACGAGCCGGACTGGAGCGTCGAGGGCGAGCAGGAGGTTGAGATCATAGTCTCCGACCGCTCGGGAAATGAGACGACGGTAAAGGCAAAGGCGGTAATATCCCCCGACGAGACAGCCCCCGTTATTTATGCTGCGCGCGACCGCTACTGCTATGTGGACGAGGCCGTTGCGTATTTCAAGGAGGTCTTTGCCGAGGATAACGCAGACCCCGACGTGGAGCTGACGGTCGATAAATCCAAGGTCGATCCCAAAACACCGGGCGAGTACGATGTGACATACACTGCGACCGACCACGAGGGCAACAAGAGCAGCGTCACGGTAAAATTCACCTTTATAGAGAAGAAGATAACTGACGAGCAGCTTGACAAAGAGGTCGACAGGGTTATCGGCGAGATCCTCACCGATGACATGAGCCTTGAGCAGCAGGCAAGAGCGATATACGACTACTGCTACAAGAACATCACCTACTGGGGAACCTCCGACAAGACCGACTGGAAATCCGAGGCCTACCGCGGCCTTACCGAGGGCGTGGGCGACTGCTTTACCTTCTACTCGGCAAGCTATGCCCTGCTCCAGAAGACCGAGTGTCAGGTGCTCAGCGTTGAGCGCTTAAACGGCGCGACGCAGCATTTCTGGTGCCTTGTGAATCTCGGCAGCGGCTGGTATCACTTTGACACCTGCAATGTCGGCCCTCAGCATCTGTACTGCTTCATGAAAACAAGCGAGGAGCTGTCGCAGTACAGCGGACAGTACTGGCGCTTTGACACCACGCTTTATCCCGCAGTGGAGACCATTCCCTACGCAATGGAAAACTGATAATGAAAAACATTCTTGAATTTCTTGAAAATACCGCGCCGAAGCTTGGAGACAAGCCCGCTTTCGCGGACGAGAGCGGAAGCCTGAGCTTTGCTGAGCTTCTGCGCCTTGCGCGGGCGGGGGGAAGCTTCCTCGCGGAGCGCGGGATATACAGGCAGCCGGTCGTGGTGTTTATGGACAAAGCGCCGCGCACGATAGCCGCGTTCTTTGCCGTGATGTACGCCGGCTGCTGCTATGTGCCGCTTGAAAAAGGTATGCCGCTGCACCGTCTGCGCATGATATTGCAGCGCCTCCAGCCGCAGGCGATAGTATGCGACGAAGAATCCGCAGCCCTTGCCGCCGAGCTTGGCGCCGGCGATAAGGTCATTGACAGCTCCGAGCTGTTCGCAGCAGAGACAGACGATGCCTCCCTTGCCGCTATCCGCCGCCGCCATATTGACACGGATCCCGCGTATATAGTCTTTACCTCCGGCAGCACAGGCGTGCCCAAGGGCGTCACCGCCTGCCACCGCTCGGTGATAGACTATGCAAACGCGCTCTGCCCGGTGATAGGCGCGTCGGAGGACAGCCGCTTTGCCATGCAGGTGCCGCTGTATGTAGATGCCTGCATGAAGGAGATACTCTCGGTCATAAAATGCGGCTCAACGGCGTTTCTGATGCCGCAGAGCCTGTTCATGTCGCCGCTGAGGGTGCTGGACTTTTTAAACAGATATGAGATCAATACGATATGCTGGGTCGCCTCCGCGCTGACGCTCGTGTCCGGGCTGGGCGCGTTTGAGGAAGGCCGCCCCGAGCACATGAAAACCGTGTGCTTCGGCAGCGAGGTGTTCCCCGTAAAGCAGCTTCACCTTTGGCAGAGCGCCTGCCCGGAGGCTCGGTTTATAAACCTCTACGGCCCGACGGAGGCTACGGGGATGTCCTTTTACTTTAACGTTGACCGCGACTTTGCCGAGGGCGAGGCGATCCCCGTCGGCAGACCCTTTGACAATACAGATTTCATCCTTCTGCGCGAGGACGATACGGAAGCTCCGGCCGGCGAGCCGGGCGAGATATGCATACGCGGAACCGCCCTTTCCCTCGGCTACTTCGACGACCCCGAGCGCACCGCTGCGGCGTTCACGCAAAATCCGCTCAACCCCCACTACCCGGAGACGGTATACCGCACCGGAGATATCGGCAGGCTAAACGAGCGCGGGGAGCTTGTGTTCATATCCCGCAAGGACAGCCAGATAAAGAACATGGGTCACCGCATCGAGCTTGGCGAGATCGAAAGCTGCGCCTGCCTGTGCGGGGGCGTTGAGAGCGCCTGCTGCCTGTTTGAGAAGGAAAAAAGCAAGCTGTATCTGTATTACATGGGCACAGCCGACGAAAAAAGCGTGCAAAAGCACCTACGAAAGGAGCTTCCGAGGTACATGGTGCCGACAAAGCTATATCGCATGCAGACGCTGCCCCTGCTGCCCAACGGAAAAATAGACAGAAAATCACTGATAGATATGGAGAGATAAGCATGGACGAAATTATTGAGATTCTGAACGGTCTCGGCCTTGACGCGGACATTGAGCACTGCACGAGCCTTGTTGACGACGGGATACTTGCAAGCCTTGATATCGTCAGCATAATCGCCGAGCTTTCCGACGTTTTTGACATCACCATTCCGGCGCGCGACATCGTCCCGGAGAATTTCAACTCCGCCGAGGCCATGCTGAACATGGTAAACCGCCTGCTTGACGATTAAGCCGTGCTGTTCACATCCTATGGCTTCATAGCCTTTCTAATAGCGCTTTTCGCGCTGTATTACATCATTCCCAAGCGCTTTCAGTGGCTTCTGCTCTTAGCGGCGAATATCCTGTTTTACGCCTGCGCGGGCTGGCAGGGGCTATGCTTCATGGCGGCGACGGTTATCGTCTCCTGGGCGGCTACAAACCTCATGGGCGCGTCGCTGAAAAAGCAAAAAGCGTATCTTGCCACGCCGGAGGCAAAGGCGCTGCCGCGCGAGGAGCGCAAGGCATATAAAAAGGCTCGGGAAAAGGATAGAAAGCGCATATTTGTGGCAGCGCTTATCGCCGATATCGGCATACTCGCCGCGCTCAAATATACAAACTTCCTGATAAACAATGTAAATTCCCTGTTTTCGGCGGGAATCGGCAATGTCGATTGGGTGCTGCCGCTCGGCATATCGTTTTACACCTTCCAGACGGTCAGCTACGTTATCGACGTGTACTGGGAGAAGGTCGAGCCGGAGAAGAATATCCTGCGCGTTGCGCTGTTTACATCGTTTTTCCCCCTGTTGATACAGGGTCCCATATCCCGCTTCGGCGATCTGAGCGAAACACTTTTTGCCGAGCACAAGGCGGATTTCAAGCAGATATCCTTCGGCATCCAGCGCATATTGTGGGGCTATTTCAAAAAGCTCGTCATTGCCGACAGGCTTCTTGTCGCGGTAACGGCGCTGTGCGGCGACCCGGCGGCGTACTCGGGCGCATATGTGTTCATAGGCGCTGTGTTGTACGCGGCGGAGCTTTACGCCGACTTCACCGGCGGTATCGACATCACCATCGGCATCGCCCAGGTGCTTGGGATAAGCGTTAAGGAAAACTTCCTGCGCCCGTATTTCTCGCGCAATATCGCTGAGTACTGGCGGCGCTGGCATATCTCCATGGGCACATGGTTCAAGGACTATATCTTCTATCCGCTGTCGGTCGCACCGTGGCTTCTGCGCCTGAGCAAATCCGCGCGCCAAAAAATATCCGACGGATTCGGCAGAAAACTGTCAGTGTATATCTCCACCATCGTCACATGGTTTCTCACCGGCCTATGGCACGGCGCCGCGTGGAACTTCGTCGTGTGGGGACTGCTGAACGCATTTTTCATTCTGCTTGCCGAGGAGATAAAGCCGCTCTCGCAGCGCTTCCGAGCAAGGCACGAGGGCCTTACAGCAGGCTTTGGCTACAGAGTGTTTGAAACCCTGCGCACCTTCCTGCTCATGTGCTCCCTGCGCATTTTGGACTGCTACAGGGACGTCGCGGTGTCGTTCAAAGCCTTTTGGTCGGTGTTTACGACAAATAACTGGGCGGAGGCATTTTCCGGCGAGCTTTTAAATCTCGGCCTCGGTGTCGGGGACTACATAGTCGCGGGCTTGGGCGTTGCGCTTATGTTCACTGTGAGCTGCGTTCAGGAGAAATGCGGCAGCGTGCGGGAGCTTGCATGGAAAAAGCCCGCAGTTTCGTATGTGCTGTTTGGCGCGCTTGCGATTGTGATTTTGGTGTTCGGCGCTTACGGCGTCGGCTACGATTCAACACAGTTTATCTATAACCAGTTTTGAGGATAAGCGATGATAACAAAATCCCGCAAAAAACTGCATATTGTGTGCATAGCCGTGTGCCTTATCGTTCTTATCGCGGCGGTGTGGCTGCTCGGCAGGCTTTTTGAGCCTAAGTATATGTCCGGCGTGCTCGAGGGCGCGATGACGGCGGAGTACTATGACGAGGTGACACCGCACGACGTTGTGTTCATCGGCGACTGCGAGGTGTATGAAAATTTCTCACCCGTCACGATGTGGGAAGAGCAGGGGATAACGAGCTATATTCGCGGCTCTGCCCAGCAGCTTATCTGGCAGTCGTACTACCTGCTTGAGGAGGTATTTGAGCGGGAGTCGCCGAAGGTAGTTGTGTATAACGTGCAGTCGATGAAATACGATGAGCCTCAGAGCGAGGCGTATAACCGCATGACGCTCGACGGCATGCCCTTATCCAAGATAAAGCTTGACGCGATAAAGGCGTCCATGACAGAGGACGAGGAGCTTATAAGCTACCTTGTGCCGCTGCTGCGCTATCACTCCCGCTGGTCTGAGCTGAGTGCCGAGGACTTTGAATATATCTTCAGCCGCGACAAGGTCACGGTCGCGGGATATCTCATGCGCGCGGACGTAAAGCCCATGACGAAACTGCCCGCGGCGCCCGTGCTCGAGGACGTAACGATAGGCGATACCTGTTGGGAGTACCTTGACAAAATACGCGAAACGTGCGATGCTAACGGGGCGACGCTTATTCTTATAAAATCGCCCAGCCTCTGGCCGCACTGGTACGATGAGTGGGACGAGCAAATAAGCGATTACGCCAATAAATACGGCCTTGATTATATTAATTTCCTGCCTCTGTCGGATGATATCGGCATTGATATGCAGACCGACACCTATGACGGCGGCCTGCACCTGAATGTCTACGGTGCGCAGAAGCTGTCGGCGTATTTTGCAAAGCTGCTGAGCGAGGACTACGGTGTCCCCGACCGGCGGGATGATGCGGATATTTCCGCCGACTGGGCGGAAAAGACCGGGGCATACTATGAGCTTTTGGCCGCCCAGAAAGCGGAGCTTGAAGAATACGGCTACCTCAAAAGCTGGACTTTAGGAGAATGATTATGAAAAAAACCACCGCGCTTGTGCTTGCGATACTCATGATTTTTGCGCTGTGCGCCTGCAACGGCGATAAGCCCGCGCCGGATAAGCCCGACGATGATGCGGCGGAGTACACGCCCGATTACGGCGAGCTGTACTACGTATCGGGCGATGTGAAATTCGGCATCATGGATGCTGCCGAGCCCGTGCTGGAGGCTCTCGGCGAGCCGCAGGGCACCTTTGAGTCTGATAGCTGCGCGTATCAGGGCAAGGACATGTTCTATTACTACGACGGCTTTGAGATCATGGTAAACGACGTTGACGGCACTGAGCGCATAACCGGCATCACCCTTGCCGATGACACCGTTTCAAACCCGCAGGGCGTGAAGATAGGCATGGATATGACCGAGGCGCTGGCTCTCATGAGTGAAACGAACCTTCAGGCTACGCAGTCGGGCGATGTTTATAAATTCGTCTGCGGCTCGACCATGCTCCGGCTCAAGGCCGGCGAGGACGGCGCGGTTACGGCGGCCGAGTACTGCGTTGCGGCAAATCAGGAGGATTGAGCGATATGAGTAAATATGTCCCCATGAGCGCGGAAGCGGCTTTCGCGGATATCGAGTCGATAATGGGCTCGGATGAGAGCGCGCTGGAAAAGGCCAAAAAGCTGTGCTATAAGGGCACTGTGTGCTACGATAATGATGACGATATCCCCGCCGCCGCGTATTATGACGAGGCTTTGGCCACCGGCGTGCTGGAGGATGAGAACCTTTATGAGATACAGTTTCGCTGCGGCGTGAGCTACGCCGAACACGACGGCAAAAAGTCTATAGATATGCTCAAAAAAGCCGCCGAGGGCGGACACGTCAAGGCAATGCTTAACCTCGCAATGTGCTATCTCAGGGGTAAGGGCACGGCGAAGAATGAGAAGGAATGCTTCGCGTGGGCGCAAAAAGCCGCCGAGATGGGCGACGTGGAGGCGATGTACCTTTGCGCCGTGTGCCTTGAGGACGGTGTCGGCACAGCTAAGGATGATACCGCGTCCTTCGTGCTCATGAAGCGCGCAGCCGAGGGCGGCATCGTTGACGCTATGTACAAAACAGCCATCAACCACGACAGAGGTAACGGCACCTTCCCAAATCCCAAGGAGGCGTTCGAGTGGTTCAAAAACGCGGCCGAGATGGGGCATCCCGACGCTATGCACGACCTCGGCGCCTGCTACGCAAACGGCGAGGGAACCGTTGCCGACCCGTCCGAGGCGTTCCGCTGGATGAAGCTTTCAGCCGATAACGGCAATGTTGACGCCATGCGCATCGCCGGAGGCTGCTATTATAACGGCTTCGGCGTTAAGGAAAACCCCAAAAAGGCGTTTGAGCTGTTTAGAAAAGCCGCAGAACTCGGCGATGTTGACTCAATGCGCCTTGTTGCCGACTGCTACGCGATCGGCAGCGGCACAAAGGTAAACCGCGCCGAGGCGGAAAAGTGGTATCGCACAGCCGCCCAGAACGGCGATATAGATTCGCGCGAAATGCTGGGTGAAATATAATAAGTAAAAATCTCCGATCATTCAGATCGGAGATTTTTTGTGCTTTGTCAGCATAAAGGCGGCAGCAGTCCCAGTGCGAACGTAGTGCAAAGCAGTGTACACCTTCGCCTGCCGGCCCCCGCAATAATTACAAGGCTCTGCGCGGTTTAATATACGCTGTTACTTCTACGGAACGTGTCCGGTAAAGCGTTGTTGAACATTGCTGTTTCTAATTAAGCGCGCGAGTGCAAAAGAGACAACTGCCAATCTTACCGGTCGTGATACCGCAAAAACGATTTCTTGAAGCGTAAAAACGAAAAGAAAAGATCACCAGTAGCCGGAAATGCCGTCGGGAGCGAGCGGGTCATCGCGTTTGTTGTCTTTCTCCCGCTCTTTGCCTCTGTAATCACGGTAAGCAACGTTCTCCCGCTCCGGCAGACTGCCGCGCTCCTTAGCTGCATTTTTTGTATTTTTCTTTTTGGACATAAAAAACACCTCCCGTTTTATTGTGCGCACACGGGAGGTATATATGCAAAAACAGCAGCGACAAGGCATTTTTGCTGCGTCGCTGCTATTTGCTGTCCGGTATATGTTCGATAACATCCTCGATGGGACAGTCAAGTATATTGCACAGGGTATCGAGTATCATGGTCTTGACGACCCGGTTGTCTCTCAGCCTCTGAAGCTGGGCTTTGTCGATCCCGTAATCCTTTATCAGCTTATATTGGCTGATATTTTTCTTTTTCATCGTCCGCCACAATGGATCGTAGCTTATCAATTCCGCCACCTCGCCTGTTTATAATATGGCGCGTGTATACACCATATTATAAACAGGCAAAGTCAATATGATTTTGCCTGTGAGAAGTTTTACCCCACGCCGAGCAGGAGGAGAACAAGACCGTAAAGGACGGAGGCGCCGACGCCGTATACTATGACGGGGCCTGCGATGATGAACATTTTGGCGGCCGTGCCGGTTACAAGACCCTCGGTCTTGAACTCGAGTGCGGGAGCAACGACGGAGTTTGCAAAGCCCGTGATGGGCACGAGGGTGCCGCCTCCGGCAAACTTTGCGAGCCTGTCGTATATCCCAAGCCCCGTCAGCGCGGCGCCGAGGAACACGAGCGTTATGCTGGTCGCGTTGCCTGCGTCGAGCTTACTGAGATCCGCGCACATATACAGATCCATGATAAGCTGACCTAAACAGCATATAAGCCCGCCAACGACGAAGGCTTTCAGTGCGTTTGCGCAGATATTCGAGCGCGGCTGATGCGTGTCGGAGTATTCCTTGTACTCATCGTTTGTCATTTTCATAGGCACATCTCCAAAAAAATCTAAGAGTATCTTTCGATACTCTTAGATTATCCTTTTTTCTCGTGTTTATACTTACAGGTCAACGGTGAGATTGGCAACTCCGTTTTTCTCAAACTCGGCCATATATTCGTCCATCCTCGCTGTCAGCGCGCCAAGATCGTCGATGTCCTCGCCCAAATCGCGGCGCGAAAGCTCCTCGGCGAGAATGTCGAAGAACACCGCGTCCTCGTAATCGGCGATGGCCTCGTGTATGCCCCCGTCCTCGTAGGCCTTGGAGGGGAAAACGTGACCGTGCCAGAGCTGTATGAGCGAGCGCATGCCGTTTTTCGCGCACAGGGAGAAAAGCTTCTCCTGCACGATGTCGTAGTCCTCAAAGCGGTCGGTCGCTCTGGTGGAGTTTAATATCCAGTTGCCGATGTATACCATATCAAGCAGCCTGCGAAATTCCTTGTCTGTCAGATCTATATTCAAAACCAAGCCTCCAATCGGGGAAATCTCTTCTTTCTATTATATCAGACTGCGCGTCCGCATTCCACTCTAATTTTTCCTTGTAATTTTGCGCGTTTTAGCATATTATATTAAAGTTACATCTGTGTTTTATATGGAGTAGTGTCTATGGACAACAGACCTGTTGGAATATTCGATTCCGGCCTCGGCGGGCTGACCGTCGTGCGCGTTCTCCGGCGGCTGATGCCGAACGAGCGCATAATATATTTCGGCGACACCGGACGTATGCCGTACGGCAGCAAATCGAGAGCGCAGATACGTCAGATAGCGGGCCAGAACATAAGCTTTGTGGAAGAAAAGGGCGTCAAGGCCATCCTTGCCGCCTGCGGGACGATATCCAGCAACGCGCCGGATATACTGAGCGCGAATGAAATAAAGGCCATCGGCGTTCTCATGCCGGGCGCTAAGGAGCTTGCCGAAACTGGATTTGAAAGGCTCGGCGTTATCGCAACGCAGTGCAGCATCGAAAGCGGCGCATTTCAGAAGGAGCTTATGCGGCTGCGTCCCGACGCCGTGGTGACTGCCGCCGCCTGCCCGGACTTTGTCCCGATGATCGAGAGCGGAAGGTACAGAGCCGACGATGCCATAGTGCGGCAAACCGTTACCGATAGCCTCAGACCGCTGAAAGAAGCGGGGGTGCAGGCTCTGCTTTTGGGCTGTACGCACTACGGACTTATCGCGGAGGCGATAAGCGATTACTTGGGCGGGGATGTTGCGCTCATCGGCGCGGCCGACGCCTCGGCTCGAGCGCTCAAGGCGTATTTAGAGGCTGAGGATATGCAGGCAGAGAGCGGAGATGAGCAGTATTACACCAGCGGCAGCGTGGAGGATTTCACGGCTCTCGCGCCGGTGATGCTGGGCTATGAGCTAAGGAGCGGCGCAAGCTTCGTCGAGCCATTCCCGCTGGAGGAGGAGCAATGAACGCAGTTATCACAATAACGGGTATGATGGGCATAAGCCAGCCCGACGCGGACACCGTCGAGCTTGTCACCGACGGGAGCTACTGCCGCACAGAGTCGGGCTATCAGGTGCGCTATCTTGAGAGCGAGATAACGGGGCTCATGGGCACCGCCACCACGGTCGATATAAACCCGGATGAGGTCATCGTTGAGCGCAAGGGCGTGCTCAACACAAAAATGGTGTTCAAAACGGGCGAGAAGATGAACTTTCTTTATGATACCCGATTCGGCGCCGCTACACTCGGTGTTGACACAAGGAAGATTTATGCAGAATTTGACGACTGCGGCGGCGAGATGAGCATCGACTATGTTGTCGATATGGAGCACACGGTAGTCAGCAGAAATAAATTAAACATGAGCGTAAAGCTCAGAAGCTGAGAGGGAACGAAGATATGGCGAATATGATACAGATGGCGAAGGATCAGATAACGGAGCTTGTGAATAAGGCATACCTTAAAGCGGCGGAAAAGGGCGAGCTGCCCGCGCAGCTTGAGCTGAAAGGCGGCGTCGAGATACCCAAGGACACCGCCAACGGCGACTATGCCGCAAACTTCGCGATGGCCAGCGCCAAGCTCTTTGGCATGCCCCCGCGCAAGGCGGCTCAGGCGCTGATAGACAACATGGAGCTTGCCGGAAGCTGGTTTGAGAGCGTCGAGATCGCAGGCCCCGGCTTTATGAACTTCCGCATGGGCGATAAATGGTACGGCGATGTGCTAAAAAATATTGCCGCCGAGGGCGCGGACTACGGCCGCTGCGATATCGGCGGGGGCAAGAAGCTCATGGTGGAGTTTGTCTCGGCAAACCCCACCGGCCCCATGCACATGGGCAACGCGCGCGGCGGCGTGCTGGGCGATGCGCTGGCATCAGTGCTCGAGCGCGCGGGCTATAACGTCTGGCGCGAGTTCTATGTAAACGACGCCGGCAACCAGATAGAAAAATTCGCAACGAGCATCGAGGCGCGCTGCCTCCAGCTCGTAAACGGCGAGGACTCGGTCGAGTTCCCCGAGGACGGCTACCATGGCGACGATATAAAGGAGCTTGCGAAGGCGTTCTGCGAAAAATACGGCACGAGCTGGATAGATAAAAGCCGGGAGGAGCGCCATAAGCTGATGGCGGACTTCGGCCTTGAAAAGAACCTGCCGAAGATGAAGTCCGACCTTGCCCGCTACGGCATAAATTACGACGAGTGGTTCTATGAATCGAGCCTGCACGAGAGCGGCTACGTCGCCGACAGCGTCTCAAAGCTCACCGACGCCGGATACACCTATGAAAAGGACGGCGCGCTGTGGCTGCACACCTCGAAGATACTCGGGGACAAGCTCCGCGCCGCCGGAAAGAGCGAGGAGGATATCGCCAAGCTTGAGCTGAAGGACGATGTCCTGCGCCGCGCAAACGGCTTCTACACCTATTTTGCCGCCGACATTGCGTATCACCGCAACAAATTTGAAAAGCGCGGCTTTGACAAGGTCATAAACGTCTGGGGCGCCGACCACCACGGCCATGTCGCCCGTCTCAAGGGCGCGATGGACGCGCTGGGGCTTGACGGGGAAAACAGGCTTGATATCGTGCTCATGCAGCTTGTAAAGCTCACGCGTGGAGGCGAGGTCGTGCGCATGTCAAAGCGCACCGGCAAGGCAATATCGCTGTCTGACCTGCTCGACGAGATACCCGTTGACGCAGCACGCTATTTCTTCAACTCCCGCCCGGAGTCGCCGGTCGAGTTTGACCTCGATCTTGCAGTGCGTCAGGACAGCGAAAACCCCGTGTACTATGTGCAGTACGCCCACGCGAGGATATGCACCATGCTCGCTGCTCTGCGCGAGGAGGGACACGAGGTTCCGGCACCGCAGGACGTGAACTTTGCTCTGCTCTCTGAGCCGCAGGAGCGGGAGCTTATAAAGCAGCTTGCCGCGCTGCCGGAGGAGATACGCCTTGCCGCGCGGGACTATGACCCCAGCCGCATCAACAAGTACGTCACCGAGCTTGCCGCGCGCTTCCACCGCTTCTATACCGCCTGCCGCATCAAGGGTGCGCCGGAGGGCGTGCTCGAAGCGAGGCTGTGCCTTGCCGATACGGTGCGCCTTGTGATAGCCGTGTCGCTGTCGATAATCGGCGTAAGCGCACCCGAGAAGATGTGAATAAAACAGTCAAAAGCACCGCGTCTTTAAACAAACGCGATGCTGCCAGTGAAGCATATAACAAACAGCTCCCGTCGGCCGTGGCCGGCGGGAGCTGTTTGTTAAAAGCCTAATAAGTAGATACAATAAACGAGGTATGACAGCGATCACAGTTATATGTTTCAATGTGTCCGTCGCTGCGAATAAGGCGTGAAAGAAAGCCACAGTTTGGGCAGGTTTGTTTTTCAATAACACCCATACCTTTAATCATAATTTGCTTTTCTGTAGGAACGACCAAAACGGGCAGCTCTCCGCAGTTTTCTAATTGAGTAATAATTTCTTCAAGTGTCATAGCTGCCTCCTTATGCCGAAACTGTGAACGGAGTTTATGCCCATATGCTTTGCACAGCGGGAGCCTTTTAGATATACCCCTGCAATCAACTCAAAAATCGGTAATTCGATTATAAATCGAATTTATTCGTATGTCAAGACGAATATTCGACTTAAAAGATGTTTGAATTGCCCGATATTTTCATATGATGAAACTAAAGGAGGAGATCATATGAAACCGGATTATAAGGAGATAGGGCGGCGGATAGCAGAGCGCAGACGCAGCCTCGGCCTAAAGCAGGCGGAGGTGGAAGAGCGGGCGGATTTAGGCTGCAAATATCTTTCAAGCATAGAGCGCGGCATTTCGATACCGTCGACGGAGGTCATAATGCGTCTGGCGATCGCTCTGGATACGACACCGGATGCGTTCCTTGTAGGAGCGGTCAAGATCGAAGATCAGGAGCGCTGGCGCACTGTGGCGCAGCGTCTGCGCACATTGAGCCCACGGCAGCTAAACTTGGCGGAAGAGCTTATAGACATTGCGGCTCGGCAGGATATGGATTGATGCTAAGAATAAAAAATCCCCTCGGTTCATTTTGAACCGAGGGGATGCTTGCTTTTGCGGTTATTAAGAACCAAGAGATGCTGCGACTCTTACGAGAATGGTCGCTGCCTGACCGCGGTTTGCGGTGGCGTTGGGACGGAAGCTGCCGTCGGGGAAGCCCTGTATGATGCCAAGGTTTGCGCAGACGTTGACTGCCTCCCTGAAGTCATTAGCTATGCTGGCCGAATCCCTGAAGTTGCAGTCGGCCTTGAGCTCGTCGGTCGGCTCGCCGTCAACGATATACTTAATGAAACGGTAGCTGAACGCCGCCATTTCGGCGCGGCTGATTTCCTTATTGGGACGGAAAGTGTTGTCGCCGTAGCCCTTGATTATTCCTGTAACGACGCCCCATTTTACCGCGTTCAGATATGCATCAGGTATGGTGCCTGCGTCATGATATAAGAGGCCGGGGGTGATGACCTGGGGATTGCCGCACATATTGTGGAGCATGGTTATATACTGCGCACGGGTGACGGGATTGTTCGGGCGGTAAGTGCCGTCGGGGTAGCCGTTGACAATGCCAAGCTCCTTGCCGATGGAAATATAATCGCGGTATCCGCTGTCGGCAATGTCGGAGAAGGGGTAGTCCTGGGAGCAGTAAACGATGACATTTTCAAGAACGTCGTTGCCATCTCTGACATCTATCAGCGCGCACTGCGCTACGGTTCCGTCGAAGTACACTTCCTTGAGCGCGTCGCAGCCCGAAAAGGCGCCGCTTTCAATCAACTTAACGCTGTTGGAGAAGCTTATACTCTCAAGAGACGAACAGCCCCGAAACATCTCAATTTCAATTGACTCCAAAGCTGCTTCAATGTTTACGTTTTTAAGTGCGGTACATTCACAAAATGCGCCGGGACCAACAATCTCTACGCTGCTTGGAATGACGAGGCTTGTAAGCCCGCATAATGAGAACGCACCGTTGAAGATGGTTTTGACGCTGCTGGGAATGCTTATTTCCGTGAGATTGGTGCAGCCTGAGAATGCGCCGGCAGGTATCCTATCTATGCCGTCATTAATGACAAGGGATTTGACGCTGTCTTTGTAATCGCTCCACGGGTAGCTTGTCATCTCGCCCGTGCCGGTGATGGTGAGGACGCCTGCGTCGTCGAGCGTCCATGTGAGGTTATCGCCGCAGGTGCCGCTCTGGACGGTGCTTGCGGCAAAGGCGCTTACAGGCAGCAGCGAAACTACCATCAGCAGCGCCAGTATAAGGCTTAAAGTCTTCTTTTTCATTTTTCCCTCCTATTAATTTTTTTCCAGATTTCTAAGGTGATTTCATAATAACAGAAAATGTCTGACATCACAACATAATTTTGTGAAGTATAGAAAATTGCCGATATAGCGCAAAAAGCTATTGTAATCATGGCTTTTCGGTGCTAAAATACATTTTTGTGCTGAATTATTATTAGGAGTTTGATTTTGATGAAAAAGCTCAGAAATGTTGCAATTATCGCCCACGTTGACCACGGCAAGACCACGCTGGTTGACGAGATGCTCAAGCAGAGCGGCGTTTACCGCGAAAATCAGGAGATCGTCGAGCGAGTCATGGACTCGAACGACCTTGAGCGTGAGCGCGGCATAACCATCATGGCCAAAAACACCGCCGTGCAGTACGGCGATACAAAGATAAACATTGTCGATACCCCGGGACACGCCGACTTCGGCGGCGAGGTCGAGCGCATTCTCAAGATGGTCAACGGCGTCATCCTGCTCGTTGACGCGGCCGAGGGGCCCATGCCCCAGACCCGCTTCGTCCTCAGCCGCGCGCTGGAGTTGGGTCACCGCGTCATCGTTGTCGTCAATAAGATCGACCGCCCCGACCAGCGCATACACGAGGTCATCGACGAGGTGCTCGAGCTTCTTATGGATCTTGACGCGACCGACGAGCAGCTCGATTCCCCGATGCTTTTCTGCTCCGGCAGACAGGGTACGGCCAGCTACTCCCCCGAGGTTCCCGGCACCGACCTCAAGCCCCTGTTCGAGACTATACTCGAGTACATCCCCGAGCCCGAGCAGGATCTTGACAGCCCATTCCAGATGCTCGTATCGAGCGTCGACTACAACGAATATGTCGGCCGCATAGCCATAGGCCGCATCGAGCGCGGCGTCATAAAACAGAATCAGGAGATCGAGGTCTGCAATTACCACAACCCCGACGCGGCTCCTGTAAAGGCCAAGGCCGTCTCGCTGTATGAGTTCGACGGGCTAAACAAGGTTCCCGTAACGGAGTCGGAAGCAGGCAATATAATCGCCATGAGCGGCATAGGCGACGTCACCATAGGCGATACGATATGCGCCAGAGGCGCGGCCGAGCCTCTGCCCTTTGTGAAGATCTCCGCGCCGACGCTGGAGATGACCTTCTCGGTCAACGACAGCCCCTTCGCCGGACGCGAGGGCAAGTTCGTTACCTCCCGCCAGATACACGACCGCCTCGTGCGCGAAACGCTCAAGGACGTATCGCTCAGAGTTACCGATGTCGAGGGCGCGACTGACTCATTCAACGTCGCAGGCCGCGGCGAGATGAGCCTGAGCATCCTCATCGAGACGATGCGCCGCGAGGGCTATGAATTTCAGGTATCGCCTCCGCGCGTGCTGTATCAGGAGATCGACGGCGTGCTGTGCGAGCCGGTCGAGCGCGTGGTAATCGACGTGCCCTCGGACTACATGGGTGCCGTCATGGAGAAGCTCGGCGCGCGCAAGGGCGAGTTTATCGAGATGATACCCGTCGGAAACCGCGTGAAGCTCAGCTACCTCGTGCCATCCCGTGGGCTTTTCGGCTACCGCAACGAGTTTCTCACCGACACCAAGGGCGAGGGCATCATGGCCTCCGTCTTTGAAAAATACGAGGCGTACAAGGGCGATATCGCCCGCCGCAACACCGGTTCGCTCATCGCGTTCGAGACCGGCGAGGCCGTCGCCTACGGCATATGGAACGCGCAGGATCGCGGCGCGATGTTCATAACACCGGGCACCAAGGTGTACGCGGGCATGGTTGTCGGCGTCTGCCCCAAGAGTGACGACGTCGCGGTGAATGTCTGCCGCACAAAGCACCTGACGAATACCCGCGCCTCCGGCTCGGACGAGGCGCTGCGCCTCATTCCGCCGCGCCAGCTCAGCCTTGAGCAGTGCCTTGAGTTTTTGGCAGACGACGAGCTGCTTGAGGTCACACCCAAGAACCTGCGTCTGCGCAAGAGCATACTTGACCACAGCCTGCGTATGAAGACAGTTATGCGAAACAGATAATAATAAGAAAGCCGTCATAGTCTCTTTTAGACTATGACGGCTTTTTGTATGCGTGTTATTCGTCGGAGCCAAGAGATGCTGCAACTCTTACGAGAATGGTCGCTGCCTGACCGCGATTCGCGGTGGAGTTGGGACGGAAGTTGCCATCAGAGAAGCCCTGTATGATGCCAAGGTTTGCGCAGACGTTGACTGCCTCCCTATGGACATTTGGAATGCTGGCCGAATCCTTGAAGCTGCAGTCGGCCTTGAGCTCGTCGGTCGGTTCGCCGCCGACGATAAGCTTAATAAGACGGTAGCTGAACGCGGCCATCTCGGCGCGGGAAATGTCCTTGTTGGGGCGGAAGGTGTTGTCGCCGTAGCCGTTTATCACGCCCATTGCAACGCCCCATTTGACCGCGTCCATGTATGACGCGGAGATGGTATTCGTGTCATTGAAGCTGACCTCATAGCCGCTCGCATCGGGTTTGCCGCACATGTTGTAGAGCATGGTGACGTACTGTGCGCGGGTGACCGGATTGTTCGGGCGGTAAGTGCCGTCGGGGTAGCCGTTGATAATGCCCGCAGCCTGACCAATGGAGATGTATTCGCGGTAGCCGCTGTCGGCAATGTCGGTGAAGGGGTAGTCGAGAGCACAGTAAACGGTGACATTATCGAGCACGTCGTTGAAGTCGTCAATGCTCATTGCAGCCCACTGCCAAGCCGTGCCGCCAAAGTATACTTCCTTGAGCTCGTGGCAGGCTCCGAAGGCAGAAGTCCAAATGGACTTTACGCTTTTGGGTATACTGACGCTCTCAAGAGCGTAGCACTGGTCAAATGTATATCCGTCGATATATTCAATACTGCCCAGAATAACGGCTTTTTTCAGACCGGTGCAAAAGTAAAACGAGAATTCTCCAAGCGCTTTAACGTTGGCGGGAACAACTATTTCAGTAAGCGCTTTGCAGTGCGAAAAAGCCGACCCTCCGATTCTCTCAAGGCTGTCCGGAAGCTCTACGTTCTCAAGGCCGGAGCAAGTGGAAAACGCATCATAGCAAATGCTTGTAACGCCGTCACCGATGACTACGGATTTGATGCTGTCTTTGTAAACGCTCCACGGGTGGCCTGTCATCTCGCCGGTGCCGGTGATGGTAAGAACGCCTGCGTCGTCGAGCGTCCATGTGAGGTTATCGCCGCACTTGCCGCTCTGAACGGTGTTTGCGGCAAAAGCGCTCACAGGCAGCAGCGAGAATACCATCAGCAACGCCAGTACGAGGCTTATTGTTTTCTTCTTCATTTTTATCCTCCTATTGTTTTTTTGTGAGTTTAGTTTAATTATATCAGCCGCAGCCGATCCGTTCAAGAACAAAATTTCATTTTATGTAAAAACTAAAAAACACCCACGCGCTGATTTAGACAGGCCGTAGGGGCGAGCATCGCTCGTCCGGCGGCGGCTGCCGCTGAGCGATTCGTTTTTAGAATGGCAGTAATCTTTATTGCGTCAGCACGACCGTAAAGATTGGATATTATCGTTATGTTTCAATGTATATAATCGGGCTGTCGCAAAAGCGATTATTTGAAGACTTAATGCGAATCGCCCCTCCGGCGAGGAGCGGACGAGCAATGCTCGCCCCTACGATTGAATTGGAAAAAAGAAAAAAAGGAGGCAGTCATTTCGATTGCCTCCGAAATTCTTATGTGCATTAATTGAATGCGCGAGTGCAATAACGATAAATTCCAATGTTACCGGTCGGGCTGACGCAATAACGACAACTCTAAGCGGTGCAACGGATTAAATACACAGCTCTGCGGCGGTTTTTGCCGCGAGAGCAGCGTTGTTGAGAACAAGCTTTATGTTGCTCTCGAGCGAGTCTCCACCGGTGAGCTCGACGACCTTTGCCAGCAGGAAGGGTGTTGTCTCCTTGCCGTGAATGCCCTGCTCGCGGCTTTCCTTCATCGCCTGATCTATGGCCGCGTCGATGACCGCCTTGTCCATGGCGTACTGCTCGGGGATGGGATTGGTGACGAGCATTCCGCCCTTCATGCCAAGCTCCTTCTGAGCCTTGAACATGCCCGCAAGCTGCTCGGGGGAATCGGCTCTGTAGTCGACGCCGAAGCCGCTCTGCCTTGTGTAGAACGCGGGCAACTCGTCTGTGCCGTAGCCGATGACGGGGACGCCCTTGGTCTCGAGATACTCAAGCGTCAGACCGAGATCGAGGATGCTCTTTGCACCGGCGCAGACTACCATGACGGGAGTGCTCGCAAGCTCCTCAAGGTCGGCGGAAATGTCCATTGTGGTCTCCGCGCCTCTGTGAACGCCGCCGATGCCGCCGGTTGCAAAGACGCTGATACCGGCCATGTGCGCGATTATCATGGTTGTAGTGACGGTGGTCGCGCCGTCCTTACCTGCGGCGACGAGCGCTGCAAGGTCGCGGCGGCTCGCCTTTGCGACGTTGCGTCCGGACTTGCCAAGGTATTCGATCTCCTCATGGCTCAGACCGGCCTTGAGCCTGCCGCCGATGATGGCGATGGTCGCGGGGACAGCGCCGTTGTCGCGTATGGTCTGCTCAACAAGAAGCGCTGTCTCAACGTTCTTGGGATATGGCATGCCGTGGGAGATAATGGTGCTCTCAAGCGCAACGACGGGTTTGCCGCTTGCGAGAGCTTCCGCGACTTCGGGTGCGATGTCAAGATATTTGTTCATGTTTTTTGCTCCAATCCTGTTTGATATTGCAGCCGCCTCACGAGAAGAAATCCGTGGTGCTGAGGTAAGCTGCGATGTTTGTGACAATGCCGTGCTCGAAGCTGAGCTCTACGGTGATATTGCCCTTGACTGCGCGGCAGGAGTTGAGGCCGCCGCCGACCATTTTGAAGTTGTCGTCGAGCAGAACGGTTTTCGCGTCCAGCTCATCGCCGCCGACGCGGATGCCCATGACGGAATAGTACTTTTCCGAGGAGGAAAAGCCCACGACCTTGTAGCTGCCGAGCTCTGCGTCCGGATGCCTGCCGAGATAGTATTTCGTATCGGTGCCGATGCCGACTATGCCCTCGCCCTTATCGTCCTCAAACCATTCGTAATGCTCCTCGTCAAAGACCTTGGCGTCCTCGGGGGAGCGAACATATTCGATAGAGCCGCCGAGCTGCCAATCCATCATGGAGTGGCTGTTGAACGAAGCAAGCTCGCCAAAGCCCGTCCATGAAGCCAGCAGCGTAAGGATGATCACAGCGATAATCACCGCGGCAATGCCGAGCCTGAGAATTTTGGGAGGGATCCTTTTAAAAAACATCATAATCCGTTAACCTTTAGAAAACTTATCCGACCGCCGCAACGGGGATAAAACCGTTTTGTCACGCAGCTCAACTTATAATAAACATTTTAAATAGAATTGTCAATACGTTGAATTTTTAACGCTTTGTGCATTTGTACAAAAATCCTGATGAAAAAATGGGCAATATGGGGAGAAAAAAGCTATTCAAAACGTGAGAGAAATGTGCTACAATTATGCTATAGTGCAATAATTGGAATCAATTGCTGCGCTTATTCTGTAAGTGTCAAACAAATAATTTTTTTAGGAGGAAAAAATGAAGAGCACAAAGAAACTGCTTTCTCTGCTGCTGGTTTTCGTCATGGTATTCTCCCTGGCGGTCCCGGTATTCGCAGAGGGCGAGACCCCGGCCACCGCGACAAAGGTCGATACCGTCGCTAACGGCGATCAGGTCGTGATCTATAATGCTGGTGCGGGCAAAGCAATGACCGCAGAAAGCTATACTTACACCAATTCCAAAAATGGCAGCACAAAGGACGAGCTGAAATCCGTTGCGGCAACAGTCGCAGACGGCAAGATGACCGTTCCCGAGACTGCTGTTGTCCTGACCGCCAAGGTTGACGAGAACGGAAAGTACAGCTTCATTGCCGCCGACGGCAGGTACCTGTACGCCGACGGTACCCACGTCCGCCTCGTTGACGAGGCCGGCGCTAACACCCTGTTCCAGCTTGAGGCTGCTGAGGACGGCAGCTTCATTAAGTGCGACAGCGCCGCTTATCAGGGCAAGGCACAGTATCTTGAGTTCTATGCAAATTGCTTTACCGTTTATGGAATGGATTCAACGAAGGCGGGTATCTACACCTTCCAGTTCTTCAAGATCGACGCTCCCGAAACTCCTGTCGAGCCGGGCGAGCTTGACGGCAAGACCGTTATCCTGCACTCCAACGACGTTCACGGCGCAATTGCGGGCTATGCCAACATGGCGGCTCTCGCAGCCGAATACGAGGCCAAGGGCGCAACCGTCATCGTTGCCGACGCAGGCGACTTCAGCCAGGGCACCGTTTATGTCAGCTCCAGCAAGGGCGCTGATGCTGTCAGCATGATGAACGCCGCAGGCTATGATATCGCTATCCCCGGCAACCACGAGTTTGACTACGGCTACGCTCAGCTCGTCGAAAACCTCAAGAGCGCAAAGTTTGATACCATCTGCTGCAACATCCTCGACGCAGACGGCAATCTCGTTTTCGCACCCAGCAAGGTAGTTGATGTTGACGGCGTGAAGATCGGCTTTATCGGCGTCAACACCCCCGAATCCCAGACCAAGGCTAACCCCGCCCTCATCAAGGGTCTCAAGTGGCTCGCGGGCGAGGATATGGTAAAGGCAGTTCAGGCTGAGGCCGACAAGCTGGCCGATACCGTTGACGTGACCATCGTCATCTCTCACCTCGGTGTTGACGATTCTTCCGTTCCCAACACCTCTTACGACCTGCTCAAGGGTCTCAATGGCGTTGATTTCATCATCGACGGCCACAGCCACACCGTTATGACTGCGGGCGATAATAAGGAGCCCATCCAGTCCACCGGCACGGCATTTGCAAACATCGGCGTTATCGTTATCGACAACGAGAAGAAGGCGATCGAGAGCAACGAGCTCGTTGAGATCACCAAGGATTCCGCAAAGGACGAGACCGTCGCAGCAGCGGCACAGGCTATAATCGACAAGATCGACGCCGAGTACGGCGAGGTCTTTGCAAAGAGCGACGTTGACCTCAACGGCGAGAGAAGCGTTGACGCAAACGGCGTATTCGGCAACCGCGACGGCGAGACCAACCTCGGCGACCTCATCACCGACTCCATGATATGGCAGGTCAAGCAGAATCTTGACGGCATCACCGTTCCCGCAGAGAACATCGTCGCAATAACCAACGGCGGCGGCATCCGCGCGGCCATTGCCAAGGGCGACATCACCAAGAAGGACGTCAACACCGTTCTGCCCTTCGGCAACACCATCGCAGTCGTCTATGTCACCGGTGCAGAGCTGCTTGAGGCTCTCGAAGCTTCCACCTACTGCTCTCCCTACTCTACCATAGGCGGTTACCCCCAGGTAGCGGGCATCGAGATGACCATCAATCCCGACAAGGCATATGATGCAAACGAGGAGACCTACCCCGGTTCCACCTATTACGGTCCCAAGACCATCAACCGCGTAACCATCGACAGCATCAACGGCAAGGCTTTTGACGAAAAAGCAACCTACGCTGTTGTCACCAACAACTTCTGCGCGGCAGGCGGCGACACCTACTACGCTTTCGCAAGCGCATCCGCACAGTTCGACACTGGCATTCCTCTCGATGAGGCTCTCATGTCCTACATCACCGATGAACTCAAGGGCGTTGTCGGCGAAACGTACGCCGAGCCTCAGGGACGCATCAATTACCATGTGCACGACTTTGAGGACGGCCACGGCACCTGCACGATCTGCGGCTTTGCTCCGTTCAGCGACATTGCCAACAGCGGATACTGCGATTACATCGTTGTCGGCTGGGCAGCAGGCATCGTCGGCGGTTATCCCGACGGCACCTTCCGTCCCAACAATGAGGTTACCCGCGGCCAGTTCATCACCATGCTGTGGCGCGCATGCGGCGAGCCTGAGGCAGAGAACGCAAAGCTGAGCTTCACCGACGCTGCAAACATCCCCGATGATTACAAGGCAGCAGTCGCATGGGGCGTTGAGGCAGGCATAATCTACGGCTACGGCGATAATACCTTCCGTCATGGCACTCCCATCAGCCGCGCTCAGATGGCGACCTTCAGCTACCGCCTCATGGATGTCATCTTTGAGGAAGGCTCCTTCGACGCTTTCAAGACTCCCTTCGGCTTCAATGACGATGCAGCCGTTGCGGCTGACTATGTTGACGGCGTCAACGTCTGCGCAAACCTCGGCGTCATTACCGGCTACCCCGACGGCTTCTTCCGTCCCAATGCCACCGGTACTCGCGGCCAGGCGGCAACCATCATCCTCAGACTGGTACTTACCATTGGAGAATTAGTCGAGGGCTAATGCGTTGCTAAACTAAATAAATCCAAACAAGAAACCGCCGGAAGGTTAATCCTTCCGGCGGTTTTCTTTATAAGCTATTTACTTAATGCTGCCATACTGCTCGTCCGATACCGGCTCGAGCCACTCGTTGCTGCCGTTTACGCCCGGCACCTCAATGGCGAGATGCGAAAACCAGCTATCGGCTGCTGCCGTTTGTTGAGCGCTCCGCCGGAGGGATACGGGTGTTCAGGGAGAGCGACTACGGCTGGCTGAAGATAATCGGCTGTCTGAAGGATTCCGGACTTCAGCTAAAGGAAATACGGGATTTTATAAACATGGCGATGCAAGGCGATGAGACCATTGCCGCGAGGCTCGAGCTGTTCCGCCGCCGCCGCGAGGCCATAAAAGAGCAGATGGAGGAGCTTCAGCAGACGTTGGATGTGGTTGACTTCAAGTGCTGGTACTATGAGACAGCGCTGGAGGCCGGTACTACTGCCGCACCGGATAACATGCCGGACGAGGATCTCCCCCCCGCGCCTGCGCGAGATACGCATGCTGGGCGATGCGCTGGCCTCCGTGCTCGAGCGCGCGGGGATCTCCCCCCGCGCCTGCGCGAGATACGCAAGCGCATGAAGCATGAATAGAAACGCGTTAAAACACAAAATTCCAAGGGGAAAGGCTTTGACTTTTCCCGCAGATTTTGTTATAATCCGAGCATCGAGCAGCAAAAACGCGTAAGTCCAGACAGGACTTACGCGCTTTTTTTGTGCTGTATCAGGCGGGCGGGAATGACTGTGCGATATCTGCGTCCGCAGGAAAGGATAACTATGAAAAGCATTGTACCAAAGCAAAGATCACTTACAGTAAGCATATTATCGCTCTCGCTTCTGACCGTGATGGCGGGTGTTGCGGTGAGCGCGGTGCTGCTGCTCTGGTCGGCAACGGAGAAGGAATGAACTGTAATTATTGTAAATCAGGCTTTTTTTGACTTGCATAAGGTGAAGGTTTGTGATATTTTTTAACAAGTGACCTTTCCGGGCAAAATACAAAATATCACAAACAGGGAGTGATTAAATGAATTCCAAGCAGCTCGAAAAAATACGCAGCGAAAATCCATTTACCCCTCTGAGCGATATTGTGCATGAGCTTATATTAAAGGAGATAACGAGCTTTTCGCTTATGCCGGGCAGCCGGATCAGCGAGAGCACCATTGCGCAGGAGCTGGGGATAAGCCGCTCTCCGGTCAAATCCGCGCTTGAGAGGCTTGCCGACAACGACTATGTGAAGATACAAAACAGCCGCTACTATGTCGCCGAGTTCAGCAAAAAGAGATACGACGAGATATGCGATTTCACCGGCATGATAGAGGAATACTCCGCAGGACAGGCGGCGCTGAAGATAACCCCCGAGCTTCTCAACGAGCTGTACGAAAAGGCGCATAAGCTTCAGAAGGTTTACGACGAGGCATTCCATCAGGGAAAAGACTTCGTGTTTTCAAAGCTGCTGGACAGCGAGATGGAATTCCACTTCTCCATAGTCAAGGCCTCCGGCAACGAGCTTATAACCTCGATATACGATGAGATGAAATACAAGCTCTGGCGCTGCCGCAGCTATCTGCTGTTCAGCAGACCCGAGGGCTTTTACGACGTACTTGACGTTGACCATGTGTTCATTTGCGATATCCTCAGATTCGGTGACAGAGGCATGGCCGAGGCCGCCATGCGCCGGCATCTTGGCGTATCGCGCACCGGCATCGAGCGCTTTAACCTGCTGTGACAATAAAAATCACCCTGCTTGTCTATTCCGAACAAGCAGGGTGATTTTTCAACAATTCAGAGCCTATTTTCTGTAGCCGTCGGGGTTTAGCGACTGCCAGTGCCAGCTATCGCGGCACATATCCTCAAGGTCGTATGCCGCTGTCCAGCCGAGGTATTTTTCGCTCTTTTCAGGGCTGCAATAGCAGACGTCGATATCTCCGGCGCGCCTGCCGACGATTTTATACGGCACGCGCAGGCTGTTTGCCTTTTCAAAGGCGTGAACCATATCCAGCACGCTGTAGCCGGTGCCGGTGCCGAGGTTAAACACGCTCTCGCCGCAGTGATCTTTCATGTACTCTATCGCAGCGACGTGACCCTTGGCAAGATCGACGACGTGGATGTAATCGCGCACACCGGTGCCGTCGTGGGTGTCATAGTCGTTGCCGAAAACGCGCAGGTACTCAAACTTGCCTATGGCCGTCTGCGAGATATAGGGCATGAGGTTGTTGGGAATGCCCTTGGGGTCCTCGCCGATGAGGCCGCTCGGGTGAGCGCCGACGGGGTTAAAATAGCGCAGGAGCACAACGGACCATGTGGGGTCTGCCTTGGCGTAGTCGCGCAGTATCTGCTCGCACATATATTTTGTCCAGCCGTAGGGGTTTGTGCAGGAGCCCGTGCGTGAGGTCTCGTAAAGCGGCATATCGTTATCGGCAGAATACACGGTGGCGGAGGAGGAGAAGATGATTTTGTTAACGTTGTGGCTGCGCATCGCCTCGCACAGCGTGATGGTCGAGCCGAGGTTGTTGTCGTAATACTCCAGCGGCATCTCAACCGACTCGCCCACGGCCTTTAGTCCGGCAAAGTGGATAACGCAGTCAAAGCTGTGCTCGTCAAATATCCTGTCGAGCGTGTCCCTGTCGCGCACGTCGGCTTCATAGAAAACGACGGGGTGGCCTGTTATCTGCTCTATGCGGCGTCCGGCCTCGGCGCTGCTGTTGACAAGGTTGTCTATCACGACGACGTCCATGCCGCGCTCGAGCAGCTCAACGCAGGTGTGGCTGCCGATATAGCCCATTCCGCCTGTTACTAAAACTTTCATGTTAAAAAGCTCCAATCAATATTTTTATTCATTTTACAATAAGCGGAGTAAAATATCAAGGTATATTGCTGCTATTGCCCCTCCGGCGAGGAGCGGACGAGCGATGCTCGCCCCTACGATGTAATGCAATGTTCAGCCAGAGGAATTAATATTTTTGTGCATTACTAATGTCTATAACCGGGTAAACGAAAAAAAGGGAGGCAATCAAAACGATTGCCTCCGAAATTTTTATATGCACTCATTAAACGCGCGAGTACAAAAGAGATTACATGAAGCGTTGCAACGAATTAAAACAGGCAGTTTTCAATGTAGCGGTGGAGTATCGCGGCTACCTGTGCGCGGGTCGCGCCGTCTTTAGGCATGAGGTCGTTGTTGTGGCCGCCGTTTATGATGCCCTCGGCGTTTGCCCATGCCATTGCCTCGCGCGCAACGACAGAGACGCTGTCGTAATCGACAAAGCCCGTGATGTCTTTGGTGGCGCTCACGTCGATGCCCTTAAATGCTGCATAGCGGTAGAGTATCATCGCCATCTGCTCGCGGGTTATGCTTTTGTTGGGTGCGAAGGTTTTCCCGTCAAAGCCGTTGACTATGCCGTTTTCGGCCGCCCAATCGATCGCCGCGCTGCACCAGATACCCTGGGTGTCGTTAAAGGACGCGGGCTTTGCCTCGGGCTGACCCTCCATGCGCCAGAGCACCGTCACGAGCATTCCGCGCGTCATGGTCGCTTTGGGGGAGAAGGCGTTCGCACTCGTGCCGTTGAACAGGCCGTTGTTATAGGCGTAGGAGATATCTCCGTAGCACCAGTAATCGTCGGGAATATCGAAGAAGGGGAAGATAACGACCGCTGTCGCAAGCCCGGTCTCGGTATCGCAGGTGAATACGCCCTTGGAGTATCCGCCGCCTGCGCTGGCGATCTCGCCATTGGCGCCGACGGTGATGGCTGCAAGCGTGTTGGAGCTGTCGCCATCGGCCACAGTGCAGGGAATACCCGCCGTGCAGGGTGCGCTTATCGCCTCGCCGCCGACCGTGGCGTTCACGACGGCGCATACCGCGCTGTCAAGCTGAGAGCCGAGGGCGCGCTTCTGAGCCGCGTTCAGCTCAGGCACGGCTATGCTGACTGCGAAATCCTCGCCCTTGGCTATGTCGGCGCTCTTGAATGCCGCGCTGCCGTCAGCGGTTTTAAACTCAACATTTGCCGCTGCCGAGAGAGCGTTCATGCCGCGACCCCAGACCTCGATAACGGAGGCTTTTGCCGCGGAGCCGTCGATGGTGACGGTCTTTCCCGCCGCGCCCAGCTCGCGGAGCATGATTTCGGTGGGGAATACAACGAGGCTGTCCTCGGTCGCAATCGCGGGAGCGTTCACGGACGTACTGCCGCAGCTCACGGGAACGGAGGAAAGCTCAAGTCCGCTTCCAAGGACAAAGACTGCGTCGTTGTCGGTGGGGAAGTTTGTGTCCCTGCCCATGGAGTCAGCAATGTCGAGGATGAGATCGTTTATTTTGGCCTTGACAGCATTGGTAAATATGTTGTCAAACTGTATGGATGCTGCCTTATCGCCGAAGGCGTGGGTCTTTACGATGCGGAGGATCTCATCGAGGATCTCGCCGCTTTCTATCTTGTCAAGACCGGTCTGCACCCATGCGGGGAAGTTGCCGTCGTCCTCGCCGCCGAGGTGGCTCTGGTAGATGTAGTTTACGGCGTCAAGCAGGGTCTTGTCCTCGGTCACGGGGATGTTCACGAGGTCGCTGACTATGGCCTGAACCTTGTCGACTATCCTGCCGACCATCCAGTCAGACACGCTCGTCTCGACAAGAACGATCTTGCGCAGGAAATCGCCGAGGAATGTACCGGCGACGTGGCAGAGCATATCCTCGCTGAAGCCAAGCTCACGGCCATACGCTGTGAGGTCATCGATGCTGCGCTTCTCGCCCGTGATGGGATCGACGAAGCTCATCGGACCGACGTGATTTTTGGTTTCGACGTTGACGATCATCGTACCGTTTTCCTCGCGCAGCTCAACAAAGCGGGCGGGGGAGGGGTATGTGAGGCCGGAGCCGGTCTCGATATCGTACAGGGTGTTGCCGTTTTCAGTAGTGAGAACGGAGATGTCCTGCGCGTGCATGTGGCCGGTGAATACCATTTCCATGCCGGCGTCTGCAAGCTCTGCCGCGATGCGCTCATAGCCCTCTACAAGGTACATGGAGAGGATGTCCGGCTCCATCGAGAAATGGGGCACAAAGCCGTGATGGGAAAGGCCGATGACGCGGTCGCCGCGCGCCTTGGCAGCGGATACCTGCTCGATAGCCCATGCCTCAAGCTCGGGGCTCATCTCACCGCGGGTCTCGTGCTCAACTTCGCCCTTGGAATTGTTGTCGGCACTGTAGCAGCAGGTGTCGAGCGCGACGAGGGTTATGCCGTCGGCAAGCTTCGCAACGTAGGAAAGCTGGCCGGATTCCTTGCCCTCGGGGGGAGTAAAGCGTGCTATGACGCTCTCGTCGGAGTAGACAAAGTCGTAAACTTTCGCGAAATCCGAAGGCTCGGTGCGCGTTGCGGGGACGGCGACGCCGTCAGAGGTGTTGAAATTCTTGGCATGGCTGTTGCGGACGTCGTGGTTGCCGTTGATTACGAATACTTTCAGGCCGGGAACGTCCTTTTCAAGCTGCTGGAGGCGCTCGGAGATGACCTGATGGCACTCAAGCTCGCCGTCCTTGGTGAGGTCGCCGGAGACGAGCAGAACGTCGGGCTTGTCCTCTCTGACGGCATCCAGAAGCTCAAGATTGATCGCGTCGCTCTCTATGAGCATCTTGCGGTCACTGTTGAGGGCATCGGTGAAATCGTCCGTGTCCTTGATCATGGTCGGCGACATGTAGTGAATGTCGCTGAGCACGGCGATCTTCAGCTCCCTGTCGTGCTTGCTGCCCTCGTCCTGAACGGCCAGCGCCGGCACTGCCAGCGAAAAGACCATGACGAGCGCGAGAAGCACCGAGAGTGACCGCCGCATACGGGTGGTGTTTGTCATAATTGATTCTCCTTCACAAAATTTTGCTTTTTTGCTTTTGATAAATTACATTCTAATATATAACAGCAGAAATTACAAGCGAAACTGCACGTTGATTGACACAAAAGAAATTTACGGCTATAATCACAAATTATGAACAGAGAAAACTTTTTCAGAAAATACGATAAAATAATCGAGCAGCTCGGCGATGAAAAGCCGCATCTGCTGCTGCATAGCTGCTGCGGCCCCTGCTCAAGCTCGGTGATAGAGCTTCTGGCGAAAAACTTTGAAGTCACGGTGCTCTGGTATAACCCGAACCTCTGGCCGGAGACGGAGTTTAATAAGAGGCTGGATACGCAAAAGCAGCTTATCTCCTGCCTCGACGGGGACGGGATACATGCGCAGCTTTTGGAGCTGCCGTGGCGCAGTGAGGACTATTTTTCCCGCATAAAGGGCCTTGAGCGCGAGCCGGAGGAGGGAAAGCGCTGCCTTGAGTGCTTCCGCGTCCGCCTTGACGAGACGGCGCGCATCGCCGCCGAGCGCGGCTTCGACTGGTTCTGCACCACCCTCACCGTATCCTCGCGCAAGGACGCTGTCGCAATAAACGCAATCGGCCGTCAGGCGGAGGAAAAATACGGGGTGCGCTGGCTCCCTTCGGAGTTTAAAAAGCGCGAGGGGAATCACCGATCGATAATCCTTTCGGAGAAATACGGCCTGTACCGTCAGGAGTACTGCGGCTGCGTGTTTTCAATGGAGCTGGGGGATAAAAAATGAAGATCAATATAAATAAACTTGCGACCGCAGCCGTTATCGGCGCCCTGTACGCGGCGCTTACGATGGCGCTTGCGCCAATAAGCTACGGCCCGCTGCAATTTCGTGTGTCCGAGGCGCTGTGCATCCTGCCGTATTTTCTGCCATACACCGCGTGGGGGCTGTTTTTCGGCTGCATGGTGGCAAATTTAGTCAGCGCGGCGGGAATATTGGATATAGTATTCGGCTCTCTGGCAACGCTCGTGGCCTGCGCCTGCGTCGGGCTGTGCGGCATGCGCGGGAGCGGGATAAAAAGCAAGCTGCTTGCCTGCCTGATGCCGGTGATATGGAACGGCCTTATCGTCGGCGCGACCCTCACCATAGCCATCGCGGGCTTAAATCCGCTCCGTGAGGTCGGAGCCTTCGCGCTGTTCGCGGGCGAGGTGGCGCTGGGTGAGCTGGGTGTGATGTTCGTCATAGGGCTTCCGCTTATGATATATCTGCCAAAGCAAAAATTTTTCGTTGACTTTGTCGCGAGGCATTGACAAAAGCCGCCGAGAATATTAGTATTAAAATGCAATAGGGGGGCTGGGTTTTTCCCGGCTGAGACGGAGAGAATAGAATCTCCGCCACCCTTGAACCTGATCCGGGTAATGCCGGCGTAGGAAACGAAAATTTACTTATAATCGTTTTCCTATGACCGCTCTGCTCCGGCAGCGCGGTTTTTTCATTCGGAAGGAGAAAAAGAGAAATGAAAAGCAAATCAAGTCTTGTTCTTCGCACTCTGTGCGAGGGCGCGATATTCGTCGCGCTGGCGGTGGTACTCAGCCTGCTGCCTGTCTGGAAAATGCCGAACGGCGGCTCGTTCGACCTTGCCATGCTGCCGATATTTATCTTCTGCGTGCGCTGGGGCTTTGGCCCTGCCATGCTGGCAAGCACGGTTTACGGCGTTTTGCAGATGTTCCTTGAGGGCGGCATAGCCATCGGCTGGCAGTCGATAATCGGCGATTTCATCGTCGCTTACGCGGTGCTCGGCGTTGCGGGGCTGTTCCACAAGAACAAATACGGATTCTTTATCGGCACCGCCGTCGGCTGCTGCGCAAGATTCCTCGTACACTATGTTGTCGGCGCGACCGTCTGGGCGGAGTATATGCCGGAGGAGTTTTTCAACATGACTATGACGACGCCGTGGTTCTACTCGGCGCTGTATAACGGCAGCTACATGCTGGTCGATATGGTTCTGTGCCTCGTCATAGGTGCGCTGCTCTGGAAGCCGCTGGGCAAGTATTTAAGAGGCGAAGATCTGAAAGTATAAGAGAGCCGCGGCGACTGCCGCGCTTTCTAATTGAGAGCGCGAGTGCAAAAACGACTATGCCATTATCACTGGTCGAGCTGACGCAGTAGCGTCTATTTAAAATGTAGCAACGAATAAAAAAATGTTGACATATTGAAACCTTGTCGTATATAATAAGCTTCCGATGCCTGTGGGCATCGGAAGCAAATTTTTTGTCAACTACTTCCGATTAACCGTCGGATGTTGAGTATTATTTTGAAAGGAGTGCAAGAATATGCTGCGTACTTATCAGCCCAAGAAGCGTCAGCGCAAGAAAGAGCACGGCTTCCGCAAGAGAATGGCTACCGCAAATGGCCGCAAGGTCCTCGCCCGCCGCAGAGCAAAGGGCAGAGCAAAGCTTAGCGCCTGATTTGGCAGCTTTGAGCACAAGGGAACATTGATTTTTCAGGGCGGGTAACATCCGCCCTTGAAGTGTTTGTCGGAAAGCAAGGGTGAAACGATGGATTTCAGGGGAACACTGAAAAAGAATTATGAGTTCAGACGGCTTTATTCCAAAGGCAGAAGCGCCGTTACTCCGTATCTTGTAGTGTACTGCCTGAAAACAGGGCGAGACGGCCGCCGCGTGGGCTATACGGTGTCCACGAAGCTCGGCAAGGCCGTGACCCGAAACCGCATCCGCCGCCGCCTCAGGGAGATTTATCGCCTGAACGCGGACAGGCTGTGCGACGGCGTCGATATCGTCGTCGTGGCGCGCAGCCGCTGCGTCGGGGGCGAGTATGCGAAAATGGAGAGGGCTTTTCTTCGCGCCTGCGCGGAGCTGAAGCTGTTAAAGGAGCCGGAGGAATGAAAAAAATTCTCATTGCCATGGTGCGTTTTTACCAGCGCCATATCTCTCCCGCGTTTCCGTCCTGCTGCCGGTTTATCCCGACCTGCTCACAATACGCCGTCGAAGCTCTGGAGAAATACGGGGCTTTGAAGGGCTCATGGCTTGCCATAAAGCGCCTGCTGAGGTGTCATCCTTTTCATCTCGGCGAACATGATTTCTTCGATCCCGTCCCCTGACGAGGATCGGAATTTAAGGAGAAACTTATGTCATTTTGGGACTATATAGTCTGGCCGTTCGCCAGACTGCTGGAGATTCTGTACAACTGGTCTCACAGCTACGGCGTCGCAATCATCCTTTTCGCTCTGGTCGTCAACCTCATTCTTGCGCCGTTCATGGCAAAGAGCAAAAAGAGCATGATGCGCACCACCCGTCTCCAGCCTCAGCTCAAGGAGCTGGAGAAAAAGTACCGCGACGATCCGCAGAAGTATCAGATTGAGACAATGAAGCTTTACAAGGAAAACGGCGTCAGCCCGATGTCCGGCTGCCTGTGGTCGCTGATCCCGTTTCCTATCCTCATCGCCCTTTACGGCGTCATCCGTGAGCCTCTGACCCGTATGATGGGTCTGGCTAAGGACAGCGTCGAGGCCATTACCAAGTGGGCGGCCGAAAACGCGGGCTTTGTTGCGACAAAGCAGGGCACTTATGACGAGATCGGCGTCGTGGACGCTATCCACCAGAACTGGGACGCCGCCGTCAACGCCTTGGGCACCTTCGGCGATAAGCTGCTCAATCTGGATTACAGCTTCCTCGGCATGAACCTCGGTGTTGTTCCCGAATGGAAGATCTGGACCTTTGATTTTTCAAACAGCGAAACGCTGCTCCCCGCTCTGGGACTGTTCTTCATCCCTATAATTGCCGCTTTCCTCTCATGGGCTTCCATGAAGATCAGCCAGGCGACCAATCCTCAGCAGCCGAGCCAGGCGGCGATGAACATGAACGCCATGAATATTTTCATGCCCATCATGTCGGTCTGGATCTGCTTCATCATGCCCGCCGCTCTGGGTATATACTGGATCGCAAACAGCATTTTCGGCATCATGCGCGACGTTATCCTCACCAAGGTCTACAAGCGCAGACTTGATATCGAGGACGCTGAGCGCATCGCGGCGCAAAAGGCAAAAGAGGAAAAAATGAGACTCCAGCACGAGGAGACCGAGCAGCTCCGCGCGGAGGGTGCGACCGTCCGCAACACCAACACCAGCAAGAAAAAAATGCAGGCACAGCAGAAGCAGTCCAGCGATGAGCGCCGCGCCGCCGCCGAAAAAGCGGAGCGCGAGGCAAAGCGCGAGAAGCTCGGCATAGAAAAGGGGGAGAACCCCTCTCAGGTCGGCAAGCGCCGCTATGCAAGAGGCCGCGCATACGATCCCAATCGCTACGCTTCAGCAGCCGCCGCCGAAAGCCCGGCGGAGGAGATAACTTCAGAGCAGGAGCCTCAGACAGAGGACACGCCTGAATAATTACAGGAGAACCTAATAATTATGATAAAGTCTTTGGAAAAAACCGGCCGTACCGAGGAAGAAGCGATAGCGGCTGCCCTCCAGGAGCTTGGACTTGAGCGCGATGACGTCTCCGTGACCGTCACCCAGCGCGCGAAATCCGGATTTTTGGGAATAGGCGCATCTCCCGCAATCGTCAAAATCGAGTACGAAGCCCCCGACGAGCCGGAGATCAAGGCTCAGCCGGAGGTCAAGGCCGAGACTGTGGCCGCAGACGATGAGTATGCGCAGATAAGAAGCTTTCTGAGCGGGCTGCTTGAGCGCATGGGCACCGAGGCCGAGATAGAGATCGTTCCCCGCGACGGCAAGGGCGTCACGGTGAACCTCTCCGGCCCCAACATGGGCGCTGTCATAGGCCGCCGCGGTGAAACGCTCGACGCTATCCAGCACCTGACAAACTACGTTGTCAACCGCGGAAGCGACAAGCATATGCAGATCTCGGTCGACGCGGAAAGCTACCGCGCAAAGCGCGAGGAATCGCTTGTGCGCCTTGCCGAAAAGATGGCGGCAAAGGTTATAAAGTATAAGCGCAGCATGGCTCTTGAGCCTATGAATTCCTATGAGCGTCACATCATTCATGCCGCCCTTCAGGACTATGAGGGCGTAACAACAAGCTCTACCGGCAGCGAGCCGAACCGCCGTGTCGTCGTGTCCTACGACCGTCCGCAGCAGCCCGGCAACAAGCCCAAGAGCCGCGAATGGGCATAAGCAAATTATGTTGGAGGAATTATTATGATACTTGAAAAAGTTAAGGATATTCTCGCTGGACAATTTGAAGTATTAGCAGATACCATCAACGAAGAGACCAATATAGTTGATGACCTCGGCGCAGACTCCCTCGACGTTGTGGAGCTTATCATGTCCGTTGAGGACGAGTTCGGTCTGGCCATTTCCGACGAGGAAGCGGCGGAGCTTACGACCGTCGGCAAGATCGTCGAGTATATCGAGTCCAGGCAGTAAAGATATCGGATGAACAAAAAATCCTCCAATACGGGGGATTTTTTGTTTTGGTTGACTTGTTAACATCAAAAGAGTAAAATAAACTGATTAAAAGCATTTTTGCGGAGGCTGTTATGGAAAAGCTCTCACATGCGTATATAATATCCTCGGCGTCCGAGGAGGCGGGTCTTGATAAAGCCTATGAGCTGGCGGCGAAAATGCTTTGCAGCGGCGCAGGGCAGCGACCCTGCGGTGTCTGCCGCGACTGCCGGAAGGTGAAAGCGCGGGTGCATCCCGATCTCACGATAGTTTCGCAGCTTGTTGACGATAAGGGCAACAGGAAAAAGGAAATTCAGATCGATCAGATAAGGGACATGGGCGCGGACGCGTATGTGCTGCCGAACGAGGCCGCCGAAAAGGTGTATATCATCGAGCGCGCGGATACGATGAACGAGCGGGCGCAGAATGCGGCGCTGAAGCTTTTCGAGGAGCCGCCGAGGGGAGTTCATTTTGTCCTGTGCGCGCAGAATGCGGCGCGGCTGCTGCCGACTGTGCGCTCGCGCTGCGTGGAGCTGCACTGCGGCGACGCCGATGAGACCGAGGACAAGAATATCGCAGGGCTTGCCGATGAGTTTGTCGCTCTCTTAGAAGGCGGCGATGTGCCTAAGTTCACGGCATGGTGCTTCGGACATGAAAAGATGGATGCCCGAACGCTTTCCGACTTTCTTTTCGGAGTAAAACGGCGGCTTACGGAAAAGCTTAAAATAAGCCCCGATAAAAAGCGGATAATGGACAATATCGAGCTTATTGACCGCTGCCTTATGTATCAGACGGTCAATACGGGAGTAAAACACATATTTGGATTGCTGGCGGTCAGGTCGGCAATGGAAACGAGGAAACAAGTTGACTGAAGTTATAAGCGTAAAATTCAAAAACAGGGGCAAGAGCTACTATTTTGCCCCCAACGGCAAGAGCGTCAAGCAGGGCGAGCAGGTTATCGTAGAAACGAGCAAGGGGCTTGAGATCGCAGACTGCTCACGCGGCAACCACATGGTCGAGGACACCGCCGTCGTGCAGCCGCTCCGCCCGGTCATCCGCATCGCGACCCGCGATGACCTGCGCGTTGCGGAGATAAACAAAAAGCGCGAGAAGGAGGCGTTTGAGATCTGCCAGCAGAAGATCGTCGAGCACGGTCTTAACATGAAGCTGGTCGATGTCGAATGCAATTTCGAGGGCAACAAGACGATGTTCTTCTTCACCTCCGACGGGCGCGTGGATTTCCGCGAGCTTGTAAAGGATCTGGCGGGCATATTCCGCAACCGCATCGAGCTTCGGCAGATCGGCGTCCGCGACGAGGCAAAAATGCTCGGCGGCCTCGGCATCTGCGGCAGACCCTTCTGCTGCAGCAGATTTATAGACGAGTTCCAGCCGGTGTCCACAAAAATGGCTAAGATGCAGTCGATGTCGCTCAACCCGAGCAAGATATCGGGAAGCTGCGGCAGACTGATGTGCTGCCTGAGATACGAGCAGGAGGCGTACGAGGAGCTTGTGAAAAGCGTCCCGAAGCAGGGTGCGTTCGTTGAGACTCCCGCCGGCTACGGCGTTGTCACGCAGGTAAATCTCCTGCGTCAGCTCGTCAAGGTCAAGCTTGACGGCGAGGGCGACGACACGGTAAAGACCTACCGCGCCGTCGAGGTCGCCGCAGTACCCGGCGGCAGACCCAAGGACGGCGAGACTCCGCCCTCGGTGCTCAAATATATCCCCGAGCCGGAGGAGGAAGAGCAGGAGAACGAATGGGAGCTGCCCGAACTGCTCATAAACGGCGAGCCTGAGCCCGATAAACCGGAAATGCCCAAAAAGAGCCGCAGCAGCCGCCGGCGCAGCGGGAAAAAGCGCTCCGACAAGTCCCGCACCGAGGCAGCCCCTGAGACTGCTGAAAAGCCGGAGCCGGAGGAGAAGAAAAGTGTCAAGCCCAAGCCAAGGCCCAGACGCGGAAACGGCAGGAGACCGTCTGCCGGAGGTCAGCCTCCGAAGCAGGAGACAAATCCCGCCGAGCGCAGCGAAAGACCGAGGCAGTCCGAGCCCGATAAGGATGGCGCGGAGAAGAAGAAAAACAATAACCGCCGCCGCTATTATCATCACGGCAAGCCCAAGAACAAAGGCGACGGAAAGGCAAAGCAGTAAGACCATTGACGGTATGACCCCGAGGATTAAGCTATGAAAAACACAGAAAATTCAAATAACGCAAAGAAAAAGCATGGAATAAGCAATATGAGCATGAAAACGAAGTGGCTGATTACGGGCGGGCTCTGCGTTCTGGCAGTGCTCACGGTCATTCTCTGCGCCGCAGACGGCTGCTTTGACTTTAAGCCCGGCTCTGTTCAGGCAAACGACAAGACCGTGCTCGAGAGCGCGACGCCCGCAAGCAATGTCGACAGCGGCAATAGCGCCGTTAAGTACAAGGTGCTCGTCACCGCCGGAAACGGCGGCAGCGCCGACCCCAACGGCAGCGTGTCGGTCAATGAATGGGGCAGCCTGACGGTCAAATTTACGCCCGACGAGGGCTATGAGATCCAGGCAGTCACCGTTGACGGCGATGATAAGGGCGCTGTGGAGAGCTACACTCTCTCCTATGTCACCTCAGACCACAGTATCGTGGCTACATTTGCGAAGATACCCGAGCCTACGCCGACCGTTCAGCCCACTGCCAACGTTCCCAATTCGGACGGAGAGGATTAATAGAATATGGATACAGTAATTACGGTTGCCCTGTTCGCGCTCGGACTGCTTTTGATAATCAAGGGCGGCGACTGGTTTGTTGACGCCGCCGTTTGGATAGCAAATGCGACGGGGATACCAAAGTTTATAATCGGCGCAACGGTAGTGAGCTTAGCCACGACTCTGCCGGAGCTGACGGTGTCCGTGACGGGCGTTATTGACGGGGAGCTTGACATGGCGGTAGGCAACGCTATCGGCTCGGTCACGGCGAATATCGGACTTATCATGGGCATTTCGCTCGTGTGCCTTCCGGCGGTTATAAAGCGCAGCCAGTTCTGGCCGAAAGCGGTTCTCATGGTCGCGGCGTCGGCGCTGCTGTGGCTGACGTGCAGCGGCGGCGAGCTTACCCTCACCGAGGGCCTGCTGCTGCTTGTGATATTCGCGCTGTTTATCTATGATAATATCCGCAGCGCAAAGCAGAATATCAGCAGCGAGGAAAGGGAGAGCGTGGATAAAAAGGCGCTGCCCAAAATGCTGCTGCTGTTTGTACTCGGCATTGCGGCGATAGTTGTCGGCTCGCAGCTTCTCATAGATTATGGCTGCAAGATCGCGGTTCTGCTCGGCGTGCCATCGGCAATAATCGGCGTAACGATGGTTGCCATCGGAACCTCGCTTCCGGAGCTTGTGACAACGATCACGGCGATTGCGAAGAAGGAATCGTCCATGTCCATAGGCAACATCATCGGCGCGAACGTCATCGACCTTACGCTGATACTGCCGATATGCTCCATGGTCGCCGGAGGCGGGCTGAAGATTGCCGAGCAGTCCTATGCTTTGGATATGCCCGTGTGCCTCGGCGTGGGGCTTCTGGCGATACTTCCCCCGCTCATCACCGGAAAGCTGCACCGCTGGCAGGGCGTGCTGCTGCTCCTGTGCTATGCGGCGTATGTCGCGGTGCTTGTAACTCAATACGGCGTATAAATAATAACCGGCAATAAAAATGCTCTGTTCAAACGAACAGAGCATTTTGCTATATTCTTTTTACAGCATGCCGCCGGTAAAGCGCATCATCATGGTCGCGACCTGAGCGCGGTTAGCGCCGGTTTTGGGGCTGAGCGTTGTGGCGGTAGTGCCGTTTATAATACCCTCTCCGACAGCCCAGCACATACTCTCGCGGGCAAATTCACCGACGTCCTTCGCGTCAGAGAAGCCGCCGATATCGGAGTAATTGTTGGTATCGTAGCCCTTGTAATTTGCGTAGCTGTGCAGGAAAACGGCAAGCTGCTCGCGCGTGAGAGTGCCGTTTGCACCGAAGGTGCCGTCCTGCCAGCCGTTTGCGATGCGATTGTCCGAAGCCCAGAGAATGGCGTCGTGATACGCATTGTCAGCAAGATCGGAGAAGGGGTTTTCAATGCCGCTGACGTCGGGCGAACCCTCAAGCCTGTAGAGCACGGTCACGAGCATACCGCGGCTCATTACAACGCCGGGGCTGAAGGTGGTTCCGGTAGTGCCGTTGAACATGTTGTTGGATACAACGTAGTCTATCGCGTCGTGAGCCCAGAAGTCAGGCGTGATGTCGGTGAATTTTTTTGAGGGGCAGTTATCGCCGAGAGCGCAGCCGCCATTCCATACCGCGATAAGAGAGCGGTTCTTGTTTGCGATAGTGGAGGCGGTGATCGGCGTGACAGGCTTTCCGTTTTCATCCGTCTCCGCCCAGTAGCTCGGAGCTTGTCCCGAAGCCGAGACTGCCGCGGGCAGAGTGCCGTAGGGCTGATCCTTGTAGAATATCGCAACGCGGTTGCCGCTTGCAAGCGTGCCGCCGTTGGGGTTTAGAATGGTGTAGACAAAATGGGTGTTATCGGTGTGATAGTTGTTGTACAGGAAAATCTCCGCCTCGTTTATACGGCGGGTTATCAGCCCGGGCAGTATCTTGCGCGCGGAGGAGCACAGCACGCCGAAAGCGTCGGCGATCTCAAGATCGGGCAGCCGATTGCCGCTTGCGTCCTTAAAGCCGGACTGAACGTAATTTGCAAGCCGCCAGTCGCCGGAGTTTGCTTCGACCCAATACGCGCCAAAGTTATATGTAATGCTTACGAGAGCGTCAAACTGATTCTGATTCAAATTCAGCTTGTATTGATCGTTCCATTTGTTCACAGAATCCTCAAAGGTTTTTATGTCGCTGTTAAAAAGATCCTCGGCTATCTGCGGATTCATCGGCATTCCAACATATACGTCTGGACCGCTATGCCCCCAGCCGATGGTCAAATAAGCCTCTCCTTCGTTCAGATATGCATCTTCCCTGTAACCCTCGTAAGACTTGATGAGGGTCTTAAGATTCTCACTGGCCTGCATACTGCTGTCGGCCGCAGCGGTAAGGGGAAAGAGAGTCAGCAGCATTACGAGCGCAAGCAGCATAGATATGTATCGCTTCATGCAGAAACCTCCTTATTCTTTATCGTGTATGTTGTCGTAAAAAATAACATAATAATGTTATAGCGGCATTTTAACAAAAAAGTATTGAAAAATCAAGGTTTTTCGTGTCGATGCCGATATTTGTCAAAATTGGAGTGGAGCGCTGCGCTGTTTTGAAGTAGAAAAATGACGGGATTGTGGGGAGAAAATGAGAGTTATTTGTCACGGCAGCTTATTGACATATCAGGCGGAATATTATAAAATTTTACGGTATGTTTTTATGTTATGAAGCGCTTATAAAATGAATGGAGCTGATTTCAATGCGCGATTACAGCAAGGAATTTTCTGAAAGAGTGAGCTTTATAAGGGAGCTTGTGGCAAGCAGCGGCGTTGACGGCATCGTGTTCGGCAACTCCGGCGGCAAGGACTCCGCGCTGGTAGGCATTCTCTGCAAATTTGCCTGCGAAAACACCGTGGGTATCATGATGCCATGTGCCTCGAAGCGCAACTTTGAGCAGGATATGAAGGACGCAAAGGAGCTTGCGGAGCATTTCGGCATTGAGAGCAGGGTTATCGACCTCACCGACGTGCGTCAGGCCGAGATAGACAGGCTCCAGGGCATAACCACCCTCACGAACGCGGCTGTGAACAATATCGCGCCCCGCCTGCGCATGACGACGCTGTACGCCGTCGCCGCGAGCGAGCATCGCCTTGTCGCCGGTACCGGCAACCGCAGCGAGCGCTACATGGGCTATTTCACGAAGTGGGGCGACGGAGCCTGCGACTTTAACCCCATAGTCGACCTGACCGCCACCGAGATCATTGAATTTCTCAAGTGGCTCACAGCGCCCGGCAGCATAATCAACAAAGCCCCCTCCGCCGGACTTTTCGACGGACAGACCGACGAGGACGAGATGGGCGTTACCTACAACGCGATAGACACCTATCTGACCACGGGCGAAGTCTCCGAGCGGGACAAGAAGATAATTGAACGCTTCCACCGCAACAGCGGCCACAAGAGAACGGGAATAACCGTATTTAAGGAAATAGATGAGTAATCACGAATTTTACGAAAGCCCCCTGTGCGGGCGCTATGCCGGAGAGGAGATGCGAAGGCTCTTTTCCGATGACTTCAAATTTTCAACATGGCGTAGGCTGTGGATCGCCCTTGCCGAGAGCGAAAAGGAGCTTGGGCTTGACATAAGCAATGATGCGATAGAGCAGATGAAGGCGCATGTGACGGATATCGACTACGCCGCCGCCGCAGAGCATGAGCGCGAGGTGCGGCACGACGTTATGGCGCATGTGCTGACCTTCGGCGAGTGCTGCCCCGAGGCAAGGCCGATAATCCACCTCGGCGCGACGAGCTGCTACGTCGGCGATAACACGGATATCATACGCATGCGCGAGGCACTGCTGCTTGTGCGCCGCCAGCTTGTAAACGCCATAAACGAGCTGAAAAAATTTGCCTTGGAGCACAAGGGCGTGCCCACGCTCGCCTACACGCATTTTCAGGCCGCGCAGCCGACCACGGTCGGCAAGCGCGCAACGCTGTGGGCGTATGACCTCGTTAACGACCTTGAGCAGCTTGATTTTCAGCTCGGCAGGCTTGAGCTTTTAGGCTGCAAGGGCACGACCGGCACCGGCGCAAGCTTCCTTGAGCTGTTTGACGGCGACGAGGGCAAGGTAGAAGAGCTTGAGAGGCTTATAGCCGAAAAAATGGGCTTTTCAAAGTGCGCGCCCGTGAGCGGGCAGACATATTCGAGAAAATGCGACTTCGCGGTTTTGCAGGTGCTGTCCGGCATAGCGCAGAGCGCGTCGAAATTCTCGAGCGATATCCGCCTGCTGTCTCACTTAAAGGAAGTGGACGAGCCCTTTGCCTCAAAGCAGATCGGCTCATCGGCGATGGCGTATAAGCGAAACCCCATGCGTTCCGAGCGCATAGCCTCGCTTTCGCGCTTTGTCATAAACGATGTGCAGAACGCGGCGTTTACGGCGGCATCCCAGTGGCTTGAGCGTACGCTCGACGATTCGGCAAACCGCCGCCTGAGCATACCCGAGGCATTCCTCGCCGTGGACGGCATCATGAACCTGTATATAAACGTCATCTCCGGCATGAGGGTCTACCCCGCCGTGGCGCAGAAGCATCTTAACGAGGAGCTGCCGTTCATGGCAAGCGAGAATATCCTCATGTACTGTGTCAAAAACAAGGGCGCCGACCGTCAGGCTTTGCATGAGCGCATAAGAGTCCACTCCGTCGCCGCCGCCGAACAGGTAAAGCTGCACGGCGGGGAAAACGACCTGCTTGAGCGCATCATGGATGACGCAGCTTTTGAGCTGTCGGCAGAGGAACTGAAGGAACTGTGCTCACCCGAGGGCTTTACCGGCATGGCCGAGCACCAGACCGAAAAATTCATAAAAGAGTATCTTGATCCCGTCATCGAGGCCAACAAGGAGCTGCTGGGTCTTGAGGCGAGCGTAAATGTATAAAGGAGCAAAATGATGTTAACTGCAATAGTAGGCACAAACTGGGGCGACGAGGGAAAGGGCCGCATGGTCGATCTGCTCTCGGAGAAGTACGATATCGTTGTCCGCTATCAGGGTGGCAACAACGCCGGTCACACCGTCGTCAACGACAAGGGCAAGTTCATATTAAACCTCCTTCCCTCCGGCATCCTGCGCGACGATACCGTGAACGTTCTGGGCACGGGCATCGTCATCGATCTTGAGCACCTGACGCACGAGGTCGAGAGGCTTCGCGCGGGCGGCATAAAGATAAGCCCCGAAAACCTCAAGATAAGCGACCGCGCGACCATATGTATGCCCTATCACAAGCTCCTTGACGGCCTTGAGGAGGATCGCCTCGGAGATAAGAAATTCGGCTCGACCCGCCGCGGCATCTCCCCCGTGTATTCGGATAAGTACATGAAGAAAACCCTGCGCATGGGCGATCTGAGAAATCTCTCAAAGCTTCGCCAGCGCATAGCGGATATCATCGAATGGAAAAACCTCACGGTCGAGCGCGGCTACGGCCATGAGCCTGTGCAGACCGACGATATCATGAACTGGCTTGAGACTTACGGCCTGCCCTTTGCAGAGCATGTGTGCGATACGACGCTGTATCTCACAGAGCAGGTCAAAAACGGCAAGTCCGTTATGTTCGAGGCGCAGCTCGGCGCTCTGCGCGATATCGACTACGGCATCTACCCCTATACCTCCGCATCTACCACCCTTGCGGCATACGCGCCCATCGGCGCCGGTGTTCCGCAGCTCAAGCTCGATGAGAGCATCGGCATCATGAAGGCGTATTCAAGCTGCGTTGGCGAAGGCCCGTTCACCTGCGAGATGTTCGGCGAGGAGGCCGAGGCTCTGCGCGAGGCGGGCGGAGAATACGGCGCCGCCACCGGCAGACCCCGCAGAGTCGGCGGCTTCGACGTTGTTGCCTCACGCTACGGCGCGATGATGCAGGGCTGCACCTGCATTGCGCTGACGAAGCTCGACGTTATGAGCTATATGGACAAGATTCCCGTCTGCGTCGCCTATGAGCTTGACGGCAAGCGCATCGACTACTTCCCCGGCAACATCGACGAGCTTGAGCGCGCAAAGCCCATTTATGAGTATGTCGAGGGCTTCGGCTGCGATATATCCGGCTGCCGCCGTCCCGAGGATCTGCCCAAGGCCGCATACGACTATGTTAAGTACATCGAAAAGGAAATGGGCTGCCCCATTAAGTACGTCTCCGTCAGCGCCGAGCGCGACGGATATATAGAAATGTTTTAACAGGGGGATAAAAGATGAAGAACCAGCGAGTTTTGGTGCTGGACTTCGGCGGTCAGTATAATCAGCTTATCGCAAGAAGAGTCCGCGAATGCAATGTCTATTGCGAGGTAAAGCCCCACAGCATGAGCATTGATGAGATAAGAGCCTACGCGCCGATCGGCATCATCTTCACCGGCGGCCCCCAGAGCGTTTACGCGGAGGGCTCGCCTCAGGTCGACCCGGAAATCTTCCGCCTCGGCATCCCCGTGCTCGGCATCTGCTACGGCTGTCAGCTCATGGCGCACTATTTGGGCGGCGAGGTAACAGCCGCGCAGAGCGATACAGCCCGCGAATACGGCAAAACACCGACGTGGTTTGACACCGACTGCCGCCTGTTTAAGGGCATACCCGAGCAGAGCGTGACATGGATGAGCCACGGCGACTATATGGCGAAGGTTCCCGAGAGCTTCAGGCTCGTGGCGCACAGCGCCGCATGCCCCACCGTCGGAATATGCGACGAAAGACGCGGCTTCTACGGCGTGCAGTTTCACCCAGAGGTAAATCACACTGAGTTCGGCCAGGCAATGCTGCGCAACTTCCTGTATGAAGTCTGCGGCGCTGTAGGCGACTGGACGATGGGCGATTATATGCGCTCGTCGATCGAGTCTATCCGCGCAAAGGTCGGCGACGGCAAGGTGTTGCTCGCACTCTCCGGCGGCGTTGATTCGTCCGTTGCTGCGGCCCTGCTGGCCGAAGCTGTCGGCAATCAGCTTACCTGCATTTTCGTAGACCACGGCCTGATGCGCAAAAACGAGGGCGACGAGGTCGAGGCGGCGTTTAAAAATTGGGATATCAATTTTGTCCGTGTCGATGCCGAGGAGAGGTTCCTCACGAAGCTTGCGGGCGTGTCCGAGCCTGAGAAAAAGCGCAAGATAATCGGCGAAGAGTTTATCCGCGTGTTCGAGGAAGAGGGCAAGAAGATCGGCTCTGTCGACTATCTCGTCCAGGGCACGATCTATCCCGACGTCATCGAATCAGGCACGAATGTCGCCGCCGTCATCAAGAGCCACCACAACGTCGGCGGCCTGCCCGACTATGTCGATTTCAAGGAGATCATCGAGCCGCTGCGCCTGCTGTTCAAGGACGAGGTGCGCGCGCTCGGCAGAGAGCTGGGTCTGCCGGAGTATCTGGTCATGCGCCAGCCCTTCCCCGGCCCGGGGCTTGCCATCCGCGTTATCGGCGATATAACTAAGGAAAAGCTCGATATCCTCCGCGACGCCGACTTCATTTTCCGCGACGAGATCGCGAAGGCGAAGCTTGAGAGCACGGTGAATCAGTATTTTGCGGTGCTGACGAATATGCGCTCGGTCGGCGTCATGGGCGACGGCCGCACATATGACTATACGCTCGCGCTTCGTAGCGTCACGACGACCGACTTCATGACCGCCGACTGGTCGCGCATCCCCTACGATGTGCTCGATAAGGTCTCGGTGCGCATAGTCAACGAGGTCAAGGGCATAAACCGCATCGTCTACGATATAACCTCCAAACCCCCCGCAACCATCGAGTGGGAATGACGCTCGAAACGGCGAAAACCCGCATGAATACAGGCTTTTTTGCCCGTCCATACTGCTCTTGATACTGGATTGATACTATTTGTGTCC
>SFEX01000011.1 GCA_004557075.1 Clostridiales bacterium
TTGTATGTGTTTTATGCCTTTATTTTACTGCAAAACTGTATACAATCATCTTGCACATGTGTTTACTATCATATTACTCTGTACACATTGCTCGTCCGCATGTCGGTTGACTGTCGCATGAAAATCAGAACGCGAATTTTGACAATAGCACCTGTTTTACCGCTTTGAAAGATTTCAGAAACGGACGACCAGTGGTCGCCCCTACGTTATCGGCCTAATCAGTACGGGCAAAAAATGCAATCCGCCAAAACACCTCCCCATCAAGGGGAAGGCTTGAAATTTTGTCTTTATTCTGCCGTTCTAATTAAGAACGCAACAAACGAAACAACGGAGGCAACCGAAATGATTGCCTCCGAAATTTTTATACGCATTAATTGAATGCGCGAGTGCATTAACGATTACAATAAATCTCACCGGTCGGGCACCGGAAATATAGATTATTTGAAGCGGCGCAACGACAGGGAAATCAGCAGCAATATAGCTCGCCGTCGCGGACGGTGACCGTGATCGTGTGCCCCGCCGGGATATCGCCCGCGAGTATTTTTCTCGCGATGAGCGTCTCGACCGCGCTTTGCAGATAGCGCTTTAGCGGTCTTGCGCCGAACACGGGGTCGAAGCCGCGCTCGATGATGAGCTGCTTTGCATCCTCCGTTATCTCAAGGCCGAGTCCCTTGTCCTCAAGCCGCTCGCCCAGCGAGCGGGTGAGAATGTCGATTATGCTGCCAAGCTCCGCTTTCGTGAGGGGCTTGAAGCACAGTATCTCGTCAAGGCGGTTGAGAAATTCCGGCCTGAACTGCTGCCTGAGCTGCGCCATGACCATGTCTCTGGCGCTGTCGCTTATCTCGCCGTTCTCGCCTATGCCCTCCAGCAGATATTGGCTGCCGAGGTTCGATGTCATGATGATAATGGTGTTCTTAAAGTCCACCGTCCGACCCTGCGAGTCGGTTATTCTGCCGTCGTCAAGGATCTGGAGCAGGATGTTGAACACGTCGGGGTGAGCCTTCTCGATCTCGTCAAAGAGCACGACCGAATACGGCTTGCGGCGCACGGCCTCGGTGAGCTGGCCGCCCTCGTCGTATCCGACGTAGCCCGGAGGCGCGCCTATGAGCCGCGACACGGAGAATTTCTCCATGTACTCTGTCATATCTATGCGGACAATGTTGTGCTCATCGTCAAACAGGCATTGGGCAAGAGCCTTTGCAAGCTCGGTTTTGCCGACGCCCGTAGGTCCCAAGAACATGAAGCTGCCGATGGGTCTTGCCGGGTCTGCTATGCCCGCGCGGGAGCGCCATATTGCCTCCGAGACCTTTTGGACGGCCTCGTCCTGACCTATCACGCGGCGGTGGAGCGTATCGTCAAGATGCAGGAGCTTTTCGCGCTCGCCCTCCATGAGCTTCGCCACGGGGATACCCGTCCACTTGGCGACGATACCAGCTATCTCCTCGTCGGTGACGGTGTCGTGCACCATGCTGTCGCCCTTGCGCTCCTCGTTGCGCTGCTCGGCATCAGCAAGCCTGCGCTCAAGCTCGGGCAGGTCGGAGTATTTAAGCTTTGCCGCCGTTTCGTACTCATAGCGAAGCTGCGCAGACTCTATATCGGCGTGCATTTTCTCGATATCGCTCTTGAGCTTTTTGACCTCGTCAACGCTGCTCTTCTCCGCCTCCCAGCGGGATTTCTGCTCGTTGAACTTATCCTTGAGGTTTGCAAGCTCCTCTGTCAGCTTTTCCAGTCTGTCCATCGAGAGCTTATCCGTCTCCTTTTTCAGCGCCATTTCCTCGATCTCAAGCTGCATTATCTTGCGGCGGATATCGTCAAGCTCGGCGGGCATGGAGTCGATCTCCGTGCGGATGAGCGCGCAGGCCTCGTCGACAAGGTCAATCGCCTTGTCCGGCAGGAAGCGGTCGGATATATAGCGGTGGGACAGCGTCGCGGCGGCGACAAGCGCGTTATCGTGGATGCGCACGCCGTGATACACCTCGTAGCGCTCCTTCAGGCCGCGGAGAATGGATATCGTATCCTCCACCGTCGGCTCATCGACCATGACAGGCTGGAATCTGCGCTCGAGCGCAGCATCCTTTTCGATATACTTGCGGTACTCGTCAAGGGTGGTCGCGCCTATGCAGTGCAGCTCGCCGCGCGCAAGCATGGGCTTTAGCAGGTTGCCGGCATCCATGCTGCCCTCGGTTTTTCCCGCGCCGACTATCGTGTGCAGCTCGTCGATGAACAGTATTATCTGTCCCTCGGACTGCTTTACCTCCTCGAGCACCGCCTTGAGGCGCTCCTCGAACTCGCCCCGGTACTTTGCGCCCGCTATGAGCGCGCCCATATCGAGCGAGAAGATCGTCTTGTTTTTAAGCCCCTCGGGGACGTCGCCGCGCACGATACGCTGGGCAAGCCCCTCGGCTATCGCCGTTTTGCCGACGCCCGGTTCGCCTATCAGAACGGGGTTATTTTTGGTCTTGCGCGAGAGTATGCGCACAACGTTTCGTATCTCGATATCACGGCCTATGACGGGGTCAAGCTCGTTGTTTCTTGAGCGCTCGACAAGGTCTGTGCCGTACTTCGACAGCGCATCGTAGGTGTTCTCGGGGTTATCGCCGGTGACGGGGCCCTTCTTGACCTTGGAAAGCTCGGCGGTGAATTTCGCCTTCGTTATGCCGTGGTCGGCAAAAATGCGCTTTATGGCGGCGGTCGGTGCGGCGAAAATGCCTATCATAACGTGCTCGACGGAGAGATACTCATCGCCGAGGCTCTTTGCCGACTTCTCGGCGGCGTTCATCACTCGCTCTGCCTCGCGGGAGAGGTACACGTCGTAGTCGCCCGACACTTTCGGCAGTGCGTCGATAGCCGTGTTGAGCTCCGAGAGCACCGCGTTGCAGTCAACGCCCATCTTTTGCAGCAGCGAGGGGATAAGCCCGCCGTCCTGATCGACGAGCGCGTACAGCAGATGCTCGGGCATTATATACTGATTCCCGTTTTCCATCGCCATGGATTTTGCGGTTTGAATGGTTTCAATTGTTTTCTGAGTGAAATTCTGTGCGTTCATAGTAACATCTCCTTATATGAGAATGTCAGCCCTCCTGAGCTGTGAGAAATAGCAGGCTTCAACGTCTCTTGCGTCAAGGCGGCCGCTGAGGTAGCCCTTCATCATTGAGTCGAAAAGCTTTATATACTCCGATATGACACCGGCAAGCTCGTCGGACGTGCAGTCACGGCGCGGAAGCGCTATGGAGCGAATGAATTTGCCGTCGTACAGGGCGTATCTCGGCGCGCCCTCGTCCATCATGGGTCGCAGGTGAGCGTCCTCAATGCTCTTCCAGATGCGGAAAAACTCCGTCATCGACTGTATCAGCGCCCGGGACTGCGTGCGGAAAATCACCGTCAGCTCGCCGAGGTAATCGCTGTCGCCCCGGTACAGCTCCACCTCGTATTTGACCGTGGGGCGGTACTTGTACTCAAGCGAGGATTTGAGCGACATGGTGAGATTATTCGGCGCGAAAAACGGCACAAGCTCCCTCGACGGCGCGATAAGCTGCTCCATGGCCGAAAAAATATCGTTTATCCTGCGCTCGGGCGTCACAAGGTCGACGTGCTCGGCAAGGATCTGATTTATAAGGTTTGAGCGGTTGGTTCCCATGCGGTGGGCAAGGCGGTCGATCTCCGCGACCACTTCGTCGGAAAGCATCAGGCTGTATAATGTCTTTTTCATAATTATCTCCTTCACATACAATTTCCCTATGTTTCGTATTTTAGTCCCGTCTCGATAATTTGTCAAGTGTTTTATATAAATGTTTTTACGAATTATATTTTTTATAAAAATAAAGCAGAGTCAATAGACCCTGCTTTATTATGTGCAGTCTTATTTATAAATTTCGGCGTTTACGAATATTCTGCCCTTGCGGCTCATGCCGCCCTCGCCGGAGACTGCGCCCTTGCCCTTGCCGCGCAGGGATATGATATCGCCTTCTTTGACGGCGGCGTCGACCTTCATGCACTGGCTGTAGTTAAGGCTTGCGTCGCCGGCGGCTATGAACTCCGCCGCCGAGCTTCGGGATAAGCCGAACATCCCCGCCAAAACCGCGTCAAGCCGCATGCTTTTGACGGAAAAGCTCACCTGCTTTACCTTTCTCTCCGGTGCTTCGACCTCATCCAGCGCAAGGGGGCTTATTTTCACGCCGTACCTGCCGACCTTATCGAGGCTGCCGCTCAGGTGGCGCTCGACCCCGCGCATGAGAAATATAGTCGCCGTGTCGCCCTTGACCCATATATCGCCGAGCCACTCGCGTTTTATGCCAAGCCCCATTATCGCGCCCATGTAGTCGCGGTGTCCCGGCTCGCCGAAGGCGGCCTTTGCACTGAACGCACATATATATTCGGATGCGTCAAAGCCGTCCTCTTCCATGTACGGCGGCAGGAAAAACGCAGCTCGGCGCTCGCATTCGGCGGCGCCGCCGAACAGGAGCATATTGCAGTCGGGCATGTGTTGCGCCCATTTGCCGAGCGCAAACTGCTCGGCGGGCGTGAGAAAGGCCGTGTGCGTCACGGTATAGCTTTTTTCGCAGCGTCGGGCAAGATCCTCCGCTCGTTTTATAAGTTCATCGTTTTCCATCAATATACTCCGATATCTGCTCCATAACAAAGCCAAGCTCGTTGACAAACTCCTTGCATGACATTCTCAGCACGCCCGAGCGCAGAGCCGACAGGCGGATGAGCGAATCGTTTGTCACAACGCGCACGGCGTAGTTTTTGCCGATGTCGTTTGCTAATTTTTCAATGTACATATCCGCAGTCTCGTTCTCCTTCGTGAAAACGATGCGGATACCGGCGGTGTCGCGCTCGCCGGGATTGCCCGCGACCTTGTAGCCGTCAAAAACGAGCACCAGCTCGCAGCCGCGAAACGCCCTGTAGCTGCGCAGCATATCCGTGAGCCTGCTCCGCGCAAGGTCTAAATTGTCATCGGCAAGCGCTTTCATTTCGTCCCAGCCGAAAATGAGGTTGTAGCCGTCAACGATAAGATATTCTTTCTTGCTCGGCGCAATTATGCGCTCGGGCTCCCGCGTGTTTTGCACAGAGCCGTACTCGCGGCGGCGTATCGGCCCAAATTCCCGCTCCATTATTCTTTCAAGCTCCTCGTCGTCGAGGCTGAAAAAGCGCGGTCTGAGCGCGGGTTCAGGCGTTTTATCCCTGCCGAAGCCCGTGTCAAGGTGCATATGAGACTCGACCTCGTTCCACTTGACGACCGTCCCCGCGCCGTGGGAGCAGAAAACGGAGTCGGGCGTATTTTGCAGGTCGGCCTCGGGGTTATAGCCCATTTCCTCGATGACCTGACGCTCGTTATGGCAGGGATAGTACCCTGCAAGGCGGAAGGATATCCTGCCTCTGCCGGAGGTATACGACGCCAGAACGGAGGCGTAGCCGTTTAGCTCCGACACGGGCGCGCTGCCCGATATCGCGCTGCCCTCCTCGGTCTTAAATTCGCCCGACATGGCGCGCACATCGCTTATCGCCCTGCCAATCTGCTCGGGCGGCGTCTCGATGCGAAACTCATACCACGGCTCAAGAAGCTGACTTTCCGCCTTCATTAGCCCCTGACGCACGGCCCTGTACACCGCCTCGCGGAAGTCGCCGCCCTCGGTGTGCTTAGGGTGGGCTTTGCCCGCGATGAGGCTTATTTTCATATCGGTTATCGGAGAGCCGGTGAGCACTCCGAGGTGCTGTTTTTCGGCAAGGTGCGTAAGTATCAGCCTTTGCCAGTTTATGTCGAGCTCATCCTCGCTGCATCGGCTTTCAAAGCTCAGTCCCGAGCCGCGCTCGGTCGGTTCAAGCGCAAGATGCACCTCAGCATAGTGCCGCAAAGGCTCGAAATGCCCGACGCCCTCGACGGCGTTTTTTATCGTCTCTCTGTACATTATGCCGCCGGAGTCTAAGCTCACGTCCATGTCAAAGCGCTCTTTGATGAGCGATACGAGCACCTCGTTCTGCACCTGTCCCATGAGCTGAATGTGTATCTCGCGCAGGCTGTCTATCCAGCTTATGCGAAGCTGCGGATCCTCGTCGGAGAGCAGGCGGAGCTTCTTAAACGCCGTCTGCGGGTCAATGTTTTTGGGCAGCTTCACCCGATACGACAGCACCGGTTCAAGCATCGGCGCTTCCGTGTCATTTTCAATACCAAGCCCCTGACCGGCATAGGTATTCTCAAGCCCCTGCACAGCGACTATGCTTCCCGCACACACCTCGTCGCGCCGCTCAAACTTTGCGCCGGAATATACGCGCAGCTCCGTCACCTTTTCGCCGTTTATAACCTCGCGGTTTTTAAGGCTGCCACCCGTTATTTTCATGCAGCTTAAGCGATTGCCGCGGCTATCGCGCATTATTTTATAAACTATCGCGCCGAATGCGTCGCCGCAGCTCGGCCGCCTTGTGTATTTTTCCAGAAACTCAATGAGCCTGTCCACCCCGTCAAGCTTCAGCCCGGAGCCGAACAGCAGCGGAAAAACGCTGCGGGAGCATATAAGCTCCGCGATATCATCCTCGTCGATCGTTCCGCTTTCCGTGTATTTATCCAGCACCCGCTCGTCGCACATTGCGAGATTTTCCATAAGCTCCGGCGTCATTTCGCCAAAGTCAAAGCAGTTTTCCGACAGGCGACGGCGCACATCGTCCGCTATCCTTACCCTGTCGCTTCCGGTGAGATCCATTTTCGTCGCGAAAATTATCGTCGGAACACGGTGTCGCTCCAGCAGCCGCCACAGCGTTTCCGTGTGCGCCTGCACTCCGTCCGAGCCGGATATCACGAGCAGGGCGTAATCGAGCACCCTGAGCGTGCGTTCTGTCTCGGCGGAAAAATCAACATGTCCCGGCGTGTCAAGCAGGCACAGCTCCATCGCGTCCGTGCGTAGCTGCGCCTGCTTTGAAAATATGGTTATACCCCTCTCCCGCTCCAGCTCATGGGTGTCCAGCGCCGTGTTGCGGTGATCGACCCTGCCGAGCTTCCTTATGCTTCCGCAGGTGTACAGCATCGCCTCCGAGAGAGTCGTTTTTCCGGCGTCGACATGGGCGATGACGCCGACCACGAGCTTTTTCATATCAGATCTCGATGAGCTCGTATTCCCTGCTGCCGACGCCTATGGCAGCCGCTGCCTCTATGGTGTGAACGCCGTTGCGGGATTCAATGCGCTCGATGAGGTCTGCCTTGCCCGCGTCGTCGGAGGCGTAAACGAGGTCTATGCACGCCTGGTCGAGAGCCACGGGGTCAAGGGATGAGAGTATGCCGATATCCGCGACCTTGGGGTCTGCCGCCACCGCGCAGCAGTCGCAGTCAACGGACATGTTCGCCATGACGTTTACAAACGCGATCTTGCCCGCAAAGCGGTCAACGATGCTCTTTGCCGCGTCCGCCATGCACTCAAGGAAGCTGTCGTGATCGGCTGTCCAGAGCGCATCTATGTCCTTAACGCCGTGGATATACTTCTTGCCGTAGGACGACGCAAGGCCGATGGATATATTCTTCAGCGCACCGCCGTAGCCTCCCATAGGGTGACCCTTAAAGTGCGACAGCACCAGCATGGAGTCGTACTCGGGCATGGTTGCGCCGACATAGTTTTTCTCAAGATGCTTGCCGCCGACAACGGGTATCTCCATCTGATCCTCGGCGTCCATGATATCGACCTCGGCAATGTCCACCCAGCCGTGAAGCTGCATGGTCTTGCGGTGAGCCTCCGTCGTGTCTCTGCCGCCGTCATATGCCGTATTGCACTCGACGATGGTTCCGCCGACCTTATCAATTATGCTCTTCATAAGCGCGGGACGCAGGAAGTTCTGGTTTCCCGGCTCGCCGCTGTGAAGCTTCACGGCGACGTTGCCCGGAAGCTCTATGCCGAGAGCGTCAAAAGCCCTAATGATATTCTCCGGGTTTATGTCTTTAATAAAATATACTTTCGATTTTTCCATTGTTTTTACCTCCTGTATATTAATATCGTACAGCATTATATAGCATTATTTTGTTTTATTCAAGAATTCCTATTCCATTTCAGGCTGTTTTGTAATAAAATGTTTAAGCGGCGGCTGCCGCTGAGCAATCCGCGTTAAGATTTAAAATAATCATTTTTGCGTCAGCCCGATTATAGGCAATGGAAAATAACGAAAATATTCAAACTCTAAATTGGTGCGCTGCTGCCATTAAGAGTCATTATTGCAGACCTTTTCCTAAACTTTTCTTTGTGTTGCCAAAGAAAAGTTACAAAAGAAACGCAAGCAAGGGCTTGCAGCCCTTTGCAAACCCGCTGAGCGCCCTACAGTCGCCCTAAGATTCAACATGGTACAACCCCAGTGCGAACGTACTGCTCAGTAATGTTCAACTTAGCCTGCCGGCCCCCGCAATAATTACAAGGCTCTGCGCGGTAGGTTAAACGCTGTCACGCCCACAGAACGCACCCGTAGGGGCGAGCATCGCTCGTCAGCTTGTTGGTTGATTGACGTATAAAAACAAGACAACAAAGTTTAAATTGCGTCATAGCTCCCCCCCTGGCGAGGGGCGGCGGATGCCATTAAGGAGATATATACATGAAAATATTTTTTATAGTTCTCTGCGTGCTGTGCCTTGTTTCAGCGATAATCTGGCTGATTGGCTACAGCTTCGTGCGCATACTAATAAAGCGGCAGGATAACTGCCCCTCGCCCGAGACGGGCGGTAAGTGCTCCTCCCTTCTCGCGCCCACCGGACCCGCGCTCTGGGAGCACAACATTCCGTATTTTGCGCCATTTCGCGCTCTTCCCTTTGAGGAGCTTGAGATACGCTCGCACGACGGCCTTACGCTTCGCGCAGATCTTCTTCGCGGCGATGCGGACGCCGGCGTCACGGTGATATTCTGCCACGGCTATAAATCCGAACCGGCATGGGACTTTGCCGCGATGTACGATTTCTACAAAGCGCAGGGGCACAACCTCATGTACCTGCACATGCGCGCCCACGGCAAAAGCGAGGGCAAGTACATAGGCTTTGGCGCGCTGGACAGATATGACCTTGTGCTCTGGGCGGAGAAAGCCGCCGAGCTTTTCCCCGGCAGTTCCGTATTCTTCCACGGCATGAGCATGGGCGCGGCAGCCGCCCTGCAAAGCGCGGAGCTGCCCCTCCCGGAAAACGTCCGCGGCATCATCGCCGACTGCGGCTTTTCCTGCACCGATGAGGTGTTCCGAAACCTCGTCGGCAAGGTGTATCATATCCCCGCCACGCCCTTTGTCAACATATTCGAGCTTATAAATCTCGTCACGGCAGGCTACGGCTTCCGCGACGGCGACTCAGTGCGCAGTATGCAGCGTGGGAAAACTCCGCTGCTGTACATCTGCGGCGACAGCGACATATACGTCCCCGTCGACATGGCCATGCGCATATTCGACGCCTGCACGGCGGAAAAGGAGCTGCTGCTCGTCCCCGGTGCGGGACACGCGGCAGCGTATATGCTCGAAACGGGAAAATACCAAAACGCAGTTACGGAATTTATAAAAAATCATCGGAGGGAGAATTAACATGGGCAAAAAGAAAGGTATAGGCGCGCTCAACTGGACGCTGCTGCTGGTTATCGGCTTCTCGGCTCAGATCGCGTGGGTCATCGAAAACAACTGGTTTGCAAACTTCCTGTATTCGGATTTCGGCGCACAGCTCGGCGTCGTGACCGCAATGACCATATGCTCAGCGACCGCGACCACCTTCTCGGCGCTGTTTTTCGGAACGCTTTCCGACCGCATCGGCTCACGCAAAAAGCTCATCACCTGGGGCTCGATACTGTGGGGCATCTTCACCATCGCCTTCGGCATGACCCACTACCTGCGCGAGAGCATATATAACGACATCATGCTCATCGGCGTTACCATCGTCGCCGCCGACACAATAATGAGCTTCTTCGGCTCCATGGCAAACGACGCAGGCTACAACGCCTGGTACGCGGACATGATGGACGATTCAAACTCCGGTCAGATAGGCGCGGTTGCGGCGACTCTGCCGGTAATCGGCACCCTTGTGGGCACGCTCGTGGGCGGTATGTTCGTAAACGGCCTTGCGACCGAGGCAAATCCGCAGGCAGGCTACATTATATTCTTCACCGTCGCGGGCGCTGTCACGATCTTAGTCGGCATCGCTTCATTCTTCCTGCTAAAAGACGATCCCAAGCTCAGGCCCGTCAAGGACGGCGGCTTCTGGCACCAGTTTGCATCCACCTTTAACATAAAGCGCTTTGTTTCAAACAAAGAGCTTGCGCTCGTTTTCCTGACGCTGTGCATTTTCTTCATTGGCTACAACTGCTACTTCATCCACATAATGAACTGGATGAACTACACGCTCGGCTTTAAAGACCCGAGCCTCATTCTCGGCATCCCGCTCGTGCTTGCCGTGCTGCTTGCCATTCCCTTTATCAAGGTCATAAACGATAAAAAGGTTCCCTCCGTCGCCGCGTTCGCAACGATAATAAGCATTGTCGGCTGCCTGTTTGTCTACTTCGTCGTGGGAAATATGTCTGCGGGCTTTGACACTGAAAACGCGCTGAATATCGGCGCCAACTGGCCGTGCTTTGTCGGCATTATCCTCGTCGGCGTGGGCTATGTCGTATTTATGCAGTCGATGACCGTCTGGATGAAGCGGCTTTATCCAGAGGAGCACCGTGGGCAGTTTGAGGGCATCCGCATCATGTTCTTCGTGTTCTTCCCGATGATCGCCGGGCCTCTGCTCGCAGATCCCATCTGCCGCGCTTTCGGTGAGAAGGTATATCAGGTGGTCGACTGCGGAAATCTCATTTTCGTCACCGCCGACCGCGCCGCCGAGATGGGCTACGACATAACGCAGATCGCAGAGGGCTATCTGCCCGTCAACGAGCTGTTTATCGCCGCCGCGATCGTTACCCTGCTGTCGCTGATACCGATGTCCATAGCCGCGAAAATGTATAAAAACCGCAACTAGCGGCGGCTGCCGCAGAGCAATCCGTTGCGACGCTTCAAATAGTCGCTTTTGCCGGTGCCCGACCGGTAAAAGCGACTATTTGAAGCGTGAAAACGGATAAAAAAATCTTCTGCCTGTCAGGGCAGAAGATTTTTTTCGAGCAGAACGAGCTGCACATCGGGTATTCCGTTAAACACGCAGGGCACTATATCGGCTTCGCGGTAGCCGAGCTTTGCGTACATAGAGCGCGCGGTAAGATTTCTTGCATTGGTGTCCATTCTCAAAACCGTGCAGCCGCTCTCACGCGCCAAGCTTTCGTAAAATCCCACAAACGCCTTGCCCACGCCCCTGCCGGAAAAGAACGGATCGACAACGAGCGTGTGCAGCACCATGACCTTATCTTCTTCAGCCGGATACAGCCACGCGCCGTTCTCATACACATCGACCTGCTGCTTATTGATTATCGCGGCGGCCACTACCGCCCCGCCGCACTCGCATACGAACAGATCATCGCGCTCAAGCGCTGCCCGCGCCGTACCCTCTGTCGGGTACACGCCCTCTATCCAGCCGATGCTCAGCTTGCCCTCGCGCTCGGCGGCGTGAATGCGCTCATATATCCGCGAAACGGCGGGAATATCGCCCGCCTCCGCGCTCCTGAAGCTCGGCTGCCTCGCATCGACGATTCTATTTATCATTTTCGCAACTCCCAAATCGTCGTTTGCCTCGCATATCAGATCCGCCGCCTCAAGGCAGCTCGCGCTCGCGTTTTTCACCGCGACTCCGAGTCCCGCAAACGAAAGCATATCCGCGTCGTTATCGCCGTTTCCGAAGGCCGAGACCTGCGCGGCCGGTATGTTCAGCATCGCGCACAGACGCCTTAACGCCGCGCCCTTACCGGCGGCAGCGTCGGATATCTCAACAAGTCGGGGCGATGAGCTCGTAACATACACGTTCTTGAGCTTTTTTGCCCGCTCCCGCAACATCTCATGCTGCTCGCCCGGCGCGCTCAGTATATCTATACTGTCGAGCCTGTCAATGTTTTTAAGTATAAAGCCGCGCATATCCGCAACCGGCTTTCGCGTTGTGCGCACATATTCCACATACGCCGGAGCGCAGCCAAAGCGCAGCGGGTCGGCTGCGTATTCCGCGTCGCAGTAGGGCTGTCCGTCGACAAACGCCTCAAAGCGCTCGCCCTCGAACAGAGAGAGTATCTGCATAACGCTCGCCGGGGCTATCGACAGGCTCATGAGCCTGCGCCCGTCGGGGACGCTCTCGATAGCCGCACCGTTTGAAGTTATTGCATAGCTTATGCCACCTATGCCGAGCACCTGCGCGGGCAGGGCGCGGAAGGCTCTGCCGGAGGCGACGACGATCTCTATCCCTGCCGCTATCGCACGTTTGAGCGCCTTTTCCGTCTCCGGGGCAAGTCGGGAGTCCGAGCCGAGGGTCGTATCGTCAAGGTCGAGCGCGATGAGCCTTATATCCTCAAGTTTTACCAAAGCCGTCACCGCTTTTCTCAGTAGACTATTCTTATCCTGCGCGGCAGCATTTCAATGGTGTGGTGGATATCGCCTACGCACTTTTCGCCGTCCAGCGCCCAGTTGAGCTTTTTCATGCACTCAAGCTCGATTTTATCCGTGCGGCAGAAGAAGCACAGCTCGTTGTTGAGGTTCTGCGTGCTCAGCGCGGCTATCGTCGCCTGAAGCTCCGCAGGCGATGTCGGGCGGCGCAGGAGCAGCACCTCAAACAGCCCGTCATCGGCGACGACCGTCTCACCGAACAGATTCATCGTTCCCGCAAGCGAGCTTGAGGACGCGGCAATGCCGAAAATGTACTCGCCCTCTATCGTCTGACCGTTTATTTTCAGGCGCAGGTGCTCGCTCTGGAGCTTGGATATATCCCTTATGCCGTCGAGAATATACGCGTAAAAGCCGAGCTTGTTTTTAAGGCGCTGAGGCGTTGTATACGGCAGCCATGTAAACGCGCCGAAATCCGCCGCGTTTATGAAATATTTGCCGCCGAGCCTGCCGACGTCAACGCGGTGCTCGCTGCCCGCGACGATGTTCCCCGCCGCCATGATAATGTCATTGCTGATCTTATGGAAATCGGCAAAATCATTCGTGCTGCCGGAGGGCATATAGCCGATGGGGATATCAAGCCCCGCGTCTATCATTCCGCTTACGACCTCGTTTAAGGTTCCGTCGCCGCCGGAGCAGCATATCATGTCAAAGCCCGCCCCGTATGCCTTCACATAGTCGCAAGCGTCGCCCCTGTCGCGCGTCGGGAAGTAGCTGATTCTGTACCCCGCGTCCATGAATATTCCCGTCACCTCTGCGAGCTGACGCACCATCTCGCCCTTACCGGCGACCGGATTCACGATAAGCATCATCTGCTTGTTCAGTGGCGGGAGCAGCTTGGAGGGTGCTTCCTGCACCTGCTCCTTCACCGTTGAGCGCGCCTCGTCAAAGCGTTTGTATTCCTCAAGGACTCTTTCATATATCGTCTTTGCCGCCTCAAACGGGAACTCCGACTCACGCCGTCTGACCATCTCCATCATATCGACCGCACCGCTCATGCAGGTTCCGACCAGATCGGCAACGCCGGAGGCGGTCTCCGCTTCGAGGGCATATGCGTTTTGGGTCATGAACTCGATATTGCGGCTCTCGCAGCCGGGCACGGCGTCAATGTAAAGTATGGGCAGGCGCTTGGCTACGGCCTCCGTGGTGCTCAGTCCGCCGGCCTTGGTGATGATGAGATCCGCCGCGTCCATGTAAATGCTCATTTTGTCCGTGAAGCCGCAGATTTTTATGCGTATATCGTCGCCTGTGAGAAATTCCAGATCCTTTACGAGCTGGCGGTTGCTGCCGCAGACGATTATCAGGCTGTCGTCATCGCCCAGAAGCTCGCTTATGCGCAGGGCGATACTGCGTATAGGCCCGCAGCCCATGCTGCCGCAGCACAGCATCAGCACCCGGCCCTCCTCGCTCATGCCGAGGGCGCGGCGCGCCGTTTTTTTATCGGTTTTTGAGTAAAACTCCTCCTTGACGGGGATTCCGGAGGCGACGATCTTATTTGCCAGCACGCCCTGCTGCACAAACTCATTGCGCAGCTTTTCATGCGGGATGAAGAAGAGGTCCGCGTCAAGCTCCGCAACGCCGGGACTGCATGTGTAGTCGGTCGCGACGAAGAAGCTCGGTATCATTATCTCGCGATTCTGGCGAAGCTCCGTCATCATCATCGCCGCGAATATATGCACCGATATCACGGCGTCATAGCTGCCGGAAAACAGCAGGCGGCACAGTTCCTCCGCGCCCTTGGCGTTTTGCTCGAAAAAGCGGGTCTGCGGCCGCTTTTCCTCCTTGCGGTAGCCCACGCCGTAGAGCTTGGGGGCGTATTTATACGCAAGCTCATGGCCGCGGCTTATAAGCTCCGCCCGCATCTTCGGCAGAAAATCAAGAGCGTTCACAATGTCGTTCTCAACGCCCATTTTTTCAAAATACGCGCCGATCGCCGCAGCCGCCGTGTTGTGGCCGCCGCCGGTGCTACAAGTCAGTATAAGTACCTTCATTCCTTTGCCGCTCTCCTTTTTCTTCTTTGCTCAAGCATCACCAGACGGGGTCTGTTATACCGCTGGATGATGATAAACGGAAGGTTTCCGAACAGATTGTAAATTATCAAAAACAGCGCCGCCCAGCCGTCGCGCCACCAGAATAGTATCACGAGCGAGAGGATAATGAGCGCCCAGTGTACACATTCGGCGACGCAGGTCTCCGCTATGAGCGTATCCATGCCGCGCTCTTTATTCTCCTTAGTGAGCTTCTTTTTCACCATGTCGGGCATGATGCGGCTCATATCGGGCAGAATGTCCTTCCAGTGCTTTATGCCGAGCTTCTCATACACTTTGCCGCCCTTTTCCCATGAGGCCGCCTTATAAGGGAACCGCTCGGCACGAAACGCGCTCCTCGGCAGCGCCTGGCCGATGAAATGCGACAGCAGCCCTAACAGGGCAATATATATCAGACTGTAAACAAGCTTCATTTCGTCTCTCCAAGCATTTTAACGTATCGCGCGCTGTACACCGCAAGAGACAGCACTATAAGTCCTATGCACAGCACGACGCATGCATTGGATATCGCCAGCGGTATGTCCGACACGATGACGTGCAGCATCATGACAGCATACATTACGCCGGTGCAGAGCTTGCCGCACCAGATAGCGCTGTTTACCGTCTCCATCTTTTTGAGTACATAAACGCCCATCGCGAGCATCACAAGCTCCTTGACGACATGGACGCCCAAAAGTATCCACATAGCCGGGTAGCGTGTGGCAACGCAGAATATCATCGCGCACTGCGTCAGCTTATCCGCAACGGGGTCAAGCGCTTTTCCGAGATTTGTTATCATGTTATAGCGCCGCGCTATCCTGCCGTCTAAAACGTCGCTCAGGCCGGACGCCGCCAGCGTTATCAGCGCGGCCGCAAAACGCTCCTGCATGTACAAAACTATGAACACCGGGATCAGCACTATTCTGAAATAGCTGAGCAGATTCGGGATCGACAGCGCCTCTTCCGAGAAGTTGATCACCTTGTTTTTCTTTTTTCCGTCGTCGGTCATTTTTTCGCACCTACCTTATGTTATCAATTTTAGTTTTTTCAGCTTCCCTTGGCAATATGCAATGTGGGCAAAATGCGCAAATTTTGACGGGAGTCTATAAAAAATTTACAGATTATTAATTTCTCGCGGCTTGTAAATCCGTATAATACGCAGGGCAATTGTGCCTAATAATGCAAATTGGAGTTTTTATCATGAACAAAAATTACGATGTTGCGATAATCGGCTGCGGTACGGCAGGCATTTTCGCCGGCTACGAGCTGATATCAAAGCATCCGGATCTTAAAATCTGCGTGCTCGAGCAGGGCGGGGATATATATTCCCGGCACTGCCCCATCGTCGCGGGCAAGGTCAGGGAGTGCATCCACTGCGGCGTCTGCGATACCATGTGCGGCTTCGGCGGCGCGGGCGCGTTTTCCGACGGAAAATATAACTTCACCACCCGGTTCGGCGGCTGGCTGACCGACTTCATGGACGAGGACGAGGTCATGGAGCTGATAAACTACGTCGATACCGTCAACATGAAATACGGCGCTACCGACAAGACCTTCTCCACCGACACGCCCGAGGCGCGCGCACTCGAGCGCGAGGCGCTCAAATACGACCTGCATCTGCTTCAGGCCAAGGTAAAGCACTTAGGCACCGAGAACAATCTTCGCATACTTCAGAATATGTATGAGGACCTCAAAAAGGTCATAGAGTACCGCTTCCGCACCGAGGTCATCGCCATCGACCGCGACGGCGGCGGCTACCGCCTGAGCCTCAAAAACGGCGACAGCGTGGGCTGTGACTACCTCATCGCGGCTCCCGGCAGAAGCGGCGCGGAGTGGTTTGCAAACCAGTGCAAGAAGCTGGGCATAAAGCTTATAAACAATCAGGTCGATGTGGGCGTTCGCGTTGAGCTGCCCGCCACCGTTTTTGAGCACATCACAAATGTTGTTTACGAAAGCAAGCTCATCTACCGCACAAAGCAGTACGGCGACAAGGTCCGCACCTTCTGCATGAACCCCTACGGTCACGTCGTCGCGGAAAACGTCGAAGGCATCAACACCGTCAACGGTCACTCCTACTCAGACCCCAAGCTCCAGAGCCAGAACACGAACTTCGCCCTGCTGGTGTCAAACCGCTTCACAGAGCCTTTCGACGAGCCGTACCGCTACGGCAAGCACATCGCTTCGCTCAGCAACATGCTCTCCGGCGGCGTTTTAGTGCAGCGCTTCGGCGATCTTGTAAAGGGCACGCGCACAAATCAGCACAGACTCAATCAGTCCTACACCCGCCCGACTCTGACGGCGGCCGTCCCCGGCGATCTGAGCCTCGCCCTGCCCAAGCGCCAGCTTGACGACATCATTGAGATGATATACGCGCTCGATAAGATAGCCCCGGGCACCGCCAATTACGACACGCTTCTCTACGGTGCCGAGGTCAAGTTCTACTCCTCCCGCCTTGAGCTGAGCGGCAAGCTTGAGACTGAGTTTTCAAACTTCTTCGCCATCGGCGACGGCGCGGGCATCACCCGCGGTCTTGCTCAGGCGGCCGCCTCCGGCGTCAAGGTCGCCAAGGTCATCTCCGACAGAATTTAAAAACACATAGCAACGGAGGCAATCAAATGATTGCCTCCGTCTTTTTTTATTCGTTTTTGCGCTTCAAATAATTGTTATTGCGGCAGCCCGACCAGTGACATTGGCAATAATCGTTATTGCACCCGCGCTTTTAATTAGAAGCAGCAGAGTTTAGAGCACGTCATACCTCCCTCTGACGAGGGAGCCATAGGATTGGCAATATACGAAAAATGGGGGCAATCAAATGATTGCCTCCGTTGTTTTTATTCCACACCTACTGCTCGTTAAAAGTCAGAGCCTCGGCCGCGAGCTTTGTTCCAAGGCAAAAGCCGTTGCAGAACGACTGCTCGCAGAGCACGGTTATGTACTCCTCTATGCAATCGAAGTATTTTTCAAATAGTGCTTTTCCCTTTTCGTCAAGGTATTCTTCAAGCCTGTCGCCATTGCGTTGTAATAAACGCTCAAGCTCCTTTAGCTCGGGATCGTTCATCCCCGTATAACTGGAAGGTTCAAGCTCCCCGTGAAAAAGCCGAATTATCGTGTTGGTCATGTTTTCACCTCCACAATTGATTTTATGCTATACTGGCAGAAAATATTGACCGTGATACTGGTCTAAAATTAGCAGAAAATTAATTTTGGAGGTAGTTTTACTATGGTGGATTATAAGAAAATGTATATTGTTCTTTGTGCTGCCGCTGATGAAGCAATCAGCGCCTTGGAACAAAGCTCTTTACCGGCATATGTTATCGCAGATAATTTGCGTTTTGCACTGCTGAAGGCAGAAGAAATTTACACAGATTGTAATAGCGGCGATGAAGCAGCAGAGGCAATCAAATGATTGCCTCCGTTGTTCGTTTATATTCCATTGTCTATAATCGGGCTGACGCAATATAGATAACTTCAAATGCAGCAACGGATAAAAAGATCAAACGATTTTTTCCACGCTGTATGTGCCCTCGAGGACTGCAAAGCCTGCGCGGTTGCGCAGGTTTATCGTCCAGAAGCTTATACCCGCAAGATTATACTCCGATACGAGCTCGAGCCGCGCCCTGACGCTGCGCGCGTCCTCAAACCACACCTCGTGCCGAACGCCGGAGGGGTCAGTGTAGTTGAAAAACGGTGCCTTGGCCGTATCGTCAAATTTTATTTCCGCATACACGGAGGCGGCGAGATTTGCCGCTGCCGCGTTTGATATGACAGACGCCGCCTGACCCTGCTTCCACGGCAGAGTCCAGTTATAGCCGTAGTTGGAAAAGCCCAGCAGTATCTTGCCGGGCGGTATTTTCGTCACGGCGTATTCTATGACCTTGCGCATCCTGTTAACGGGCGATACTGCCTGCGGCGCGCTGTAGGTATAGCCCCACTCGTAGGTCATGATGATGACCCTGTCGCAGTAGCGGCCGTGCGCGGCGTAGTCGTGGCCGGTGTACAGTATCCCGTATTGTTCGTCCGATTCCTTCGGCGCGATGGCGCTGCTCAGGTAATAGCCCTTCTCGTGGAGAGTTCCCGACAGCCTGCGCAGAAAATTGTTGTATCCCTCCCGGTCGTAAGGATACACATACTCGATGTTGAGATTGACGCCGTAGTAGCCGCGCTGCCGCAGCGCCGCTAAAATATTCGTCACGAGCGTATCCTGAACCGCCATATCCGTGAATATGCTGTGGGCAATATCGCTGGAGAAGCCGCCCGAGGGTGCGATATTCGTGAGCGTCAGCAGCGGCGCCGTGCTGTTTGCGTAGGCCTTTTTTATCATCCTCTCGTCCTCGATGGGCGTTATGCCCCCGGCCGAGTCTATCTGCCACGAAAACGGGCACAGGAAGGTCATCTGCGGCAGCACCTCGTCAAGCTGCTCGCTTGAGATATTCGGATAGGCGTAGCCGTTGACCTCGATCTCGGCCTTTGGGCTTTGCATGTCGGGTATGACAAGCGCCTGCCCCACACTGAGCCTGCTCGGGTCGGATAGCTGGTTTATGTAAGCGATATCGTCTGCGGACGCTCCAAATTTTCGGGCGATCGAATACAGTGAATCTCCCCTGCGCACAATATAAATTTTCATACCATCACCTCATATATAAGAATATGAGGTTCGGTCGTCATATGTGTCTGCCGTTGAGCTTTGCGCCAATGAGTTCGTCGCCGTCATAGCTCAGCTTGAGCGAGAAAAACGGCTCGTTTTCATCGAGCAGGCGAAGAAATATCTTATCGCCCTCCCAGAGCGTGAGCCTTTTTAGCTCCGATTTTTTTATCCACTCAAGCACACCCTCGTCGCAGGGGCCAATATCGCCCTCGAAAGCGTCGGCAGTGAACAGGTGCATGTATTCCGAGGCGCATTTTGTGTTCACAAAGGTCACGATGCCTCGGTAGCGCCATGAAGTCAGGCGCAGCCCCGACTCCTCGTAAACCTCCCGCAGCAGGCACTCCTCCGGGCTCTCGTCCTCCTCGAACTTGCCGCCGAGACCTATCCATTTGTCGCGGTTTATGTCGTTTTCCTTTTTCACTCTGTGGAGCATGAGGTACTCGTCCCCGCGCTCGATATAGCAAAGTGTTGTATTGATCATAATATCACCCGAATTAAGTATAGCATAAAAAAGCAGCCTTGCGGCTGCTTTTTATGCTTATTTGTAGTTGTGCGCGTTTTGCAGGACCATTTCCTTGACCTTGAGAAGTCTGACCTTGGTGGAGTTTTCGTTCTCCTCAAGCTTCATGGTGATGTACTTGATGTTCGTCTCAAGCTCGGGGATCATGACGTACTCAAGCGCGTTTACGCGGCGGCGGGTCTTTTCGATCTCCTCCGCTAAAAGCTGCATGGTTTTTTCGACCTGTGCAAGCTCGAGCATATCCTCGAACACCTTCGCCATCTGGCTGAGCGCGTCGTCAAGCTCGCCGGAGGTCTGCGCAAAGCCGTAGGGATAGATCTCCGAAGGGTCGTTGTTCTTGGTCTTGAAGGAGTACTGAGGTACGTTGACGCTCATGATATTCTTAAACTCCATACCCAGCTCAACGCTCTGGCGCGGATACAAAAGCGCCTGTTCGAGCATCTCGGGACTCATTATCGCGCTTGCCACCTGAAGGGAGGCGAACGCTTCCGTCAAGCCCTGCTCGACACGCTCGCGAAGCGATTTATTGAGCTTTACCACGTCAAGAAACTGGCGCATCAGCTCATCGCGCTTATCCTTCATCAGCTTGTGGCCGCGTCGGGCGGTCTTGAGCCTGCCCTTGAGCTGCTTGAGCATCATTCTGGTGGGAGCTATAGTGGTGCTTGCCATAAAGCCTCCCCCTTACTTCATGTATTTCTCGATCAGCTCGGGTTTTATACGCTTCAGCTCTGCTCTGGGCAGGATGCTCAGCAGCTTCCAGCCGAGGTCGAGAGTCTCTTCAATGCTGCGGTTTGTGGTGTTGCCCTGATTGACGTATTCCTTTTCAAACTCGTCTGCGAATTTTGCAAAGAGCTTATCGTCGTCAGACAGCGCCGCCTCGCCGAGTATGGTCATCAGCTCCTTGGCGTCCTTGCCGCGTGAATATGCGGCGAAGAGCTGGTTCATGGTGCCGGAGTGATCCTCTCGGGTCTTGCCCTCGCCAATGCCCTTATCCTTCAGTCGGCTCAGGGACGGGAGAACGTCAACGGGAGGCACGATGCCCTTGCGGTGCAGGTCGCGGCTGAGGATGATCTGACCCTCGGTGATGTAGCCGGTAAGGTCGGGGATGGGGTGGGTCTTGTCGTCCTCGGGCATGGTCAGGATGGGGATCATGGTGATCGAGCCCTTGCAGCCTATGCGGCGGCCGGCGCGCTCATACATGGTCGCAAGGTCAGTGTACAGGTAGCCGGGGTAGCCGCGGCGTCCGGGTACTTCCTTCTTCGCGGCGGAGACCTCACGCAGAGCCTCGGCGTAGTTTGTGATATCGGTTATGATGACAAGAACCTGCATATCCTTCTCAAACGCAAGGTACTCGGCTGCCGTCAGAGCCATACGCGGAGTTGCGATACGCTCAACGGCGGGGTCGTTTGCAAGGTTTGAGAAAACGACGGTACGGTCGATAGCGCCGGTGCGCTTGAAGTCCTCGATGAAGTATTCCGATTCCTCAAAGGTGATGCCGACAGCCGCGAACACGACAGCAAAGTTCTCGCCGTCGCCGAGCACTCGTGCCTGACGCGCTATCTGCGCCGCCAGAGCCGCATGGGGCAGGCCGGAGGCGGAGAATATCGGCAGCTTCTGGCCTCTGACGAGGGTGTTCAGTCCGTCGATGGTGGAAACGCCGGTCTGGATAAATTCGGCGGGATATGCGCGGGCAGCCGGGTTCATGGGCATGCCGTTAATGTCGCGATATGCCTCCGCAAGCAGCTCCGGGCCGCCGTCGATAGGTCTGCCCATGCCGTTGAATACGCGGCCGAGCATATCCTCGGAAACGCCAAGCTCCAGCGGGTGGCCGAGGAAGCGAACCTTTGTCTCGGCAACGTTTATGCCCTGCGCGGAGTCAAAAAGCTGAACGACAGCCTTATCGCCCTCGACCTCGAGCACCTTGCCGCGGCGCACTTCGCCGTTGGGCAGCTCTATCTCGGCCAGCTCGTCGAAAGTGACGCCCTCGACCTGCTCGACGACCATAAGGGGATTTGCTACCTCTCTGATAGTCTTATAATCTTTAATCATGCGTCCTCGCCTCCTTCGATAACCGCCGCGATCTCTGCCTTCATGCTCGCAAGGATATCGGCGTACTCTTCCTTGTACTTATCGGGGGCAACCATCTTGGCGCGGCCGATTCTGGCCTTGGACGGGATGGCGAAAAGCGCTTTCATATCCGCGCCCTTGTCAAGAGCTGCGCGGCTCATTTCGTCAAAGGAGAGTATGAGATCCATGAGCTCGAACTGCTTGCCGTATGAGGAGTATGCGTCCTCGTCAACGAACGCATTCTGCTGCAAGAAGTCCTCGCGCAGCATTTTTGCCGTTTCCATTGTAAGGCGGTCGGCCGGCCCCAGCGCGTCCTGTCCGACCAGACGGACGATCTCCTGAAGCTCGTTCTCCTCCTGGAGGATGTGCATCGCCTTATCGCGGTTTGCCATGTATTTCGGGCCAAACTCCTTGCCGTACCACGGTGCAAGCGTGTCAAGATACAGCGAGTAAGAGGTCAGCCAGTTGATCGCGGGGAAGTGACGGGCATAGGCCAGAGAAGAATCCAGCGCCCAGAAGACCTTGACGATTCTCATTGTCGCCTGCGAAACAGGCTCGGAGATATCGCCGCCCGGAGGCGAGACGGCTCCGATGGCCGTTACAGAGCCCTGACGGGAATCGCCGCCGAGGCACTCGACGCAGCCCGCGCGCTCGTAAAACTGTGCTATACGCGAGGCAAGGTAGGCCGGATAGCCCTCTTCGCCGGGCATCTCCTCGAGACGGCCGGACATCTCACGCAGAGCCTCGGCCCAGCGGGAGGTTGAGTCTGCAAGGACCGCCACGTCGTAGCCCATATCGCGGAAATACTCCGCTATGGTGATGCCCGTGTAGATCGACGCCTCACGCGCCGCGACAGGCATATCCGATGTATTTGCTATAAGCACGGTGCGCTTCATAAGAGGCTCGCCGTTTCGGGGGTCTGTCAGCTCAGGGAACTCCATGAGAACGTCGGTCATCTCGTTGCCGCGCTCGCCGCAGCCGATGTAGACGACGATATCAACGTCAGACCACTTTGCAAGCTGGTGCTGAACAACGGTCTTGCCCGAGCCGAAAGGGCCGGGAACGGCGGCGGTGCCGCCCTTTGCGATGGGGAAGAGCGTATCAATGATACGCTGGCCGGAGTTCATGGGGCGCGAGGGGACGAATTTTTTGGCGTAGGGTCTGTTTATACGAACAGGCCAGCGCTGGAGCATTGTAAGATTGTGCTTAACGCCCTTGTCGTCCTCTAACACAGCGACGGTTTCAGTCACGGTGAAGCTGCCGGCTTCAACAGACAGCAGAGTACCGCTAAGCTGCGGGGGCACCATTATCTTGTGCGATATTGCGCTTGTCTCCTGCACGGTGCCGATAACGTCGCCGCCGGAGAGCTTATCGCCCGCCTTTGCCACGGGTACGAAGTCCCATTTCCTGCTGCGGTTTAGCGCAGGGACGTCGGTGCCGCGGCTTATCGTCGCGCCGGAGAGCTCGCGTATCTCCGGCAGGGGGCGCTGTATACCGTCGTATATATTCTCAAGCATACCCGGTCCAAGCTCGACCGACATCGGCATGCCCGTAGTCTCGACCGCCGCGCCGGGGCCGAGGCCGGAGGTCTCCTCATAAACCTGGATGGAGGCCTTATCTCCGCTCATATTAAGTATCTCGCCTATAAGTCTCTGGGAGCCGACACGCACAACGTCGGATACGTTTGCATCGCTCAGGCCCTCCGCAACCACAAGCGGGCCGGAGACTTTGATGATAGTTCCGCTCATACAGATACCTTTCTTTCCTAATTATTTTCAAGAATGTTCGTGCCGATCGCGCGCTCGACCGCCTGGTTGAGCGCCGTGAGGCCGAGACCGAGGCTGCCCTCTCTGCCGGGGATAAGGATTATCGCGGGCTTGGGGCTGTCCTTGAATTTATCTATCTCCTGACTAAGCTGCGCGGCAAGACCCTCTTCGATGTAGATTATCGCCACATCCTCCCTGTCGCGGGTAAGAGTGCGGAGCACTTTTTTTGCCTCATCCGCATCTGCAACGGGGTAAGCCTCAAGCCCTAAGGCCGTGAAGCCCATGACGGTCTCGCGTCCGCCTATGACCGCAATTTTAAGCATATAGATCACGCATCCTTTCGCGGATAGTGTCGGGTGCTATGCCCGCAAGGAAGCCGGTCAGTATCATGCGCACTGCGGTGGTCTCGCCCTCCACGGCGGCAAGATACGCTATGACCGGAGCCTCGCCGAAGGCGACAAGGCGCGCGTTTGTGAGGTGCGCCGTCACCGCGTTATCGCAGGCAAGCTCAAAATCCGTCATTCTTCCGCCGTTTACCGCTTCCGCGCCGAGGGCGGCGGCTGCGGCAAGGCCGGTGTTTGCAAACAGCGCCGCAAGCGCCTCGCCGGAGCTTGACGCTGCCGCAACGCGGCCGACATCGGTGTTTCCTCCGGGCACAAGGGCAAGCTTCAGGAAGTCTGCGTCCTTGCCCATGCGCATGGTGCGCACCGCGCTTCTGAGGTTTGCGCTGTCTATCAGGATGCCGGCATAGCCCTTGAGAAACTTGCTTCCGAGCTTTTCTGCCGCGTTTTGCAGCTCCGCAAAATACGCCTTGTCAAGAACGAAATCCGCAAGCTGGGGATTTGCCGTTCTCGCCAGAACGCTCTTGGCCTGCACTATGGCATCGGCCAGCACGGGCGGCACGGAGGTGAATTTTTCCTCCGTGATGCTCTTTGTGAGCACCTGCGCCGAAACTCTGCCGGAGCCCGACAGGAGATCCTCGCGCTCTGTCGCCGCCGCCTCGGATTTGAGAAGCGTTTTAGCGTTGTGGTAATCGTATTTCATGCGAAATACCTCGACAGGCTCGGGGTCGGGCGACATTCTCGCGATCTCCGCAAATATCTCCGCTCTGCGCTCGGCAAGGGCGGTATCGACCTGCTTTGCGTTCATGCCGGAGAAGTCCTCATAGCCGCAGTCGGTCAGTATTTTGGCCGCCTCATCGAACGAGGCTGTGTCTATCATGCGCTCGGCCTTTTCGCGGGTGAGCATTTTCGCCTCTCTTGCCCTGAGCATTGCCGAGAGATACAGGTATTTTTCCCTGACGCACTTATTCTTTGACAATTTGTTCCCTCCCTTTTCGGGATGTACGCCGCAAGGCGTTCATTCAAACAGCACTGCCGCCACTTTGGCCGACAGGCTGCCGCGCTGCTGCTCAATAAGGGTATCGACCGCGCAGTTTACCTCGATACCGCCGTGGCGCAGGAGCAGTCCTACCGCTATATCCGCGGTATCCTCGCTGACGGTGAGCTTTCCGGGCACACCCTTTGCGGCGAGCAGCTCGTTTGCCGCCTTGCAGACCGCCTTGCCGTGAGCTGCCTTATCCCTCTCGTTGAGCACGATCTCCTCCATTCCGCTCGAAGCGGCGTCGGAGGCCATGCGCGCGAGGAATGCGGCATATTTCTCGGCGGGAAGCTCTGCGACCTCTCTGCGGGCTTCGTCGAAGGCTTCCGCGACCATCTCCTGCTTCAGGGCGAGGACGCTTTTCTTCGACTCCATCTCCGCCATGCGCTTCTGGCGCGTAACGAGGTCTTCACACTCGGCCTTGCCTGCGTCAACCAGTCTCTGATGCTCGGCAAGCGCTTTGGCAAAATAGGAAGCGCGGATCTGCTCGGCATCCTTGGCGGCCTTTGCGAGAACGGTCTGAGCCTCGGCGGCAGCCTCGGCTTCGATATGCGCTATTATTTTTTCAGTACCTTTCATTGTAAAGTCCTGCCTTCTTGTCTATATTTCCGATATAAAATCAGATGAACAGCAGCATCATCATGGATGCCAGCAGAGACAGGATGGCGTAGAACTCAACAGTGACGCAGAGGATCATGCCCTTTGCCCAGTGGTCGGGGTTCTTGGCGAGCAGATTTACGGATGCTGCGGCGACCTTGCCCTGTCCGATAGCGGAAACGAGACCGCCGATGGCCATGGGCATGCAGGCTGCGAAGTAGCGGCAGCCGTCAACAAAGCTGAGGTTTGCTGCGGTTCCGTCGAGCAGACCCATATTCATGATGGCGACGAAGAACACGACCAGACCGTAAAGGCCCTGGGTGCCGGGGACGACCTGAAGTATCATTGCTTTACCGAACTTTGAGGGATCCTCGGTGATGAGACCTGCGCCTGCTTCACCGGCAATACCGGTACCTACCGCCGAGCCTGCGCCGGCCATGCATGCTGCCAGACCCGCGCCGAGAAGACCTATTGCAAGGCCAGAATGTGCGAACAAAAATTCCATCTTTATTTCCTCCTGATCATTCTGTTATATCATAATATTTTGTATTTATCGCCAAGGGATCGAATGCTTTGCCGCCGTCCTTATAGAACTTGCCGAAATACTCAAGACACTGAAGTCTCAGATCGTGTACATAGCAGCCTAAAAGGTTCAGCGCGAAGTTGAGCGCGTGTCCAATAATGAACACGATGATGAACAGCACAAGGTTATTTGCTATGCCGCCGATGGTGTTGAACACCGTCGCTATGACGGAGCCTGCGAGCATCAGCGCCATGATTCGGGAATAGGAAAGAATGTCTCCGAACCAGCCGGTCAGGGTGTTATAGAGCGTTGAGAACACGCTCGTGACCTTTCCGAAGCCCTTGGCCTCGCGGGAGCCGCCGTAAAACAGCATCAGGCAGCCGAGAACGAGTACCAGCGGTACTCCGGCTATGCTGCCGATATCAAGCACCATGAATATGATGCCTATGAGAATGACCCATAGCGAGCCTTCCTCCCATATCGCGCTTTCCGCGTCGCCTTTTTTGACCTTTTCCACAACGCTTATCACCATACCGGTGTTCAGGTGGATAAGGCCGAGCACCATGGCGCCTATGAGCACCATCATGCTGTCGTTCATGGGATTGAACAGGCACCACAGCTCGCCCCAGCCGTCGGGCTTGCCGAGTATCTTGCCTATCTGCGCAAGCGCGTCGCCGAAGAAACCGCCCGTGAGGAAGCCCATGACGAAGGTCGATATTCCGCCCCACAGCAGAAGCTGGCAGAACGACAGCGTGCCCGCGCGGGGTTTTATCTTCTTCATCGCGACGACCGCCGCGATTATCATCAGCAGTCCGTAGCCCATGTCGGCCATCATCAGTCCGTAAAACAGGATGAAAAACGGCGCCATCAGCGGGTTAGGGTCAACGCCGTCGTAGGCCGGCAGGCTGTACATATTAGTGACCATGTTAAGGCCGTTTGTTATCTTATTGTTCGTGAGCTTTACGGGAACGTCGGGATACTCCTCCGGGTCTGGATCCGAAAGCTCCCACGCGCAGTCGTATTTCTCAAGGCATTTTTCAAGCTCCGGAACCTTCTTTGCAAGCGCCCAGCCCTGGAGCACTATCGTGCTGTCCATGCCGTACATTCTGTCCTCGGCCTCGGCGCAGGCGATTTTCGCGTTAAGGCGGTCTGCCGACAGCTCCAGCTCTTCTCTATGTACTCTCTGGTCCCATATCTCCTTGGCCGCCGCTTCCTTTTCCCCGGCAAGCCGTTTAAGCTCACCGTTCAGGCGCTCGGTACACTCTTTCGCCGTACCGTCCATACCGGAAAAGCTCGCTATCGCAAAGCCGAATTCTCTCAGGCTGTCTAACGCTGCGGGCAGCTCCTCTTTAAGAGCGATGAGCGCTAAATAATGCTGATCCTTATCGGAATCGACTCTCACCAGCGCGGCTTCCTCAACAGCATCGTTCAGTGCAGCTTCCGCGCTGCCAATGTCAATCGCTGCTGGAATGCCGCCGAGCACCACGCTGCATTTTTCCGTTCCCGGACAGGCAAGCGGGTAGTCCAGCTCCAGCCACGGAGAGAGCGATTCTATCTGGCCGCGCATGCGGCTCTCCTCCGCCGTTATGCGGCGGATGCGCTCATCCCTGCCGATTATCTCATCGGCTGTTTCAAGCATCTGCGGCAGCGTGCTGTCGTCAAGTATGGCGTCGCTGTCGGTTTCGGGCTTTGCGGAAAGCAGCGGCTTCTTTGCCGGTGCGTACTTCCCGAGCAGCTCGACCGCCTGAACGAGCCTTGAATGCTCGCCCCTGTAGCGCAAAAGCTCGCTGCCCTCTTTGGACAGATGATCCCGAACCTCCGGCTCAAGCGCGTCGCTCTCAGGCTCCGATACCTCCACGCAGCCGAGCAGCAGCAGCTCGCGCAGCAGCTCCTCCTTTTGTCCGCGAACGGCCATCAGACGGAGCTTTTTCATTTTTTCAATGGCCATTAACCGTTCACAATCCTTTCCGTGACAAGCTCAGCCGCCTTCTTGCAGCGGCTTTCGGCCTTGGCTCTGAGCACGGCCTTTTTGTTCTCCGACGCAGAATATATCTCCTGCACGGCCGCATCGGCTTCCGACTGAGCTGCTTTCTTCATCTGCACGATCTCAGCCTCGGCTTTCTTTACCGCCTCCTCCACGTCGGCTCTGCCGGCATTTTCGGCTTCGGCAAGCATTCGCTTGGCCTCGGCCTCCGCCTCCGCCGCTATGCGTTTTGCTTTGGCTTCAGCCTCCGCGATTCCGGCTATCTCCTCAAACGCCACTGTTGCCCCCTCCTTTCAGTTTGTCGCAAATTCTCGCTTTTCGGCGCCGCGCAGACGCGGTGTGCGTCGAAGAAATGCCCCGCCGCGCGAATACCCGAAAAAAATTTGCAGAAAATTTTACTTTATAAACAAATATAATACTTTGTCCGTGGATTTTCAATAGTCAAATGTCAAAAATTTAACTTACTATCTTCACTATTTTTTATTCAATCGTACAAATCTCATTTGAGCCTGCCCATGAGGGCAAAATCGACTGTCTCAGTAGGTGAATAATAACAATAAAACCGTTGATTTTCAAGGATTTTTTGTCACTTTTATTGACAAACTTCAATCAATTTAAATAGTTAAATTTCTTTCAAGGCATCGTGTTTTTTTTCACACGGCTCAAAGCCTTGAAGCTCCAAAATAGTTTGGCATTTAACACTCATTTTTCGCTCGTTTGTTTATTATTTTACTATTTTGCCACTTTTTACTGCTTTCTTAGACATTTCAGTTTTTTCTTGCCAAACGGAAACTTGGAATGTATAATAAGCTGAATTGTGTATAATTCCGGAGGTTAATATATGGCTAATAATTATAAGAAGCGCTTTGGCGACAGAGCCGACGGCAGGCGCATACGCTCCCTGAACGGCTTCTATAACTTCATTCCGTTCATAATGCCGACAAGAGTCGATGCTCTCAATTACTACGAGCAGGACTTTGACATTACCGAGGCTGACCGCTGGTTCAGACGCCAGCGCGTGAACGGCTACAAGGGCATGGGCATGCTCCACCTTCTTATTGCGTCCTATGTCCGCGCCTGCGCATATCTGCCCGCCCTCAACCGCTTCGTCGTCGGCCGCCGCATTTACGCGCATGACAAGATTGAGATAGTTATGACCGTAAAGCGCAGTCTCACTATCGACGCTACCGAGACGACCATAAAGGTTGCCTTTGAGCCGACCGACACCATATACGACGTTTACCGCAAAATGAACGCCGCCATTGACGAGGTGAAGAACTCCGACGAGGAAAACGGCACCGAGCAGTTTGCGACCGCGGCGGCAAAGCTCCCGCGCTTTCTCCTGCGCGCGGCCATCGGCCTCATAAGAGTGCTCGATTATTTCGGCATCCTGCCCAAGTCGCTGCTTGATATCAGCCCCTTCCACGGCTCGATGATAATCACCGACCTCGGCTCACTCGGCATAGGGCCTATATACCACCACATATATAATTTCGGCACTCTGCCGGTCTTTATCGCCTTCGGCGCAAAGCGCCATGTCTATGAGCTTGACCGCCACGGCCAGCCCATCGACCGCAAGTACATCGACGTCAAGGCAGTTATGGACGAGCGCACCGTTGACGGGCACTATTACGCTACGGTGTTCAAGTTCCTCAACCGCTGCATAGCCGATCCCACCGTTCTGGAAACTCCCCCCAAGCAGGTCAACGAGGATATTTTCTAAGCCTGCATATCAAAAACTGCGCACGACTGTGGTCATGCGCAGTTTTTTCATTTGTGTGCTCTTAAATTTTCCAGCAGCTCATACGACGCGCACAGCTCGCCGTCAATGCCGCTGCCCATGCTGATGTGCGGCTTGTGCCTGCCGTGCCAGTCGCTGCCCGCCGTCGGGCAAAAGCCGTACAGCGAAGCCATAGCAAGATATTTTGACGTATCCTCGGGTCCGTAGCCGGAGTAGAAGCACTCAAGCCCCGAAACTCCCGCCGCTTTTCCCCGCTCCATAAGCTCCGTAAGGCTCTCGGCGGATATCCTGTACTGCCTCGGGTGCGCTATTACGGCCTTGCCGCCGGCCGATATTATAAGGCTCACAGCGTCTTCAAGGCTCATGAATTTACGGCGGATATAGTATTTCTGTCCGGGGTCTAAAAAGCGCCTGAACGCATCCGTCACGCTCTCGGCGATACCGGCTTCCATCAGGCACAGCGCGAAATGCGGCCTGCCTATGGTCGAGCCGGGGTGGCGCGCCTGAAGCTCGTCGAGGTCTATCATAATGCCGTCCTCGGCAAGCCGCCGCACCATTCTTCTATTGCGCGAATTGCGCTCGTCTATGACCCAGTCGAGCACCGGCGGCAGCTTTTCGGAGTGAACATCTATATCATAGCCGAGGATGTGTACCTCCTTATCGTACCAGCCGCAGGTAAGCTCGATGCCGGAAACCACCTCCACGCCATAGCGCTCTCCCGCCTCCTGCGCGGCGCAGACTCCGTTTACGCTGTCGTGGTCTGTAACCGCTATCGCGCGAAGCCCAAGTGCCTTAGCCGTCCTTACGGTGCTCTCCGGCGACTCTGAGCCGTCCGATATATCGGTATGGACATGCAGGTCTATCTCTCTCATCCTATTATCGTCTCCATTACTTTATCCGCCTCGGCATAGATTTTTTCCGCATCCTCGCCGATGTAAAATTCGCCGTTTTCATACAGGATTTTGCCGTTTACCATCGTCAGGCGAACATTCTCCTTGCTGCCGGAGTAGACGACGTTTTTGGTTATGTTGTTTATCGGCCTCATGTTTGGTCTGCGAAGATTTATGACGACAAGGTCTGCCCTTTTTCCGACGCTTATGCCGTCGCAGTCGTGCAGTCCCATCGCCCTCGCGCCGCCGACGCAGGCCATTTTCAGCACCTCGTTTGCGTCCACCGCCGAGGCGTCGTTTTCCCTGTATTTTGCGAGCGCCGTCACGAGATACATCTCTCTGAACATATCAAGGGCGTTGTTTGAGCCAGCGCCGTCGGTGCCGATGGCAATGCCGATGCCCTCCTTCAAAAACCGCGCCGTCGGCGCTATACCGCTGGCAAGCTTAAGGTTTGAGGACGGGTTCAGCACGACCCAAAGGCCGCGTTTTTTGAATATCTCAATGTCCTCCTCGCTCATGTGGACGCAGTGGAAGCCGCCGCCGCCGTAGTTATACATACCGAGCTTCTCAAAAAGTGCGGTGGGCGTCACGCCGTAGCGCTCGACGCAGCCGAGCACCTCGCCCTTCGTCTCCGACGAGTGGACAAACATCGGCGTTTTGTATTTTTCCACGAGTGACGCGACATATTCCATGCGCTCAATGCTCGTTGTATACTCTGCGTGAAAGCCCATGTGGTAGGAGATAAGCTCGTGTGTGCTGTTATAGCGCAGGAACTTAGCCTCAAGCTCATGGTAGTCCCTGTCGAAATTATTCATATCGCCGCAGAGCACGGCTCTGAAGCCTGAATCGACGCAGGCTTTCACAAAGGCGTCATTGTGAAAATACATATCGAAGCAGGCTGTTATCCCGCTCGTGAGATATTCCATAACGGCAAGGTAAGTCATGACATACAGCCCGTCGGGGCTGAGCCTTGCCTCGTGCGGCCAGACCTGCTCGGAGAGCCATTTATCCAGCGGCATATCGTCGGCAAGCGAGCGCAGGAAGGTCATGCCTGAGTGGGTGTGCGCGTTCTTAAAGCCCGGCATGAGCAGGTCGCCTTTTAAGTCGATCTCCCGCTCAAAATCGGGATCGTCGTCCCGCTTCGGCCCGACGTAGCATATCTCACCGCCGTCTGTCCAGACCTCGCATTCGGCGATTTCCGCACCGTGTTCAAATGTCAGCACCTTACCGTTATGAAAGCGTATCATATGTGTTTACTCCCAGAAGTTTTTGCCGCCGAGCCTGCGCACGAGCTTTTTCCGCATATCCAGCATGGCAGTGTAGGTTGGCAGGATGAAGATAAAAGCGTCCTCATCCGCAAGACTGTCTATGATTGTATCATAGCTTTTAAAGATTTCACAGTGGATATTTTCGCGTCCTAAGCGCTCGGCGGCGGTGTCGGCGCGAAGGCCCGTCACGAGAACGCGCCGCAGATTTTTCATGCGGGCAAGCTTCCCGAAATCCGCGTCCTCAAGCCACGAGATATCCGTGCCGTCGGCTATCCTGTCGTTGACGGCAAGCGCAACGGTAACGGGTTCATTGACAGAGCGCAGATAGTCGAGGGTCTGGTCGGCGGCGGCCGCGTTTTTTATAAGTATCATCCGAGCGCCCTTTTTGCCGAGCGGGAAGCTCTCCATTCTGCCGAAGCCGCAGTCGAAGCCTGCCGCCGCGTCCACGGCGTTTTTGGGGTCTATGCCTGCCGCCGTCACGGCAGCGGTCATTCCCGCCGCGTTATAGATGTTATAAAGCCCCGGCAAGGCAGCGCGGCAGAGTGTACCGCCTTTTCCCGCGATGTCGAGCACGAAGCTTCCGTCATCGAGCACAGAGCGCACCGAGACGTCGCAATCATGCCGCGCAAAGCCGCATTTGCAGCGGAACGCACCGAGGTTTGCGTAGCTTACATAGCTGTATTTAAGCTCCGATCCGCAGATGGGGCAAGTTCCGTCCTCGCCGCTCTCGGGTCTTGACTTTCTCCCGTCGGCAAGGCCAAAATATACCGTTTTGTTTTGTACCTGTGCGGCTATGCTCGCCGCCATGGGGCAGTCGGCATTGATGCAGGCTATCGTGTCGGGCGTTGCCCTCAGCCCTGCGGCGATGCTGTCGCGCGGTGTGGTAACCGTTCCGTAGCGGTCTAACTGATCGCGAAACAGGTTCGTGACCAAAAGAGCGCGCGGTTTTATCTCCGCCAGCACCCGGCGGCAGGCCGCCTCGTCGCACTCGATAACCGCCCAGTCGCATTTCACGCCGCCGGACAGGCGCAGATTCAGTATAAATTCTGCCGTTATTCCGCTTATGAGATTTGCGCCGGAGCGGTTTGCAAACACGCTTTTTCCCGCGTTTTGCAGCGCTTTTTCCGTCATCCTCGCGGAGGTGGTTTTCCCGTTTGTCCCCGTCACGGCTATGACATTGACCTTTGCCGCCGCCCGGCTCAGAATATCCGGGCAAATCTTAAGCGCAAGCACCCCGGGGAGCGATGTTGCGCCTTTTCCTATCAGTCGTAAGAAGCAGTGCGTGGCCTTGCAGACCACGCACGCTAAAAATACCAATAGATTTTTCAATTATTCAACTGTCACCGACTTTGCAAGATTTCTGGGCTTATCAATATCGCAACCGCGCAGCAGCGCAACATAGTACGCCAGCAATTGCAGCGGAACAACGCCCAGAGAAGGCTGGAATATCGTGTGTGACTCGGGAACGCCAATGACGTTCTCCACGGTTTTTTTCATCTCAGCCACATGGCTCTCGGTGGTGAGCGCAAGGACATCGGCGCCACGCGCCTGAACCTCGACGACGTTGCTCATCGCCTTTTCAAACAGCGGCGCATAGGTGCCCAGCGCAATGACAAGCGTACCGTCCTCAATCAGGGATATAGTGCCGTGCTTGAGCTCGCCGGAGGCGTATGCCTCGGAGTGGATGTAGGATATCTCCTTGAGCTTCAGCGAGCCCTCAAGACCCATTGCGTAATCGAGGTTTCTGCCGATGAAGAACACGGAGCTGTGGTTAAAGTACATTGAGGCGTAATGCTTTATCTCCTCCGTATTCTCGAGCATCTGTTCCATTTTCCCGGGCAGGCGCAGCAGCGCGTCAACCATTTTCGCGTATTCGCCGCCGCTCACGGTACCAAGTATGTCGCCAAAGTAGATGCCAAGCATGTTGAGCAGAACGAGCTGGGTGCTGTATGCCTTTGTCGTCGCAACGGCGATCTCGGGCCCTGCCCATGTGTAGATAACGTCGTCCGACTCTCTCGCGATCGAGCTTCCGACCACGTTGACTATCGAAAGTATGCGCGCGCCGAGCGCCTTTGCCTCTCTGAGCGCGGCCATGGTGTCCAGCGTCTCGCCGGACTGGCTGATGACTATGACAAGTGTGTTCTCATCGACCAGCGGGTCGCTGTACCGAAACTCCGAGGCAAGGCATACCTCAACGCTCTTGCGGAGCATACGCTCAAGGTTGTACTTTCCCACCACACCAACATGATATGACGAGCCGCAGGCGACTATGTACAGCTTGCTGATATTTTTTATATACTCCTCATCGAGCGACAGATCCTCAAAGCAGATGCGGTTATCGCGGATGCGGGTAAAGGCCGCCTTGCGTATGGCCTCAGGCTGCTCCATGATCTCCTTGAGCATGAAGTGGGCGTAGCCGCCCTTTTCTGCGGCCGAGACGTCCCAGTCTATGGTGTGGCGCTCCTTCTCGATGGGCTGCTCCATGGAGTTGTAGAAGCTCACCCTATCGGCGGAGATAACAGCGACCTCGCCGTCTTCCATGTACGAGACCTCTCTCGTGTGATTTATGATAGCCGTCGCGTCGCTGGCAATGAAATTGCAGCCGTCACCGTAGCCGATGAGCAGGGGCGCATCTTTTCGAGCAGCTATGAAATGCTCGGGCTCGTCGGTGCAGACTATGCCCAGCGCATATGCGCCCTCTATGCGGCGCAGCACTCTGAACACGGCGTCGAGCATGCTGCCGCTCTCGGCATGGTAATACGCCAAAAGCTGGGTCACGACCTCGGTATCGGTCTCGGACTTGAACTCATAGCCGTTTGAAATGAGAAAGTCCTTCAGCTCGACATAGTTTTCGATGATACCGTTATGCACAACGGCGATCTTGCCGTCGCCGCTCATATGCGGGTGGGCGTTAATATCGTTGGGCTCGCCGTGGGTAGCCCAGCGCGTATGTCCGACGCCGATTGTGCCCTCAACGCTCTTTCCGCCCTGAATTATATCGCTCAACACCTTCAGCCTACCCTTGGCCTTTTCAAGCTGAAGCTTTCCGTCCTTTGAAACAACGGCGATGCCCGCAGAGTCATAGCCGCGGTACTCAAGCCTTTCCAGTCCGTCAAGCAGAATGGGTGCGGCCTGTTCGCTTCCGACAAATCCCACTATTCCACACATAATGATTTTTCCTTTCGGATAAAAATACAGTTTCGGCAGGGGCAATGCTATGCCGTATCTTCGGAAATTATACCATTTTCCCCACCCGATTGCAACAAAACAGGCAGCCGAAATCAGCTCCGACAGCCTGTTAAATGTAAATTTTCAGAAAACGAGCTGCACCAGCAGCATGTAAACGAGCGTTCCACCGCCGACCGAGAGCAGAAGATTCTCCTTCCACTGATAGGTTAAAATCACGATCACCGACGCGATAAGCTCCGGTATGCCGTGGTTTCCGGTGAGTATGGGAGTATTTTTAAAGCAGTATACAACGATTAGCCCCATAAGCGCGGGCGGGAGCACCCGGCCGAGATACAGCACGAATTTCGGCGTCTCCTTCTTGCTGGAGAAGGCTATAAACGGCAGCCAGCGGGATATCTGCGTTCCCAGCACGATGGCCGCTATTGTAATAAGGGTCTGAGTAACTGTCAGTGTCACAGCTTATTCCTCCCCAGCCAGAAAATAATGAGCATTCCCGCAAGCGCGGGGATGAGAAACACCGTCGAGCCGAAAGCAATACGCGAGAGGAGCGTTACGGCGATGCCGATGACGCAGGCAGGGCGGTTGCCTTTTTCCTTCCACTGCTGCAAAAACAGCACTATAAACAGCGCGTTGAGGGCGAAATCCAGTCCCGTCGTATCAAAGGTTATTATGCTTCCCAGCAGGCTGCCAAGCCCCGACAGCCCCACCCAGTAGATATAGGTCAGAAGCGTCATGCCGAAGTAATAATACTTAGGCTCCAGACCCTCCGGCGGATTTGCCGACACCGCAAGCGAAAACGGCTCGTCTGCAAGCGCATAGACAAGAAAGGGCTTGAAGGGCTTTGTGTCCTTATACTTTTCCAGCAGCGCAAGCCCGTAAAAGGTGTGGCGGAAGTTGACAAAGTAGCTCATGATGAGCATCTGCACGGGGTCAAAGCCCGTCGCCATCATGGGAATTGCCGCGATCTGCATTCCGCCGCAGAAGCACAGCGCCGAAAACAGCATCGCCCACAGCGGGCCGTAGCCGATGTCGTTCATGAGTATCCCGTATGTAATGCCGACGAATATCCAGCCGAACAGGATGGGGATGGTTATGGGAAAGGCGGCCTTTATGCCAAGCCATATTTTTTTAAAGCTCAGATTCTTCATAGCATAGAAAAGGCGCAGCCTGTAAGCTGCGCCGAACTTTCATGAGATTTTCCGTTCAGATAAGGTTCAGGATGAGGGTCAGCAGAACGAAAGCAAGTGCAAACCACTTGGTGGCCTTTGCGAGCTTTGCATCCAGAGACTTTGCCTTGCCCTTGCTGAGGAAAGTCTCCGCGCCGCCGGCGATAGCGCCCGACAGTCCTGCGCTCTTGCCGCTCTGCATAAGAACGACGACCGTGACTGCCAGTCCGGACAGGAGCTGGAGTATCGTTAAAATAAGCTTTACAGTAGTCATTTATATTCAATCCTTTCGATATTTACAAATTAGCTATATTACTATAACATAAGACCTCATCTAATACAAGAAAAAGTTTCTGACTTTTGGCTATTTTTTTAAAATAAACGCTTTTTCACCACACCTGCCAGCGCAGTAAAAATGCCGCAAAATACGCGATACCGCATACAAGGCTCAGCGCCGCCGTCGCGTAAAACGCAGGTCTTTTCTCCGTCAGCAGCGCCAGCGCTGCCGGCAGAGACGGAATCGCCGCAAGATAGCGCGGCGCGCTCAGAAGCCACGTCGCGCCGACAGCCACGACGAAATACGCGATAAACCACGCCGTATACGACGCCCGCAGCTTTTTGACAGCGGCTATCATGACAGCAAGGCTTATAAGCTGCGCCAGAATATTGGGAAGCCACAGCCCCCAAAAATTGTTCGAGCCGATAGCCGCGAGCGCGTTTTCGGTCTGATACGCGGCGGTGTTAAAAAACCAGCCGAGGCGCTGATTCCAGTGTACGCTCTGGTACTCCATGAACTTGAAAAAGTCCCCCGCCACGAGGTAATTTATAAAGCAATACGCGGCAAAGCCCGCGGGTATGAGCAGGGCGGCGGCGTATTCCCTCGGCTTCGCCCTGCGGCCTATAAGCTCAAAGAGCACCGGTACAAGCAGTATTATACCGAGAGAGCGCGTAAATGCGGCGGAGGCGCCGAAAAGGCAGCCGATGCAGGTCTTTCCCCTACGCACAAGGTATATGCAGGCAAGACAGCAGAGCAGAAACAGGCTCTCGCTCATGGGACTTACGAAGAAAAACGCCGCAGGGCACAGGGCAAAAAGCGCAGCGCCGCGCAAAGCGCTCCCGTGCGCCATGTCAAGCCGCAAAAGCTTGTACAGCATGGCTGCCGAGCCCGCAAAGCACAGGGCGGAGACGATGAGCCCCGCGTACAAATAATTGCCCACAACGAGGTTCACAGCGCGCACTATCACGGGATAGCCCGGCAGGAACACAAGCTGCACCAGCCTGTCCCACTCGCCCTCGGAAAGATACCAGTCGCGGGCAATGTCGAGATAGTGCCGGCTGTCGGTGCAGCGCCAAAATTCAAGGTACTGCGCCATGCTCTCCGATACGCCGAACGATGCGCGCAGGACGCACCCCAGCAGCAGGATGAATATATTCCACAGCAGCACCGCCGCGAAAATTTTGGAGCAGATGTACCGCTCATCGCTCGCGGGGAGGCTCAAGGTTTCCCTTGCGCGCCACGCATCGCACCACACCGGCACAAAGCGCAGGCACAGCGCGAGCATGAGCAGCGCGCTTACCGCCGCCGAGGTCAGTCCCACAGCGCCGTAGCTGTTGGAGGCGCACCAGACGGCAAATACCGCCGCCAGCGCCGCCGTGCCTGTTGCGGATATTAAATTTTCGGGGTAGTTTTTCCTCATTTACCTTTATGACATCACCAGATGCCCATTATGTGCTGAACTATAAGGCTCACGCCGGTTATGCCGACCCAGCAGCACGCGCCGAGCGCGATGGGCTTTCCGCCCGTCTTGATGAGCTTTACAATATCGGTGTTTATGCCGATAGCGCTCATCGCAAGCACGATGAAGAATTTGCTCAGTTCCTTTACGGGGGCGAACACGGAGGCGTCCACGCCGAGGCTCACGGCCACGGTGGTTATGATGGACGCGCCGATGAAGTAGAGTATGAAAAACGGGAATATCTGCTTGAAGCTGACCTTTTTCCCGTCCTCGCCGCTGGCTTTTTTCGTGCGCATAAACGCTAAAACGAGCGTGATGGGGATTATCGCGAGGGTTCGCGTGAGCTTGACCGTGACGGCCTTATCCAGGGTCGCGGAGCCGAGTCCCCACATTGCGTCCCATGTGCTCGCCGCCGCGGTGACGGACGAGGTATCGTTCACAGCGGTGCCCGCGAATATGCCGAAGGCCTCGCCGGAGGTGGTGTCAAAGCCGATGAGCGTGCCGAAGGCAGGGAAAATGAGCGCCGCAAGCACGTTAAAGAAGAATATGACGGATATCGACTGCGCTACCTCCTCGTCGGATGCGTCTATGACGGGCGCCGTCGCCGCTATGGCGGAGCCTCCGCATATCGACGAGCCGACGCCGATGAGCGTCGATATCTTCGACGGGATGTGCATGACCTTCTGGAGCACATAGGCGATTATAAGCGACGTCGCTATCGTGCAGATGATTATCGGCAGCGACTGAACGCCCGTCTGGAATATGACGTTCAGGTTCAGGCCGAAGCCTAACAGTATGACCGCCCACTGGAGTATCTTCTTGGAGGTGAATTTAACGCCCGCCTCCACCTTTGATTTATCCTTTATAAACAGCGTCACTATCATGCCGAGGATGATCGCCGTCACCGCGCCGCCGATTATCGGAAACCGCTTTCCGAAAAACCACGACGGCACCGCTATTGCAAGGCACAGCAGCAGACCCGCCCAGTTCTTTTTTATCCAGTTCATATTCGTCTCACCTTTTCTCTTTATCTAATCTGCCCGATGCGGAAACAACTTGGGTATAATATCATATTTTCCTCCGCTGTTCAACAAAAAAAGCGACCCATCAGGTCGCTTTTTTGCTTGGAACAGACGTTTTTCAATCGTGCCTATGGGTTTTCCGGTATTGAACCGGGCTGGAGCCCACCTGCTCCTTAAAGAAGCGGTTGAACGTCCCCAGGCTTCCAAACCCGACAGAGGCCGCAATGTCTATCACGCGATCGTTTGTCCCTGCCAAAAGGCGCTTCGCCTCCTGCAATTTCAGCTTATCCATGTACGCTTTCGGGGTCATGCCATAGGCAGCTTTGAAAACCTCGACCGCGCGATGCTGGGAAAGACCAAGCTCACGCAAGCCGTCGTTCCATGCCGACTGCTGCTCATACAAGCCGTCAAGGTGCCGCTTCACAAGCCCGGCAATTTCCTCCATAGGGCGGTAGGACAAAAGATCGCTCCTGCATCTCTTGCATGGCCGGAACCCGGCCGCTCTCGCTTCAGCGGCGTTTTTGAAAAAGCGTACATTTTCCCTAAGCGGTTTTTTGGATTTGCAGGAGGGGCGGCAGAAAATGCCTGTGGATTTGACCGCATAGAAAAATAAGCCGTCGTAATTTCCGTCGTTGCTTATCACGGCTTCATACATTTCATCTTCCGTCATTGTGTACCCCCTCCCTCATGTTTTGCATTATAACATAAAGTCAAATCAGATTGGTCTTTGTAGACTTCCGCTTTTACAACGCCGTACCTTTCTTTGGGATAAACAGCGCCGCCGTGTCGGCCTTTTCCAGTTTCAGCAGCGCCAGCTTTCTCTGTATTCCGCCGCCGTAGCCTGTCAGGCTGCCGCCCGTGCCGACAACTCTGTGGCATGGTATCATGAGTGAGATCGGATTCCAGCCGACCGCTCCGCCGACCGCCTGTGCCGACATATTTTGAAGTCCGCGCTTTCGGGCGATCTCCTTTGCGATCTCGCCGTATGTTGTAACCTGCCCATAGGGGATACGCATGAGTATTTCCATAACCTCGTGGCGGAAGGTCGAGCAGTCAAGCGCCAGCGCGGGCGTAAAATCAGGCTCACACCCCGCGAAATAGCAGTCCAGCCACTCCGCCGCCTCGGCGAATACGGGAACATACAGTTCCTGACATTCGGGAGTCAATATGCTGCGGTCATGCTTCTGTCCGTCAAACCAAAGCCCAATCACTGCATTTCCGTCTGACGCGAGCGTTATCGTGCCCAGAGGGGATGCGTAATGTGTTGTGTACTGCATGATCGTTTCTCCTTTATGTCTTTTTCTTTGCGGCCGCCCATAAATATAAGTCGGCTACGCTGGAATACGGGCTAAAACGGCGGCGGTATTCTTCAAAGAGCTTACGGTCGGTCTTTCTGTGATGATATACCATCCGCAGACCTCACATAGAGAATAGCATATCATATCTTGGCTTTCTTCTCAAAAATGGATATTCAATTTTTTAAACCGTTGCAGCACTCTAAATAATCGCTTTTGCGTCAGCCCGACCGGTGATAATGGTATTTGTCGCTTTTGCACTCACGCTCTAAATTAAAAGAAGCATAAGGGAGCTTTACTCACCTTATGCTTAACCACTGCTCTTTGGTGAGATATGAAAAATGCTCTGTTTTTGTATCGCCCATCAGCTCGCGCGGCTTGTCCTTCTCCGTATGATGATAGACAAAGCCGCATTTTTCCTGACAGCGTTTGGATTTTTCGTTTCCCTCGTCGTAGCCGCACCACATGGCTCTGCAATTTAAGTCCTCAAAAGCGTGCCGCTGCAATTCCCGAACGGCCTCGGGGATGTAGCCCTTCCCCCAAAAGGGAACGCCTATCCAATAGCCCACCTCAACTTCGCCGGGTCTTACCTCGGTGTGCGACTGCGCCGGCGGTATAAGGCCGACGCTTCCTATCGCGCGGTTATCCTCCCTGAGACACACGGCGTAGGTCTCCTCGGCCGACAAAACGTTTTTAATTATCTCCCGGCTGTCCTCCACGCTTTTGTGCACCGGCCAGCCCGCCATCGGTCCCACTGCGGGGTCCTTGGCGTATTCATATAAGCTCTCCGCGTCCGTTTCCTCCCACGGACGAAGTATCAGCCTTTCGGTTATAAATTCCATTATTCAAATTCCCTTCTGATACCTGGTATTTCAGTTTGATTTTTTAAGGGCGTTTATCAGAACATATGCGGCGATGAGAACGGCGACGGCTCCGGCGAGAACGGCATACATCGTGCCAAGCTCTACACTGCTTCCGAAAAAGTACAGATTGCAGTCGACCGCGTCCCGCAGCGCGTTTATCGCCTCGGACGGATATCCCACGCTCTCCATCTGTGCGAACACACCGCGCATCGCGTGATTGCGCACAAGCGAGGTGCCGTAGGTTCCGGGGAGAAAAGAAAGCGCTTTTTGCAGCCCCTCGGAAAACTGCGACATCGGCATATACGCGCCGCAGATAAAGCCGTAGCCCGCGCTTATGATAGTTCCGACCGCCGAGATCTGTCCCTGCGTTGACAGGAATACATTGATGATGCTCGATAGCGCCGTGCCGAACATCACAAGCAGAAACACATCCAGCAGCAAAAGCAGAATATCGCTCACGCTCATGTACCAGCCCACGGCGGCAACATACGCAAGGCACATGCCCGTTGCCGCCACGCAGATGATGAGTGAGGATATGAGCGTTGCAAAGTAGTAGCCAAGCGCAAGGGTCGAACGGCTCACCGGAGATATCGTCAAATCCTTGATGCTGCCGTTTACCTTGTCCTGCACCATGATCATGTTCGAGCAAAAGGAAACCGTCACGCAGGATACGGCAAGGATGGAGGAAATGAGCTGACCGCCTACGCAGCCGTCGATCAGCTCCCGCGCCGCCTCAAGACCAGAGGGTATAGCCTGCATAAAGCTGTCCCTGTACACATTGCCCAGAAAGGTGACATACAGGACAAGCAGTATGGCCGGGGTTATCAGAGAAGTGAAGAACATTCCCCTATCCTTAAAAAACAGCCTGATATTGCGTTTTACAAGTGCATTCAAAGCTTTCATCTGTCCGCACCTGCCTCTATCTTTTTTCCCGTGACCGCAAGGAACACGTCATCCATCTTCCCCTTCGTTATCTCATAGTCTCTGAACACCTCGGGGTGTCTGATGATAAGCTCCGTTGCAGCGGCGGTGTTCGGAACAAGCAGGCGATATGCATCGCGCAGCGGCTCATACGGTATGCCAAGCTTCTTTACCGTGTCCTCGGAAGCGCCGTAAAGAGTGATATAGTCGCCCGTATACTTGTTTTTCAGCTCCAGAGGCGTCCCCTCTGCGATCAGCCTGCCGCCGTCGATAATGACCACGAAGTCCGCGTCGGCGGCCTCCTCCATATAGTGCGTGGTAAGAAGCACCGTCATATTGTCCTTCCTGCGCAGGTCAGATATCACGCTCCATAGCGTTTTTCGCGTCTGCGGGTCAAGTCCGGTAGTCGGCTCATCGAGGATTAGTATATCGGGCTTATGAAGGAGCGCACGCGCGATATCTATCCTCCTGCGCTGGCCGCCGGAGAGCTTGCCCACGGTACGCTTTAGCAGATCCTCAAAGCTGAGCATTTGCGCAAGCTCCGAGAGCCTCGCTTCAAACGCAGACCCGACGATACCGTAAAGTGCGGCGCGGCTTTCAAGATTTTCGCGCACATTGAGCGCCTTATCGAGCACCGAGCTTTGAAACACAACGCCGAGCTTTGATTTTACGGCGTCCACATTACCGTCAAGCTCCTGCGAGTCAATGACTATGCTGCCGCTGTCCCTGCCAAGTTGGCCGCACATAATATTTATGGTCGTGGATTTTCCCGCTCCGTTGACGCCGAGGAAGGCAAAAAGCTCTCCCCTCTTAACGCGAAAGCTCAGATCCTGCACGGCCCGAACTTCGCCGAAGCTCTTGTTAAGATGGTTTATTTCAATTACGTTTTCCATTGCTCCGCCCCTTGATACTCAAAAACCTGTGTTCACAGACAATGAACACAGGTTTTTTAAAGTTATTTATTGTGTTTACTGCACCTCTTCAGGGATTATATCATATGTCGGCACGATCTCAACGCTGATGCGCCCGTCGGATACATCGAAGCCGCGCAGTACGTCCGCGCCTGCGATAACGAAGGTGTAGGTCTGTATATCGCCGCTCTTCATCTCCATACCGACCATGCGGTTGAAGTCATAAGCCACAAGCTCATTGTCAAGATACACCTTGACGATGTAGGAGCGCAGCTTTATTCCCGTGCTGAAATCGTTGCGGTACTTCGCCTGGACGATGAAATCATCGCCGCGTGAGAATGCCTTGGGAACGGTTATATTCAGGCCTGAGACGGTGCTGACGCTTTCATCCGAGACGAAAGCGCTCTTGCCGTCCTCCGGAACGAAGCGCGCGCCCTCATAGTAAACGCTCAGGCCGATCCAGTCGCCGTAAAGGGCGCGGGAGGAAAGGCTGGAGGCGTTATAGACCTTCAGCTCGTTGGGATTGCTGGTGGTGAGCGTGTTGGGGATAAGTATCAGCTTATCATCGGTGAAGTTTATGCTGTCGTAAACCCCGCCGCACATGAGCGCCAGACGGGTGGCGCCGGTACCGGTCATGCTGTAGAGATTGCGGTTGAACGACGACAGGCAGTAGAACAGATCGCCGTTTTTATACAGAGAGCGGTAACGCACATTCGTGGTATTGGGGAACTGGCCTATGGTCTTGACCACCGCGGGCGCTTGAATGGAGATGGCGTAGAGGTTGAGGTCATAGTTGCCGTCATTATCGTAGGCGAGGAAATACATAACGTGGCCGTCGAAGAAGCTGGCGTTTATGTTGTAATCTGCGACCTTTTCAAGCTCATTGCGAGAAATGTCATAGGCATAGAGCTTATCCACGCTGATCTCATTAGTCTCGCTGCCGCTGACCGGCATAGTCTCGGACAGCTTGAAATATATCTTTCCGTTCCAGCCGTAGGGGGTGAAGTTTGCGACCCGCGAATACTCAAGGTCGGAAATAAAGGCGTTGAAGCCGCCGTTTACGATCTTTCCGAAAGCGTATCTGTAGCCGGAGACGTCGTCTGCGTAGTTTGTGTACGCCAAAGCGTAGATGCCCCCGTCATAGAAGCAGTAGGACTCGACTATGTAACCGCTGTATACCGTGGAAACTTTGCCGGATGCCGGGTCGTAGCGCAGAAGCGAGCCTTCCGCGCTGCCGGTGCTGCCGCAGCAGAAATACACCTTGCCGTTATAGAGGCTTATGTTATTGAGGTACTGACCGGGCTTTGCGGTGTACAGAGCGCGGGTGAGGTCCTTGCCGTCCGTGAGATACAGGCTGTAGCTCAGATCGGTCTCGTTCTCATACGATCTGTACAGGCAGTAGTAATTACTGCCTATCTGCACGGCGACAGAGTCGTTTTCAAGGTTCGACTGGAAATCGGCCATATCCGCGTTTGCCCTCGAATCGACTCCCGTGCGCTCCGACGGAAGCAGGAGGCGGGAGATTATCATCGCCATCTGCGCGCGGGTGGTGAGCCTTTCTCCGCCGAAGTTGTTGTTTGCCCAGCCGTTGAGCACTCCGGCAGAATACAGGAATTTTACGGAGCTGAGGTACTGCTGGGGTATCTGGTCGATATCGGTGATCGCCAGATCGCTTATCGCGGGCAGATCAGCTTTGTCTATCGTCCGGCTGAATATATACGCGAGGTCGTAGCGGTTAATGACGATACCGTCAAGGTACACGCCCTTAGGGCAGGACGAGGGTATCATATTATGCGCGTCACAATACCTGTAATACGGGCTGTACCATTCATCGCCCGACCTGATGCTCAGATCCAGCGCATTTCCGAAATAGGCGGCATGGATGCGCGCGGCAATTACGATTGCCTGCCCCCATGTGACGTTCTTCTCCGCCCTGAAGGTGCCGTCCTGATATCCATACAGGACGCCCTTGTTATAAGAGACCTCGATTCCCGAATATGCCCAGTGATTCGAGCTGAGATCGCTGAAGGTATATGTAGTCATATCGGCAACGTCCTCAAATACGGCAAGCCCCTCGCCGGGAACATTCGCCGCCGCGCCGATAGTCAGAAGGCTGGCCAAAACAAGGATCATAGCCAGTATTCTAAAGCATTTTTTCATGGAAATACCCCCTGAAAGTTTGAGGTTACAATTTGGTATCATAATTATAGCAGGTTACATAATATTTTGCAACAGGAATTTGCTAAATACTGTACAATTATTGCTTTACCATTCGGTAATACTGCCAGCAGTGCAGGCGCTGCACAAGCGCGTTCTGCTCATCGTCGGGGCTTGAAACGAGAGCGCCGTCCATTGTGCCGACGATGCCGCTCTTTATGACAGGAAGCTCGCGGCGCAGCTCCGACAGGAAGCTGAAATAGGGGTCTGCCGTCTCGCAGCCGGCAAGCTCCAGCGCGATCTCGCCGAGGAAGCAGGCGCTTATCCTGCCGTCGGCGGGCAGCTCGAGGCCGGAAAAGACCTCCGACGCGTCGCGGCCTGCAAGGTAGGCATCGTTTACCCATATGACAAACGGCACGGTGCAGCTATCGACGAGCTGCCCGGCTGTGCCGCCGTCGCCGAGGTCAAGACCAAGCTCCCTGTAGCTCAGATAGTCCGGCCCGAGGTTCGGCAGATGGTCGCCGAAGAACACCAGAACATATGGCTCGGTGAGCGAATTAAGGCGCTCCGTGAGCTCAAGCAGCATCTCCGAGGAGCATTTTATGCCGTAGCCGTAAACCGACAGGTACTCCTCCGCCTCATTGCTGAGCGAAAGCTCCGTCTGCACCCTGGGAATCTCAAAATCGTACTTTGCATAGTTATACGCCTGATGGTTCTGGATGGTGGTGGCATAGGTGAAAAGCTTCTCCCCGCCGGAGGTGCGCTCAGATAGCTCGTCCCAGAGCACATCGAGGAAGGCCGTGTCGAGAAGGCGCGTTTCCTCGTCAAACGCCTCGGAGAATATGAGGCTTTCAATGCCCATGTGGCTCAGGGCGCTGTTGCGGTTATAAAACCAGCTATCGCCCGGATGCAGGTACATGCTGTCGTAGCCGCAGTCGGCAAGCGCGGTCGCCGCGCTGGGGATGTCCTTGAAAAAGCTGCGCATTGCGGAGCTGCCGGTGCGTTTTATAAGGTTTGTCTGCATTCCGGTCAGCACGTCAAACTCCGTGTTCGCGGTGCCCGCGCCGAAGTTCGGAACGACGATCTCGCCCGTCGCGGCGTTGGGGCTTGCGCAGACCTCGCGGTAGGCACGCAGCGGGTGCTCGGCGTCGGAATATGTGAAGGCGTCGTTTTCAAACAGGTCGGAAAACGCCTCGCACATCACCATGAGCACCTGCGGTCTCTCGCCCTCGGCCGTGTCGGCTGTGTCGGAGGTGTATTCCTCGATGTCCCGCTCCACCGCCTCCTGCGAGTAGCCGTCAGGCTTTTCGGCGGCGTAGAGGTCGAAATTATAAAGGAAGCAGTAGTTAAAGCCCAGCTCGTTAAATATGCCCGTGACATTGTACTCGGAGCTTACGGGGAAGGACGCGTAAAGCTCGCGGTCGCGGTAGACGGTGAAGAAGCAGCCGCAGAATACCGCCACGCTGAGCACCGCGCCGATCACGCGGGGCAGCACCGGACGCTTCTCGGTTCGGCCGAGCCAGACGCCGAGCAGTATCATCGCCGCCGAGCTGAGCACGATAAGCGCGATTATCCCGGGGTGCATGTCAAGCCTGTACTCGCCGGTGGCCTGAAGCGCCTCGCGCAGCAGTGCGAAGTCGCCTGGGACAAACGGGTCGTCGCGGCCGTCGATCTTGAGCAGATTGGCGTAGTTCATCAGGCCGAAGATAAGATTCGTCACGCCGCCGGATATAAAGCTGTTGGAGCATATGAAATAGAGCACCAGCAGGAACACGGCAACAGGCAGCACGTTGAGCACTATAAGCAGCGGGTTCTCCAGCATGAAGCGCATGCTGTGCCGGAATGAGCCGGGCGAGATGTATACGCACATGAGCAGCGTAAAGCAGGCCATCACGATAAGTTCCGCCCACACTGCCTTGTTGTGAAATTTTTTAAGCTTTTCTCTTTGCTTTTCCATATCTTTCTCTCATATAATAATCAAACTTACGCAGAATGCGGCGATGCCGGTGACAGCACCCAGGATAAACTCCTGCGCCGTATGGCGTCCCAGCTTCAGCGATGCCCACATCGTCGCCGCAGCGACAACGGCGCAGGGCGCGATAAGCGCGCAGCCGAAGAATTTTATCATGCACGCCATTGTACCTATCGCGCTGCACGCGTGGCCGCTGGCGTGGACCTTGCTGAATTTGTTTATAACGGCAAGTAGCAGCGCCGCGGCAAAATATGTAACGGTAATGAAGAGAAGGTCTTCTCCCGCGTGAAAAATAAGCGCGCAGGCGAGCGAGAGCGCGTATCCGACGGCGGTGAAGATAAACGCGAGTCTGCGCTGTCCTCCCCTGCCCTGGTCTTTGAATCGCGGCAGTATTTTCTGCGCCGGGTACGCGAGCGCCGGCGTTAACACCTGCAAGAAGAAAACGGCCGCGAAAAGCCCCGGCGATGCGAACGCACCGCCTTTTTGAGCAATACAGCCGATGAGCAGCAGTCCGATAAAGACCGGCGGCGCGGTCACAATGCGTACTGCTTTTGCGATTTTTTCTGAAATTTTCATGAGATCACCTGAAAGAGGACACGACATTTGCTGTGGGTTCGATTGGTTTAAGCATAGGTATATTATGCTCCATGATGGAGGAAAAATCAAGTCATATTGCGCCTGCAGAGACCCGTGTCGGATATCGTCGTACAAAAAAATAATATAAATACTTGACTTAGGGGCTGCACCGTGGTATTATATATAAGCTCTCAAGGAGCACTGCATATCGCGGAGTGGAGCAGTCCGGTAGCTCGTCGGGCTCATAACCCGAAGGTCGTGGGTTCAAATCCCTCCTCCGCAACCATGTTGTGCAACCAAAAAAGATATTGCACCGGAAAACCCAGAAACCACAACGGTTTCTGGGCTTTTTCGTACTCCGATTTTCAAGTGCAAACAAAAAGATATTTTTCTTTGTTGAGAGGACTTGAACTACCGACCCCCACTATTTCAGGCGACTTTCGAGAGGATTTTTCTTCCGAAAGCCGCCTTTTTTTCGTTTTCGCAGAAAATTTTTTCTAAGAGGTCTTCCCCCACTTGTTCAGAAAAGAGGTTTGCCCTACATTTTGGGGCAAACCTCACTTAACTTAATAACACCGTAATCTATGGGCTGACTTTGTAGAAGTAATTCTATGAAGTCAGCCCTTTTTTATTTTCTATGAAAGGAATGAGCACCATGATCAAAATCAGAATCAAGAATGCCGATCACGAAATCGACATCCGCTTCCCTATCAGCGAGAGTGAACTGTTTGCAAAGCTTGGTGAGATCCATGCCATTGAGGGCAAGGATGCCCCGGAGTCAGCATTCGTGACAGAGGTCTACTGGCCGGAAGAATTCTCCATGCTGAAAGACCGCTTCGCCAATCTGGACGAGCTGAACTACCTCGCCAGGAGGATGGAGAGCTTCGACTACCACGAATACGATCAGTTTCTTATCGGCATCACCAAGCTGGAAAACCCCACCGAGAAGGATCTCATCAATCTGACTTTCAACCTCGACCACTTCACGCTGTGCAAGGATGTCAGCAACTATGGAAAGATCGGCAGAGAGTATGTGATGAATACGGAAGGCGCCGTTCCCGCCCATGACGAGGATGATCCGAAATACGCTGCCATCGGCAAGGATCTCATCGACCGAGGGCTGGCGCAGATCACCGCAAAAGGTTTGCTCATCTACAATCCCTTCGACGAGCTGACCGAGGTATACGACGGTCAGACCTTCCCCGAATACTACTATGAGAATACCCTTGCCAGCGCAGAGGTCAGCTATAACGGCCGTACCGAGTTGCTCCTGCTCCCCGGTGAAGAACTTGCAATCCAGAAGGCGCTTGCCCGTCTCGGCGCTCCTTCTGACAGCGACTGTGAAATCAAGTTCTGCCTTAACCAAGGAGAGGATGACGCCTGGGAAGAACGCATTGAAGGCATCATCCGCAGTGAAGGGCTGTATGAGGCGAACAAAATGCTCCGCTCGCTTGACACCGGCGATATGAATTGGAGCAAGCTGACTGCCGCCGTCGAGCTCGCCGATGTAAAGAGCGCAGCTAACATCGCAGCCGTCGCAGAGCATCTTGGCGAGTTTGCCTTTATTCCCGACGCAAAGAGCGAATCCGACGTCGGCCATTTCCTCGTGGACAATGTGGAAGAATACGAGATGAACATCGAAATGGAGGAATACTTCGACTTCTCCGGCTTCGGAGAGTATTTCGCCGAGGAACACGACGGACAGTTTGTGAACGGCGGCTTCGTCTATTTTGACAGCGACAGATCCCTCGATGAGTTTCTCGAAGAACTTGAGTCCGAGGACGAGGGCATGGATATGGGAGGTATGTGAGCATGATAATCAATGCGGTGATCGAAAGCAAAGACGGCGGCACACTCGTGCTGGACTTCCCCCGAAGCATCTACGACGTGTACGAAAAGCTCCAGTCGGTTGGCATCAGAAAGTCCCCGTATCAGATCACTCTTTCCGATGAGGAAGGCGATGTCGTGCGCGTAAAGCTGTATTCCAAGGACGAGGTCGGAAAGCACCTCCTCTTGACGCTCAACGAGCAGAACTCGCTGGCAGACGCCAATCTGCTGGCTTTCATGGTGGACAACGCCAAGGCAGACTTCCGGTCTAAACTCGAACAGAATCTGCTTCACGATCAGTACGGCTCCATGCAGGAGGTCACAGACGCCATCAAGCAGATGCTCTATGACTCCGGGCCGGTCAAGACCGTGTTCTACTGTCCCCTCGTCGGAGAGGTAACCGATGACGAGGGCTTCAGTTCTCCCGTCGACGGTCGTTTTCTCAAGAGCTATGCGTGGGCGGTCGAAAATGCCCTGGAAGCCGATACTGCCGATGATGAAATGGACATGGCTGAGTTTTTCGACGAGGATGATGGCGTTAAGGCAAAACTCGTATCAGCCAAATGGGGTGTGGAAACCTACCGTGGACGGCTCTTCGGCAGGATCGAGTGCAGCCTCAAGGAAGAACTCACCGATGCTGAAACCGAAATCCTCACTGACTGGATCAGCGGACAGAATTCGGACGGCTACGGAGAGCACTTCGAGCAGCAGCCGATTGACACCGAGGACGGCGATTTGTACGTCTCCTTCTGGAACAGCGGCGACAACTATTCCATCATGACTCGTGACGAGTTGGATGAGTATATAGATAATCAGGGCATGACGATGGGAGGGATGTGATATATGGCTGTGCTCTTTTCGGCGGTAACGCTTACCGCAGACAACAATCAGGTAGAGTTTCTCGCTGCCGGTGTTCCGAGGGACGCCGACGATCTCGAGGGCTGGACTGCCTATGAGAACTTCATGGATGAGCTGGATTCCGAACAGGAAGTCAGCGTCCATGTGGAAGCCTACCTCTATGGTGAAGGAGAAACCTTCAAGGCAACGCCCGAGGAAGTGGCGTATTTCAAGATGCGAGCGGATGCGGACGAAGACTTTTTGCATGACCACTGCGACAACATCGAGGACGCGGACTTCACCATCCAATGGTCGCCGGACGAACTGTACGGAGTGGAGCTGGAGCTATGACAGCAGAAAAGAAAGACCGCAAGCCGCTCCAGATCAAGAATCTTGCAGATCTCAAGCGGCATATCAGGCTCGGAACCGAGCTGGTGGCAACGGCGCACCAATACCATCCCGATATCGTCGGCCTCACCCGTGTGGTGACGAAGGTGCAGACCAACGGCTTCTACTCCAAGATCAAGGATCAGCCGGATCATAAATGGTCGACCTGCAATCATGGAATGGGCTTTTGGTCACCCTTCAACAAGGCATATGTTACGGGTTGGAATGGATACCCGCTACGGCTTATATGATCCCGGTTGCTGAGAAAAGAGTCTCAGCATGGATACTGTCGGGAACTCCGCATCCACCCTATATCAGCAGATTTCTTTTTCTGCTGTGTCCGTCGGGGCCGAGAGAAATAGACGGATCTCAAACTACCACAGAATTACGTAAAGAAATTTGGTGGCAGAACTACTGTGCAGGAGCGGCAACGCTCCTGCATACCATTCTGCTACCAAACACCCCGAGAGAAGGAGGATCTTCAACATGTTTGAAATCACATATAACGACAGCGATACGCTGCAGAACTTCATAGACGCGGATAAAGCCTACCACGGAGCCGTTTACGACTTCACCTTTGAAGGAAGGTTTATCGTCTATCATTTCTTTGTAAAAGACACCGCCCGGTATGTCGCCCTGGACAGCATGACGGGATACGGTTCCGAGATTACCCGCAGAAGAAAAGACAATCTCTTCGATTCCCGCAGTTATCACAGCATGACGCCGATGGTGCTTGACTCCATCAAATACACCGGCGACAAACGGTATCTGAACGTAATCGTCAACAATCCGCTGGAGGCGATTGAGTCCATCTTCCGCACGATCCTTCCCGAGTATGGATTCACCGTTCGTGAGGATCAGATCAAACTCAGCCAGGACATGTACCTTGGGCTCACCGGAAAACAGGTCGCCATCTGCGAAGCGGAAGTCGGCACCGGCAAAACGCTTGCTTACTTGATCGCATCTTTCGTTGCAAAGGAGCGTTACGCAGCGGAGTATGGTTTCAATCTTCCCGTTACGATCAGCACATCTATGTCGGTTATGGATTGGACAGCGACAAGCATGAAAAGAACTATAAGCAGGTCGTAAGAGATAACCCGTTAGGAGATCCTGAAATCTCTGCTTTGGTGTATGACATCTTTTGTTTGCTCCACTCCTATGATTGGGCAGAGTCCGGCGACACAGACATGGACGCCTATCAGAAAGACGTGGAAATCTTCAAAAGCCGATGGTTCAAAAAGGCAAGGAAAGATCGGATCAAAGAGATGATCGATATCAGCACCGAGAAACTCAAAGAGGTTCTGTATCAGGCATTCGGATTTGAAACAGAAAGCAGCAGTGAACCATGAGTTCAATGACTTTTCAGCTTCAACCCGATACAATAATCACAGACAATCAATCTTAATGACGAGGTGAATGTATATGAATTTGAAAGAAGCGTTTCGTTACCAAAACAAGCTCCAGTCCTTTATGGACGAAGCCCAGGGCATCCTGGATCGTGACGCCAATGTCACGAAGGTGGAGAACACCTATCTGCGGCACAAGGTGATGGCAGAAGCTGAGGATGAGACTGTTCTCATCGCCCCCGAAACCGAATACTATGAGCAGATCACCGATATTGCGAAGTTCCTTCTCTATCTGCTGGGAGAAAAGGACAAGCTGTTTGCGGCTATCCGCAAGGCAAAGGACGCACTTGACATCGATATGGACAGCGAGGTCAGCCTCAATGCCACTCGGCAGAGCATCGCCCGTACCTTCAAGCGGATGAACGATCTGCGCAACTCTGAGCAGACCATCTCCAACGGCGGCACCGGCTATCGCTTCAATGCCGAAGGCAATCAGATTTCCTATCGCTGCGACGTCAAGCGTGTGACTACGATCAACTATGACCGCAATGTCATCCGCACTGAGCTTGGCAAGCTGAATAAGCAGGCCGACGAGACTTCCACGAAGATCGATCTGTGCCTGGTCACTTCCAAGGTGGACTATGAGCCGCCCTTCGATGTGAACTCCAGCTTCGCCGAAGCATTCGAGGCATACACGGAAAACGCCAGGGCTTAACGCCCTGGCGCAGACCGACTATTTTGGGTGCGGCAAGATAAGAGAATACGGATACCGGTTCAGGTGCAGATGAACTATAAGGCTGCACACATCCGTAAGGATATTCCGGTTCGGCTCACCCTACGAGCCTTCATGATAGGAGAAAAGAAGCGTTCAGCTTCTCCGTCACCGCCCTACATCCTTACATCAGAACCGTTCGTTCGTCACCACCCTCATTCTTGCTTCCGAACTGACATCTCCATTGTGAGGCATGCAAGCCTAACTCGCTGGTTACGAGATTATTATGATCAAATACTGATCTTTCTTTCTCCGTGAGCTGCGTCGAAAGCGTGACTCGTCATGCCGCCGACAATGCAAACGGGACAAATGGTTGAAGTTGCATCGGACTCTTGCCGTATCCAAAATAGCCGGTCAAAAAATGACTTGAGCAGCAGGACTCAGCCTGCTGCTCACCGACGATATGCAGTTTTACCGCAACGGGAACCAGGATCTGATCCATCGGAACCTCAAAGAGATTTCCAAGTGCGTACAGATTATCTACGGTGGGAAGACTTTCACCTTTCTGCCACTTGTAGATTGCCCGAGGTTCCTCAAAGCCGAAGTAGCTCTGCAGATCTCGAACAGTCATGCCGCGCTCGAGGCGCAGGCGACGGATGTTGTTTCCCGTGGCGACAAGGTCAATCACGGGATAGGCTTTTATGCCCATGAGAAAGAAACGGAAAATGCAAGAGAAAATGCAAAATAGGAGGTTAATTTGAGAGAAAAGCTGTATTGGACGATTGAAAAGTTCTCCTTCCGGTATGACTATTTCATGTTCTTTGACACGACACCGTACCTCGCGGATCAGTTGTTCATCCGGCACCAAGTCAGAGTATGGTTTGACTCTGAATATGCAAAAGAAGGTTCTCCTTATCTTGCGATATTCTGCCACGTCAGAAAAAAGGACGTTCCGAAGTTCCTTGCAGCTCTCGAAGATCTCAAAAAAAGCATGATGCTTTGTGGGCATCCTAACTATGAGGCCGACATCAGCAGCTTCATGGACAATGTAGAAAAGATGAAAGGAGTCGTGCTCGATAATGAAAATGACGCCGCTCAAAAAGCAGAGCAAAAACGAACAGCGTAAATACTACTCATCCAAGCGAGGCTCCTGGAACGGGGTCTCGCCTATAACCCGTATTGTACAAAGCAGGAGGGTTTATGACAGAAACCGCATTAAACGAGAAGATCGACGAGCTGCAGGAGAATGATTCGAGAAATGCTCATCAGCGACAGAAAGCTCGCCGCAGGCTGCGGCGCGGCACCAGCATCAGAAAAGCAGACCGCCTGCTTCGGATAATAAACTACGGAGGCTATGCTCCGCATCGCGGATATATCGATTGGGGGTTCAGTGGAAGGACACTGCTCCATACAGGCAAATACATCAAATATCCTAAGAACAGCAACTGCCAGAGGTGGATCAAGAGAGAAACAAGCCTCCGGATTCGCAGATGCAGGGATGTTCCTGCAAAAGGCAACTATTACCGTCGGCTCTTCGATTATTGGTGGACACTGTATTGATGAGGTGAACTTGAATGGATAACAAAGATAAAATGCAGCGGGAGCTTATGAGTAAACTTGCTGAGTTGGAGAGCAAACACAAAAGACGTCTTCCCCCGGATGATATACATCTTCGCCTCCGCAAAGGTATGGATAGGGCTCAGAAGGATACTCCGGTTATTTCAAAAGAGCTTTTCTGTACAGCGATCCACCTGCTCAAAGAACAAGAATCCATCGATGACGAATTCGGTCGAGCGTTACAGAAAGTCGGCAACGGTCATTTCGCATACGGGACAGAGAACAAATATCGGAAAGCTCTTCTGATGGTTCTCAAGGACGCCATCAATGATCAGTATGACTTCATCGATTGGTGGCTCTACGAAGGAGCTCCCGACTATAAGATCTGGAACGAAGATGAATCAATAGAATGGGATCTTACGGAGCCGGAGGCACTGTACGATTTCATCACAACAGAATGCAAATAAGGCTTTGCCAATGCAACCGTGTCGAGATCTGCAGGTCGCGGCTCGGAGAGGCGTATCAACAGCTAATTGACCACGAAATTGCGCGTAGGATAGTCAAACCCGTGGGTGCACAGAAAGCCAGGATAGGAGACGGAGCGGCTCGGAGGAAAAGGGCGCCAAAGGCAAAGCTTTTATGTTAGTTGCGAGGTGCAAAATGCAGATTGACATTCATAGAGAGCAAAAGACAGTTTGTATCTGGTTGAGTCGGAAAGAATCTTCCGAATACAAAAACGAGAAGAGCCCCATCCTAACACCGTTGTTTGAAGGATACAGAAAGAGAGCGTACCATATTGCCGTATTCATGTCTGGCTCGGGGGATCTATATGACAGTATGCTTGGACTGCTCCTATATAACCGCCGTAAGATGGCAGAAAAGGAATTAGGTGTTCAATGGCCGAGGTCAAGAGGATAAATCAGCATTTTGTGTTGAACTTGTGGGAACCCGCTGCTCCTGCGTTTTGCTCTTTCGCCAAACCCTATGTGGGCAGCAGACATGATTTACTGAAGGTTGCAGTCAACATGAAAAACGCCGACCCACAGAGTGAGACGGCAAAAGCAATACAAGAGTATTTTGGCGGAAATCACGAGGCTACGCACAAGATTGCATATCAGGAGATAGCGATTCTTACTCCCGTTAGAGTATTGACTTCATCAAAGATGACTCTCCCAGGTAAAACCTGGGAGCACTTGAATGTGTGGGATTGTCCTTACAAAATGAAGTTCGATGCCGCCGAAGTAAGTCAGATCATTTTACGCTACGATGGAATGTACCGCCGCTGCGTAAGAGCCAAATTCACTGACTTCTGCTATGAAGGTATCAAAGGTGATTGGAGGCCGATTGGATCTGTACTCTTCGGAAACGCAAGTGTCATAGAATTCAACATGGACGCCGGCACCTTTGAAACTCTCCTATATGTTCAGGAAGATACTTCTGATACCAAGGAACAATTGGAAGCGAAGCTCGACAACCCCGATGAAATCATTCTGGACAGAATCTGCGACGAAGTCTTTGGGGACGGATGAGTGATTGACTTCTGTGCCAGAAATACATATAATTAAGAGAGAGGAAGTGCTCAATTATACGAACAGCTATGCGAGGCGAGCAAATATGATCTATACCCCCGATACAAAGAAAGCCATCAAGCTATGCTTTGAGGCACATAGAAATCAAACAGATAAATCCGGGCTGCCGTATGTCTTCCATCCTTTCCACGTGGCAGAGCAGATGCCGAATGAGGAAACAACGATTGTCGCACTGCTCCATGATGTGATCGAAGATACGTCCTACACCATTGACGATCTTCGAAAAATGGGGTTTTCGGAAGAAGTGCTTGATGCGCTTGACTTAATGACTCATGACAAGAACGTGCCTTATATGGAGTATGTGGCTAAAATCAGTGAAAACGAGATCGCTCGTACTGTAAAGTTGGCTGATCTCCGACACAACAGCGATCTGACTCGTCTGGATGAGATCGATGATAAAGCTCGCAATCGTATAGAGAAGTATAAGGCAGCCATCCGGCTCCTCTCGGAATCTAAGACCTCCTTCTGCCCGTATTACGACAAAGGCACCGATACCTGGCGGGTTGATTTTCCTGACCGTGACTCCGAGGAAGGTGATCTTCTGTATGTTGCAAGCGAATATGCTCGGACGAGTCTTTATTACCCATACAATGTAGCTGTCACTGCCGGAAAGGAATACAGCGGTCATGCGCATTCCTTCGAGGGAGTCATACAGGCTCTGCTGGATGATCCTGCTGGGTTTACAATTGCCGGGTTCGAGGATTTTTATTCAAAACAGGAACAAGAGATGCTCCTGGATATACGAAATAAGCTGACGAATAATACCGAGGAGGAAGCCAGTACAACAACAAAGCCCGATTCTCCTGAGCTCCTTCTTTGAGGTCAGTACTATTCTATCAAATTCCCTGAAAAATGAAATAAACCACGAGTCATCATCTTGACTCCTGGTTTATGAAGGAGAAAATGCCCTCGATAACGCAAAAAAGCAAAATATCTTTTTTGGTGCAACGTGCCAAATCAGTTACCGTTGTTGATACAATTTCAACAACGGTAATTTTTTATTTGTTCCCGTTCTGGGGATGTATTTGGCATGAAACCGGGGATATTTCGAACATTTCCGGTCATAAGCAAATTGTATACCCGGATT
>SFEX01000061.1 GCA_004557075.1 Clostridiales bacterium
AGGAAACTAACGGTGGGTGCATCCTCACTTCAAACGCCGCCTTTATCGCGGTGTTCTAAGTTCTCTATGCATCCCATCGTCCTAATGGCCATCTCGGACTATGAGATTATTAATCTGGCAGCCTTCCGGCTAACCTTCGCTCATAATATACGTCAAATAATTTTTTCAGGATGGACACGCCGTGTCCGGTCAAAACTGCCGTAAAAACGCAAAAAGCCGGAGTTATCTACTTTGCCTTTCGGCTGAAATAGATAACTCCGGCGGTCAGTTCCTCGACTGGTTACGGGACTATTTGCGGTAGTTTCTGTTATTTTGGAAGCGGCTTCGATGCGTCTTCGATTGCCGCCTCCACCTGGTAGACCATATCCTTCCAGGAAATCGTCTGTTTCTTGTTGTCTTTGCCCTTGCTTTCAAGGGTCACCTTGTCACCGTCTACGATGACTTTACAGAAGAGTGGTTGGACCTGTTTGCTGCTGTGCAGGTCTCGAACCGGGCGTTCTATCATTCAGGCCGTCCTCCCTTCACATAGTCGCTGATAAGCTGATGCACCTTGGGGGACAGTTTGGCGTCAAATTCAGAGCTTTCGATCAGATCATACAGCTGCTTCGCGTCGTCCTGCAGAGAGCCGAACGGATCATCGCTTGTATAGAACACCTTTTCCCAGCACCATCTGCCATCGTCCTCCCAGACAAAGATAAAGTCAAATCCGGCAGGTTCATCTTTGTCAGCAAGTTTATAAGGGATAATAGCGAGATCCTTTTTCTTGTCAAAGCACTCAAGGGATACGATATCTGCAGCAAGTACCCATTTGAGAGCCTGGTTAAGGTGGTTCGGGTGGTAAACAGGCGTCTCATCGTCCTCTTCGGTTACAAGCCCCATCTCGGTATAACGGTCCTTCAGCATAACCATCACGCCGCCATCGTATTCCCACGAGAAGAAGTTGTCTTTGGTATCGTTGTACAGCCGTTCCAGAAACCGCTCAAGCAGATCCGTATTGGACCGCGAGATCCACAATTCCTTTTCCGTAAGCGTCTTTATGTCTGTTCCGAACAGCTGGGCAATCTTCCATACGACATCAATGCTTATTTTCTTCTTGGAGTTCTCCTTGATTGTTCTCGACAGATACCCTGCGCTGACGCCGATTATATCCTCAAGCTCTCCAACGCGCATTCCGTGTTTTTTGGCAAGAAACACTATATTGCCGGCAAGGGTACTGCTGTCGAACTCACCGAGCGAGTCGATAAATTCGCGGATATAATCCGTCTGCTCCTGCAGCAGGCTGTCATAGCCGCTTGAATCTTCATCGTGCATAAGACCGCTGATATGGGTCTCCAGCGCAGATTTCACCTCAAGCGCCTGCATGAGTTCTTCAATATTCTCAGGCTCGATAAGCCTGTATTCTTTTCCGTAAAGATCGAATCGACCTTCCATTGCTTCGTCAAACTGGCGGGACATAGTATTCCTCCTCACTGTTGTTGTACCATTATTATAATACTTGAACCGTTGAATGTCAATGGTTCAAGTATAAATCAGATGTAAATAATCCTTGAACTAAAAAAGGCACCCACCACATTGTGATGAGTGCCACGACCGGACATGCCATGTCCGTTTTTTGCTGAAAAATTTTTATTCCAATGTCACATCGTACTGCGCCAGGTATTCCTGAACCGCCCATAGCGGCTCCGGGTATTTGACGTGCAGCGCCTCATTAATCCATTGCTCCGCCGGGTTCATAGAATTATAGACCTTGCAACCGAATACCTCCATCAGCTTGTCACTGATTACCGGCGACAGTTTCAACCCGAAACATATCAGCGCGGCGGTGGTAACATTCGGCTTTGTTTCGCCGTTCGCGATCCTGCTTATGGTTTTCGGGTCTCTGCCGATTGCATCTCCAAGCTCCGTGTACTTCATTTTCTTCCAGTCCAGCAGCAGCTTCATGCACTGCGCCTGGTCGTCTGTCATCTGCCTGCGAATCGCAAGCTCCTCCGCCTGGACTTTTTTCCGGTATTCCGCCTGCGCCTCCGGAACCATGTACGCATACTGATTATTATATTTCAGCTCGAACTCGATATCATTCGGCTCACGGTTCAAAAAACACGCCGTATGATAGTCCGCGCCGACCTTGCTCTTGATGGTCATATCGAAAACAAGGCAGCATTCGTCCATATGAGAACGAGCGTATTCAGTCAGATCGAGTCTGCCGTCTTCGTCAGGCTGAACATACAGCGGCGCGTTATATACATAGTGGTTGTCAATGAAAAGATAATCACCGGAATCGGTCAGCTTGCGTAGTTCGGGATTTGCAAAACGCTCTATGGCGGCGTCCTGTGCGGAAAGGGAGAATGTCTGATTTGATTTGATGGAGCCTTTTTTAAAGCCGTGCGGTTTTACGTAGTGACCGTCAAGGTAGGTGTAAGTACCGATTGCCTGGTCGAATCCAAGTTCTACAAGACGGATTTTCGCAGCCTGCCTGGAAACAACGAAGTCCACGCCGAGGGCTTCAATGACCTGCTCCATGATTTCGCTCTCATGGCCGGCACCCAGTTCACGCATGAATCTGCTGATGTATTCTTTTGCTTTAGCCCGGAACGGTCCGGCGAGCATCTGAATACGCGGAGCAAGCTGATTGGCCTGCCGCTCCATTATTTCCGTTGCTTTCTCGGCAACGGCGGCGGCCGCTCCGCCGACCACCTCGCAGCTGATGCAGGAGGCGCTGTCGTTATACAGCTTTTCGAGTTCAAAGACCTTCCGGTGCTTTACCCAGTGAACACATTCATGGATTATCGTGTTATTGGCGCATCCGATTGTCCGCAGAAGAAACATATAAGGATCAACGACGATGGTTTTTCCGGGAATGTGCTGCGTTACTGCTGTGCCGGCTTTCGCATCGTACATTTCCGCATCCGTATCCACGAAATACAGCTGACCGTAAACGCTGCCGTCCTCGCGGATCCGCTGCATAAGGATATTCAGCCCCAGGCGTTTTGCGAGGACGTCCGGCTCTACGGTAACAGGCTTCTGACCGTAGGAGGTTATCTTCAGCGCCTCCGGGTAAAACTCCTTGAGGAACGCAGT
>SFEX01000062.1 GCA_004557075.1 Clostridiales bacterium
GGAGAGATAGGACGACGCAATCAAGCCGCTGCCGCTGTTGCCGCCAAAGAGGGAGCAAGAGGACAGCCCGCCGAAAAGCAGCAGCACGATAAAGGCAATTCCGCCCACAATCAAGCAGCCTTTCCAATGCCGGACGACAAAGAACGTCGCCCGTTTGGTTTCCTGCGCGGTTTTCTTCGCTGCCTTTGCGGTGGCTTCGGCGGTCTTTTTCACTTTGCTGCCCGCTTTCAGCGTCTTTGCATACTGCTTTTTAATGCGCTGCTTCTGCCAAAACCGGGAAACGGGATTTGAGTGCGCAAGGGCGGGATTATCGTGCAACGCCTTTTGATAGAGGAAATCGGCGTTTGCCTTTACCGCTTTTTTCTCCGCTACCGCCGCTGCCCGGTAGGGTTTCAGCTTATGGCTGCGTATGCTGCGCTTTGCTGACCGCGCCGCCATACCGCCCGCTTTCTCGCCCGCGAGTTCTACCCGGTGTCCGCTTTCCACACCGACGTTTTCTTTCTCTACCTCGTAGATTTTCCCGTGTACGGTATTGTTTAACTCTTGCGCCGGACGGGATAAGGGGTTATGCCGCAACTTGCCGTTTGGGGGCTTATCCGTCTTTTCAAAGGAAAGGCGCGTTTTTGCCTTGCCTTTCGCTTCGTCAAAAACGCGCTCTTTCTTGATTTTGGTCTGCTTGGGGATAGCCGCCCGCGCTGCGTCTAAACGGTCTGCCGCTTTCTCGGATTTACGGATAGTGCCGCCTTATCCGATTTCTTGATCGCTTTTTGAAGTTCCGGCGTTGCCCGTTCCGCTTCGGAAAACTGCAAGCGGGAAGAATGGGTTTTAGGCTGCGTCGCGTCAAGGGCTTTTTTCTCCGCGCCTTTTGCTGCGTGTCGCTCAATCTCTGCGCCGATATGCTGCACAACCTTTTCCGCTGCCACCCCTGCGGGGGCTGAATAGTTTTCTTCCTGCGGCCTTTCGCTGATACTGGACGTTTCGCCCGTCGTGAGGTTTTCCGCAACCGCACCGTCGCGGGTCATTTTTTGCGTTACCTTGTCGGGGGCTTTCAGTTCCTTGCTCAATCTTCATCACCTCCAATCCGCTGTTTTGCAAGTTCGCAATAGTCGGGGTTTAACTCAATGCCGATATAGCGGCGGTTAAGCCGTTTTGCTACCATGCCCGTCGTGCCGCTGCCGAAAAAGGGGTCAAGGACAATCCCGCCGATGGGACAGCCCGCCAAAATGCACGTTTCCGCAAGTTTCGGCGGGAACGCTGCGAAATGCCCACCATGATAGCCGACATTGTTAATCTGCCAAACGTTGCGGCGGCTGCGGACGGGAGAAATCAACTCGTCGGCGTATGCGCCCTTTTCGCGGGGGCGGTTGATTTTCTGCGGTTGGTTTTGCCCCGGAACAGTAACGTTATACTTATTTCCTTTGCTAACTCCGCTTTTCAGCCGCCCCGCCGTTGTGGGGGCTATCGGCTCGGCTACTGCTTGCCAATCGTAATAATACTTCTTTGACTTGGTAAGCAGAAACACATATTCATAGCAGCGGGTCGGCCTGTCCCGCGTGCTTTCCGGCATGGGGTTTGTTTTGTGCCAAATGATAGAACTGCGCAAATACCAACCGTCGCCCCGCAAGGCGAGGGCTACAAGCCACGGAATACCAATTAAATCTTTGGGCTTGCAGCCGGGGGCGCGGTGGTTAAACGCCACTTGCTGCCCGTTCCTGCCTTTGGGGTATTTGGGGTCTTGGTGGTCGGCTTTGCTGCCTGTGCCGCAATAAGTGTCCGCGATATTCAGCCAACAAGTACCCTCCGGCGTAAGCACCCGCTTTACCTCATGGAATACCGCCGTAATACGGGAAACATATTCCTCCGGCGTTGCTTCCCGTCCGATCTGCCCGTCTGCGCCGTAGTCCCGCAAGGCATAGTAGGGTGGGGACGTTACGCAACAATCAACTGCATTTTCCGGCAAGGTTTGAAGCACCTGCAAGCTGTCGCCGCAATAGATTTTGTCCATTTCTATCCTCATGCCGACACCTCGCCGGGTTTGGTCGTCATTACACGATAGAGTTCCGTATCTTGCGGGAAACGGTCAATAAAGGGCAAAATCACGTTGCCATAGAAGATAAGCCCCTCGCCCGCGTCGGAATGGGTTACATAGGTCATTTGCTGCTGCGAAATGTTAAGCTGCTTTGCAAGGATTTCCCTGTCGCCCTGGGCTTGGTTGAGCATATACACAAAATCGCTGTTTTCAAAAATGTTCTCCACCTCGCGGGACGATAACAAATCTTTCACGTTTTGGGTGATACCTGTCGGAATACCGCCCCATTTTCTAAAACGCTTCCAAATCTCAACGCTGTACGCTGCGGTCTGTTCCTCTTTGAGCAGCAAATGAAACTCGTCGATATAGTACCGCGTCGCCTTGCCTTCGCTGCGGTTTATGGTAACTCTGTTCCAAACTTGATCTTGGACAATGAGCATACCGAGTTTTCGTAGCTGGGTGCCGAGTTCTTTAATATCAAAGCAGACAAGGCGGTTGTGAATGTCAACGTTTGTTTGGTGGTTAAACACGTTCAAACTGCCATTTACATAGAGTTCCAATGCCGACGCGATACGCTGCGCTTCCTTTTCCGGCTGCTTCTTGATTTCATTGTAGAGGTCGCCCAAAATCGGCATATTCTCCGGCTTCGGGTCTGCAAGGTAGCTGCGGTACACGCTGATAACGGCGCGGTCAATCAAAGTCTTTTCAACCGCTTCCAGCCCGTTTTTGCCGCCCATAATCAACTCGCAAAAGGAAAGGATAAAATCGCTCTTTAAGGCTATGGGCGTGTCGCCCTCGCTGTAATTGAGGTTTATATCCATCGGGTTAATGTACTGCGTGCTGTTCTGCGAAACCTTGATAACCTGCCCTTTCAGCCGTTCCACAAGGGGGTAATATTCCGCTTCCGGGTCGCAAATGATAATATCGTCTGCGGTAATGAGAAAAGCGTTGGTGATCTCGCGCTTTGCCGAAAAACTCTTGCCGCTGCCGGGTGTGCCGAGTATCAAGCCGTTAGGGTTCTTCAGCCTTTTCCTGTCGCACAAAATCATGTTATTCGATAATGCGTTTAAGCCGTAATACAACGCTTCGCCGCTTTGGAACAGCTCTTGTACCGTAAAGGGGACGAAAATGGCGGTGCTGGAAGTCGTCAAGCCCCGCTGGATTTGGATTAGGTTTTCGCCCAATGGGATAGAGGACATAAGCCCCTGTTCCTGCCGGTAGTCAAGGCGGGTGAGCATACAGTTGTATTTCTGTGCGATACTTGCGGCCTGAAATACGTCGTTGTCCAATTTCTGCTTTGTGTCTGCCACATTCAAAACTAACAGCGTAAGCAAAAACATTCGCTCGTTCCGGCTCTGCAAATCCCGCAAAAGGTTTTTCGCTTCGCCGCCGTAGGTGGCAAGGTCGGACGGAATTATATCCATATCGTAGCCGCTGCGGATTGCCTTTTTCTGTTCCTCGATTTTCATACGGTCAAGGTCGGTGATTTTCCGCTTGATCGTCTTGATCGCTTCGTTGTGGTCGATACTCTGAATGTGCAGATTGACGACAATCCCGTTTTCCGCTTCCATGAAGTCGGCAAGCATACGGTCTGAAAGT
>SFEX01000063.1 GCA_004557075.1 Clostridiales bacterium
CTATAATCACGTTGATCCGGACGGCTTATTCGAGCTGTTCTCCGAATTGTCCTCTGCTTATGCCTACTTCGGCGGGAAAAAGGATGAGGAAATGGGCGAAGCGCAGGATTATCAAAATGCGCTGGAAGAAGCCTATAACAACCACTGGCAGAACAAGGTGCTGCTGCATCCGAACATAGAACGAGCAAAGCAGTTCTTGTCGCAGGGCAAGTTTCCGGATTACGAGGACATTTGCCGCGAGATTTTGCTGGTCGAATATCCGGAGGAAGTCCCGCATGAATCCGCCGAGGATTTCGATGAATTGTCGTGGGAATACATTCTGGATGATGTGTTTGCAAGCAACACGGCAAAGGGCATCCAGATGTGGCGAAGCCTTTTGGATATTGCAGAGCCATCTCTGAAAAACGACCCCAAAACTGCCGAGAAACTGCTCCCGGACTGGGACTGGTTGGAGTCTCCAACTGACGATCAGGCGCTTCCGCTTCTGATTGCGCTGGATGACAAGAGGTTTGTATCGCAGCTTTTTGAGAGCGCATATATTGGCAGATTGCAGCTTGATGTTCTGAATGCTTGCCGTTCCTGCGGGCAAGAAGAATTGGGAAAACACTGCCTTGAACTTGCATTGAAAAATCCGCACCTCGAAGAAAACTGGGCAAAGCGGCTCAGACGAGTGTTCACCGCAGCGCCGCCTTCCAGATCAACAAAGCCGCGATCTCATGCGACCGCAAAGCCCAATGAAGATACGAAATCCGATGACGGCACAGTGTATCACTATTGCTCTGTTCAGGTGCAGGGAACGCGCCGCCCGTATGCGTATCTGACCGGAGGGTTGCCGCTTAAGGTCGGAGATTGGGTCGAGCTTCCGTTTGGCAAAGACGATGTGCTGCGGCGTGGTCAGGTCAAAGCTGTTATGGACTGTACGCGCATGGTCGCGCCTTGGCCTCCGGAGCAGACAAAAACCGTCATCCGCACGATAGATGCTCCGGCAGCAGTCACGCCGACCATTGAAGTTACTGTGCCGAAACCGCAAAAGCGCGTAGAACAGCCTAAGAAAGAGGCTGAAAAAGTAGAAGTTCCCGTGATTTCCGCGCCAGAAACAAAGCCGGAAGCGCCGAAAGCAGAACCTCAAGTCACCAAAGTCACTGCCCCCGTTCTGCTCGAAAAAGATGAAAAGAACCCCGTGCCGCCAAAGAAGCCGTTCCCGTTGGGGAAGCTCATAGCGGCAGTTCTGGTGGTAGCCGTGATCGCGTGGGTCTCTATTTCTGTCTCGAACAGCAACAAACAGAGAGCAGCAGCTTATGACATAGCCCTTCAAGAGCTGTCAAATGGCAATTACACTTCTGCCGAGCAGGACTTTTCAGAGCTTTCCAGCTATCGGGATGCGGCATCGCTGTCCGTCTACTGCAAATACGCTGATATGTACAAAGACAGAACGGACTACGCGGGCGGGCAAGATGAGTTAGCAAATATCACGCTGCAATATGACACGAGCTGGCAGCAGGATGTTGACGCGCTGGAAACCCGCGTCAAGGGCTATAAGGCGGAGAAAGATGCCGCCGAGGAAGCCGAACGTCAACGCATTGCTGCGGAGAATGCCGCAAAGCAGGAGCAAAGCCGGAAAGACCAGTATTCCGGAAAACTGCCCGTAGATGGTATGCCTGTGAGTTGCTTGAAGTACACGTCAATCGGATCGCCCACCAAAACCGAAAAGTGCCAGTTCTATGACAACATGGACGTCCATAGGCGGTACAAAATCCTGCATTGGTACAACAGTGAAGGGCAGACCGTAGCGTACTGCCATTCTCATCAGCCGAAGGGCGAGACAGAAGAAGTCATCTATGCCTTTACATACTATGAAACGCCCATCGGACGTCCAAACTCTGCCCCTCCGTGGACACCACCGAGTACATCGGGGGGCAACAATTCCGGAAGCATCCGGGATGACTACGACAATCCCGAAGACCTCTGGGAAGATAACCGCGACTGGTATGAGGACGAGGATGAAGCATGGGATGAGTGGTACGATGATTGAGCAGTAATTGAATATAAAAAAAGAGCCTCTGCCGATACCCAAACCGGGCATCGACAGAGGCTTTTGGTTCGTTTTCCGGGCATTCAAGCAAGTGCCGAAATCGACACTTATTTCCGCGCAAAAGATGAAACCACGCAGGGAATACAATCACTTAGGCTGGTCAATTTGCGCCGCTCTGAGGCTTGCAATCACAGGCTTTTTCGACCCCTAACTGTCTACACCGCGATGCCTTGCGGGAGAAGTGCGGACAGGCGATGAGATCCGCACGGAAGCTCTGCTTGCAGCTATGAACGCAGCGGACGCAGAAGCGGTTATACTTCCGGCGTCCGCTGTCTCCTATGAAGAACGACCACTCCTGCCGCCATTTCTGACTTCTGCTCACAGTTCAATCTCTCCTTTGTACTTTTGGGGAGGGCAGCATTCCTTCTGCTTTTCAGCCTTTGCAGACTTGAGCCTGTCCATGATGGAGGACTTCTCGCCGGTTTTGGGAGCTTTGGCATCAAGGGTCTTGTCCTCCTTCGGACCGTTGTTGATGATCCCATCAATCATGCCGTAGTCATCCTCCATCGACATCTCCGCCGCCTTGAGGTAGTTTTCCTTCTCAAGAGCTGCCATCCAGCTTTCCTTGCTGATACCGAGCATTCCGCCCTTTGCCGCATGATCGGCAATCTCCTTGGCATCTACGCACAAGTCCTCGGTGTTATCGGAATAGAGGCGGTAAACCTCGCACCCCTTCTCCAAAGCCTTCTCAGCCGCCTCCTGACCGGCGGGAAGAACGCCAGCCCATGCGTAGCCGTAGTCCTTCATATCCTGAACGGAGAGCGCGGGATCGGGCATTTCCGGCACTTCCTTGACCTCAAGGTCGAGAAGGCGGAGCGTTTCATCGTCAAAGCCGTTGTAGACATCATCAAGGACGAGCTTACCGCGCTCATCGACGATGATGCAAGCCGCCTCATCGCCGTAGGTGTCATGCTCCATC
>SFEX01000064.1 GCA_004557075.1 Clostridiales bacterium
ACTTTCAGACCGTATGCTTGCCGACTTCATGGAAGCGGAAAACGGGATTGTCGTCAATCTGCACATTCAGAGTATCGACCACAACGAAGCGATCAAGACCATCAAGCGGAAAATCACCGACCTTGACCGCATGAAAATCGAGGAACAGAAAAAGGCAATCCGCAGCGGCTACGATATGGATATAATCCCGTCCGATCTTGCTACTTACGGCGGCGAAGCGAAAAACCTTTTGCGGGATTTGCAGAGCCGGAACGAGCGAATGTTTTTACTTACGCTGTTAGTTTTGAATGTGGCAGACACCAAGCAGAAATTGGATAACGACGTATTCAGTGCCGCAAGTATCGCGCAGAAATACAACTGTATGCTCACCCGCCTTGACTACCGGCAGGAACAGGGGCTTATGTCCTCTATCCCGTTGGGGGAAAACCTAATCCATATCCAGCGGGGCTTGACGACTTCCAGCACCGCTATTTTTGTCCCCTTTACGGTACAAGAGTTGTTCCAAAGCGGCGAAGCGTTGTATTACGGCTTAAACGCCCTTTCCAACAACATGATTTTGTGCGACCGAAAACGGCTGAAAAACCCTAACGGCTTGATACTCGGCACACCGGGAAGCGGCAAGAGTTTTTCGGCTAAACGCGAGATCACCAACGCTTTTCTCATTACCGCAGACGATATTATCATTTGCGATCCCGAAGCCGAATATTACCCCCTTGTGGAACGGCTGAAAGGACAGGTTATCAAGGTTTCGCAGAACAGTACGCAGTACATTAACCCGATGGATATTAACCTCAATTACAGCGAGGGCGACACGCCCATAGCGTTAAAGAGCGACTTTATCCTTTCCTTTTGCGAGTTAATCATGGGAGGTAAAAACGGGCTGGAAGCCGTTGAAAAGACCTTGATTGACCGCGCTGTTATCAGCGTGTACCGCAGCTACCTTGCAGACCCGAAGCCGGAAAATATGCCGGTTTTGGGCGACCTCTACAACGAGATTAGGAAGCAGCCGGAAAAGGAAGCGCAGCGTATCGCGTCGGCGTTGGAACTGTATGTAAACGGCAGCTTGAACCTGTTTAACCACCGCACAAACGTTGACATTCACAACCGCCTTGTCTGCTTTGACATTAAGGAACTCGGCACCCAGCTTAAAAAAGTCGGTATGCTCATTATCCAAGACCAGGTGTGGAACCGCGTAACGCTCAACCGCAGCGAGGGCAAGGCGACGCGGTACTACATCGACGAGTTTCATTTGCTGCTCAAAGAGGAACAGACCGCCGCCTATTCCGTTGAGATTTGGAAGCGTTTTCGGAAATGGGGCGGTATTCCGACAGGCATTACGCAGAACGTCAAAGACCTTTTGACGAGCAGAGAAGTTTCAAACGTTTTTGAAAACAGCGATTTTGTGTATATGCTCAACCAAGCGCAGGGCGACCGGGAAATCCTTGCAAAGCAGCTTAACATTTCACAGCAGCAAATGACCTATGTAACCCATTCCGACGCGGGCGAGGGGCTTATCTTCTACGGCAACGTGATTTTGCCCTTTATTGACCGTTTCCCGCAGGACACAGAACTCTATCGCGTGATGACGACCAAGCCCGGCGAGGTGTCGGCATGAGGATAGAAACGGATAAAATCTATTGCGGCGACAGCTTGCAGGTGCTTCAAACCTTGCCGGAAAACTGTATTGACTGTTGCGTAACGTCCCCGCCCTACTACGGCTTGCGGGACTACGGCGCAGACGGGCAGATCGGGCGGGAAGCAACGCCGGAGGAATACGTTTCCCGCATTACGGCGGTTTTCCATGAGGTAAAGCGGGTGCTTACGCCGGAGGGCACTTGTTGGCTGAATATCGCGGACACTTATTGCGGCACAGGCAGCAAAGCCGGCCACCAAGACCCCAAATATCCCAAAGGCAGGAACGGGCAGCAAGTGGCGGTCAACCACCGCGCCCCCGGCTGCAAGCCCAAAGATTTAATCGGTATCCCGTGGCTTGTAGCCCTTGCCTTGCGGGGCGACGGTTGGTATTTGCGCAGTTCTATCATCTGGTACAAAACAAACCCCATGCCGGAAAGCTGCAAAGACCGTCCGACCCGCTGCTATGAGTATGTATTTTTGCTCACCAAGTCGAAGAAATATTACTACGATTGGCAAGCAGTAGCCGAGCCGATAGCCCCCGCAACGGCGGAGCGGCTGAAAAGCGGCGTTGGCAAAGGTAACAAATATGCCGTTACTGTTCCGGGGCAGAACCAGCCTCAGAAAATCAACCGCCCCCGCGAAAAGGGCGCATACGCCGACGAGTTGATTTCCCCCGTCCGCAGCCGCCGCAACGTTTGGCAGATCAACAACGTTGCCTATCGCGGCGGGCATTTCGCGGCATACCCGCCCAAACTTGCGGAAACGTGCATTTTGGCGGGCTGTCCCGTGGGCGGGATTGTCCTTGACCCCTTTTTAGGCAGCGGCACCACCGCAGCGGCGGCAAAGCACCTTTCGCGCCGCTATATCGGCATTGAGTTAAACCCCGAATACTGCACCCTTGCAAAACAGCGGATTGGAGGTGATGAAGATTGAGCAAGGAATTAAAAGCCCCCGACAAGGTAACGCAGAAAATGACCCGCGACGGTGCGGTTGCGGAAAACCTCACGACGGGCGAAACAACGAGTATCAGCGAAAGGCCGCAGGAGGAAAACTATGCAGCTCCCGCAACGGCGGCAGCGGAAAAGGCTTTTCAGCATATCGGCGCAGAGGTTGAACGGCAAGCGGCAAAGGGCGCGGAGAAAAAAGCTCTTGACGCGGCGCAGCTAAAAACCCATACTTCCCGCTTGCAGTTTTCCGAAGCGGAACGGGCAACGCCGGAATTGCAGAAAGCTATCCGTAAATCCGAGAAAGCGGCAGACCGTTTAGACGCAGCGCGGGCGGCTATCCCCAAGCAGACCAAAATCAAGAAAGAGCGCGTTTTTGACGAAG
>SFEX01000034.1 GCA_004557075.1 Clostridiales bacterium
GTATGTGTTTTATGCCTTTATTTTACTGCAAAACTGTATACAATCATCTTGCACATGTGTTTACTATCATATTACTCTGTACACATTGCTCGTCCGCTTTCTCCGTCTTCGCAGCGCGACAAAATAGAAAGGCAATAGAAAATCCCACTTTCATGCCTTTCCCTTGAGATGAAGGTGTCGCGGCGATAGCCGTGACGGATGAGGTGTTTTGGCCGTTTCGTTTTTTGCCCGCGCTAACAGGGTGAAACCGTAGGGGCGAAAAAAATAACGGAGGCAGTCACGTCAATGACTGCCTCCGATTGCTTTCAACGTATCCGTTTACAGCGGCATCTTCAGATATTCCTTGATTTTCTCACAAACATCGGCAACGCCGGGGTCTGCACCCCATGCACCGTGGATCTTAATCATAACGTCGAGAATACCGGCAAAAAGAGCATCCATTTTAATAATTCCTTTCTGTTTATAAAGTTATCCGTGGCCGATAATACATGGTTTGGAAATAGTCATGTAAGTAAACTGCGGCTCGGCCTCTTGCCGCCTCACCTATAATGACGGGCAAAATCAAATAATATTACCAAAACAGTATAATTTTTTATTTTCTTATCGTTGCTACGCTTCATGTAATCTCTTTTGCCTCCGCCACCTCATCTGTCGGCTTGCGCCGACAGATGAGGTGTTCTTCTATGTCATTCCATTTGCGCACCCAATTAGAACGGCAATATATGAAAAATGGAGGCAATCAAAATGGTTGCCTCCAAAATTTTTATGCGAGCTAATTGAGTGCGCGAGTGCAAAGAAGATTAGATGAAATCTCACCGGTCGGGCTGCTGCAAGAAAGATTATTTGAAGCCTCAATGCGAATTGCTTCCCGCCAGTCGGCGGGGCTTATAGGTACGGGGTGTTCTCCGGCGGGAGGTATTCGCTTTTCAGGATCTCGAGAAAGTCGGGATTGGTGCTTACAGCCTCCATCGTGTCGCGCACGAAGTTTATAAACTCCGTCACGAGCGGCGAGCGCTCTCGGTTTTTTATCCACACCAGCACATATTCGACCTGCCGCTCGGGTTCCGTTATGACCTTCGACACGAGCAGGTCGTTCGGCGTGTAGGTTGTCTGCGGGAATATGCTTATCCCGATATCACGCTCTGTGAGCGCCACAGCGTCAACGTAATTTGACATGGTGCAGATGATGTTCGGCTCCGCGCCGACCTGCGCAAACCACTTGCGTATCGCCTCGACGCGGGAAGCGCGGCTGGGCACTATAAGCGGCTGCCCGGCCAAAAGCCGCAGCGGCAGCTCGCTGCCCGCGCTTTTCGCGAGGGGGTTACTCTTCGACATGACCGCGACCCACGGCCCGCGGCCAACGGCGAAGCCCTCAAGGTGCTCGGTATCGTATGGTGCGGCGATCACCGCAAGGTCGGCAAGACCCTGACGCAGCCGCTCGAGCGCGTCGTCGCTGCTGCCGTTCCACAGGCTGTAGCGCACGTTGGGGTACTCGTCCTTGAAGCCGGATATCCAGCGTGCCGTCAGAAATGGCGCACGGCCTTCGACTATCGCAATGTTGACGGTGCCGGACACCCCGTTTTCAAGGCACATAACGTCGTGCCGCGTTTTTTCCGCAAGGTCGAGTATGCGCAGCGCGTTGCGGTAGAGCATTCGCCCGGCCTCGGTAAGCTGCAAACGCCGCTTACCGCGCACGAACAGCTTCGTGCCCAGCTCCTCCTCCAGCGCCTTTATCTGATTGCTCAGCGGCGGCTGGCTCATGCTCAGCCGCTCGGCCGCGTGGGTTATATTAAGCTCCTCGGCAACCACCGTGAAGTATTTTAATGTCCTAAGTTCCATACAATTCACCTCGAGCTTTATTATACCAAATAAATATGATAACTGCAATGATATATGTATTTTATTTAACATGTTTTGTGTGCTAATATGCAACGGTAATCATTTGATCTCCTGTTACAAAGCCAGGAGCCGCTTTAGTCGGTTCCCGGCTTTGGGGGAAAATTTGAATATCGCAAATGCTATGACGGAGACAAGTAGCGCGCTCATATCGGTCGCAGAGAGTCGGGGTCAGGTGTGAGCCCGGCACAGGAGGGCGCGTGAATAACACTTCAGAGCAGCCGACCGAACGGCGAAGGCCAAGTAGGAAGGACGCGGAGCGCGGCGTTAATGCGCGAGGGCTTGTCTGAGCCCGTAAAAAGTGATTGCTTCTGGCAATAAATTAGGTGGCACCGCGGATTTGCAGCTATTCGCCCTAAAAATTAGGGATAGCTGCCAAAAATTTCGGAGGTGCATTTTTTATGTGTTCAATCATGGGTTTCACATCCAAAAGCCTGACGGCGGAGGCTGTCAAAGAGTATTTTGACCGCACTGTATCGCGGGGGCCGGACATGTCGCGAATCGAGACAATCGGCGATACCTGCCTTTGCTTTCACAGGCTGTCGATCATGGGTCTTGACGAGAGCGGTATGCAGCCGTTTTCCCTCGGCGGCGACAGGGCCGTGTGCAACGGCGAGCTGTACGGCTTCAGGAAGCTCAGGGCGGAGCTTGAGGGGAAGTACGAGTTTAAGAGCGATTCCGACTGCGAGCTGATACTGCCGCTATACCGCGAGTACGGGTTTGAGATGTTCGCTCTTCTCGACGCGGAGTTTGCGATGATAATATACGACGCAGCGTCAGACGCGCTCATCGCCGCGCGCGACCCCATCGGCATACGGCCGCTGTACTACGGCTACCTTGCAGGCGGCGAGCCGGTTTTCGCGAGCGAGGCGAAAAACCTCGTCGGGCTGTGCGATACGATAATGCCGTTTCCTCCCGGACACTACTATGCCGACGGAAAATTTGTGCGCTACGCGGATCTGACGACGGTTTCCGAGTATGCGCCGGACGATATCGACACCGTGTGCGCGAAAATACGCGAAAAGCTCATAGCGGGCGTTGCCAAGCGCCTCGACGCGGACGCGCCGCTGGGCTTCCTGCTCTCGGGCGGGCTGGATTCAAGCCTTGTGTGCGCGATATCGGCAAAGCTGCTCGGAAAAAAGATACGCACCTTTGCCATAGGCATGGATCTTGACCCGATAGACCTCAAGTACGCCCGCCGCGCGGCGGATTTTATCGGCGCCGAGCACACCGAGGTGTACATGACGCGCGATGAAGTCATCTCATCGCTCGAGGAGGTCATAGCCATGCTGGGCACCTACGACATAACGACCATCCGCGCGAGCATGGGCATGTACCTGTGCTGCAAAGCGATACACGAAAAGACCGATGTGCGCGTACTGCTGACGGGCGAGATATCCGACGAGTTGTTCGGCTATAAGTACACGGACTTCGCGCCCGGCCCAGAAGCGTTTCAGGCCGAGGCGAAAAAGCGCGTTGACGAGCTGCACATGTACGACGTGCTGCGCGCCGACCGCTGCATATCGGTCAACTCCATTGAAGCGCGCGTGCCATTCGGCGACCTTGATTTTGTGCGCTATGTCATGAGCATCGACCCGAAGCTGAAGATAAACAGCTACGCCATGGGAAAATACCTGCTGCGCCGCGCCTTTGCCGACGACGGCATACTCCCCGACGATATACTCTGGCGGCAGAAGGCGGCGTTTTCCGACGCGGTTGGGCACTCGATGGTGGACGATCTCAAGGAATACGCAGAGAGCGTTTACACGGACGAAGCGTTTGCCGCCGGCTGCGCGAAATACGATTTTGCCGTGCCGTTTACGAAGGAGAGCCTGCTGTACAGGGATATTTTCGAGAAATACTACCCCGGTCAGGCGCGCATGGTAAAGGATTTCTGGATGCCGAACAAAACGTGGCCGGGTTGCGACGTTGACGATCCCTCCGCCCGCGTCCTCTCAAACTACGGCTCCAGCGCCTGCTGACACAGGGTCAATTCGCGTTTGGATAGGAAGTGTCTTTATTGCGTCAGCACGAAGATATCATGCTGAGGTTTTCGGTATATTTCCATTGTATAAATGACAGGGCGATTGTTTGCCCTCCACCCGTAGGGGCGAGCATCGCTCGTCCGGCGGCGGCTGCCGCAGAGCGATTCGCGTTGAGAGTGGCGATAAATGTATTTGCGTCAGCCCGATTATAGGCATTTGCAATAAACGAACAAACGGACGAGCGATGCCCGCCCCTACGATGTTGGGATTAGAAAGAGCGTTATTAAGAGCGCGAGTGTAAAATAGATTAATTTTAGTCTCACCGGTCGGGATACCGCGATAACGACTATTTGAAGCGTAGCATCGAAAGGGAAAAAGGGAAAATATGAAGTATGTATTTGTAACGGGCGGCGTTGTGTCGGGGCTTGGCAAGGGTATCTGCGCGGCGTCGCTGGGCAGGCTGCTCAAGCAGCGCGGCCTGAGAGTTAAAAACCAGAAATTCGACCCATACCTCAACGTCGACCCGGGCACGATGAGCCCGTATCAGCACGGCGAGGTGTTCGTAACAGACGACGGCGCGGAGACAGACCTCGACCTCGGCCACTACGAGCGCTTCGTTGACGAGAGCCTTAGCGGCAGCTCATCGGTGTCGGCGGGCAGGATATACTGGAACGTGCTCAACCGCGAGCGCCAGGGCGGCTATCTCGGCGGCACGGTGCAGATAATTCCCCACGTCACGGACGAGATAAAAAGCTGCATCTACGCCATGGACGACGGCAAAACCGATGTGCTCATCTGCGAGATAGGCGGAACCGTCGGCGATATCGAGAGCCAGCCCTTCCTTGAGGCGATACGTCAGGTCGCCGTGGAAAAGGGACGGGAGAACGTGGTTTTCATCCACGTCCCGCTGATAGTCCAGATCCCCGGCAGCGGCGAGCTCAAGAGCAAGCCGACGCAGCACTCTGTCAAGGAGCTTCTGTCGGTTGGCATCCAGCCGGATATCCTCGTGTGCAGAACAGACTCCGCCATAACCGAGGAGCTGCGCCGCAAGATAGCGCTGTTTTGCAACGTAAAAAGCGACTGCGTTATCCAGAACGCGACCGCCTCCACGCTGTACGAAGCGCCGCTGCTTTTAGAGCGCGAGGGCCTTTCCGACGCCGTGTGCCGCTCCCTGCGGCTCGACTGTGTGAGCCCCGAGCTTTCCGAGTGGACGGCGATGGTCGAGCGGATAAAAACAGCGCACAAAAGCGTGAGCATCGCGCTCGTGGGCAAATATGTCGAGCTGCACGACGCATATCTTTCCGTCGCGGAATCGCTGTTTCACGCGGGCTGTGCGCTCGGCGCGGTCGTCAGCATAAAATGGGTCGATTCCGAGACGCTGACGGAGGATAACGCCGAGAGCATCCTCGGCGGCTGCCAGGGCATACTCGTGCCCGGCGGCTTCGGCGACCGCGGCATAGAGGGCATGATCGTCGCCGCGCGGTATGCGCGTGAACGCGACGTGCCGTATCTCGGCATATGCCTTGGCATGCAGATCGCGGTGATCGAGTTCGCCCGCAACGTTTTGGGCTGGCGCGACGCAAGCTCGGCCGAATTTTCCGCCGAAACGGAGCACCCCGTCATCGCCCTCATGCCCGAGCAGCAGGGCGTCACCGCCAAAGGCGGCACGATGCGCCTTGGCAAATACCCCTGCGTGCTCGCCCCCGACAGTAAGGCAGGCAGGCTCTACGGCAGGGAGCTTATTTACGAGCGCCACCGCCACAGATACGAGGTCAATAACGACTTCCGCGAGGCGATAAGAGAGCACGGCCTGATACCCGTCGGGCTGTCGCCGGACGGCAGGCTCGTGGAGCTGGTGGAGAATCCCGCGTGCCGCTGGTTTGTCGCGTCGCAGTTTCACCCGGAGTTTAAAAGCCGTCCCAACAAGCCGCACCCGCTGTTTTTCGGATTCGTCGAGGCCGCGTTAGCTGACGCTTGACATATTTTTTGACCGTGGTAAACTTGAGCATAAATGAGTATGCGAACCTCTGCCGTCACCTCATCCGTCATCGTTCTGATTAAGTGCGCCATTCAACCAACACGCGGACGAGCGATGCTCGCACCTACAATTGCCATTGAGGCAATTCGGATTCAAATTATAGCTTGTCGAGACTTCGTCAGCACGACCGTAGAGAATGAATATTTTCGTTATATTCCAATGCTTATAATCGGGCTGACGCAAAAGAGATCCTTTTAAGCCTTAACGCGAATCGCTCTGCGGCAGCCGCCGCCTTGCGTTTCTTTTGTAACTTTTCTTTGGCAACACAAAGAAAAGTTTGAGGAAAGGTCTGTAATAATAACTATTGAGATTGCGAGTAGAAACGCATTAAAAACAGATAGGAGTTCGACTTATACTCAAGCATATGTTTTGAAACAGGAGACTTGGAGTATGAAAACACGGGACATGGCATATATCGCGCTTATGGCGGTGCTCATATCGGTCTGCTCATGGCTGTCGGTGCCGTCGGTGATACCTTTTACCATGCAGACCTTCGGAGTATTCGCAGCTCTGCTTCTGCTCGGCGGCAAGCGCGGGAGCATTGCGGTGCTGCTGTATATCCTGATGGGCGCCGTGGGGCTGCCGGTATTTTCAAACTTCACCGGCGGCGTCGGCAAACTCATGGGGCCGAGCGGCGGATATATATTCGGATTCCTGCTTACAGCGCTGTGCTACTGGTTGATGACCGCGTTTCTCGGCGACAGGCTGTGGATAAAAATTCTCGCGCTCACGGCGGGGCTTGTCCTGTGCTACGCATTCGGAACGCTGTGGTTTGTCGAGGTGTATTCGCGCTCCGAGCCTATCGGGATAATGAGCGCACTCAGCATGTGCGTGTTCCCGTTCATGGTCCCGGACGCGATAAAAATGGCGCTCGCCCTCGCTGTGGAAAAGCTGCTGAAGAATAAAATCAAAATATGAGACGGACGTTCCGACATATTTTGCGGAACGCCCTTCTTTTTGTTTGCAAAAATTGCGGGAATGATATATAATTTCAGTTTGTATGTTGGTTTTTTACGGGAGAGGATCAAGAATGAACGCGATTGGATTTGACAATGAAAAATATGTGCGCGAGCAGTCGCGCAATATCCGCGACAGGATAGCGCAGTTCGGCGGCAAGCTGTACCTTGAGTTCGGCGGCAAGCTGTTCGACGATTACCACGCGTCCCGCGTGCTGCCGGGCTTCGAGCCGGACAGCAAGGTGAAAATGCTGCTCGAGATGAAGGACGAGGCGGAGATAGTCATCGCGATATCCGCCGACGATATCGAGCGCAACAAGCGGCGCGGCGACCTGGGCATCACATATGACGAGGACACCCTGCGCCTTATCGACGCTTTTCGCGGCATCGGCCTTTACGTCGGCAGCGTGGTCATCACCCACTACCGCAGCCAGCCCGCGGCGGAGCTTTTCCAGAAGCGGCTCGAGCGGCTCGGCGTCAAGGTCTACCGCCACTATATAATCCCCGATTACCCCTCCAACGTGGAGCTCATCGTGTCCGAGGACGGCTTCGGCAAAAACGACTACATAGAAACGAGCCACAGCCTCGTCGTCGTCACGGCGCCCGGCCCCGGCAGCGGAAAAATGGCGACCTGCCTGAGCCAGCTCTACCATGAGCACCGCCGCGGCGTAAGGGCGGGCTACGCGAAGTTCGAGACCTTCCCGATATGGAACGTGCCGCTCAAGCACCCGATAAACCTCGCTTACGAGGCCGCGACCGCGGATCTGGACGATGTGAACATGATAGACCCCTTCCACCTTGAGGCCTACGGCGTCACGACGGTAAACTACAACCGCGATGTGGAGATATTCCCCGTGCTCAACGCGATACTCACCCGCATTTACGGCGAGAGCGCCTACAAAAGCCCCACGGATATGGGCGTGAATATGGCGGGCTTCTGCATAACCGACGACGAGGCTTGCAGCCGCGCATCGAAGATGGAGATCATTCGCCGCTATTACTCGGCCGCCTGCGCGCTGCGCCAGGGTCTGGGCACCGCCGAGGAGCTGCGCAAGATAGAGCTTATCATGAAATCGGCGGGCATATCCACCGCCGACCGTCCCGTCGCGGCGGCAGCCGTGGCAAGGGCGGAGGAAACCGGTGCTCCGGCGGTCTCTATAGAGCTTCCCGACGGCAGCATCGTCACCGGCAAGACCAGCTCCCTGCTGGGCGCGTCAAGCGCATGCCTGATGAACGCGCTCAAAAAGCTTGCGGGCATAAACAAGGAGCTGCTGCTCATCGCGCCGAGCGTTATCGCGCCGATACAGCACCTCAAGGTCGAGCACCTCGGCAACCACAACCCGCGCCTGCACACCGATGAGCTGCTCATCGCGCTGTCCATATGCGCCGTGACAAACCCGCTTGCGGAGCTTGCCATCGACCAGCTCAACAAGCTGCGCGGCTGTGAGGCGCACTCGTCGGTCATTCTCTCAAGGGTGGACGAGAATCTGTTCTCGAAGCTCGGCGTGAACATGACCTACGAGCCGAAATATCAGGCCAAGAAACTCTACCACGCGAAGTGAGGGGCCATGGATAAGATAATAAACGTGCCTTACCTCGACCAGAGCAATGCCGCGCCGACAGGCTGCGAGAGCGTGACGGCGGTCATGCTGCTGCAATACTTGGGCGTGGATATCGGCATAAACGAGTTTATAGATAAGTATCTTGACAAAGCGCCGTTTGAGCAGCGCTCCGGCGAGCTTTACGGGCCCGACCCGCGCGAGTGCTTTGCCGGCGACCCCTACGACCCGGAGGCCATGGGCTGCTACGCGCCGGTGATAAAAAAGGCGCTCGAGCGCGTGATAGGCGAGAAGTACGAGGTCATTGACGAGACGGGACGCGAGATCGACGAGCTTGTCGAGGAATATATAATCGGCGAGGGACTTCCGGTCGTGCTGTGGGCGACGATAAACCTGCGTCCGGCGATAGACGGGCCGAACTGGAAGCTTTACGGCAGCGGCGAGGACTTCATGTGGCGCTCGAACGAGCACTGCATGCTTCTTGTCGGCACCGAGGGCGACAGCTATGTTATAAACGACCCGTGGGATAACAACGGCGTCGTGCGCTGCGACAAATCTCTTGTCCGCCGCCGCCACCGCGAGCAGTATATGCAGGCCGTCTGCCTGCGTCTATTGCCATAGGGGCAATTCGGCGGCGGCTGCCGCAGAGCAATTCGCATTAAGGCTTAAAAGAATCTTTATTGCGGTATCCCGACCGGTGATATTGGAATAATACGAACAACGGAGGCAATCATTAGATTGCCTCCGAAATTTTTATACGCACTAATTGTAGGGGTGGCCATTGGCCGTCCGGCGGCGGCTGCCGCTGAGCAATTCGCGTTGAGACTTCAAGTAATCGTTTTTGCCGGTGCCCGACCGGTGAGATTGGCAATAAACTATATTGCACCCGCGCTCTTAATTACACTGCACCCGTAGGGGCGAGCATCGCTCGTCCGTTTTCTCCGTTGTTGCATCGCGGAAAAACAGGCGCTATTGCCAAAATTCACGTTCTAATTTTCATGAGTCAATTGACCAACATGCGGACGGCCAATGGCCGCCCCTACGGGTGCGATGCAAGATTTTAATTCATATAATTCAGCGCGCGAGTGCAAAAAAAGATTAGCTGAAATCTCTATAATCGGGCTGACGCAAAAACGATTAATGCCATTTTTAATCCGAATTGCCACTCCGGCGGCGGATGCTCCGCATTTAAAATAATCACTCCTGCGTCAGCAACGCCTCGGCCGCGAGCCTTGTTCCAAGGCAGAAGCCGTTGCAGAACGACTGTTCACAGAGCACGGTTATGTACTCCTCTATGCAATTGAAGTATTTTTCAAATAGTGCTTTTCCCTTTTCGTCAAGGCATTCTTCAAGCCTGTTGCCATTGCGTTGCAATAAACGCTCAAGCTGCATTAGCTCGGGATCGTTCATCCCCGTATAACTGGACGGCTCAAGCTCCCCGTGCCAGAGACGAATTATTGTATTTGTCATATTTTCACCCCAATTAGTTTTGCTTTTTCTGACAATCATCAGTATCATAAGGCCAAATTTTACTTGCGATATATCGTATTTTTAGTATAACAAAATTCACAATTAATCGTGTGGGATATATCGCAAATTTACCACGTTCACACTACAATTGCGATATGTCCTCATATCCGCTTTGCCGTGTCATGGCGCAACAACTGGATGCTGAAGCAGTCGGACTATGTGGTGACGTATATTACACACTCGTGGGGTGGTGCTGCGCAATTTGCGGAGAAAGCAGCAAGGCAGAAGAAAACGGTTATTAATATCGCAGCGTACCCGTAGGGGCAATGAGAAAAACAACGGAGACAATCATTTAGATTGCCTCCGAAATTTTTATGTGCACTAATTCAGCGCGCGAGTGCAAAAGGGGCTACTGCCAGTGTCTCTGCTCGGGCACGGGCAAAAAAGATTACTGCCAGCCTTAACGCGATTTAAAAACAGGTTGGAGCTGGCGGCCGGCGAGGGCGGCGGTGACAGTGTCGGATATGAGCGAGAAGTCCGAGGCGAGGGAGTTCGGCTTTTTCTCAAAGTCATCCTGCCCGAACGGCACAAAATACACGTTCTTGCGGTTTAAAAGCCCCGCTATGTTCGCCGCTGAGCCGGACAGCCCGTCGTTTGTCGAAAACGCGATGACAAGCGGCTTGCCGTTGCGCAGATGCGCTTTCGCCGCCATGGTGACGGCGGTGTCGGTTATGCCGTGGTTGAGCTTCGCCATGGTGTTGCCGGTGCAGGGCGCTATCACGAGCGCGTCCATCGGCTTTGCCGGGCCGAGCGGCTCGGCATCCCGTATGCTGCAAACTGGCTCGCAGCCGCAAATATCCCTCAGCCGCGCCTTGAAATCTTCAGACGTGCCGAAGCGCGTGTCGGTTGAAGCCGCCGTCTCGCTCATTATCGGCACAAGCTCAAACCGCTCGGCAAGCCCACCGAGCACGCCGAACAGCTTTTCATATGTGCAGTACGAACCGCAGAGCGCTATGCCCACTCTCGGTTTATTCATATATCCCACACTCCTTGAATATGTTATTGACCGCGCCGAAAATCAGCTCCGCCGCCGATACCGGCGCGTACTTTCCCGGAAGCCCGGGCGCGGCGATGTACTCCATGCCCCGCTCGCGCGCTTTCTGCGCATCGAAGCCGCCAGGCGTGGACGCAAGCTCAAGCAGTATGCAGCTATCGCGCAGCGCACTAAGCTCTCCCAGCACCGGCGCGGGCGCCGTGTTTATCACCGCGTCGAAGCTGCTCATGAGAGCATTGCCGCAATCCGGCGCGAGCGCCTCATAGCCCATGGCACCCGCAAGTGCGCGCGCCTCGGGATTTTTCGACATCAGGCACGGCCTTGTGCCGAGACCGCTGAGCTTTTGCAGCAGCAGCTTGCCGATGCGCCCCCAGCCTATCACCAGCACCCGCATATCCTGCACCGCCTTATCCGACGCATTCATCAGCCGCGAGAGCGCGCCCTCGGCCGTGACCGCGGCGTTGCCGGCTGTAAACTCCGGCCGCTGCATGATATCAAACACCCTCTGCCCGTTTGAGAGCGCCATCTCTTTGAATGTCGCGCCGAGCTTGCCGCCGATAACGATCGGCGTATCGCGCGTGCTCTCCAGAACCTCAATCGCGCTCAGACGAGAGCGCGCAAAGGGCGCATTCAGCTCGCCTCCGGCCTTTTCGACGGGGACGGGGAATATCGCGGCGTCGCAGCGCTCCGGCGCGCTTATACGGCGCACACCCTCCGGCAGCTCGGCTCTATCCAGCCCTATGCAGCAGATCTCGTGCCCTGCCGCGCCGAGCTGCCCCGACAGCAGCACGATGCGCTCGTCGCCGCCGCATATGAGAATTTTCATGGCATCACCTCCAAAGCAATTTATAATATTCCGTTGCGTGCTTTGGGGTGAATGTGATACAATGACTTTATTAATGTATAAGGCGGTGCCATATGAGCAGAGCAGACGAAATTTTTATAGCAAATTGCAGGGACATACTCGATAACGGCGTATGGGATACGGATCTGGCGGTCAGACCGCGCTGGGACGACGGTACGCCCGCGCACACGGTCAAAAAGTTCGGTATAATAAACCGCTACGACCTGTCCAAGGAGTTCCCGATACTGACGATACGCCGCACCTACTGGAAGTCGGCGATAGACGAGCTGCTGTGGATATGGCAGGCAAAGAGCAACAACGTAAACGAGCTGCGCACCCGCGTGTGGGACGCGTGGGCGGACGAGAACGGCTCCATCGGCAAGGCCTACGGCTATCAGCTCGGCATAAAGCACCACTACCCCGAGGGCGACATGGATCAGGTGGACAAGGTCATCTGGGACCTTAAAAACAACCCCGCCTCGCGCCGGATAATAACCAATATCTACAACCACGCCGACCTGAGCGAAATGGCGCTCTACCCCTGCGCCTACTCCATGACCTTCAACGTCAGCGGCGGCAGGCTCAACGCGATATTAAACCAGCGCTCGCAGGACATGCTGGCGGCAAATAACTGGAACGTCGTGCAGTATTCGGTGCTCACCTGCATGATGGCGCAGGTGGCGCATCTCGAGCCGGGCGAGTTTATCCACGTCATCGCCGACGCGCATATCTATGACCGCCACGTCCCGCTCATCGAGGAGATAATCAAAAACGAGCCGAAACCGGCGCCGAAGTTTGTCATCGACCCCGATATCGACGATTTCTATAAATTCACGCGCGACAGCTTCAAAATGGAGGGCTACGAGTGCTCCGAATTTAAAGAGAAGATACCCGTGGCGCTTTGAGAGGTGGAAAAATGGACGCAATAGTTGCAGTATACTCGGACTGGGGCATCGGCAGCGACGGAACGCAGCCGGTTGTCCTCAAGGCGGACAGGTCGCATTTCGTTGAGCTGACACGCGGCAGAACCGTCATCGTCGGCAGGCGCACGCTTGCTGATTTCCCCGGCGGCAGACCGCTCAAATACCGCCGCAACATAGTGATAACCCGCCAGAATATCGAGATCGAGGGCGCGGAGATCGCGCACGGCGCCGACGCGGCGATAAGCCTGTGCCGGGGCGACGCGATGGTGCTCGGCGGGGCGAGCGTGTTCAAGGAATTTTTCCGCTTTTTGGACAGGGTCTTTGTCACGAAGATCGACTGCTGCCCGGAATCGGACTGCTTTTTCCCGAACCTCGACGACGACCCGGAGTGGGTGCTCGCAGATTGCGGCGAGAGGCTGCACGAGGGCGATATTGCCTACAGATTCCTGCGCTACGAAAGGAAATGAGCTATGAAAAAGACCATACTTGCCGCGCTTTTGCTCTGCGCCCTGCTGCTGTCAGGCTGCGGAGATGACGGCGGCGACAGCGCCGCCGAGCCGGAAGCGACCGGGACCGTTATCAGCTCCGGCGACTGCTTCAAGGTGACCGAAGAGACATCGGACGGCGTCACGCGCTACAGCTACAGCGTCACCGATAAAGACGGCGAAACGCTCGAGAGCGCGCTCTGCGCCGAGCAGCCCAAGGTCGCGGTCATAAGCCCCGACCTCATTGGCATCCGCTTCACCTCCGACGACCATGTGTTCTGCCGCTACTACGATCTGAAAAACGGCATCGTGTCCGAGTCGTACTTCAACGCCTTTTGGGACAACGGCAAGCTCGTCGCGTACAACGACTATGAAAACGGCCACAAAATGGTCGTTCGCAGTATCTTCGACTACGGCAGCTACTATTACGAGACGGAGGTTGACTGCCCGTCGTGGAAGCTGACCGTCGTTTCATGCGAGCAGAATGAGCAGACGGGCGAGCTGACCGTGGGCTATGTGTACGGCGAGGATAACTCCGCCACCGGCACCGTAAAGCTCCGGCTGGAGGGAAGCGATTCGCGTTAAGGCTTTAGTTAATCGTTATTGCCTCAGCCCGATTATAAGCATTGGAATATAACGAAAATATTCATTCTCTACGGTCGTGCTGACGAAATATAGAATATCTTAAATTTGAATACGAATTAATTCCGGCTTCGCCGGTCTCTCCCTCAGTCACCTGCGGTGACAGCTCCCTCGTCAGAGGGAGCCATGAGATTTGGCAAAAGCTTCGCGTGACGGATGAGGTGGCCGCCGCGCACCTACTGCTCATTAAAGGTCAGAGCCTCGGCCGCGAGCTTTGTTCCAAGGCAGAAGCCGTTGCAGAACGACTGCTCGCATAGCACGGTTATGTATTCTTCTACGCAATCGAAGTATTTTTCAAATAGTGCTTTTCCCTTTTCGTCAAGGTATTCTTCAAGCCTTTCGCCATTGCGCTGTAATAAACGCTCAAGCTCCTTTAGCTCGGAGTCGTTCATCCCCGTATAGCTGGACGGTTCAAGCTCACCGTGAAAAAGCCGAATTATCGTGTTTGTCATGTTTTCACCCCTCAATAAGTGCACCTGTTTTCTTGAAAATTAATACCCAAATACGGGTAATATAAAAATATCATAATTTTTTGCTCATGTCAACCCGTATTCGGGTAATTATAACCTTTTTATCTCAATTATATAAGTGATGACTGAGTAGCCACGAAGGAGATGTCAAATTAATGGAATATTCAGATATATATGTACAGAGAATACTTAATCTGTGTGGGAAAAATGGTATTTCAATTAACCGACTTGCAAATATAAGTGGCGTCAAGCAATCGACTTTAGATAACATAGTGCGCGGGCTGACCAAGAATCCCGGGGTCATGACAATGCATAAGCTTGCTGCTGCATTCAACATGACGTTATCGGAATTTTTGGATTTCAAAGAATTAAATGAATACAAATTTGACGGAGCTGTAGGTGATAAAGCGCTGTAATAAACGCTCAAGCTCACCGTGGAAAAGCCTGATTATCGTGTTTGTCATGTTTTCACCCCTCAAGGATTAATGTTATACAATTATAGCATGCGTTTAACATGAATTTACCCAAATACGGGTTACAAAAGTAAATTTTTTAATAGTTAATGCGAATTTCTTCCCGAAAGCTCAAAAATCGTAAGTGCAGACCTTTCCTCAAACTTTTCTTTGTGTTGCCAAAGAAAAGTTACAAAAGAAACGCAAGCAAGGGCTTGCAGCCCTTTGCAAACCCGCTGAGCGCACTACGGTCGCCCTAATATTCAACTTGGTTCAGCCCCAGTGCGAACTAAGGCGAAGCAATGTACACCTGCGCCTGTCGGCCCCCGCAACAATTACAAGGCTCGACGGTGCATAAGATTGCCATTGCATTCAACATGACGTTATCGGAATTTTTGGATTTCAAGGAGGCAATCGAAATGATTGCCTCCTTTTATTTGTATATTGCCATTGTTTATAATCGGGCTGACGCAAGAAAGATTACTTTAAATCTAAACGCGAATTGCTTCGCGGCAGCCGCCGCCGGATGAGCAATGTGTACAGAGTAATATGATAGTAAACACATGTGCAAGATGATTGTATACAGTTTTGCAGTAA
>SFEX01000065.1 GCA_004557075.1 Clostridiales bacterium
AAGAGGTGGAACGGCTTATCGAGGCCATTGCCTCGGCAGGCTTCGAGTGTGAGCCTCACGAAGGATTCAACGATGAATCCACAGACGCTGCGGAAGACGGCGGCACAGGGCTGACGGTCGAGATCCCCTTTGACAAGGTGAACGTCGGCAACCTTACAAGACTGCTTGAAGCAAAGGGCGGCCTCATCAGAAAGGCGCTGGGTGTGGACGACGTCCGCATCGAAATGAAGGAAGACCGCGTAGGCTTCCCCTGGTTCACGGAGCTTCCTTTCCCTGATGAGATCAAAGCATACACGCATTTTATCGCGGCGCTCTGTGAGATGAGCAGAAACGCCACCAGGGTGACGGCGAAGGAAAAGGAAGTCGACAACGAGAAATATGCCTTCCGATGCTTCCTTCTCCGGCTCGGCTTTATCGGCGAGGAGTACAAAACGGAGCGGAAGATCCTGCTTAAGAGCCTTTCCGGTTCTTCGGCTTTCAAGAGCGGCGCGAAAAAGGATTACGCGCCCGGTCTTGACCCCGTTCCCACACCGGAGAACACGGTGCCGTTCGACGTCGAAGAGGCAAAACGGAGACTGCAGGATCCCGCCGTGCAGGCGGAGGTCAGAGCGATCATAAACGGAGAGGACGGTGACGCGGAATGATGTCTTTCATCTCAAAAGCGGCGCTGCTGCGGCTGCGCGAGATCTACAAACCCGGCACGAGAGTGGAACTAGTGAAGATGGATGATTTCCAGGCGCCGCCTCCGGGTACGCGCGGGACTGTCCGCGGGGTCGACGACATCGGTTCGATCATGGTGAGCTGGGATACGGGCAGCAGTCTGTCGGTGGCTTACGGCGAAGACGTCTGCAGGGTGGTGAGTGAAGATGACTGACAAAGTAAAGGAACAGATCCTCGCAGTCCGGGACACGGGGCTGACAAATATGTTCGACCTTCGCGCCGTGCAGCGCATTGCGTATGAGATGGACTTTTACGAACTGGTGACCTTCATCGAAGAGGAGAAAGCCGCGTATGCGCGGTTCATCCTCACCGGCGAGACGGAATAAAATACACAGTTTCAGCTCCGGATATTTGTGTACTATATTTCTCCGAAATGACTTGATATTTCAGCCGTTCAGAGTGATATATACACTAACAAAACGAACGGAGGACGAACCGATGACCATCAACGAAGCCATGAGACCCGCTGGAGCAAGGTGCTGACCTTCGGAGACAGAGTCCTGCTTGCCGGCCACTACTACAACGGCGCGAACAAACCCTGCTTCTTCGCGGCGGTCTACGAATTCCTTGACGATGACCATACCTGCGAAGGCACGGTAGGGATTTACGCGGCAAGCGAGGTCGAGTTCGAGGATGACGGACACGCCATTGCCTGGGCGATGCGGCAGTAAACCACGGTAACTGAATACCCCCGGAACATGAGCCATCCGGCTCTGTTCCTCGTTATGAAGGGTCACGCCGGAAACGGCGGAGGCTCATTTTTTATGCTTTTCTGGAAGGAGGACGCCATGCGGAAACTGAAAAAGTACACCCCCACGAAGTTCATGGCGGAGACCTCCCGTTACGACAAGGCCGCCGCCGACTACGCGGTCATGTTCATAGAGTCCCTGTGCCACACGAAAGGAACATGGGCAGGAAAGCCGTTTGAGCTTATCGACTGGCAGGAGCAGATCGTCCGTGACCTGTTCGGTGTTATGAAGGAGAACGGATACCGCCAGTTCAATACGGCGTACATCGAGATACCGAAAAAACAGGGCAAGTCGGAGCTTGCCGCCGCCATCGCGCTTCTCCTCACCTGCGGTGACGGAGAGGAACGCGCCGAGGTGTACGGCTGCGCCGCCGATCGCAACCAGGCGAAGATCGTATTTGACGTCGCCGTGGATATGGTGCGGTTCTGTCCGGCGCTGTCCAAGCGTGTGAAGATACTGGAGTCGCAGAAAAAGCTCGTCTACAAGCCGACCAACAGTTCCTACCAGGTGCTGTCGGCGGACGTGGCGAACAAGCACGGCTTCAACACTCACGGCGTCATCTTCGACGAGCTGCACACGCAGCCGAACAGAAAGCTGTTCGACGTCATGCTCCAGGGATCCGGCGACGCGAGGATGCAGCCGCTTTATTTCCTTATAACCACGGCTGGCAATGACACCAATTCCATCTGCTACAAGGTCAAAGCCGCCTGCGAGTCGGCAAAGCAGAACCCCGGCGAGGAGAACGCTTTCCGTCAACTGAGGCTCAACCAATGGATGAAGCAAAGTATCCGTTGGATGCCGATGGACAAATGGGACGCCTGCGATTTCCCGGCTAACGAGGACGATCTCGAAGGCAGGATCTGTTACGGAGGTCTCGACCTCTCGTCCACCACGGATATCACGGCTTTCGTCCTCGTATTCCCGCCTGATGATGATGACGGAAAATACAGCGTGCTTCCGTATTTCTGGATCCCGGAGGAAACGGTAGAGCTCCGGGTGAAAAGGGATCATGTGCCATACGACCTCTGGGCGAGACAGGGCTTTATAATGACGACCGAGGGCAACGTCGTTCACTACGGATACATAGAGAAGTTCATCGAACGGCTCGGCAAACGGTTCAATATCCGGGAGATCGCCTTCGACCGCTGGGGAGCCGTGCAGATGGTCCAGAACCTTCAGGGCATGGGCTTTACCGTCGTACCTTTCGGTCAGGGCTTTAAGGATATGTCCCCGCCAACGAAAGAACTGATGAAGCTCGTTCTTGAAAAGCGGATCGCTCACGGCGGGCATCCGGTTCTTCGGTGGATGATGGACAACATCTATATCCGCACCGATCCCGCCGGGAACATCAAGGCCGACAAGGAAAAGAGTACAGAAAAAATAGACGGCGCGATAGCTATGATAATGGCACTCGACCGTGCGATCAGATGCGAAAACGACAATGCCGAGAGCGTTTACGATTCAAGGGGATTGCTATTCATATAAAAAAGCCGGAGAACCGGCTTGATGTATTTATGATGCTTTATTGCTTGCCGCTATGGCAGTACCTACCGCTTCTCCGAAGAATCTTCCAGCCGGTTCGGCAAATGTATTTAATAGGGTGTTAATAGTATTCAGTCTGGTTTCACTTGGCTGCCGTTTTAATCCTTCGTAGAACGTAGTCCCTTGCGGCGAAAGCTCTAAATACTGCACTCCAGATTCTGTATCTACGCGGCGGATATAGCCATGCTCTACAAAGAGATCGATATAGTGTACTATGGTTTGCTCCGGAATGCGCGGAAACATGGAAGGAAAGACGGAGCAACAATGCATTGCTGCATCGAGCAGCTTCAAGGAAAGCTTATCTACACGAGAAACACGCTTGTCAATGCTATAAGGAAGCGGTGTGCTGTGATGAATACTATAGACCCGTTTAGTTTCGTCGTATGTAGCATTTCCAAAGTAATGGGCATCGTATAACTCTTTTAGATTACTGGGACATCTCTTGCCCTTGCTTTTGTAGAACTCTTTGCCGTTCATAGCGATGAAACGTTCCTTTCGACTATTTTTGACATTATACCACAGAAATGAAACGAAATAAATAGAATAGGAGAAAAAATGGGAATATTCACTAGCCTTTTCAATTCGCGTGACAAGCCCAGAAACAGAACTGTTGGCTCTGGTTATACCTTCTTCATGGGAAACACTACGTCAGGGAAGACGGTGACCGAGCGCTCGGCAATGCAGATGACGGCGGTCTACGCCTGCGTCCGAATACTGTCGGAGGCGATAGCGGGTCTTCCGCTCCATCTTTACCGATACAAACCCGACGGCGGCAAGGAAAAGGCAATCGACCACCCGCTGTATCTACTTCTCCACGATGAGCCGAATCCGGAGATGAGCTCATTCGTTTTTCGCGAGACTCTCATGACGCATCTTTTGCTGTGGGGCAACGCCTACGCGCAGATCATACGGAACGGAAAGGGCGAGATACTGGCGCTTTATCCGCTGATGGCCAACAGAATGACGGTCAACAGGGACAGTAAAGGGCGGCTCTACTACGAATATCGGCGCTCGTTCGACGAGACCGGGGACAGGTCGGGAGAGACCGTTGTGCTCATGCCGGAGGACGTGCTGCATATCCCCGGTCTCGGCTTCGACGGGCTCGTCGGCTATTCTCCGATCGCCATGGCGAGGAACGCGATAGGCCTCGCGATTGCTACCGAGGAATACGGCAGCAAGTTTTTCGCGAACGGCGCGGCTCCTTCCGGCGTGCTTGAGCATCCGAGCGTCATAAAGGACCCGCAGAAGGTGCGCGACGCCTGGATGAGCCAGTTCGGCGGCAGCGCCAACAGCGGTAAGATCGCCGTTTTGGAGGAGGGCATGAAATACACGCCCATAGCAATAGCGCCGGAGCAGGCTCAGTTCCTTGAGACCAGGAAGTTCCAGATAAACGAGATCGCGAGGATATTCCGCGTCCCGCCCCATATGCTGGCGGATCTGGAAAAAAGCAGCTTCTCGAACATAGAGCAGCAGTCCCTTGAGTTCGTGAAGTACACCCTCGACCCGTGGGTCATCCGCTGGGAGCAGTCCATTCAGAGGACGCTCCTTACCCCCACCGAGAAGAAGGATTACTTCGTGAAGTTCAACGTGGAAGGTCTGCTCCGCGGCGACTACGCCTCACGTATGAGCGGCTACGCCACGGCGAGGCAGAACGGTTGGATGAGCGCGAACGACATAAGGGAGCTCGAAAACATGGATCGCATCCCTCCCGAGGAGGGCGGCGACCTGTACCTCATCAACGGCAATATGCTCCCGCTCAAGGACGCGGGCGCTTTTGCGAATACAGAAACCGGAAAGGAGGACTCAGATGAAGAAGTTCTGGAAGTGGAA
>SFEX01000066.1 GCA_004557075.1 Clostridiales bacterium
CAGCGGCCTGGGGTCGCGTGTGAACTCTCGGCGAAATCTAAAGGGTAATTGCCCGACCGATCCGGCGAGCTGCTTTTATACCGAAAAGAGGTGAAATAATGCCGACAAAATCCAACAACATAGGCGGCAGAGGCGGCGCGAGGCCCGGTGCGGGAAGAAAGAAAACCGCTGTCAAAGAGAAAGCCGAGAACGGAAATCCCGGCGGCAGGAGGCTGACCGTCCTTGATATTCCCGAAGTCGAGGGTGTCGATATGCCGAAGCCGCACGATTTCCTTTCGGCTGAGCAGCGCGACGGAAGTCAACTGCAGGCCGAAGAGATCTATACGGAAACGTGGGAGTGGCTCAAGAAGATAGGATGCGCCGCAAAAGTGTCTCCGCAGCTTCTGGAGCGGTATGCGATGTGCTCTGCGCGATGGATACAGTGCGAGGAGATGACGAACAGGATGGGTTTTCTCTCGAAGCACCCCACCACGCAGAAGCCGATACCCTCGCCGTTCATCAATATCGGCATCAACTACATGAACCAGGCCGTTCGTCTGTGGAACGAGATCTTCCAGATTGTGAAGGACAACTGCAGCACGGACTACGGCGAGGTCTCCCCGCAGGACGACCTCATGGAAAGACTGCTTCGTGCAAGGAAAGGATAAAAGAATGTTTGAAAAAGTAAACCCAATGCACCCGGACAAGCTCGCCGATCGCATCGCCGGTGCGCTCGTTGATATCGCATACGCCATTCAGGAGAATCCGAGGATAGCGGTTGAAGTTCTCCTCGGTCATGGCATATGCCATATCATTGCCGAGACCTCCGTTCACCTTCCTTCAATGGAAGTGATAAGAACGGTTGAGAGAATTGCCGGAGACATCTCAGTAGACTACCTTGAGGTTCCGCAGGACGCGCATCTGTCCGATAACCAGAAACGGGAATTCAGATGCGGCGACAACGGCATCTTCCGCGGCATGCCCGTGACGGACGAACAGAGAAAGCTAACGAAGACCGCGAGAGAGCTTTTCTCCGCGTTTCTTTCCGACGGGAAATACGTCCTCGACGGGGACAGGCTGATCATCTGCCAAAGCAACGCAAGTACGAGAGATTTGAGAGCCATGTTCCCCGGCGCGGACGTTAATCCTCTAGGGAACTGGACGGGCGGAAGCGACGTTGATTCCGGCGCAACCAACCGCAAGCTCGGCTCCGATATGGGCGATTCCGTAACGGGCGGCGGTCTGCACGGGAAAGACCTATCCAAGGCGGACGTTTCCGTCAATATCTACGCCTGGCTCAAGGCGCAGACCACGGGAAGACCCGTCGAGATGTGCTGCGCCATAGGTGATGAGAAGGTCGACGGCGTCCCGTATGAGGATATCATGCTGACAGCGAAGATGTACGTAAAGCAGATCGGCGGTTTTGAAGCCTTCGCCGAATGGGGGCTGATAAGATGAAAACGACCTCCGAGCTCCAGCTCATACCGATAACAAAGCTTGTCCCGTATGTGAATAATGCAAGAACGCACTCCCCGGAGCAGATCCTGAAACTCAGATCTTCTCTGCGGGAGTTCGGTTTTATCAACCCCGTCATCATCGACAGGGATTATGGCGTTATAGCCGGGCATGGAAGAGTTTATGCCGCGAAGGAGGAAGGCATCACGGAGGTGCCTTGCGTATTCGTGGATCATCTGACCGAAGCCCAGAAGAAGGCGTACATAATCGCCGACAACCGCATGGCGATGGACGCCGGCTGGGACGAGGAGCTCCTTCGCGTGGAGATAGAAAGCCTGCAAGGCGCGGACTTCGATCCGCTGCTCACCGGCTTCGACGCGGACGAGCTTGCCGACCTCTTTTCGGACGGCAAAGATAAGGACGTTAAGGACGACGGCTTCGACCTCACAGCGGCTCTTGCGAAGGCTTCGTTCGTTGAAAAAGGGGACGTATGGACGGTAGGCCGGCACAGGCTGGTCTGCGGCAACGCCACAAATGAGGATGATGTCGCTCTGCTCATGAACGGAAAAAGGGCGAATCTGCTGCTGACCGACCCGCCCTACGGCGTTTCCTTCAAAAGTTCGAGCGGGCTGACCATTCAGAACGACAGTCTCAAAAACGAGGAGTTCTATAACTTTCTGCTTTCGGCTTTCAAAGCCGCGGCTTCCCGCATGGAGAACGGCGGCGCGGCGTATGTGTTCCACGCGGACACCGAGGGGCTGAACTTCCGCAGAGCTTTCGTCGATGCCGGATTCCACCTTGCCGGATGCTGTATCTGGGTGAAGGACTCTCTCGTCCTCGGACGCTCTGACTATCAGTGGCAGCACGAGCCCGTACTGTACGGCTTCCTTCAGAACGGAAAGCACGCCTGGTACTCCGACCGCAAGCAGACCACGGTGTGGCAGTTTGCCAAGCCGAAACGCAATGAGAACCATCCCACTTCAAAGCCGCTCGACCTTCTCGGCTATCCCATCGGCAACTCCACCCAGGAAAATGCCGTCGTACTGGATACCTTCGGCGGCAGCGGCAGCACGATGATGGCGTGTGAGCAGATGAACCGCGTCTGCCATATGATGGAACTCGATGAAAAATACGCATCCGTTATCCTCCGCAGGGCTGTCGAAAACGGCGTCGCCCCGGAGGATATTTTTGTGGAGCGCGGCGGTGAGAAGATCCCGTACTCCGACCTTGTAAAGGAGGTCGCCGTCGATGAGTGAACATCTGACCCTCGGCAGCCTCTTTGACGGCTCCGGCGGCTTTCCGCTGGGCGGCCTGATCTCCGGCATCGAGCCGTTGTGGGCTTCGGAGATCGAGCCGTTTCCCATCCGCGTGACCACAAAACGGCTG
>SFEX01000067.1 GCA_004557075.1 Clostridiales bacterium
AATGAATGCTTGATTCTCCTTTGACAGAGCCATCGGTATGTTGGTGTTCAATGAATATTGCCTAGGGGAATTCTGCTTTAAATCGATGCGCGAGAAATTGATGTGTGCTACTTTTATACACACGATGCGTTTCCGGAATTCAATCCATCCCGGCTTTTTATCATGCGCAAATTGCCGTCCTGATTTTACGTATCTCACTTGCAGAATTGCCAAAGCAGAGTATAATAATGGCTGAGTTTAGACTGGAGGTGGATAAAATGTTTCTTGAAAAAATGAATTATCTGGACGTCGAAAAATATCTGAAAACCCGCGATACGGTTGTAATCCCGGTTGGCAGCATCGAAAACCATGGAAAGCACATGCCCCTCGGCACGGATACGATGATACCACATCGCATTGCAGAGCTGTATTCAGCCATGTCCGACACAGTGATCGCGCCAACTGTGAACTATGGTGCGACAGCGGATATCGTCGGCTTCCCCGGAACGATTTCGCTGGGCGTGGAGGGACTTCGCGCCCTGCTGGAGCGCATTTGCGATCAGCTCTATGATTATGGTTTCCGTCATTTTATTATTCTGAACGGTCACGGTGGAAACAGCAAATCCATCACGGAGGTTGGCCATCATCTGTATGCAAAGGGCGCGATTCTTGCTAACCTGAACTGGTGGTTGATTGCCGGAGAGCTTCGTCCGGAATGGAAGGGCGGCCATGGCGGCGGCGAAGAGACCGCTGCAGTGATGGGTATTGACCCGGCATTGATCCATACGGAATACCTTGAAGAGGGCGAAGGCATCCGCAACGACGTTTCCAACGAACTCCCCAGCGCCAGCTGGATGGACGTCAACTTCAAGGGGGGTAGCGTTACGATTCCCAGGCCGATTCGCTCCATTACGGACAATGGCTGGCTGACGCATGGCATGTCTATCGATCCGCCAACGAAGGCAACGCAGGCATGGGGCGTGGAAATGCTCAATACGATGGCAGAATACATGCGCGATTTTACCGTTGCGTTTGATAAGGTTGCGCTTCCAAAGATCAAATGAGGAGATTCGCAATGCTTCAGGATAAAATGATGAACTGTATGACTGTGATTGTGGGCAAAGCTGTGTCCGCAAGCGGGCGCGTGCTCGTCGCACACAACGAGGATGATCCGGGTCATGTGATTGTCCGGCACGCAATCGTGCCCGCAGCGGATCATGCGTCGGGCGAACTGATACCGGCAGAGAAAGGGCTGGCACGCATTCCGCAGGTTCCGCATACGCTCGGCTATTACTGGGTGGAATATGTCGAGGATGAGGGCGGCGTTACCGCTGCGGATGCTTATCTGAACGAGTGTGGCGTTGTTATCACATCAAATTCGATGGGTTGGTCCAAGGAAGACGATGACGACCCGAACGTCGTTAAGGACGGCGGGATTGGCTATGTGCTGCGCCGTGCGCTGGCGGAACGCGCACATACGGCGCGCGAGGGTGCGCATGTGCTGATGGCGCTGATTGACGAATGGGGCTACGCTCCTTCCGGCCGCGCCTATACCATTGCCGATAAGAATGAGGCGTTCATGTTCCAGCTTGTCCGCGGGCGGCATTATGTCGGTGCGCGCGTACCGGATGATGCGGTGGTCGTCATGCCCAATCATTATACCTTCCATACGCTCAGCGATTGCCCGGAAATGTTCTATTCGAAGGATATTGTGCGCTATGCCGTCGAAAAGGGCTGGTATGTGCCCAAAACGACGGATTATTCCGACTTTGATTTTGCCGAGGCGTATCAGGGTGAAAAGACCTGGAGGCATGCGGGGAATTTGCTGCGCCAGAAGCATGGGCAGCGCATTGTGCTCGGTCGAGATTGGGATATTGAAAGGGAAGGCACGCCGTTCTGCGTGTATCCGCATAAGCCGATAGATATCGAAACGCTTGCCCGGGTGATGAGTTGTCACTACGAGGGCACGCAGGATGACGTTGACCGCTTTGGTCCAGGACGTTCACCGCACAATTCTCCGACCGCGCGCCGCATTTGCACTGGAACGACGCTGGAAAGCGATCTTTGGGAATTTGCGGATGAACCGTGGCAGACCTGCGTATACACGGCGTTTGGCCGCCCGTGCCAGGTACCGTATCTGCCGATACATCCGTTGATGGGGCTGCCCGAGAGCATAAAGGCCGATGGGAGCGGCGCGGAGCTGATGGCGCATCATCTTGAGCGTCAGCCCGGCGCGACCTGTGCAAACGACAGCGCCTTTGATCGCTTCCGCAGGCTGTGCGGCGCGGAAGAAATGCTGCACAGCGATGTGTTTGACGGCGTGCAGCCGCTGCTGCGCGAAATTTTCGCCGAGGCGCGCAGGGAGAGCGTCGAGGCGCTGAAGCTGAAGGATGCGGCGGTGCGGGACGAAGCCTTCTTGCAGGCGGCGCTTGCGAAGCTGGAAGCGTATGCGAAACGGAAATTCAATATGGTTGAAGTCGTAAGCGCTTCAGAAATGCGTCTGAGCACTGAAGCGGCGGCGATTTCGGTGGAATTTGCGATGGAGGGAATTCCACAGGAAGATACGCTGCGCTTTGGTGTGGAGTTTACGCATGTTATCGATGCGTTTGCACCGGCATGCGGCGGCTCGTTGCGCCGCGAGGGCAAAAACCACTGGGTTGCGGAATTTGAATTCGAGCCGATGAAGAAGGTTTTGCCCTGTCCAGGTCGCCACACATTCTTTCTTGGCGGCAGGCTTGAAGGCGGCCCCGCTTTTGCAGGACGCATCGTCGCCGAGGTGAAGGCAT
>SFEX01000012.1 GCA_004557075.1 Clostridiales bacterium
CGTAGCACCTTCCTTCAAAAATTTGTCTGCGGTAGCGTAGCCAATGCCACGGCTGCCTCCGGTGATGATTGCAACTTTATCTTTCAGTCTCATAAGAATGCCTCCTTGTGTTTTGTATTTGTAGTATAACCTGTTTCGGAGGCGCTCTCCGTGATAAAATCACATTTTTCCAAGAAGGAATGATAAAAAAATCATGCCCGTGCATAAATAAAAAGTCACAGTCACGCTCCGATTTGAAGTGTAGATTCTCAAAACTGGTTTTATAGGCCGGTCTGAACGTGTCAAAAAAAGGATTTTTCACATCGATGTTGCCCATCTGCTCCTTTTTAACATTCAGTGCTTTATACTCAACCAGAGCAGGGTAATCTGCACTGGCTTTACTGATAAATGAATTAATTGAAAGAACTTTGTCTGCAATACCAAGCCGTTCAGCTTTACTGCGCATCCTGCGATCTTCTGTAATAAGGATGGTGCTTCTCCGCAGGTGATTTCCAGCCTGCGCGAATCCACGTAGTAGCGCCACTTCTTGTTGGAAGTAAACACGATGTGGCCGGTTTCGGGATCCGTTTTGTGTATGCCTTGTTTTCTTCCAAACCACATTTCATCGATGTGGTCGTTCATCTTATCGCAGATCCAAAGCGGGGTGAACACCTCTGCGTGTTTCCGTGTCCGCCCTGACTGCTGCTCTAAAGCTTTCCGGGCCCGGTTCTTTATGACACCGGAATGCTGGCCGGTGATGAGGTCAACGGTGATTTCTTTGTCCCGGTGGTAGGCTGTGCCGAGCTCGGTATAGGCGTCTGTTGCCCAGATGATATTTGACTTTGTCGATTTTTCTCCCACCATTCAGGCGTTACGTGGTTCAAATCCACCCACCGCTACCTTTTTCCGACTACTTTGCTCAGTTAATTTGAAGTAAAAGGTGCGCGGGATTTTTGGCCTGAAAACGCAGAAAACCGGCCTCAGTCTGGCTGTAATCGCCATTCCGAAGCCGGTTTTCTCTGATTTTTCAGTATTTTTCCTTGTTTCAGCCTTAAAAGCAAGAAAATTGCCTGATTTATCCGGTAGACAAATCAGGCAATTACTTTGGCAGCGGATGAAGGATTCGAATTCCCGCCGTGAGCAGAAATACATTGAAATAGATGCTTTTTCTTCCTCCGGCTTGCCGTTTTTCGGTTATTTCTGAATTAATCAGAAATACATCGAATACCCATAAGGGAAAAAATAAGGGAAAATTTATTAAGGGTTATTAATCATGCAGACATTATCTCTCTACTTTGTAATTCTAAAAAACTGATTAGATGGTAGTTGTGCTACAATGGTAACATCTCTCTTGAACTATTTACAATCTATCCGCTAAATGTGGGCAAGACCGGTATATTATTCAATGGCAACACTATAGCGGGTTCATATTCCGTTGCTCCATCTTGACTGCGAAATTCCAAATACTCCAATAGCTTAGAAGAAAAAAGAACCAGTGCAGGCACCGGTTCTCCAAATATTATTTACACACAATTCATTTTGCGCTTATTTATAATAACAAATAGCATCGCATTTGTCAAGACTTTTTAAATAAATTTCAACCGTATTTAACATAAATTGATATACTGAACATAATCTTGTGTTTTTATCATAGAACTCTCTGTGCTCTAAGCACCTACCCTTCATAAAGCTTAGGATATGCTCAAGCGTGCTTTCTGCGTTTAAAGATGGTCGAATCTTGCAGTAAGAATGTATTAGACTGCACATATCACTTATAACGGTTCTCGACAAGTTTGTGTCAAGATTTCTATGTTTAATTCCCTTACTCCCTAAGAAAGCGCGCACAATAATATTATTTTTGCAAAGAGTCAATTTCTCAGATGCCACTTCAGATATTCTGCATAAAACTGCGTTATTATGTGCCGCAGCATTACGCAGAATCCTAATTGAGTCCAGAAAGGGTTCAATTGCTCTAATGCTGCTTTCGCAAAGATCAGAAGATTTTTTATCGTATACATACTTCACAAATCTCTGCAATGTTCCAAAGCTCACGATTTCTAAGAAAGTATTTAGATCCGTTTCACCCACATTTTTGACTTTTAGTCCATTTTGGGATAAGACATTTACGTTATCTTCGCTATATGCATTTTGTATAAATTCTGAATCCGTTGCTACGAAATCACTCACGATAGAACTATTCCACTCGTATTTGTTAATATCTGAAATTATTATAGTTTTCAACGCTTGCTCAACATCTAAGCACATCACCATAATTATCTTTCTAACTTCAGAGTCAATGCATGCGATATCATATAAATACGAAAAGTCCAGACTAACAAAACGCCCTGCTTTGTCTGTTGAAGTATAAATATCAAACAGGCTGGAATATTCCATCAATTTATTGTATGCGTATTCTCGTTTCATTATACGCTCAGCACTGTCTTTTGTTATATGGTTAAATGAAATTCCCAAATTAATCATTTGAGCAATTTGATCTAACTCTGACATTCAGTCTCCTCCTCGCTACTATAGTCATTCATACCATCTCTTTCATATTTCCCCAGCAGTTCTGGTCCAAAATAATTCACTTCAACCTTTCCTTTTGTTGGTCCGTCCGTAAAGTACACTCCTGTTATTTCATCTCCTCGATCTGCTTTTAAAAAATTTGAGCCTAATGACAAAATTGTTACACCTGTATAGGGCTTACTTCTCAATGTTTCATCAGTCTCGTTAAGACTTCTAACTCCGTTCCAAGTAAATTTCAAAAAACACTCAGTGCAGTTAGAGCAGATACCTACAAGCACGCTATGTGATATGCTATTATTATCCTGATAGGTAATGCAGCTTATACTATTATATGTTTGTTTCACCTCAAGCACATATCTATGTTTTTTCCCATCTGTGCTTTCCTTCTCTCGCTGGTAGTACCCTTCCCATCTGCCAGATATATTAGGAATACCTACAATTTTTTGAAAAATCTTAATTTTCCACAACACGTGATTCCATAAATACCATACAGCAGTTGTAGTAAAAGATGAGTATCCTATAAACGACATAAAATTTTCAGCATTTATGGGCTTCTTGCCTAATAACAGATAATATATTATTCCGACAACTGTAACAGAAAATATAGTTATGTAGATCAACATTTTTTCTGTTTTTCCCTCAAGCTTTTGCATATTTCTCCCCCTTCCTCTTCCTCTCTTGCAAAATATAACAAAGACATTTTGTAATTTCAAGGGTTATGAATCAATTAGCAAAAATTCGTGTAATCTGTCAATAAGTCATCCAAAATTTTGGATAAACATACTATTGACCATCTGATTAAAAAGCGCTTAAAATTGTATCCTACAACAAATAGTTTCTATCACATTCAAAAATTGCCCCGGAGATATCCTCCGGGGCAATTACTCATATTACTCGTTTTTATCTGCCGCGTTTTTGAGCGCGGCGATTTTATTTGTCAGCCACTTGGGAACCGGTGCGCCGAGCTTTTCTGCGTTTTCTATGATGCTGCCGAGTTCCGTGAACAGATACCAACAGGCCACGACCGGCAGGATCAGCGTTGTATACTCAAATGGCAGCGTGATGCCTATTCCGCCGTGGACGACTGCATAGATGCCGAGATCGAGCAGCGCCGCTACCAGTACCGCCGTGATACTGCCGAGCTTGTGCCAGAGCCCCTGACGGGCCTGTGCGCTGCTCCACTCCCCCGCCTTACATGCGGCGGCCGTGCCGGTGGCATAGTCGATTACCATGGCCGCGACCCACAGCACGAGGAGCACACCCTGCCAGCCGATGAGCGCCGTAACGAAGGCGATTGCGCCTGTTACGGCGGCTTTTATCTCTACTGCCTTATCAGGTACATTCATTTATCAGCCCTCCTTAATGCCTGCTGAATGCGCTCTATAAGCAGATTAATTTTCTCAATGAGAGCATTGATCTGCTTGTCGGTGTAGCGCTTGCCGATAACAACACCTTTTATAGCGTCATATGGCATGTTGATGTCGTCAGGGTTATCGGCGTATGCCGTGCCGCCGTTTATGGCCTCGCAGTCGAGTAGCTCTCTCACTTCGGCCTTGAGGGCTTCCGGCACAGCGCCAATATCCTTGATGGTCCTGAGCTTCGCCTCGACGCGCTCGTCTACGAGCTTTATTAATTCGTCTTTGGTCATATCAATTTCCTCCTGTGTTGAATAATAAGGTCTTCCGAACCCGTATACCGTGCCGTCCAGCTTCCGCTGAACGCGCTTTACCATGTTTCCGGCATTGCCCTCAATGGTTGTGAAAGTTCTGCCGCTCACGCTTTCGACAAGCCCTGTGTGACAGGGCGCACCGTCGCTGCCGCGCTGGAAATACTGGTCTCCCGCCTTAGGGGAGCTGAACAGTCTGCCGGCGGCTTTGTAATACCCCGCCCACGCGGTACAGCTCGCGCCGTAGTCGCCGGTGAGGCAGAGTATGCGCTTAGCCTCAGCGCCGCACTGCCGCCAGAAGCACCACGCCACAAAGCTTGTACACCATTCGTAGCCCTGTTTGGCGTTATTCCAGAAGCGCGCCGCGTCAAGCTCGGCCTGAAACATGGTGTAATTACCCTTGCCTGCATTACCCCCAAAGCTGTACAAATCGTTATTGCTGGCTTTTTCTCTGTAGCCTATGTACTTTGCCGCAAGGTCTAAGACCTGCTTTGGTGTTATGTTCATTCGCTTACCTCCTCAAATTTATAGTTCCCATTTTGCATCTCGGTTTTGTAGCTGTTATCGGTCTGCAAAACCCATTCGCCGTTAATTTTTTTATAGACATCCTGAGCCTCTGCCCACTGGCCGCCTGCCCTGGCATATGCGCCTGTGCCGGTAACTTCCCGCGTTGCTTTTGCATACAGCGTCAGATCAGCGGCGGCTGTAGTATAGCTCTGGCTTGTTGACACAAGCTGTGTGCACGCGGCATCGGAGTACCAACCGTGCCATGTTGCGCCCGGTTTTACGGTCGCTGTGAACGTTACGCTTTCGCCCTGATATGGTGCGGCGTTTGAAACTGAGGTATTGGCAATGCCGTTGCCTGCCGCATTAGCCGCGCAGGAGTATTGATAGAAATACAGCCCTATGATACAGCTTGTAATGTGGTAGGCTTGCGAATTGTATCGAACATTGAAGTCCCACTCAAACGCATTGCTGAATGCCACATTATCTGCGGGGATATTATCAAGCGCTTTTTCAGACTCGCCACGGGAAAAACTTCCGCTATGCCGAACAATGTCGCCTATTTTAAGACTGACCGTCATACTACCGCCCGCCATCGTCTCATAGCCGCCATTCATAACGCTTTTTACCTTGTGCGCTATTGCCGCAGCAGTGGGAAACAGTTGCGATTTGCCCTCGTCTTTCAGTGCCGCAGAACCAGTGGTGCCACCGTCAAAGTACTTTCTAAAAGCCTTACCACTCTCGCTCAGCTCGAGGGCGTTAGCCGTACAGATTGCTGAGGCGTTATCGGCATTTATTAAAAGCTCTCTGTATACTTCTTGCGCCACCGGCTATCACCCCATATCAAAATAGATATCACCGTCCGTGCCCAAGCTTGCAGGCGGTGCGCCACTACCGGCGTAGACCGTGGCAAAGGTCACATTGCCCACAATGAGAGCACCTGACTTGTCGTGCGCAGTCACGCCGTCAAGCAGCTTGTCCGAGGCAACAGTGTCGCCTGTCAGGTCGATCAATACCGTGCCATCGGAAAGCTGTACCTTGTTGTTTTCCATGGCGTCAACCTATCGTAACGGTCCTGCCGCCTGCGGCATTATCCGCATATGCTACGGGGATAGCGGCGATGGAACAGCGGACAGATAGTCATAACCTGCATCCGGCTGTATAGTCTGCTGGGTAAAGCTCGGCGTTGCGCTCTTAGCCTGAGCATTTATGCTCTCGCCGCCGTATGTGCCGGTGACGCCCAACAACGCGACGCCTGCTTTGATATTGCCGGGGATGATCTTGGATTTTTCACCCGCGCTTATGCCGACTTTGCCCGAGCCGTCGTGAAATCCCTGCGGGATAGTGTGCAGCGCCCCGCGTGCATGAGCGGTCTTGCCCACAAGTATCTCAGCGACGGCAGCGGTATCTTCGCTGGTGTCGGCGTCAAATGTGTTGGTGCCGGTTACAGGCGCGCCGGATTTGTCATGGAAAGTGTAACCGCTCAAAACGTGGGCAGGATCGGCGGTGTCGCCGGAAAGGTCAATCAGCACCGTTCCATCTCCAAGTACGATTTTATTGTTATATTCATTCGCCATAAATTACTCCTCCAATATATACTGTCTTGCCGCCGGAAGCGTTGGATACGCGTTGTACCTCGATAGCGTCTACGGTAACGTCGTCGATCAGCATTTTGCCTTTTGTCGCTAATATCTGCCCCGTGAAGTCCGGTTCCACGGTATACGCGCCACTGTATACCTCAACGTCGCCCCCGCTTATCTCGTGCAGCGTTCCGAAGTCTGCCGCGAACTCCGGGGAATCTAAAGCGACTTCAAATGCGCTGAGCAGGTCGAACTTAACGTTAAGCTCCATCAGATCACCCCGTCTTTCAGTATCCTTTCTGTGGATACCGCAAATATCTGGGACGCAAGCGCGTTGCCGTCTGCAAGTCGCACCCTGAGTTGTATCTCTGTCCTGTCCGACACGCCCAGCTTCAAGGTTTCCTCCTGCGTCAGCTTAACGGAAATAGTGTTTCCCGACAGCGTGCAATCCTCTATGGATTTTTCGAGTATTACCCGTCGGTTTTGCTCTATCGATATGTACGCCTCGGCTAAAGTGCTTGCCTCAAACGGTAGCGTAAATTTAAGAGTCGGCGTAGTGCCGCGATACATAGGCTATTCCTCCTTACTTCCATCTGCCAACGACATAGTACGCCACCTGTGGCGATGCCACATTACCCGCAGAGGCACGTACGATGCAGAACGCGGGCGCGTGGGTCAGCGGTGTACCTGTGTTGTTGGCTGTGTCCGTCGCTAACCAGTAGTCGTTGCCACCTCGACCGGGTGAGGCTGTAACGGTAGGTTCTTCGACGAAATTGAACGGATATTTACGCCCATTTTTGTTAATCTCAGAGTTCATCCATGTGGCGTAGTACATCGAACCCCACGTATTGGACACATTCAATGAGGTGAAGCCGAGCGTCACCCAGCACTCTCCGATACCAGACGCCCACTTGCGGTATGTCCACTTGCCGGAAGTACCTGTCTCAACGATGTAGTCTGCCCCAGTAGTACCGGCCGGTCCTTGTGGGCCTGCCTCGCCCTTGGGACCCTGTGGACCAGTGTCACCTTTTGGCCCCTGCGGCCCCTGTGGGCCTGTGTCGCCCTTATCTCCTTTTTCGCCTTGTGCGCCGGTATCGCCCTTGGGTCCCGTTATATTGACAGTGTCGACTTCCGGCAGCCCGTTTTCGCTTGGAATCCAGTCAAGCCAGCCTCCGGCTCCGACGTGCGGCCTGTAATATGCGCCTGTGTCACCTTTTTCGCCCTTTTCTCCGCGTGACGGCTTACCGGTGTCCTCTGATCCGATATACCAGTTGCCGTTTGAGCCAATCGAGGGGGTTGTACCACTGACGGTTTCAGAAAACTTATTATCGACGTAAGCCTTTATAACTCTGTTCTGTACGGCGTTTTCTGACGTGTCGGACATCTCATTGTCAATGATGCCTCCCGCATGTAATTCGAGCTTCTCTTCAACGATGTTGCTGCCATTGGCCGTGGTGTACGAGCATATACGCAGCCTATAGGCGTACAGCTTATCGTCTACTATATTCATTTGCTCAAAGTCGGCGAATCCCAGGTCGAATGATTCGTAATAAAAATCTTTAAGCTTATAAACAGTAGGCAAAGCACCATCATCTACAACAAACGGCAGTTGCCCCGCGTCATACGCCGCTTTGATTTCCGTAAACGTTTTGTCCGCCGTGTAGACACCATTGCTGTAAGTTACGTTCACTCGGAGCACGCCCGGTTCCTGAGGGGCTTCGTCGACGGTGGCCGTGTTATCGTCTCGGAGCATGATATATATCGTTCTCCCGTTCGGGAAAGGCGAAATAAACCGCGCGTATGCGTGATTATCGCTGCTTTCAGAGGCCGGAACAGTGTCGTGGTAATAAGCAACAGTGCCGTTAAGATTAAACGTAATCGTTTGTGTATATGGGGTATGAACAGCATCCTGCACCTGTTCCCACGCATATTCAGTTGCGACATTCACGCCATTCACGGTCACTGTGCCAAAAACCTCTAAATTGGTTTTAAGGTAGTAAGACTCGTGGCTGATATTGCTGCCGTCGCTTAAATTATAAGAGAGTATATTAAGATGATCTGAGCGCGCTATATTCCCCTGTATGAAGTAGCTCTTGAATGCAAAAGATTCTTCATTGCCGTTTTGGGTGTAGCCCTCAAATGTGTAAATGGTATCTAATTTCGCATACAAAGTCCACCCGGCATCATATGCCTCTTTGATCTCCGCAAACGTTTTGCCGGCGGTAAGTATTCCATTGCTGTAAGTAACGGTGATGTAATATGCACCGCTCGGCGTTCCGGGGTCGCCTTTGTCGCCTTTGGGGCCCTGCACTCCGGGATCTCCCTTGGAGCCTTTTTCTCCCGGGCTGCCCTTGCTGCCGTTTCTGACACTAAAAGTGCTGCTTGTACCATCGGTCTTGGTAACGGTTATTACGTTTACACCGTTGTCCGCCGTACTGGTCGTGGTCTGTTCTACCGACGCAATACCTACGCCGTCTGCTCCGGGCGTACCGCTACCTCCCGTGCCGCTCGTGCCGCCTGAGCCAGATACTGAAGCAGACGCATTAGCTTTGCCGATATCTGTTTCATAGGATACAGACATATAGCCGCTCCCAACGCTTATTATTTTCTTGGAAATCGGAACCGATATGGAAAGGCCGGTGACATTATCAGTTGCGCCGACAATATCACCGATGTCTAAAACATCTTCATCTTCACTAAGGCTGACTGACAAATCATCCTGTTTTCGCAACTCAGCAAGTCGCTCACTGCCGGATTTAATCAATTCTTCCGCAGTTTCAGCATTGGGATAATCGTAAACTGTCGAATACTCGTTAAGTCCTGTCTGTGTCTGTGTTTGACTGATGTTGCCGCTTGTGTCGGCGTAAAGATGCACAATAGTTCTGTTTTTCAGCTCTCCTTTGCCCAAGCAGATAAGATGATTTACTTTTTTGGATGTCTTTTTTACTGCGAAAGACAAAATATCCGAATCGAAAACGCCGTCATCGGTATAGTCAACGATGGGGACAGCCGACAAAATGACCTTTGCTCCGTTATAGGACATTACAAGCTTTCCGCTTACGGATTTAAGCATCTTTATGATGCCGTCATAGCCGGTGATATACCGCGCCATTTTATAGTTGCTGACAGTCAGAGCCGATGTATCGGAAGATGCCGCAAAGATGGACGTTAAGCCCATCCGTGAGATCAGTGTACCAAGGACGGTATTTGCATTACCGTTCAGCGTCAAGTAGTCCTGGCCGGAGTCAGGGCACAGCACCTTGGAATTCAAAATGCCGTGCCATGTCCTGCCGGTGTATGTAACTTCTTCGGCTGCGGTATCTGATGCAATAGCATCAATAACGCCGCCGTACTCAGTCCCTTCGATGTACACATAATAGCCTGCTTCACAGCAGTGGTCATCTACACCAACCTTCAATTCAAAATTGTTCTCGTCAGAGCCAAAAGCAAGGTCGAAATTATATGCTTTTATAACGCCAATATCCTGCATTGACGAATTCATATAAATCAAGTCCACTTCGGTTCGCTCCTCTCATCATAAAGGATCATTGACCATGTAAAATTGCTGCTTCTTCTTACCGAATTACTTCCTGCGGGAATTTTCCTGAAAACATAGTCGTTTGAATTTGTGCGTAAACGCTTGCTGAATACATTGACTTTTTCGCCGCCTACGAGCTTGTACACTTCTTTAGTCAGCGAATCAATGACAAGCGTTTCCCCTGCTGCTACCGTGTCAGATATGCCGTAATTTGTGCCGCCTATGGTTATCATGGCCGGTGACGTTGCAAGGCCATTAATTTCAAGGTGGAAATTTGCCGCTTGTGTCAGCGGATTGGTCATCTGATAGGCAGAATTGTATTCAGGGGCCTTCTCCCGGATCCAGAATGATTCGTCAGATATCAATTCCAAAGAAACGGTCATCTCTTTTTTTGAATTCAGGTATTCCGATTTTGCCGATGCAATTACATAGCATTTCAGATAATACCCATTAACAATGATCTTTCCCGGCTGTCTTGCAAGAATATCTTTTTCGCAGTATTCCATCAAATAGTTTCTTTTCTGGATTCCTGCACCTTCATTATCGCATTTGATATACAGCGTGATTTTCTTGTTGATAATGCCACGTTTAAAAGACGTTATTTTCCCGCCGCGCTCGGCGTAATCCCAGGCATAATCATGTAAATCCGAAGATTTAACATAAATGCCGTTTTCGCTGAAATTTATCTCCTCGCCTAAATGATTCTGATATTTAACTGTTTCTAACATTATGTAACACTCCTTACCAGTCTGCCGAATTCCCTGTTATTGATGTTTATGGTCTGGGAAGACTTTAAACAATCAAGTATTTGCCTCAGAAGATATTCAATGTTGCCGTTATCAGTGCTATTTCTAACCTCGTTTGCTTTATTTGCGGGTACAACCCTTTCGCCCTTATGCAGCTCTGCAACATATCCGTCATAAGGGACATAGTTCAGGCCGGATGCGTGTTTGCCGCCACGGATAGATTCAAACAGGCTGTTTATGCCGTAGTTTTCCTCCTGCTCCTCATAGAATTTATCCCGATTACGGGTGAAATGCTTTTTTATGGCGTCCCATATTGCTCTTGCTATTGCGCTGCCGAGCTCGTTTATCGCGTTTTGGCCTTCTGAGCTTTTAGCCGCATCTCCTATGCTCTCCGTAACCGAAAGCAGCAGATCAAGTGCTCCGTATATCGTCTTGTATACGTTATCAGGGTCGAATAAAGTTTCGAGTAAAGCTTTAGCAAGCTGCAATCCCATATTTATTAGCATCGGCGTGTTATCAATGAGAATTTGCAGTATCATTTCGACGACATCCATTATTTGCGGTGCCATTTCATGCATTGTTGTAACGATATCGTCAATACCGTCCTCGACGCTTGCCTTACCTTCCTCCATATTGCCCGAAATGATAAGTGCAACGCCGTCCATGACCTTTGTCATGCCGGGGAGAAAATCAGCCATCAAGCGATTTTTAAAACCGCTAAACGCATACTTCAAATTAGTTAGGCTGTCCTCATACTTGGCTGAAGCTGCAACAGCCTCATTTGACATCAGGCCGCCAAGTTTATCAACTTGGTCGAAAAGCTCTTGAACGCCCTCTGCGCCACTGTTGAGCAGAGGCAACATCTCTTGTCCCGCTTTGCTTCCGAACAGCTCTACGGCTTTTGCAGCTCGTTCTGAGGCATTGGAAATGCTTGCAACAGACTTAACCGCATCATACAGATTCCCACTGAAATCGCTTTTCTGAAGGGTCTTATTTGCAACGGCAAGCGTATCTATACTTGTACCACTACGCTCCGCCGCAAACGCAAGCTTTTGATACTGTTCTGCCGTTACTTGCAGTTTCTGGCTTCCCTTGTCGATCTCATCACCAGCCTCAGCGACTTTAGAAGCAGCAGCAAAAACAGCCGTCCCAGCGGCAACAGCAGCGCCGGCCATGGCCGCGCCCCACTTTGCTGCCGTTGTTATGCCCTTGCCGAGCGTCTTTGCCATGCCGAGCGCTTTGCTATCGGTTTTGGCTATGGAGTCTTGGGCATCTCTGCTGTCAACCATTACACGGCCAACCAATTTGAAAATATCCAATTAAACGCCCCCTTTTTGATTGTGAAACGCCTTTAAGATGTTTTCAACGTCTGCAAGAGTTTCTTTTACTGTTTTCTTCGGTGTTAACAGCCTCGCCTTGAAATCGGCAAAGCTCATCTCAAACTGAATGGGAATCCATCGTTTCATAATCAGCTCATCCCGCTCGGCTTCTTCAATAGATTCAATGAAATCTATCGCATCCTCAAGCGGCATATCGAAAATGAATTGCGGATTCCCATAACGCCGATGTATTAAATCTGTCAGCCCTGCCCATTCATGCGCAAGGCAGAACCGAAAAAAGACTGCAGATCGTTTTTCCTCGCAATTTCGCCAAGAAGATTAAAAAATTCATTCAGCGGCAGCTCTGCGATATCGTCTCGCTCGGCGATGCCGCCTATAAAGTCATAAATCTCGCACTCTGCATCGGGAACGGACATGACAGCGCCAATAACGGCTTTAATGCCTACTTCGCGCTCATCGGCTTCATCGCCTATGCCGCTAATCAAATCGTGTATTTCCTTGTCTATCTTTGCCTTACGCATAATGCGCAGGAATTTAAACAAGTCCGAAGTGTTAAGCTTTCTCATCGGCTTATCCCCCTATCAAGTGATATTGGGATAGTAGATTTCAAACGGTACCTCGTCGAGATCGGCAGGATCATAATGCGCAGTGATAACAAGCGCAACGCTGCCTTCGTTTTTGTCGCTGACGGAGAGGTTGAAGCCGTTGAGGGAAAGCGCGTTTTTCAGCAGGATGATAACAGGCTCGCCGGAGCCGCTTATTCTGCCTACATACGCAACATTTCCAAGATAGTCAGCATCCGCAATATCTTCCTTGCCGGTTATCTTGGTATAGCCTGTGGGATTTGTTGCGCTCTCGGATGCCGCCGCGCCCAGTGCGAGCTTGATGCTCTCAACGGTATGTTCCTTGACCGTTGCAGAGAGGGTAACAACCCATTCATCAATGCGCTCAAGTCCTTTGGTGTGGGTGGGCGCACCATCAAGCACAACATTGTGGATAGTGGGTACGGCCGCAAAAGTTACACCGCCCTCTGTCGCGCCGATGACGTTTGCCATATTGGTTGCGACATCAGACGTAAGGGTATAATTTTTAATAATTGCACCTGCGTCAAGCAGCAGATGCTTAGGGGTGTTTGCGTTAAGGCCTGTGATTCTGCCCATATTAATTACCTCCGTATACGCGCAGTTCGAATTCAATTCGCCTGCGCAGGATTAATTTGTCATTGTCGGTGATATTCTTTCTGCTGTCGAGATATGCAGAGAATTCAAGGGTGCTGTTTATGAAATGAAAGTGGTCGAAATCGCTCTGTATGTTATCGGCAAGTGTTTCAATGACTGTATCATCGGTGCCGTAGTCCGATAGCTCTATCAGCAAGCTACAAACCGTGCAGCCATCAATGACGGTGGTTTCGTCAACAAGGAAAACCGCATAAGGCTTTTTTGCATCGGCAGGGGCAGAACGATAATAAACATTGCTAAGGCGCGTGAGGAGCAAATCCCTCACGGCTTTTCTAATATCAAGTGTTTTCATCCCTCTGCCTCCTCATGTACTTCTTCCTCGTTGATCAGCGCGATAGCCTTGTTTTCGTCTTCTATGGCGCTCAAATACTGCGCTTCGATTTCGCGTATCTTGTCGATGTTGTCTCGCACGGTTTCAGTCAAAAAGCCTCTGCGCGGCTGTCCGTCTGTGCCAAGCTCTGATTGGTCTGCCCACCAAGCTGTGTTTGCTCCCTTTTTCGTGTTCTCGATGCCGAGGACAAGATAGTTTTCCCGCTTCGGCACCCACATTTGATAACGCTTCGGAGCATAACGCGCTTTTTTGGTAAACTTGTTTATCCCTCGTACCTTTGCGGCAACTTCATAAAGGATAAATCTGCCGACATCCATCATCGCCCTGCGGGTCAGCTCTGTTATCGTGTAATTAACGCGGTCAACGCTTGATGTGTATTCAACGCCTTTCTTGCTAAGTTTTACAACAGATTTAGGTACTGCCATTGTCATTCACCCGCTCAAGTGTAAGCTCAATTGAGAGGTCTTTGCGGTATGTACGGGTAATAAGGTATTCAATATCAGCAAGCCTCGCATACCTTTCCCCGTCATAGTCAATAGCATCCTGAATGATCACCTTGATTTCCGGATGGTGACCTACCGCAAGAGCTTCATAGCTTTCTTTCATGGATATAGATGCGATTTCGGCAAACACTTCCCGCTCTGACGTGATTTTTTCGACCGGTGTGCCGTAGTCGTTTACTGTTGACGATTTTTTTAAAAGCTTGATAGTGTTGTCATACATTTTCTGACTCCGTCTCTTTGTAAGCTGCGCTCAAGGCCATGGAATCACGCAATGACTCATAATTTGCTTGATAGCGGTCGCCTAAGCCCGCAAAATTGGTCTGCCAGCGGCAGTACAATTTGACAGCCTTGACAAGCAGCGGTTTTTTACTGTCCGCAATGTTTATGCCCACGCGCTGTAAATCCGCATATGCCGCGTTTATATCCGCTTCGATTTCTTCGTCGAGCGCACTCGATACCCTGCGGAGGTTAAGTCTTACTTCATTTATGAGCTCTAAGTCTATAGGTTCCATGCAGTCGCCTCCTTTGCTGAGAATCAGGATAGCTTATGCTACCCGTTTTAATTGCAAGTCCGGCGATCCTTTTAGACCGCCGGACTCTGTTTTCAACTTGTCTTAAGAACAAGAGATGCAAAGCTTTTGTCATCCATAAGCGCGGACTCTGCCCGAGCGTAGCCGCTATGGATAATGGTATGCGTTTTTATGTCTCTGTCCGATTCGAGCAGGATATCCTGAACGACATTGCACAGCACGCGGCCGGGATCGCCGACAAGTATCTTGCCGTCAGCAACGGCGTCCTCAAGTTTGATTATGGCTCCAATCATAGAACCGGCAGCGTCAGCCTGCGGGTTCTGCTGGAATATGGGGTGGCCATCGCTGCCCACCATGGAAATGAGCAGTTTGTACAGAGAGTAGCTGCTTACATAGGCGATCATCTTACGGCAGCGCTTGAGCTGCGCAAAGACGTTGCAGATTTCAGCGTAAGTAATCGCAGTGGTAGACGCAGCGGTTATCTTGTTACCGCTTGCCATATCAGTCTCGATCTGAGCTACAACGTCGGCAGCCATCGCATTACCGATCTGTTCTGCAATGTCCTTCTTGATAAAGGCTTCCAGTGCATCGATAGACATCTTTGCAGATGCATAAGACATCTCTACAGTTGCAGAGAAGTCATTGCCGGTCAGCTCGACCTCAACCTTGGTATCAACCATCGTGTCGTTGGCGGTATTCTCAGCAACTTTCTTGCCCTTACCCTTGGTAATTGCGGTTCTTTTGGTTACTCTGATTGCAACACCGGTGCGTCGCATATCAATGTCGGCGAGAATGCTGTGCTGTTCCTTACAGAGATCCCAAATCTCATTAAGGGTCTGAGTCGGGATAGCCGCGCTTTCGGTAGTGGTGGTGAATGCATTGCTCATAGATGTGCCGTTTACGCACTCAAAAATCTCCCGCTCCGCATTAGTAAGATTTACGCCGCGCAGATAATTGAAAAATGCGGACCTGTATTCAGGCGTGGCTGCGGCTTCGAGGGGATCGCGCTGCGCATTAGTTTCGGGCGTCATTGTTGCACCGGCCACCACGGTTGCGCCTGCCGCATTTTCAAGAACGGCAGGGCGCGCCGCTCCGGTCATGGCATTGTTGTTTGCATTGTCAAGCGCTTCCTGGGCATACTTTGCGTCGAGGGTGTTAACCTCGTCCATTTTCATTGCCGCTTCGTGGGACTTGCCGTCCGCAAGCAGCTGTCTTGCTTCGGCCATAAGGCCGTTGCGCTGGTTCAGATACTCTGTTCTGGTCATATTGTACCTCCAAGTTCAATAAATCTTTTTTCCTGCTTGAGATGGTCATTATCCTCAAGCAGCTTTTTTACTTTTGAAACCGCAACAGCATCAAATATCGGCTCGCCAAAACTTGCCGAAAGCGTCGGGCTCTCCATGATCCCGTCGCAGAATCCCATTTTCACAGCTTCTTCGGCTGTCATCCAGTGAGTTTTGTTCATTAGCTCAAGGAGCTTGCTTTCACTCTTGCCGGTTTTCAGCACATACGCCTGGCACATTGCTCTATCGGCTTTGCTCAAGGTTTCCGCCATTTTCTCCATATCCTGATGATTGCCCTGTGCGCTACTGGATACACAGTGTATCATCACCATGGCGGTGGGGCTTATCAGGCAATGACCGGCGCACATAATAACGCTGGCAGCTGACGCTGCAAGACCGACCACATTGATTTCAAGTTTGCCTGTAAAGGCTCTCAGTGCTGTATATATGGCGCTTCCGGCAGTGATCTCACCTCCGGAGCTGTTGATATAAACCTCAAGCTTTTCACCCGGGGAGCAGGCCGCAATTGCTTTTTCTATGTCTTTCGGGCAGGTTGCCTCCATACCGAACCACTCATAGAGCCACTTGCTGTCGTTCGGAATGATGCTTCCACTAATATCAACTCTCATTGCTCTCATCTCCTATCAATCCGATTTCTTTGAGATAATTGGTCATTATGTTTTTAAGCTTAGGCTCTATTGCCGCAGTCACAGCCTCTGTGTCAAGCCTTCTGAGCGGAACATCTCCACCGGGCAGCGGTGCCCAGTTAAATGCCGCTCGCCATTCGTTCGGCAAAAGGGCTTGTCTGTCCACCATAGAGGCAAGATTAAGCTTTGTGCTCCATGATGCGCAGGCTATATTCGCTGCTTCAACCGCAATGTAATTGCCGCACCCTCTTTCGCGCCGGGAAAAAAGTCTTCTGGTAAACTCATTTTGTATGTTTATAACAACAGGCTCGATTTTCGCTTCAAACCATGCGTTCCACTCATTTTCGCCGAATGTCCCGTTTACGATTTTTTCATTAATGCCAAATAGCGCATAGATGCGGGCCGTAGTTCGGTCCATTTGTGCGGCATTGGGAACATAGTCATTGGGAGTTACCTGTTTGGCTTCTGCTTTGCTGTCGATAGCGGCTACGCCGGTGCCGTTCTCAACTTTCAGGAAGGCCTCCGCGAAATCTTTCGCTCCCTGCTGGAGATCCTCGGGTCTGACACTGGATGAGTATTGCAGCAGCCAGCGGATTATTGAGGAGTTTTTAATTGCCGATATAATTCCCTGGTCGGTCGTTGAGACAATATCCAGCAAAGGCAAAATTGTATTAATCTTGCTTACGCCGAAAACCTCATTGTCATTCATGTCCTCCCGGAGATGTATAACATCCTCGTAAGGAATACGATAAACTTTCCCGTATGGCATATAAAACTCAAAAAACAGCAGCCCTTCATTCGTCTTTTTTAAAGCTGCTGATGTGCAGTCAATTGGGTACATGCCGGTTGCATATCCGTTTTCGTCGTGGGTGACGAGCGCAAATGCGTTACTGTTCAGCGTAAGCTGCGCACCAAGCTTATTGAGAAACACGTCCCATGTCATTAAGGGATTTGGCTCTTCGAGCAGAAGCCTCATGTACGGTTCCGGATTGACATCAATTTTTGCATGTCCCTCCGAGTCCGTTGTTTTTCGTATGTGTTTTCCTACGAGCTTACTGATTGCGGCCGCTCTTGGAGTGACGCAGGAGCGCACAACGTCAGACTGATACGCTGTGCCGTTCCATGCTTTAAAGTAGGTCCCGTTATCTGAAACCATTTTTATTTGCGATATGGTCTTGTTCTTTCGTCCGAATAAACGGTTAAAAAATCCCAAGTTATCACCTCAAATCATTGACATATATTCATCTTGCTTGTTTTCATAGATGACACGCGCATCAAGAAGAGCTGCGGTGCCATCTATTCGGCGTGTAGGTTTTGACGTTTTGTGCGGCTGAATATTACCGTTTCTATCCTCCTCGTAAGCGGTATTTGCAAAACACCACTTGTCTATTGGATTGTTGTTATAAACAATCAGCTTACTTTGCAGATCGTTTCCCAAGCGTTTCATAGGGTCGGACAAAGTCTTTTTACCCTGCTGTACCGGGATCATACTGTTTTTGCCGAAGTAATCTGTCATATCTTCTACCCAATATTTTGCTGACCATGAGTCATAGCCGAAATACGGAATATAGATATCAAGCTCCTCCTGCACTTCGACAAACCAAGCTTTGACGTTTTTGTAATTGACCGAGTTTCCCGAGCTAAGCCTTAAAAGTCCTCTGTCACGCCATTTGTCATATGGAATTCGATCTTCGCGAATGCGCGTTTCGAGAAGGTCTTCAGCGAGCCAGTACATTGAAAGGACAAAAGTAATATTACAGTCAGGCACTTTGAAAATGACCTTCGCCGCCGTAAGGTCCGTTGTGCTGGACAGGTCGGCACCGCCTATTCCATACCGAGGATAAGGAAGAATGATGTCCTCTGTATCCCCGTCAGAATGAATATGATGCCAAACAAGCCTTTTGTTTTCCCTGTTGAGATCGAATGTGTCTCTATTGTCAAGTTGCTCAAAATTCAGCCATGCTTCGGAGCTTGTTTCTCTGATATTGAATTCCTTGCAGCAGAGATTTTTGACCAAAGCCGGCTGCTTCTTAGCCTTTTCAACTTTTTCTGCAAGCTTTTCATACGACTTTATTGTCCCCAATCCGGGATTGGCTTTTTTCCAGCAGCTCGGGTCTATCCACTCCGCTCTGCTGTCAAGTTCATAAACAAAACAAAGAAAGTGCTCATCGTGGTATCCTTCGGCGTCGAAATACCCGTTTATAACTCGCTCGGCTTCTTCGTATTTTTCGTCGTAGATGTCCTCACGAACCGTTCCGGCCGTAGTGGTTATTAAGATAAGCGGCTGTTCGCGACCGATAACGCCGTCTGCGATAATGTCAAACAGCGCCCTGCCGTTTCTCCACTGCTGGAGTTCGTCCATTAGCGCACAATGAATGTTCAGGCCGTCAAGTGTATCTGAGTCTGATGCCAGAGGTTTAAATACGCCGTCGTTGTTATCACAGACCATTTCGGCGACGAGCGTCCGCACCCTTTTGAGCAGTTCCGGAGCCTTACGAACCATACGCTTTGCCTCTTGCCATATAATTTTTGCCTGATCGCGTTTTGTAGCGACTGCATAAACTTCCGGTCCCGGCTCTCCATCCGCCAGGAACATATAGTTGCCTGTTGCCGATGCGATTAACGATTTGCCGTTTTTCTTTGCAACAATGAGCAGGACTTCTTGATATTGCCTTATTCCGTCATCATCAATGAAGCCGAAAATTGCAGCAATCATTGCCTTTTCCCAAAGTTCAAGTGTTATGAGTTGACCACCAAGCCTGCCTTTTGAGTGTCTGCAATAATTCTCTATAAACTCGATCGCGTGATTTGCCCGCTTGCTGGAATAATGATACTTACCCGGATTATCAAGCGCATCAATGAGCATTCGGTATGTTTTTTCGATTTTTTTAGATACAGTCTCTTGACCGCTTTCGATGAGCTCCCAGTATTCGCGGATTGGGTTATAGTCCTGTGGGTAAACGACTCTTCTGCGTCTCAATCATAATCACGTCCCGTTACAAAATCATCGAAATCATCTAAGTCGTCGAATGTCTCTTTGCTTTGCTTCGGAAGGAAGCTTAACATTTGGGAATAAGCTGCGCTGCGAGCCTTAATTAGCGCCGTATAGCTCTTTAGGGCAGGATTTTCGCGTAGAAACTGCTGCTTGCCCTGCTTAAATTCTTCGACGCTGCCGGATTCGCGAATTTGTGTCTTCAGTTTTATGATTGTCTGATCCATAAATCTGATTTCAGTTGCAAGTTTTTTCGCAAGATAGCGTTTGTCTTCCGGCACCCGCTCGCAAATTTTGCTATACCCGTCTTTGCTCTCCTTAGCCACAGCTTCACCTCCCTATGTTCCGATAGATTCTGTTAAATCCGATTTGATTTCCCGCTCCGCATAAAAAAGAACGCGCACCCGCGTGCGTGTATTTTTTGTTTGCATCCCCCCTCGTGCGAAGACTGCCTGTGTATTATTCCGAGGCTCACCCTCGGTGCTCGTCGGCAAAATTGCATGATGAAATTAGGGGGGGATTGGATCTCCGTGCTCATCAAACTTGACAAGCTCTGTTATGGCTTTGCCTACACCATGACCCTCAAATTGATCATGACATTGCTTGCAGACATATTCCAAGTTTTCAAAGCTATAAACAATATCCGGATCACTGATATTAGCTTCGGTCAGCATCACTTTGTGATGGACTATGTAGCCTAATCTTTCATGACATTCTTCGCATAATCCACCATCGACTAAAATGCGCTCGGCAATGTATGCTTTTCTGCACTTCTGCCACCGCCTGCTTTTATATACTTGTTTTGCAAAGTCTTTGGCCATATGCTCTGATTCTTCCTGTTTAGCATAATAAGCTACAATTCAGGCTCTGTTAGCTCAATTTTTATAAATAACCCAACTGACGAGCACATTCATTAACGAAAACCTGCCTTCTGCGCTTGGCTGTCTGCTCCGAAATATTGCATTCAAATGCTGCCCCGCGAAGAAGATGTGTGTGCTTAAAATCCACAAGCTCCACAATTTTCATGATTTCTTTCCCTTCGTTGAGGCTGTACATAACTCCTATTGCTTTTTCCACTGCCTGCAACTCCCGCTCATCGGCGGGTTTCAGCTCTCTTATTGCTATGTTCTCTGTGGTTCTCGAAGATGTATTTGATTTAGGCATCGCAGAATAGTTTGCAATGATATTTGAATTGTGCATCTGCGCTTTTCTTTTCTTCAGCTCCGGGTATCTGCGTATCGTTTTTATAACTATGCCGTACCAACTGTTTGCGGGCTTACTCATATTTGACGCCTCCCATTCTCATTATTAAAGCGCTCATCCTTTGGTGGTCTGTAATAGCGGATGTATTGATTAGCACCCTTTGCATATTCTGAGCGATACAGCTTTATGCAGCCCTTTGGTATCCTCATCTCGCTGTCACCGTAGCGGGTGATCTCCACCGGCTTGGTCGTCTTTGGGGGCTCAAGATTGCGACTCGGAGTATAGCGCTTTGCATTCGGTATGTATCTCACCTGATTGATGAGATATGCCGCCAGGGCGGAAAAGTCGTTGTGTACCGTGTATAGGTCAGCATCAAGGACAAAGCCCTTCCATTTTTCCTTGCAGGTTTCCAGAGCTTCTTTGTTTATCACAACATGGTGATGTAGCCTGACCGGCGTTTTCTTTTCTCCGTCGAGATCCGATGTGATGCCGATGTACTTAAATTCGACAACGCCTTTTAATTTCCGCTGCACCCGTCTGATCCAATTGTCAAACTCCTTTTTTGCCTCAAAATACATGGCGTCCTCAAAAGGCTCTATGCCAGACCTAAGCGCCCGCTCGTAAAGTATTCTGAGCATCACGTCTGTATATTCAAGGACGAGATGCTTATCTTCTGTATCGAAATTGTTGTTGGATAATCTTGCAAGCTGCCTTTCTGCATTGTCAGATGCCCTTGAGGCTTTTCTGACGGCTCTGTCAAGACGTGTTCCTTTCTGTGAAGAGCGAACACAAAACTTTGTTCTCTCTTCTATGCCGTTCCGGCAGATATATTTTCTTGTAAACCACCTGACTGAATTACTCATTTTGTCTCCTGTATAACTTTTGGCGCTAAACTATGCGCTTACCAAGTCGGCATGAAACGCGCGCACGCGCGTTTATATTTAATAAAGTAGAAAATATTTAAAACTCAGACAAAAGCCTGAACGAATTCAGGCTCTCGCCTCGGTTCTAAAATTGGTGCAATATGTAATGCACTCATATTGTTTGCTGCTGCATGCCGCGCATGTTGGCTCGTGCCTTATCGTGCAGCGCTTCCCGTCATTGGCTGCGCATTTACAGCACATGCACGGGACGTCAAGTTTGCAGGTAATCATTCTGTCTCCTCTCGGCTTTTTTCTTTCTCAGAGATTTCGCGTTCTCCCGCTCCTTTTGGATCATGCGGCGGGCTTTGTCGCGGCTTATGCCGTCCGCCTCAAGCATCTTAGTTATCGTCCCAACGCTGCATGCGCTGACGTACTGTCCGTAGGTCATCCCGAGCGCCTTTGCTTCAAGCGCGACCTCCGACAGACTCTTGCCCTCAAGTGCGAACAACTTGTCCCTTTTCGTGATTTGCTCTTTGCCGCATTCCTTGACGCTATGGCTCGACGCTTTAGCGCGGGCGCGTTTGACCGCTTCCCGCTGCCGAGCCTGAGCACAGTCGCTGCAATACTTTCTGTTCGGCGCTGCAACGATCTCGCAGCCACAGCCGAGACACTTGATAGTTTTAGTACCGGCCGCGAGCTGCGCCGCTTTCTTCTCCTCATACTTGCGCATGGCCGAGCGTCGGTTTGCAGCTTCGTTTCGAGCCGCGCCGCACTCTTTGCAAAAACGTCTGTTGGTGGTTTTCGGTATCTCCTTCCCGCATTGCTCACAGCGCATCATCACTGTCATTTCTTATATGCCTCCTAAATGTTGATAAATCGTGCCCATTCGGGAAAACTAAGCCGAGGTGATTTTAATGGCTAAACAAGGAATGGCCCGTCCGGACTGGACTCACACACAGCCCCGCAATGATGCTCCTGCCGTACCCCAAATCCAGGGCAAGGCCAAAAGCAAGAAAAAGCGTGCTGAGCCGATTGTCTCCGGCACAAGCGGCTCCGATTTGAAGGTCTACCATAAGGACAGCAGCCCCAAGGCTTAGACCTATCCCGCCTCATTTCCGAGGCGGGATTTTTTCATCAGCTTATGTCCCTCTGTATCTCCGTATCCCGTTTTTTGTCCGGCTCCGGCAGCGACGGGCGCGTTTTATGTATCCGCCGATAAGCAGTCCGTCAGCGCCTGTCGATCGGCGGCGTTTTTCGTCTGCCTCGCTGCGCCGTTTCTTTTCCTCGGCGTACCGTGGGCACTCGGCATGACACCCCACGCGCCTGTCGGCGCAGTCCTTACAAGTCATTTCGCGGTATGAAAAACGGGCACCAGCTATTGTGCTTACAATCAGTACTGCCTACGCAGTACTCACAGCACCAGTCGTAGTATGTATTCTCGCTCTTGCGGCATATCTCGCGCACAGTGGCTTGATATGCCTCAGTGAGCTTACATTTCTCTTTTAGTTCAATTATCCGACCGGCCGCCTCCGCAATAATGGCGTTGTAGTACGTTGTTGACACACCGCCGAGAAGCTTCAACAGCCATACACGCAGCTTATGTAATGTCTTTTTCACGTCTTATCCTCCTCATCCATTTTCGCGCCACATTCATGGCAAAACGGGCTTTTGTAGTATGTGGATGCCATACACCAGAACGGTGCATGACCCCCACACGCTGTACATCTGCCGTTTTCGTCCCAATGCCCATGCACCACCGGGGCAACATCGGCGGCGGGTATTGACTCAAAATCAGAAACTACAGATGCGCAGGATTCGTCCGCATTGTAGTACAGCGTTTCAATCGCCGCTTCCCTGTCTATGTATTCAGCCACTGTTAGCCCTCCTTTACATATCCCTTTTCGTATAATCTAACGTGTAGGCTAGCCCACCCTTTCCCGATATTAACATAAACTATTGCATAAGGTTTTCTTCCACAAAACGGGCACGGTTTAAGTTCTGTCATTGCTATCCTCCTTCGCTGGCTGCTGGAGCCACCATACAACATCGCTCCCGTGTGGGCATTTGCCGTCCACAAAATCGCATTCGTGAAGGTCCATCGATTTGTATCCATCAACTGCACATACTGTCGTTGGACAGTTCTTGCAGAAAGTATTCGTGAATAGATCAGCCCACGGCGTATTTCTCGCATAGACGATACTGAGGATAAATTCCGCAAGCTCCTCATCGCTCATCGCCCTTATACGGTCGGCCTTGGTCGGAGGCGGTGCGAGGATTTTTTGGTTGAACTCGTCGCACTCGCTGCCTTCTAAAAAATATGCCGTTTCATCTCCACAGCATGGATTCTTAAACGGGCATCTTACTTTTGCCCTCGGGTCGCACTTAATCATTTCAGCTCCTTTCTGCACCACTTGGGGCGCTCAATCGTTATTGTGTATCGATTGCTGACCGGGTTTCCCACAACGCGGCCGTTGCCCCATGGCGCGGGCAGCGGAGCAAAACAGCGAGCCGCCCGCCGCCCGTGAGGGAAAACCTCGAATTTGAGGTACTCGCAGCCCGCGCAGGTGCTATTCATTAAGCGCCCCCTGCATCTTATCAATAAGCGCCTGCACCGCCGCGCCGAGCTTCTGAGCCGTGTCGGCATCGCTTGCGCGGATCTTCATAAGACAGCCGTGCAGCTTATTAAAGTCCTCCTGAACAGTCTCGAATATCTGCTTGAAAACTGCCGTGTTGGGATCGGAAAGCTTTGTCTCCCGACGCATCTTGTCCAGCTCAGCCGCTGCGGCCGCCTGAGCCTCCTCGGCCTTTTTCACCTTTGCTTTCAGCTTCTCCGCCTTTGTTTCAGCGGCGGACAAGTCGTTTTGGATTTTGGCATACTTCTCTGTCCATTCCGCGTCGCTGGCCGCCCGACCCTTGATCTCCGCCTCCTTGACGGCCTGCTCGTCAACCTCTACCGCTACCTCGACCGGTCTATTTCTCAGCTCCGCAAGCTCATCTGCGGCAGCTCGCTTTTCCGCTTCGGCGGTCGATAGCTTGTCGTTCAGCTCATCAAGCAGCTTTTTTGCGTTCCGCTCCGCTTCTTTCGCCGCGTCTATCTTCTCCTGCCACTCTGCGGCTCTCAGCGCCGCGCCCTCGTCGGCCTGCCTGAGCGCATTTTCCGCCTGTTCGGCTCTTGCCTCAGCGGCCTCCCGCGCTTTTATAAGCTCATCCAGCTCACGCGCCGACATATGCTCAACATCATGCTCTGCGGCGAACTCCTCGCGCTCCTCCTCGGGCACAGCAAGCAGCCTCAAAGCATTGGAAATGCTCAAATTATTCAACGTTGGGTAATTTGATTCTGCGCCGAAAAGGCTTGTCTGAGCCGCGCCGTATTCTCTGTAAAGCGTCATAAGCCGCGAGGCGCTGCTCTGCGAAAACTCAGTCTGCTCCTTCAGGTACGGAAGCCACTGTCCATGCTCCAAAAGCGCCTTAGCCTCGGTCAGCCGCCGGCCTATCTCGATCCCGAACCAAAGCGTCATAGTCTTAGCCTGGTTTGTAAGGCTCCTGATCTCAGAGCCGATAATATCCGGTGTCCTCACGGTCTGTATCTCATTCATGCCGCTGTCTCCTTTTTCTTTTTGTCATTAACTGCATTCTCTGCCTTGTGCTGAGCAAACCATGGTGCAAGTATCTCCCGCTCCCAGCGGTCGCAGAAATCCAAAACCTTCTGCGGTATCTTGTGTGTATACTGCTTGCAGTCTCCGTGGTGCTCGTTGCCGTAGCCGTGGAGCTGTATGCGCCGTGGGCTTTCGCCGTTGAGATTTTCATTGAGCGTGTAATAGCTTCTCTCCGGACGGCGGTAATGCCGGACGAAGAATATAGGCTTTCCGTTCAAATGATCCTTTCCATAGCCGCCCACACAATGCCTGAGCGTGTTGCCCTCATTCACCAGATCCTTGTTTGAAGACGGGAGAACGATACAAAGTTCGCCGTCAGTCCACTCAAGCGCGGAGTATTCTTTCTTAATGCGCAGGAAATTTGCCGCGTTATTCGTATCCTCGGCTGCGCTTATCTGCTCGGCCAGGCGGTCGTGAGCTGCCTGAATGTCCCTCGGCCACAGCTCCTCGTAGCTATAATTCATCTGCGGTCGCTGCTCATACAGCATACGGCGGTAATCTATAAGAAGCCTCGTGGCATAGTCCGGTTCGTGCCCCTGCTGCTTTCCCGCGTATTTATATATATCCGAAATCAGCAGGGTGTCCTCTCCGCATATGAAGTTGTCTGTGATTTCAAATACTGCGCTTTGCCCAAAGTCACCAATTGCCGTATAAAACGCCTCTGGCGATATCTTTTCGCATAGGCTTGTGTAGTTCTGCCAGCAAGCGAGTTCTTCCCCTGTCCACTCATAGATCGCCGCCGATCGGTACTCCGTTTTTGTCATCCTGAGCATCTCATGCGGCTTTACCTTTGAAAAATCAACGCAATGCTGCATTGCGTTTTTCGCAGAACATGGCAGCGTATTATACATAGAGCTGTGATATGCTTCGGCCTTTGCCACTTCCCCGTCGATCTCTCTGACTACAAAATCGTTGAAACCTGTTTTTATAAGGTTCTCAACACTCTTATGCTTGCACCAGAATTCAAGGTAAACATACGGCCACTTCCCGCCGGATGAGAGGTATTCATCGAGCCCGGTCTTTTCGGCGCTCGTGCCCTCAAAGGTGTCGTATGTGAGAATCAGCTCACTTCCGAATGTCCTTCCATTGTTTGAATCATAGGAGTAGTACATCTTCTGCATCGGATCAGAGCCGTTCTTTATTCGCCGCCATTCGCCGGTGTCCCGCTCGCAGCTTATAAACGGCCCCTGTCTGGTTCGCGAAAAGCACCTTAAATATCCGTTTTCCATTAGCACAGCGGCTTCCCTCGGACGAATGTATTTTTCCTCGATACCGTCGCAATCAATTTTCATTCCGGCTATCCATGTCACGAGTGCCAAGAGGTTTCCTACAAACTCTATGCTGGTTATAAGTATCTGGTAGGTTCGTCCGCTGCGAAGCTCACTGTTTTTTATGAGTGTTGCGTCGCTCCAGCAATAGGGGCAATTGACCGCATCGCCGCTTGTAAGCTCAATGCGCTGGTTTACGTCGTCCGTATCCTCCGTCCATCCGGAATAGCAAAAGCCGTCTTCATCTACAAACATGAGCGGTCCGCTCAAATCACCGTTGCTGTGCCAGCCGGTATAGAAATCTTCCCCGCAGGAGCTGCATGTGCAGTGCGCCGCCCAGTGACGTTTTGTTTCTTTATTCATCCTCTGCCAGTCTTCCGGTTTCATTATTTCTCCCGGAGGCGGGGCAACTTCTATACTCTCACGTTTGTAAATGATGAAATCCCTGTCCAGATTGCCGCTTTCAAATGCTTTCTCTTTAATCTGATACGGCGCGACATTAGGCAGAAGCCTTATTATCTCTTTGTCCGTCATAACGCGCCTCACAGAAAATCCGAAAGGTCGATTATGCTGCCTGTCTGCCTGGCGGGACTCTCTCCCGCTGCCGGCAGACCGTAGAATTTGCGGATTATATCCTCAGCCACTTTTGGAGACACATAGGAGAAATTCCCCTGTTTGTGCTTGTCAGCGTACGCCTTGATCTTTTTCTCGCATTTTTCAAGGCTCATTTCCTCGTTGTCGAGATCCGCGCTTACAAGCTCGGCGCAGTGCGGATCAGCGCAGATTTCCTTGAGTTGCTCCCCTACTACCCATGGAGCCGAGTTTTCCTCCAGCTTTGCCTGCTGGGCTTCGATTTTTTCAATGCAATTACTCATACGCCGCCTCCGACCTCCCCGCCTTATATGCGTGCAGACTTGCCTCGGCCACGACGGCGCATTTGCCCAGCAGCTTTTTAAGTGTCTCCGCCTGCATATGGCACTTTAGTCCGAGATCAACGCCCACGCCCGTGCTCGAGCAGGTGATAACGATCTCACCGATCGCGCCGTTTGCGTCCGGCTCGAACAGGCTCTCCTGCATTGCGTCCTCGCTGGGACTGAGGGTTATTACCAGAGGATATCCCCCATCATTGATGGATACGGTAAAATCCGTGTTTGCTCTGACATAGCTCTCAAGCTCCTGCTTCGCGGCGTCATACCCCGCGAGAGCTGCTTCAACGTATTTGTTCATGTTTATTCCTCCTAAACTTGAATTTTCGGAGGATCTGTGTTATCCTTTAAGCACAGATCCTCATGGATTTGGTTTCTTACTGCGGCACAGCTTTTGCTCGGGTGTGCCGCAGTTATTTTTTTGCGATTTTGTAGGTTGCGCCCCAGACCTTGCGCCCGCACCGGGCACATTTGCCGTTTTCAAGCCCTTCCGGCAGCTCCGTGAGACTGTAGCTGTCCGCCATCAGGGCGGCGCACGCAAAGCACAGATAAAGCGTCTTATTCATTAATACTCCTCTCTGAAATAATTCTCAGTCCCATCACCGGTGAACCATAGGTACCCCGCCTCCAGCTCTCGTATAACGGCTTGTCCCGCCTTTTCCATGTCCCATCGTGTGAGCACATCGACTGCCAGCGTGTATAGCTCATCCGTCACGGGAAAATCTGGGCTGTAACCGTGAAACTGCCCGCTCGCGCTGCACTGTTGCAGCGGAGTGCCGCCCCACCTGTCGCAGCGGTTGAGCACGCACCACATTGTCTGTGCCTGTCCCTCACGGCCGCAGCCACGAGCTTCGCCCCACGCCATCTGTGCCAGAGCTACGGCGTCGGCCTCCGTCCATGTCTGCACGATCTCAGGCGCGGCAGGCTCCGGCAGCGCAGCCATCTGCTGCACCTTCAGGCCGCCCCAATCCCGCTCAGGCGGCGTGATCGGCTCCGGTTCGGCCGTGAAATAGCAGTCCACCAACAGCAGCAGTGCTATAAGCACGAAGCACAGTGCCGCTATCACTGCATATCTCATTTGCATTGCCTGTGCCTCCTCTCGTACTCATCGTTCATTCGGCCTATCCACTCAAGCCATATTTCAGCCGCCTTGCTTATAGCCAATCCCGTAAGCAGGAAGAGGTCTATCATCAGCGCAAATGCCGTCATTCTATCTCCTCCTCAAAACATATTTCCGTAAGCGGCACTTCGATTATCCTGCCGCCGATTCTGATTCGTCCCATCTTTCCCGCATCGGTGCCCACCGAAAGTATCTCCACGGTTTCTTCTCTCCCGATGCAGCAGTCGCTCATGAGACAACGCTCGCAACATGTGCTGAAGGGCGGCTCCTTATGATAAATGCCGAATAGCTTCTTAGGATATGTCATACCTTCACCTCAATACGGAAGCTCTGCATCGTCGCATATTGCGAACGAGCCGTAGCGCTCGGGCTCTATGCCCTCTGCCTCAAGCTCGCGGAGCTCGTCCTCGCTGAGATAGTTCTTGCCGAATTGCCGGACAAACTCATCTACGCTCCACCCCTGCTCAATCATGGCCTTTCTCTGCCCCCAGCGGTGCAGCTTGTCCATCGTCTGCTCGTTCTGGTGGGCTGCCGCTTCGCCGTATTCGTGGCAGCGGTGGTGGCAGAGATCTACCACCAGCCCATATCTCTCGCTCTTTTTCCGAAGACCACCGCCAAAAACGTGGTGGCGGTCAAGCGGATCCGCGCAGCCGTTGCGACCGCACAGAAAGCATTCTCTTCCGGTGTACATATCTGTATTAATCACTGTGCGCTCCTCTGCGGTCTAATGCGTTCTCGCACCCATTCGCGCAAACCCTCAACTGAAATGAGGGTGCGATTTCCGATTTTGAAAGCCGGAAATCCTTCCATGTTCGTCATATCGTATAATGTTCTGTCCGATATCCCCAAAAGCCGTGCGGCATTCTGGATAGATACAGCTACAGGCTCCATGACAATGCCTGTCAGCTTATCGTTTGACTTTTTCGGTCTATTGTCCATTGTTACGCCTCCTTTTCTCGTTTTTCGCTTATGCGGAGCGATTAAGCAGATAATCTATTGAGCATGAGAACATTTCAGACATTCTTTCAAGTGCCGACAGCGGAATTTGCCCTTTCTGCTCCCAGTTGTATACAGTCTTTCTTGCTACTCCGAGCTCCTTAGCCAGAGCATCAAGGCTCATCCCTCGTTTTGCTCTCTCTGCCGCTATATTAGGATATTTCATTATTTCACCTCCAAATTACTCATTTTGGGTTCATTCGATATGATATACCCGTTTTGAGTATTTGTAAATAATGAAAATTGCCCAAATCGAGTATTAATATATTGTGCATATTTCTCAATTTGGGCAACTTGGTGTTGACTATTTACTCAATTTGTGTAATACTTCTATAAGAAATGAGGTGTGTTTATGAACAGGATGAAACAGCTTCGTGAGTTGAAAGGCCTTAACATGCGAGAGGCCGCACGTCAATTGTCTATGCCTTATACAACATATGTTAATTATGAAAAGGGTGTCCGTGAGCCTAATTCCGAAACGCTTATTGATATAGCAAATTTTTACGAGACATCTATTGATTACCTTGTCGGTAAGGTAAATGATAATGGTATTGCAGCTCCTTCTAATATTTTCCCGATGCCAAAGACATATAAGGTGCCATTGATCGGTACTATTGCTTGCGGTGAGCCTATCCTTGCCGCAGAGAATATTGAGGGAGATGTATCAGTGCCAGAACACGTCAAAGCTGACTTTGCTCTCCGCTGCAAGGGCGACAGTATGATAAACGCTCGTATCTTTGACGGAGACATTGTTTATATTCGGCAGCAGCCTACAGTTAATGACGGAGAAATCGCCGCCGTTCTTATTGACGACGAAGCCACATTGAAGCGTGTCCACATCTTCCCCGATCACATTTCGCTCGAGCCGGAAAATCCCCAATTCCGTCCATTTGTATATTGGGAAGAAGAAATGAACAGTGTTCATATAATTGGCAAAGCAGTGGCCTTTACCAGTGTTGTAAGGTAGTTTCATGAGAGATCGAATATATCGTTTTGTTGAGCCTGACCTTGATTGCAAATCGCCTTACGACTATATAATGATTTTTGTCATTATCGTCAGCCTTATTCCATTGGCCTTTAAAGAAAACTGCCGTGCATTCGATATAATCGACAAAGTAACAGTAACTATCTTCATTGTTGATTATCTGCTGCGGCTGGCAACAGCGGACTTTAAGCTGCGTAAGGGCTCATTATCTTTCGCGCTGTACCCGCTCACCCCCATGGCCATTATTGACCTCTTATCTATACTCCCGTCTTTTTGCGGTCTTGCCGCTGGATATAGAGTGCTAAAGCTTTTCCGTCTTGCCCGCTCATTCAGAGTTTTCAGGGCTTTCAGGCTGTTCAGGTATAGTAAAAGTCTATCTATGATAATTAGAGTTATAAAAAAGCAGACAATCCCGCTCGTGGCGGTTGGTACTCTGGCACTAGCATATATTCTTATTTCGGCGCTTGTCGTTTTCAATGTTGAGCCTGATACCTTTAACAATTTCTTTGATGCGATCTACTGGGCAACAGTCAGCCTCACCACAATGGGCTATGGTGACATCTATCCTATTACAACTGCCGGAAGAATTGTTACCATGCTATCATCCTTCGTTGGCATAGCCATAATCGCACTTCCCGCAGGCATTATAACTGCCGGATATATGGATGCCGTAAATGAGCAGAAGATAAACAAATAAAAAAACCGCCCCGGTGCTGGAACACCGAAGCGGTTGAACGCAAAAACCAAGACGACTAAACCAAGGCATTATTGCGCCCATTTATTTTATCATACCGGGCGTCGATTAGTAAAGGAGTTTTTTTATGGCAAGAAAAGCAGCGTCCGGATCCGGAACTATCAGAAAAAAGACCGTCACAAGAAACGGTAAAGAATATACCTACTGGGAAGCTCGGTTCACCGTCGGCTATGACCCGGGCTCTGGGAAACAGATACAGAAAAGTATCACAGGCAAAACGCAAAAGGAAGTTTCTCAGAAGCTTAAAACCATGACGACCGAGGTCGATGAGGGGATATATAATGAGCCCAGCAAATTGACTGTGGCACAGTGGATGGGCATATGGACCTCAGAGTATTTAGTGTCGCAAAAATACGGCACCGTTAGGCACTATAAAGCCCAGGTAAATAATCATATCATTCCCGCTCTTGGGGCGAAGAAGCTTACCGCTCTTACTCCTCATGACATCCAGTGCTTTTATAATATGCTTCTGCGCGAAGGGCATACAGTCAAGCGCAAAGATGAAAATGATAAAAAAGTAGTAAAAAAAGTGCCCCTGTCAGAAAAGAGTGTGCGAAACATTCATGGTATACTCACTAAGTCACTGTCTCAGGCTGTAAAAAACGGATATATCCGAACAAACCCGGCTGCAGCTGCAGAACTGCCGAAAAAGAAGAAGACAGAAATCACTCCTCTTTCGGATGAGCAGGTGAAACAATATATAATACAGGCTGGCGCTGACGGCTACGGCGACTTATTGAAGGTAATATTATTTACGGGTCTGCGAGAAAATGAGGCTCTTGGATTGACTTGGGATTGCGTTGATTTTAAAAACGGGAAGCTGTATATAAAAAAGCAGCTGCTTAAGCGTAATATAAGCGAAGGCGGTTTTACATTTGCTCCGCTCAAGAACGATAAGGTTCGGACGCTCTGCCCTGCCCCATTTATTATGGATATTCTTAAAAATGTGCGGGAAAAGCAGATCCGGGCTCGGCTTCACGCCGGAGAGATATGGCAGGGTTGGCAGAATGATGAGCAGAGAGCAAAATGGTATGTTTTCGCTACCGACTTAGGCCAGCACCTATCGCCGCAAACAGTATATCTGCATCATAAGAAGATCGCCGCTGCTGCCGGCGCTCCTAATGCAAGACTGCACGATTTGAGACACACATATGCTGTTCTCTCATTACAAAACGGCGATGACATTAAGACCGTACAAAATGCTCTCGGTCATGCAACGGCGGCATTTACACTTGATGTTTACGGCCATGTTTCGGAGAAAATGCAAAAGGATAGCGCAGACAGAATGCAGCAGTACTATACTAGCATTAAGCAGGCGTAATTTCAATTAGTTTTCATAAGGGAAAACATAAGGGAAAAAATCGATAACAATATAGAAAAAAGCTCTGAAACCGTAATGATTTCAGAGCTTTTTTGTTGGCAGCGGATGAAGGATTCGAACCCTCACAAACGGAGTCAGAGTCCGGTGTGCTACCATTACACAAATCCGCTAAACGCAAAAGTTATTATACTCTAAATATTGAATTTGTCAATAGAAAAATGATATTTTTTAAAAGAAAAAGGTGATGTATCATCACCTTTTTCTTTGGTAACTATATTACACCTTGAAGTTTACGGATGTGGAGCCTTCGTCCTCCTGCTGGAACTCGTAATCCTTGCCGGGCAGGATGGCGTTGAGCGCAATACCTACAAGGGACGCTACAGCCAGACCGGACAGAGATACGATGCCGATGTTTATGCTTCCGACGGAGTAGTTGATGCCGATTGCGAGCACAAGAATCAGCGCCGCGATAATAACATTGCGGCTGTTTGAGAAATTGACCTTGTTCTCAACCACATTGCGCACGCCGACCGCAGAGATCATACCGTACAGGATAAGGGACACACCGCCGATGGTCGCGGTAGGCATTGCGGTTATGAGAGCGGCAAACTTTGGGCTGAAGGAGAAGATTATAGCAAAGACTGCCGCGATGCGGACTACGCGGGGATCATAGACCTTGCTCAGTGCAAGAACGCCCGTGTTCTCGCCGTAGGTGGTGTTCGCGGGAGCGCCGAACAGAGACGCTAAAGTGGTCGCAAGGCCGTCGCCCAGGAGGGTGCGGTGGAAGCCGGGATCCTCCATGTAGTTCCTGCCGCAGGTAGAGGATATGGCGCAGATATCGCCGATATGCTCGACCATGGTCGCCAGAGACAGGGGCACGATGGTGAACACTGCCGACCAGAGCAGCCCGGTATCAACCTCCATATCAAACAGATGGAAAACAGTATTATTCCAGACGACGGGCAGACCTACCCAATCGGCTGCGGAAACAGCCTCTACAACCTTCGCGCGGGAGGCGGGGTCAAAGATGAGGGAAAGTATATATGAGCCTATAACGCCGAGCAGTATGGGGATGATCTTCGTCATGCCCTTGCCCCAGATATTGAAGCAGACAACGATAACAATGGCGGAGATCGCTATAAGCCAGTTTGCAGAGCAGTTGCTTATCGCGGATGAGGACAGGATGAGGCCGATTGAGATTATGATTGGGCCTGTGACTATGGGCGGGAAGAAGCGCATTACCCTGCGAACGCCGAACACCTTGAACAGTGCCGACAGAATAACATACATAAGTCCCGCGCAGGCGACGCCGAAGCAGGCGTAGACCAGCAGATCATTATTGTAGATAGCTGCGCCGGAAGCGTCGGTGCCAATGGTACGGATAGCATTGTAGCCGCCGATGAAAGCGAATGATGAGCCGAGGAAGGCCGGAACCTTACCCTTGGTCAGCAGGTGGAACAGCAGGGTGCCGAGACCGGCGAACAGCAGAGTCGTCGCCATGTCAAGTCCCGTGAGCATGGGGACGAGCACCGTTGCACCGAACATTGCGAACATGTGCTGAAGTCCAAGCACAAGCATCTTGGGCTTGCCGAGGGTTCGTGCATCATACACGGGTCCATTAATCACGTCTTTTTCTTTCATGATCGTACCTCTCTTTGTGTAGTTTTTTATATAAATTTATTTTGCGCTCAATTAAGTTCCATCAGGTACACGCCTGTCTCGCCGTCGTATTCCGGCAGCCTCACTTCAATAAGCTCGGAGCGTGAGGTAGGCACATTTTTTCCGACATAGTCGGCTCTGATGGGAAGCTCTCGATGTCCCCTGTCGACAAGCACGGCAAACTGGATGCTGCGGGGTCTGCCGGCGGAAAACACCGCTTCGATAGCGGCTCGGGCGGTGCGTCCGGTATACAGCACATCGTCAACCAAAACGACGTCCTTATCGTTAACGTCTATCCCGATATCCGCCTTTTTAATTACGGGCATCTCGCTTTCATGGCTCAGGTCATCCCTGTAAAAGCTAACATCGACGCAGCCGCACGGTATCGAAACATCTTCGATCTTCACTATATTAGATCGTATGATCTCGGATATCGGCACGCCGCGGCGGCGTATACCCACCAGGACGACGTTTTCAACACCCTTGTTCTTTTCAGTTATTTCATGGGATATCCTCATAAGCGCCCGATTCATGGCCGCTTCGTCCATCAGTCTTGCCTTGAGCCTCATGTTATCACCTCAAAAAGAAAAATCGCCCTGCCGCAAACCGGCAAGACGCACAATAACACAATAACATGACTACACTTACGCATAGCTACACCATATGGGCGATTTTACCGGCTTCACTGAACCGTCTTTAAAAATCTTTTCCAAGTGATTATACTTGCTTATTCACAATTTTGCAACACTTTATCTCAATTTCAGTTAATATGACAAAACCTGCGGCGAATGGCCGCAGGTTTTGTTAAAAAACGCTTATTTTGCAACAGTATATACATCCTCGCGCAGATGCAGGAAGGTCGGAAGCTGGCGACGAACCGAGTCCACCTCGTTCAGATCAATATCGCAGTAAAGTATCTGCTCTGTCTCGTCACAGCTTGCGGCAACCATACCGAATGGGTCTGCCACCGTCGAATGACCCCAGCACTCATAGTCGAAGCCCTCGTACCGCGCGGCGGAAGCGCCGACATAATAGACCTCGTTGTCCATGGCCCTTGCGCGGACGGTAAGCTCCCAGTGCTTAGGCCCCGTCGTCATATTAAACTGAGCCGGGCAGAATATAAGCTCCGCTCCCCTCTTTGCCATTGCGCGCACAAGCTCGGGAAAGCGCATATCAAAGCAAATAAGAACGCCCATTTTACCATATTGCGTGTCAAAGACGGTTATGTCCTCGCCGGGCGCGAAATTGTGCGACTCCATAAATCTTATTCCGCCTTCAATATTAACATCGAAAAGGTGGAGCTTTCTATGGCGCGCGATCTGCCTGCCGCTTTCGTCAAACACAAAGCAGGTGTTATACAGCTTATCGCCGACCCGCTCAGGCACCGAGCCTCCAATGAGGATGACTCCGCTCTCACGCGCCCAGCGCGACATTTCCGCTGCCGTCTCACCATTTTCCGCATCGGCAAAGGGCCGGAAATACTCCTTTGAATACGGGCAGCTCCACATCTCTGGCAGGGCAACGACCTTGGCGCCGTTTGCCGCCGCCTCCTTTATCATGCGCTCTGCCTTTTCCATTGTGAGCGCTTTTTCAAGCTCAGTGCGAAGCTGAATTACCGCGATTTTAAATTTGGGCTTCATTTTATTACCTCGAGATACTCATCAATATTAAACTCTTCCGTTTCGGCGTCCTTTCGCAGATACAGCGGATGATGAGGGTGCCCCTTCTTTGAACGCTTTCCGGCGCAAAACCAGTTAGCGCCGTACTTCTTGCCCAGCTCCACCATGTCCAGAACGCAGTCTCTGAGATATGGGCGCTTTTCGATGATGGTTCCCCACGCGGCCCAGACAGCCGGTGAGATGCCCTCGCCCACATTTTTAAGTATGTACTCAAACGCCCGCATATTCTCATTATGCAGCTTTAAGTTCAGCTCCCTGTCCATGTCATCGGGATTCGTGGCTCGCTGGGCATAGACATTGAACATTATCCAGCTATCATAGTTGTTTGCCGCGGCGATGCGGGAAACGCTCTTTAGGGTATTATCGAGGTCGTCAGGCGCGGCGGTCGAGGGGTTTATACCTATGCATATGAGCGGATTTTTGCCGCGCGTACCGAGTATATAACGGTAATCGGCATAGTAATCCGGCACATACAGCCATTTTTCGGCGTCATAGCCCCCCCTGCGGCCGGAATTATTCAGCGCTTCCTCGAAGGAGAGTATATCAAGCTCGCAGCTTTCGCAGGTCGGTATATGCATTACTTAACAGCCTCAAGCAGGGCATCAACCCTGTCGGTGTCCTCCCACCTGACCTTGAGATCAGTGCGTCCCATGTGTCCGTATGCGGCAAGGCGTCTGTAAATGGGCTTTTTAAGCTCCAGATCCCTGATAATAGCGGTCGGGCGCAGGTCAAATACCTTGTTTACAGCCTCGGCAAGCTTCTCATCGGATACCTTACCCGTACCGTAGGTATCGACCATGACGGATACGGGGCGCGCAATGCCAATGGCGTAGGCGAGCTGGACAAGGCACTTATCCGCAAGGCCGGCGGCGACGATATTCTTTGCGACATAGCGCGCTGCGTATGCTCCGCTGCGGTCGACCTTGGTGGGGTCCTTGCCGGAGAATGCGCCGCCGCCGTGGGGAGCGCTTCCGCCATAGGTATCGACTATGATCTTTCTGCCGGTAAGTCCGGAGTCACCCTGCGGCCCGCCGATTACAAAGCGGCCTGTAGGGTTTACATAATATTTTGTCTGCTCGTCCAGCAGCTCCGCCGATATGCCCGGCTTGATGACAAGCTCGATCATATCGCGGCGGATCTGCTCAAGGCTTACCTCGGGAGAATGCTGGGTGGACAGGACAACGGTATCGACGCGAACGGGCTTTCCCGCATCGTCATACTCAACGGTGACCTGGGTCTTGCCGTCGGGGCGAAGATAGTCAACAAGCTCCTGCTTTCTCACATCCGCAAGGCGCTTTGCGAGCTTGTGCGAAAGGCTTATGGCAAGAGGCATGAGCTCCTCGGTCTCATTGCAGGCATAGCCAAACATCATGCCCTGGTCGCCCGCTCCGTTATCCAACTCTATATCGCCGCTTTCCTTAGCCTCTAAGGACTTGTCAACACCCAGTGCTATGTCCGCAGACTGCTCGTCGATATTCGTGATGATTCCGCATGTATCGCAGTCAAAGCCGTACTTGGCTCTGTCGTAGCCGATATCGCGTATAACGTCTCTGGCGATTTTGGGGATATCGATATAGCAGCTTGTGCTTATCTCGCCCATAATGTGGACAAGGCCGGTAGAAACCGTAGTCTCGCAGGCAACGCGACCGTTGGGGTCCTTTTCGAGTATGGCGTCAAGAACCGCGTCGGAGATCTGGTCGCAGATCTTATCGGGATGTCCCTCGGTAACAGATTCGGATGTAAACAGTCTTTTGCTCATTTTCTTTTCCTCCTGAATAATTTCAGAACACCTGCAAATGAAAAACTCCGTCGCAGCCGACGGAGTAAGATATCTTGGTCATAAGCCTCATCTTTCGATAATCACCGCCGGATTTGGCACCTTGCACACGCAGGTTGCCGGGCTTCACAGGGCCGTTCCCTCCACCGCTCTTGATAAGGTGTTCAGTTTTCGTACTGCATTATAACAGATAGTTATGCTTTGTCAATAGAAAACATCAAAAAATCTCAATAATCCGCCACATTCTTTGCTCTGACTGCGGATAAAAAATCTTGACATTGGAAACGGGCTATGCTATTATACTTTAGCGGCTATGTGCAGAAGTACCCAAGAGGCCGAAGGGGCTCCCCTGCTAAGGGAGTAGGCGTGTAAAAAGCGCGCGAGGGTTCAAATCCCTCCTTCTGCGCCAAAAAACGGCAAGCACCTGAAGTGCTTGTCGTTTTTTACTTATTCACTATTCACTTTTAACTCTTCACTAAATTCTGCAAGTCAATTTTCAGAAGTAATTAAGTAAAACACTGTTGAAGCATATTGATTTATATACTATAATTTCAGTTATCTTTATAGAGATAAAGGAGATATTACTATGCTTTTTATTCAATACCCGCCGTGCTCAACCTGCAAAAAGGCCAAAGCCTGGCTCGATGACCACGCTCTTTCCTATACCGAACGCCATATCAAGGAGGATAATCCCAGCTATGACGAGCTCAAAGCGTGGTACGAAATGAGCGGTCTGCCGCTCAAGCGATTTTTCAACACCAGCGGTCTGCTGTACAAGTCCATGGGTCTGAAAGACAAGCTTCCCTCCATGTCCGAGGATGAGCAGCTTCGTCTGCTTGCGACAGACGGTATGCTCGTAAAGCGCCCTATCATAGTCAGCGGCGATATCGTCCTTACAGGATTCAAGGAAGCCGAATGGCCGTGCCTGCTGTGAAGCTCAGAACATCAAAAATCCAGAAGTCTCAATGACTTCTGGATTTTATTTACTTTGCTGTTTTTGACTCAAAGCACTTTATAAGTCTGAGGATATCCTCAAGAGTCGCCCTGTAATCCGACTTTGACCTTTGAGCAAGCTCGGCTTCCGGCACGGAATTTCTGCCTATTGTAAACATCGCGGTAACTCCCTTAGAATAAGCGGCCTCGGCTGATTCGTCGATGCAGCCCACGAGAGCAATAAGCGGCACTCCGGCGGCTTTAGTTCGGCGCGAGACGCCGGAAATCAATTTGCCGTCGAGGCTCTGGCTGTCGATTCTGCCCTCGCCGCTTATAACAAGATCGGCATTTTGAAGCTGAACGTCAAAATCTATGATGTTAAGTATTGATTCGATACCCGACTGCAATTGCCCGCCTAAGAGCGCGCTTGAACCGGCGCCCATTCCGCCGGCGGCTCCGCCTCCGGGAAGCTCGGATACGTCAATGCCCAGATCAAGGCGTACAACCTCCGCAAAATGCCTCAGTCCGTCATCCAGGTGCTTTACCATGTCCTTGTCAGCACCCTTTTGGGGGGCAAACACATATGCCGCGCCCTTATCGCCGTAAAGGGGATTTTCAACATCGCACATAAGCGTCAGCTCAACGCCGTTTAAAAGCTCCCGCGCGGCGCTTACATCAATATGAGCAATGTCCTTCAGGCTGCGTCCCACCGGGACAAAGCTTATACCGCTGCTGTCAAAAAATCTTACGCCCAAAGCGGCGGCGCAGCCGCAGCCGCAGTCGTTTGTTGCGCTGCCGCCAAGCCCGAGCAGTATCCTTTTGCAGCCACTTTCGACGGCATGCAGTATGATCTCTCCAACTCCGAAGGTGGTAGTCGCGGAGGGGTCTTTGCGCTCCCCTACCGAGGGGAGTCCGGCGGCAGCGGCCATTTCAATGATGGCGGCGTCACCCATGCGGGCATACTGCGCCTCTATCTTTTCTCCGTAAGCTCCGCTTACCTGTATACTTACAGGTTCGGCGTCAAGCGCCCTGACGAAGCATTCAACGGTTCCCTCTCCCCCGTCTGCGGCCGGAATAGTTACGACCTCGCATCCCGGGAAATAGCGCGGTATGGTCTCGGCGGCGATACCGCATATCTCATTGCTGGATATCGTGCCTTTGAACGAATCGGAAATTACAATTACTTTTTTCATCAGTTTACCACATTCTCAGGCGCACCGGAGATAAACGCCTGTATATTCCTCTCGGTGCAGTCCATTATTCTCTGCCGTCCCTCTTTTGTCGCCCAGCTTATATGCGGCGTGATAAAGCAGTTTTTGGCTTTCAGCAGAGGGTTATCGTCCTTTATGGGCTCTGTAGATACGACGTCAAGCCCCGCTGCGTAGACCTTGCCGCTGTTAAGCGCGTCAGCAAGATCCTTCTCGACGACCAACTGGCCTCGGCTGTTGTTTATAATTATAACGCCGTCTTTCATCTTTGAGATCGTATCTTTGTTTATTATATTCTCCGTCTCCGGGAACAGCGGGCAATGCAGTGCGATGACGTCGGATTCGGCAAGCAGCGTGTCAAGGTCCACATAGTCGGCAATGGCTTTGCCGCTCTCTCTGACGCTGCGGCTGTATGTCAGAACCCTCATGCCGAGCGCTTTGGCGATCATTCCGGTGCTCTGTCCTATGCGGCCGAAGCCGATTATGCCCATGGTTTTGCCCTCAAGCTCAATTATGGGATAGTCCCAGAAGCACCAGTCGGGGCAGCTTGCCCATCTTCCCTCGCTGACAGCCTGCGCATGATGCGCAGTATGGTGGCATATCTCAAGCAGCAACGCGATAGCAAACTGCGATACGGAAGCTGTGCCGTAGGCCGGTACATTAGATACGGGAATGCCCTTCTCCCGGGCATATTTAACATCGACTATATTGTATCCGGTAGCCAGGACGCCTATGAAGCGGATACCGGGGCATGTGTCCATGACGGCCTTGCTTATGGGGGCTTTATTCGTCAGAACAATCTCGGCATCTCCAATGCGCCGGGCAATCTCCTTATCATCGTAAGGCGTGCGATCGTATACCGTAAGCTCGCCAAACTGTTTCAGAGCATCCCACGACAAATCTCCGGGATTCTCGGTATAAGCATCCAAAATAACTATTTTCATGATTTCCTCCTTGATTTTTGAACATGAACCTTGTAAAATAAGCTAAAATGTTTCTATAATGAATTATACTGATCGAAAGGCTACGAACCCTAATGGCTAAGAAAGCGACAATAAAAGACGTTGCAAGAGTCGCCGGAGTTTCAATTTCCACTGTCTCCCGTGTGCTCAACAACAGTGCAAATGTAGAAAGTGCGCTTAAAGAGAGAGTGCAGGAGGCAGTCAAAGAAACCAAATATACTCCTAATGAGATCGCGCGAAGTCTTAAACGCAAGAATTCGGCGATGATAGCCTATGTCGTTTCCAATACCGCCGACCCCTTCTTCACCTTTATAAGCCGCGGCATTGAGGAAGTCATGTACCGCAACGGCTATAACATAATCAATTGCAGCACTAACTTCTCCGTGGAGCGGGAATGCTCTCTGCTGAACACTCTGTATGAACGCAGGGTCGACGGAATAATTATAAATACCGTCGGCAACAACGATGCGGAGATCAGCAAGATCAGCCAAAACATCCCGACCGTGCTCAGCAACCGCATGGTGTCGTCATCGGACTTTGTCGGGGACTTTGTGGATTTTGATAATGTCGGCGGCGTTATAAAGCTCACGAATCATCTGCTGGAGCTCGGCCATCGCAGGATTGCCTTTTTAAACGGTCCGATACGTCTGAGCACCGCCAAGGAGCGTCAGGACGGTTTCTTAGAGGGTATGCGAAACGCGGGTCTGGAGATTCCCAAAGATTACAAGTATCTTATAAACACGGAGGACACCTTCTCCATGCAGGACGGATACGACGCAGCCAGAAAGATCATGACAATGGATCAGCCGCCAACGGCCATAATCGCCTCCAACACGGAAATGGCTCTTGGCGCGATGAAATATTGCAGGAAGCATAATATAAGCATCCCGGGAGAAGTCTCCCTTTGCTCATTTGGCAACATCGCGCATCAGGAGCTTATGTATGTGGATATAACCCACACATATACGGACCTTTTGGTTTTAGGAAACAGAATTGGCGAAATGATGCTTCAGCGCATAGCAAAGGACGGCGCAAGCCAGCCGAACCGAGAGGTCAGATTCGATACGCCCCTTGTTCTGGGCGACAGTACAAAAGCTATATAACCTGCCTTAGAGATGACAGCCCTGTCGGGCTGTCATCTTTTAGTATTAATGTATTTATAGACCGGTGCAGGCAGACTTTTCTATTTTCATAAGGTGTCCGCTGAAATTGCCCTCGCCAAGCAGCTCAAATTCGGTTTTTGCGGCAAGGATCAGTTTATCGCTGTCAACTCCGGTATCAAAGCCCATGTCGTTGAGCATATACACAAGGTCCTCGGACGCAAGGTTGCCGGAGGCACCGGGAGCAAAGGGACAGCCGCCCAGGCCGCCCAAAGCGGACTGGCACTTGTCAACGCCCGCTTCGATTGCGGCCAGAGTATTTACCATGCCCATGTTGCGTGTATCGTGAATATGCACCTGAAGCGCAAGCTCCGGGAATGCCGCCTTAACTGCGGAGATGACCTCGCGCACCTGCGCGGGATTTGCCACGCCTATGGTATCACACAGGTCTACCTCCTTCAAGCCCTCCTCAACATAGGTGCCGATGAAATCGACCACCTCGCCGGTAGATGCCTTGCCCTCAAAAGGGCATCCGAAAGTGGTGGCAAGATCAAGAATGATGTTCATGTCCGGCATGCTCTCGCGGATGCGTAAATATTCCTCCATGGACTGCTCATGGCTGCGGTTGATATTTGCTTTATTATGGCTTTTGCTAAGAGAGACGACATAGGTTATCGTGCGTATGCCGCAGTCATAGGCATTGCTTGCTCCGCGAAGATTCGGCGCGAGAGCGAAAATATTAAGCCGGGGGTATTTTTCAAGGCACACTCTTGCTACCTCGGCGGAATCTATCATCTGCGGTATGGCTTTGGGGCTTACAAATGAGGTCACCTGAATATTCTTAACGCCCGCCCCGACAATGGCGTCGATGACTTTAAGCTTATTCTCTGCGGGGATATATTTCTTCTGATTTTGGAATCCGTCTCGCGGTCCAACCTCATAAAGCTCAATTTTTCTGCTCATAATCGTTTCCTTTCTTAATTATGAATTTGGGAATAAATCTGCAAAATCTGTGTTGTATGTCGATAATAATTATAATATATCAACAAGAAAACGTTTGCAATAAAAATGTGTTTTTTTATGGATATCACGAAAACTTGTGATAAAAACTGTTACAAACGCACAAAAAGACTATAAATACGCAATAAATATGGATCAATTTATTTGTAAAATATTCATGTATTGCATAACAAAGCAAACCGTGGTATCTTAATTTTAGAATACGTTTTCAAGAAAAGATCGTCAAAATTTTGCTGAATTTGAACAATAACCACGGTTAAAATCACAGCCAGTGTGTAAATTTTGTGACAATTTAAACAAATTATTTTTTGATGTGCTCTTGTGTGAAAACGTTTGCAGATTCGTGAGTGAAAAATCATCGAATAGTTACGGAAACGGAGGAGATTAAAGATGAGCACTAAAGTAGTTGCAGATAACGAAGATGCAAAATTTGTAGCCGGACTTATTGAACGTGCGCGCAAGGCGCAGAAGATCGCTGAGTCCTACACCCAGGAGAGGGTCGACGAGCTGGTTGCGGCAATAGTCTGGGAGATCATTCGCGACGATGAGAAGATCGAAACCATGTCGCGCATGGCTCTTGACGAGACCAATCTCGGCGATATGGAGTCAAAAAGATCAAAGCTCACCAATAAGTGCCGCGGTCTTATGTACGACCTCAAAAAGCAGAAGTCTGTGGGCGTTGTTGAGGAGATCCCCGAAAAGGGTCTTGCAAGAATGGTAAAGCCCGTGGGCGTTATCTGCTCCATCGTCCCGGCCACTCAGCCGGAGATGATTCCGATAATGCAGGCAATGAACGCAGTCAAGGCCCGCGACGCGATCATTTTCTCTCCGTCCCGTCGCGGAGCCAAGACTACAAACTACACCGTATCGCTTCTTCGTGAGGTCATGAAGAAATACGGCGCACCCGAGGATCTGTTCATCACCTATCCCCAGCCTACCCATGAGATAACGGCGGAGCTTATGAAGCAGTCCGACCTCATCATCGCGACTGGCGGCCAGGGCCTTGTAAGACAGGCTTACGGCTCCGGAACTCCCGCCTTCGGCGTAGGCGCAGGCAATGCCCAGATCTTTGTCGATGAATCTGCCGATCTGGCGGATGCAGCAAGCAAGATCATTGCGTCAAAGACCTTTGATATGGCCATCGGCTGCTCCTGCGACAACAGCGTTCTCGTTCACGAGAAAGTGTACGATCAGATGAAGGCGGAATTTGAGAAGGTCGGCGGCTACATGCTGCCCGCCGAGGAAAAAGAGCTTGTGCGCAAGGGCATATGGCCCACATGGCCCGAGGGACATGCTGTCAATAAGGACATCGTAGGCCGTCCCGTTCCCGATATTGCCAAGGTTTGCGGCATAAGCGTTCCCGAAGGCACCAAGGTAATATTCGTTGAAGAGAATGTGCGCGGCGAAGGCACGGCATTCTGCCGCGAAAAGCAGTGCTGCGTTATCGCGCTGTACAAGGTCAAGGATGTTGACGACGCCATTGATTGCGTTGTAACAAACCAGAACGTAAACGGTGCCGGACATTCCTGCGGTATTTATTCCAAAAACGACGAGAACATCGCAAAGTACGCGGCTGAGACCTACACTACCCGCGTTGTTGTCAACCAGCCGCAGGCCGCGACCAATACGGGAAGCTGGACCAGCGGTATGCCGTTTACCAGCTCTCTGGGCTGCGCGACCTGGGGCGGAAACATCTGCTCCGAGAACATCTGGCTGAAGCATTACATGAACAACACCTGGATAATCCGCGAGATCCCCAACTTCAAGCCCACCGACGAAGAGCTTTTCGCCGGCTTTAAGGCAAAGTGAGCATGGAAGCAAGAATCAGAAATGCTCAGCTCCGCGGCCGTGTAAAATCGGCTGCGGAGGCATCCCTTATAATTCGCAATGGGATGACTGTCGCCGTGGGCGGCTATACCTCCTGCGGCTATCCGAAAGCAATAATAAATGAGCTTGTTTCAAGAAAAAACAGCGGCGAAGAGCTGTATCTGAGCGTAGTATCCGGCTCAAATAATGGCTTTGTTGACACGCCTCTCGCCGAGGCCGGCATTATCACAAGACGCGCGCCCATGATCGAAAGCAAGGCTCTGGCCGCGCTTGTAAACAAGGGCTCCGTAGCCTACTGCGAACAGCAGATGAACAAATTCCCCCGGCTTCTGCGCACCGGGGCGTTCGGGCATATAGACGTTGCGGTTGTGGAGGCCGTGTGCATACTCGAAGATGGCAGCTTCGTACCCAGCTCCTCCGTCGGCATGGTCCCGAACCTCATTGAGGCCGCGGATAAGGTTATCATCGAGATAAACACCTCCATGCCGGAAGAGCTTGAGGGCATGCACGATATTTATCTGCCCAAGGGCGAGCCGATCCCGCTTACCGCCTGCGGACAGCGCATAGGCGCAAAGAGCATAGCCTGCCCTGCCGAAAAGCTTGAGGCCATCGTCTTCTGCGATATTCCCGATACGGTCGCGCCTCTTGCACCGGCAAAGCCGGAGCAGCTCAAAATTGCAGATAACCTCTTCAATTTCTTAGAGCTTGAAATGAGACGGCAGGGACGAAGCAGCCTCCCCCCTATCCAAACCGGTTTCGGCAATCTTGCGGCGGAAATAGTTAACGGTCTTGAGCGCTCCGAGTTTAAGGATATTGAATTTTTTGCGGGCGTGGCTCAGGAGGCCAATGTCAATCTTGTGGCGTCCGGGCGCGCAAAGGCCATATCCTGTGGCTCCGTTAAAATGACGCCCCGCGTTATGGAGCTTATACGCAGCGACGCAGGCATCAGAGATAAGATCGTCCTGAGAAACGGCGAAATAACAAACAGCTCGGAGGTCATATCCAGACTGGCCCCCATCACCCTGACAAGCGGCATTGAGATGGATATCTACGGAAATGTAAATTCCAGCCACATTGCGGGCTCGAAGGTCGTAAACGGTCTTGGCGGCGGCGCAAACTTTGCCGAAAACGCCGGACTTTCCGTCATGATGATCGTCTCGGAGGGAAAGGGCGGAGCTATATCCGCAATAGTGCCTATGGTTTCGCATCAGGATATCAGCGAGCATGATATCGACATTGTTGTTACGGAGCACGGCGTTGCGGATCTGCGCGGGAAAAGCGATATAGAGCGCGCGCTGGAGATAATCAACAACTGCACGGGACTTTATAAGGAACAGCTTGCGGATTATTTCAGCAGGGCCTGCACAAAAGGCGGACATCACCCCATATTGCTGGATGAGGCTCTTGCCTGGCATATCAGCTTAAAAGAAAACGGAACTATGCTCAAGTAAGCAAAATGAAGGAGTATCCATGAAACAGATCTATTACAAAGGTCCCAGCGGCTTTATCTTCGGCAACGGAGTTATAAAGGATCTGGGCACACACCTGAAAAAACTCAACGTCAGCAGGTGCCTTGTTATTTCAGACGAGATGCTGAAAAATCTCGGCATTGTGGACAAGGTCATCGACTACGCCAAAGCAGAGGGCATAGAGTTCTTTGAGTACTGCAAGTGCCTGCCTGAGCCCCCTGTTGAAAACCCCAACGAAGCGCTGGAAATATACAGGCGCAACGACTGCCAGGGTATTCTCGGACTGGGCGGCGGTTCGGCAATGGACGTTGCAAAGGCGGCCTCTATTCTCGTAACGAACCCCGGCAAGTTCCAGGACTACATGGGCATCAACAAGGTTCCCAACAGAGGCTGTCCTCTTATCCTCGCACCGACGATCGCAGGTTCCGGCAGTGAGATCGGTCAGTTTGCGATAATGATGGTCAATGGGCAGAAGGCCGGCGTTGTAGACCAGAACCTGTGCGCCGATATCGCGCTGGTAGACCCCGAGCTGACCCTCACCTGCCCCAGGAATCTTACAGCAGCCACAGGCCTTGACGGGCTGTGCCATCTGCTGGAATCCTATGTTTCCACGCTGACAAGCTCAATGGCTGAAATGTTCTGCCTTGAGGGTATACATTATATTATGAAATACCTGCGCAAGGCGGTCGGCGACGGCTCAAATCTTGAGGCTCGCTACTGGATAAGCTACGCATCCTCCATCGGTCTGTTTGCAAACAACCTGACCGACGGCTGCGCCGCAAACCACGGTTTAGCGTTCGCAATAGGCGGCGTATATCATCTGAGCCACGGCCTTTCCAACGCTATCGTACTTCCCTATGTGTTCCCCTATATCGCCAGATCCGAGATGGACAGAATGCCCAGACTGGCGCAGGCAATGGGTCTGGACACACAGGGCAAGACAAACAAGCAGCTTGTCGACGATATCACCGAGGCTCTTGTTGAGCTGACCCGCGACGTCGGCTGTTATATACCGCTCTCTAAGTTCGGCGGTAAGGAAGAGGATATTGACAAGCTCGTAGAGGAAACATTTGCTCAGACCCGCGTTATGAGCCATTCAAGCTGGAAGCTCACGGCAGAGGAACTAAGGGAGATATTCCACAAGGCGATGTAATTCGGGAAAAAGCAGAGAATAATAAGCATAGACCACAACATCCACAGCGCCCACAACAAACACACCCCACAGCACCCACAGCACCCACAGCACCCACAACAAACACAAAAACACAAAATAATTAAGAAAGAGGAAGAAAGATGAAAAAAATCATTGCAATCATCCTGGCATTAGTTATGGTATTTGCGCTGTGCGCCTGCGGCGGCGACGGCGGAATGATGAACGGCGGAGACGACAGCGGCTCCGCAAGCTCCGGCAACGGCAAGACATATCAGTGGCGTCTGGCCTCGGCCTGGGGCGAAGGCAGCAGACAGTTCGAGTTTGACCAGCGTTTCTGCGACAAGGTAGAAGAGATGTCCAACGGGCGCCTTGTCATCAAGTGCTACGGCGCAGGCCAGCTCGCCTCCACCACTGAAGTTTTTGACCTGGTTGCCTCCGGCGACGTTCAGGTCGGCTCCGATGCTCCCCAGTACTGGAGCGGCAAGGACACCGCATTTGACCTCCTTGGATACAATGTTCTCGGTATGGGCGCTTCCGACTATCTGACATGGTACTTCGGCGATGAGGGATACCAGCTCACCAAGGACCTATATCACAAGTACGGCGTGGAATACTTCTACACCGCAATCACCAACCAGGAGTCCGGCATCCGTTCAAAGGCTCCCATCAGCGGTCTCAGCGACCTCAGCGGCAAGTCCATCAGAATGTCCGGTAACGTTATCGGCAAGGTTCTCGGCAAGCTTGGCATCACCTCCACCTCCATGACTCTTGACGAAGCAGTTGATGGCCTTGAGAAGGGCGTTATCGACGCGATGGAATACTCCTCCCCTGTTATGGACTCCACCATGCAGATCTATGAGATCGCAAAATACTGGATCGGCCCCGGATTCCACCAGACCGCAGCTCCTTACGGTGTTTTCTTCAATCAGGAAGCTTACGACTCCCTCGACGATGAGCTGAAGAACATCATCGACGTGTGCGCAAAGGCAAATCTTCTCGAGGCTTACGGTGAAAATATGTTCCTCGATGCATCGGCAACCGAGGAAATGGTTTCCGAGCACGGTGTTACCATCAGCTACTTCTCCGACGAGGATATCGCAAAGATCGAAAATGCCCGTAACGAGGTCTATGAGGAAATGGCGGCTGAAAACTCCGAGTTTGCAAAAATCGCCGCTTCTCAGATGAATTACTTCAAGACCATGACCTACTACCAGCAGGAGTTCCTCGGCGACTACAGCACCACCAGGATCCCCAGCGCTTACCCCAACGTCGGTTGATTTAACGCATGAAAGGTCCCTGCCCGCTTTGAGCGGGGACCTTTTACTCTCATTCGACTATTCCGGAAAAGGAGAAATAAATGAAAGTGTTGGTCAAAACCTCAAAGGCTATAGATAAAGTGGTTAAGACCATTGGCATAGCCGCCGGCTATTTGAGCATCGTTATAATGCTCCTTATGGTTTTTGAGGTGTTCTCCCGCAGAATTTTCCACTCTCCAACCCTGTGGTCATACGAAACAGTTTCGTTCCTGTTCGGCGCAATGGTAATGCTCACATTGCCTTACGGATTGCAGTTGGGCGTAAATGTACGCGTGGATGTTCTGTATAACAAATTCAGTCTGAAAGCAAAGAGAATTATAGACATAGTTCTTTTCATAGTATTTTTCGGCATTCTCATGGTGGCATTCACCACCGCCGGCTACAAGTACGCTATTCGCTCTGTGCAGACCTTAGAGCGCTCATGGTCGGCCTGGTCACCTCTGCTATGGCCTGTAAAGGTGACTATACCCGCCTGCGGCACGCTTATGCTCCTGCAGGGCGTGTCCGAGCTCATAAAGATGTTCCTTGCCCTGTTCGGACACGGTGATCTTGTTGGCATCAGTGACGAAGAGGTAGATAAGATCTCCCAGGAAATCGCTGAGATCGAGGCCATCGAAGCCGAAACCAAGGCAAAGCATCACAAAGATGTAAATGCAGATGAAAATGACGGAGGTGCACAGAAATGACAGTATCATCGCTCCTTCTTCTCATAATGTTTGTCAGCCTGCTTGCGGGCCTGCTGTTGGGTACGCCTCTGGCATATGTTCTCGGCGGCGTTGCCTGCATAATAGGTTACCTTGGCTGGGGTTCATCTACATTCAGCATAATCATGTCGCAGACCTTCGGCGTGATGAACAACTATACCCTTATAGCTATCCCCATGTTCGTGCTTATGGCAAATTTCCTTACTTACTCAGGCGTTGCGGACGGACTCTTTGAGGCTGTAAGAAAGCTTTTCGGCGGAACTCGCGGCGGCCTTGCCGCAGCAGTTATGCTGGTATCCGCTGTTTTCGCAGCGACCACCGGCGTTGTCGGCGCGTCCGTTCTCACCATGGGTCTTCTGGCTCTGCCTATTCTGGACAAGTATAATTATGACCACGGTCTTGCGGCTGGCACCGTGTGTGCCGGCGGCTCACTGGGTATTCTTATACCACCAAGCATTATGCTGGTCACAATGGCGTCTCTGGCGCAGGTATCGGTTTCCAAGCTGCTGCTCTCGGCCTTTGTTCCCGGCGTTCTTCTCGCGATAGTTTATATCGTATATATCCTTGTTACCTGCAAGATACATCCCGCAAAGGGCCCCGCGATGAGCAAGGAAGAGATCGCGGCCATGGATAAAGGTAAGCTTTGGCGTGACGTACTGATAAATCTGGTACCGCCCCTGATCCTTATCGCCGGCGTGCTCGGCACTATCTTCCTCGGCGTTGCTACCCCCACCGAGGCATCTGCCTGCGGCGCCGTTCTGGCTCTTATTCTCACCATCTGCTACGGCAACTTCAGCCTGAAAATGCTGCATGACTCCGTTATAGGCTGCCTCAAGACCTCGGCAATGTGCTTCTTCATCATGATTGCAGCAAACAGCTTCTGCGCCATATTCTTTGCGCTCGGCGGCGACACGATGATCGAAAACTTCGTTGCCTCCGTAGGTATAGGCAAGTGGGGCTGCTTCATCTTCATGATGGCTCTGATCTTCTTCATGGGTATGTTCATTGACTGGATAGGCATCGTTGCCATCATTCTGCCGATATTCCTGCCTATACTCACAAACATGGGCTTTGAGAATACCCTGTGGCTGTGTACCTGCATGGCGGTCATCATGCAGACCTGCTTCATGACACCGCCCTTCGGCTTTGCTTTGTTCTATGTAAAATCGCTGCTGCCAAAGGGCTATACAATGATGGAAGTGTACAAAGGCGTCGTTCCGTTTATAATTGCAGTCTTAGTCGTTACGGTTCTGGTGGTCGTATTCCCCGATCTTGTAATGTGGCTGCCTAACATGAGCTATGGTTCGTAATATGAAAATTATATCCGACTCTATCTATAACGATTATTTTTCCGATAATTGCGGCAGTCACGGCGGAAACTGCTCTCCGGCCATACGGATAGCAGACGCGCCGGAAGAAACGGCAAGCTTTGCCCTGCTTATTGAGGACAGAGACGCTGTTCCGGTGTCCGGGGGCTTTTCCTGGGTGCATTGGGCTGCATGCAATATTACGAGCCGCGAGTTGCCTGAGGACGCTTCCCGCTCCATGGCCGAGAGCATGGTTCAGGGGCTTAACAGCTACACGAGCCCGCAGGGAGGCAGTCTGCCGCCCGAAGACTGTATCGGCTATTGCGGCATGAGTCCTCCCAACGAGGATCACATCTATACCATACATGTGTATGCCCTTGACAGAAAGCTGGACTTAAAAAACGGCTTCCCGATGAATATGATGTTTCGGGCAATGAGAGGACATGTGCTGGCTCAGGCAGAGCTTGACGCATGGTACAGAAAGGCTTAGACAATTTTTAAAATGAGAATCCCGTAGTTATTGAAACTACGGGATTTTTCTTTGTTTTCTTCTCCGCTGAACCTCGGCCCATGTCAAGACATATACTGTCTTAGTCACAAAAAGGAGTTTTGTTATGGATATATCCCAGGATTATATTATTGATTCTTTAGAGCAGCATCTGTTTTTCGCGCGCATTATGAAAGAGCATGCGTTTTTTCTCAAGATGGGCTTTATGCCGCCGAATGCGGACTTTGCAAAAAGGGCCGAGCGATTCATGAGAGAATTTGAATCGCTGCTGTCGCGCACGATCGCATTAAGCGACTGCGTAGTCCGCCGCTGCGTACTGGATTCGGGAGAAATATTTACAGAGTTTACAGGCTGTGTGGAGCGCAAAACGCAGGCTCTCACCGGCACATTCATAAACAGCCGCCTGACCGCCCGTGAAATGGCGCTGAAAGGCTCTGACTGCAACACCACGCTGTGTCTCTCCCCCGCCCTTGTAAGTCAGGTGCGGCGGTTAAACCGCGACGGGCTGGGGCTTGTCAATCGCCTGATAGCGTTCAAAGAGAGTATTTTGTGCAGCGTCAATTCATGCGGTATGTTTACGGCGAATTATCCTCTGCTCATTGAGCATATTCTGCGCGAAGCGCGCCTTTACCGCGAGCATCTGATGCGTTTAGAGGGGATGAGCAATTGCACCTGCAATGATCTGCGCGACAGCGAGCTTTTCTGGAATCAGATCATGATGGAGCACGCTATGTTCATCCGCGGACTGCTTGATCCGAGCGAGGCAGCGCTGGTCGATACGGCCGACGATTTTGCCTGCGACTACAAGAGGCTGCTTGAAAGCTCAGCCGCGGCAAACGACAGAGCCATGGGCGGCTGCAGCGGCGCACTTGCGCTGACAAAAAAATTCCGCGATTTCAAGCGCGCAGGTGTTGAGGGTATTAAGTCATGTAAGATACGTTCTATCATTCTCCCTCTGCTTGCCGACCACGTTCTTCGCGAAGCAAACCATTATATCCGGCTTCTGGAAGCTTAACACAAATTGTCTGTTGATCTCCGAATCTCTGCGGTTTGGAGATCAGCAGGCGTTTTATTATATTCTCCTGCCTCATGGCGGCGGGCACAATGACTGTCCCCCCGACATAAGATGGTTTACATAGCGTTATTCGTTTGCGGCGCTGTGTAAACAAGTTAAAAAGGAGAATAACTTAATGTTAGAATTATCTGACTATCCAAACACCGGTCAGGTCAGGATTTATGATATTGACGCGATTTCACTGCCGATAGTTTACAACAAGTTCGGTGATCACGATCCGAACGGGCTGATGTATGTGCTCAAACAGGATTCGGAGCGGATACAGGAGAAGGCTAAAGCCTTGTTTTCCATGCCTGTTCCGCAGCCCTGTGAGGAAGTGCGTCCGCTGGTCATTCGGGCTAACGTAGGCGATACGGTTCAAATAAATTTTGAGAACAAGCTCGGCCGCCGGGCATCCATCCATGTTCAGGGACTTTCTTACAATGTTCTGAGCTCGGACGGTGCTAATGTCGGTTTTAACCCTGATACCACGACCGACCGCTGTATCAGATATATTTGGCGGGCTGATAAAGAGGGCGTTTACCTGTTTTCGGACATGGCCGACACCAGAAGCAATGAGCTGGGGACAAATGTTCACGGTCTATTCGGAGCCATTATCGTAGAAGCTGCGGGATCACATTGGTTAGATCCCGTGACGGGCGAGCCTTTGGACAGCGGCCTGTTTGCCGATATTTATCATCCCGCCAAACCCGCGTTCCGCGAATACGCAGTGTTTTTCCACGATGAGCTGGAGATATTAACGAAAAACGGCCAGCCGCCCATTGACCCCCACACGGGTCTTCCCAACGGCACAACGGCCATCAGCTATCGCTCAGAGCCAATGCGCAATCGTCTGCCGCTCGGCCACCACGCAGATCACACGGATACGGACGAGGATATTTCAATGAGCTCATGGGCTTACGGCGACCCCGCCCCACCCATTCTCAAAGCATATGTGGGCGACCCGTCCAAAATACGGCTGATCCACGGCGGCGTCAAGGAAACTCATGTGTTCCACCTGCACAATCACCAGTGGCGCTTAGAGCCGGATGACCCCAAATCCGCTATCATAGATTCCATCTCCATCAGCCCTCAGGAATGCTATACTCTGGACATTCTATACGGCGCGGGAAGCTTTAACGGCATGATCGGAGACGCTATTTTCCATTGCCATCTATACCCGCATTTTCACGAGGGTATGTGGACGCTATGGCGGGTATTTGACAGGCTTCAGGATGGCAGCGGAGTTTACCCCGACGGAACGCCTATTGAAGCGCTGATGCCCTTAAAGGATCGCCCCGCTCCGCCGCCAAAAGATGAGCTTCATCCCGGATATCCGAACTTTATCAACGGTCAGTTCGGGGAAGATCCTCTTCAGCCGCCGCTTGGCATACTCACAAAAGACGGCGAGAATAAAATAGAGCCTACGCCCTTGGAAGAGGCCAATTTTGCAGAAAACTTCGCACCGGGGGCTTTGTACACCGATACCTGCCCATGCTGCGCAGACGAAAATATAAAGGTATTTGAAATTGCGGCAGTACAGGCAAAACTCATATACAACCGTTTCGGCTGGCATGACCCTCAGGGGCGCTTCTTTGTCCTGAAGGAGGATATCGAAAAGGAAGGGTCGCTGGATAATTATCTTGAAAAGGTCGAGTCGGGTGTGATACGGCCGGAGCCGCTGGTTATCCGCGTAAACGCCGGCGACTGCATCGAGATACGTCTGACAAACTTCCTGACGGAATTTATCGGGGGCAATGAGTTCCAGCTAAAGACTCTTACGGACATCGTCGGCTATCATATTCATCTGGTCAAATTTGACACGATAGTATCCGACGGCGCGGCCAACGGCTGGAACAACATCGCCGGAGCGCGAAAATGCGAAACGCTTATCGAGCGCTTTTTCGCAAACGAGGAGCTTAATACGGTGTTTTTCCACGACCATCTGTTTGCAAATATGCATCAACAGCACGGTATGTTCGGCGCTCTTATCGTTGAGCCGGCCGGTTCGGTATTCCTTGACCCCAAAACGGGCTGTGAGCTGAAAAGCGGCACAAAAGCCGTTATACGCACAGCCGACGGCAAATCTTTCAGAGAATTTGCGCTTTTCCTTCATGATTTTGCACTGCTGTTTGATAAAGGCGGCAAACCGCTAAACCCGCCCGAGCACCCCGGTTCCGACGACGATCCCGGCGTTATGGGCATCAACTATCGCTGTGAGCCGATGCCGGAAAGGCTGAAAATTCTGAATGACCCATCCCATATTTTCAGCTCCTTTGCCTACGGCGACCCTGCCACTCCGATTTTGGAGACCTATCCCGGCGATCCGATACGCATTCGTCTGCTCGACGGCGCGCATGAGGAGCAGCACGTTTTCAATATAGAGGGAATGCCATGGAGAAAAGAGATCACCGATCCACTCTCCCCGCTTGTGCAGTCTCAGACCATCGGCATTTCCGAGGCGTTCAACATTCACATTGACGAGCCCTATACGGCGGGCGATTATCTGTACTATTCCGGAGGAATAGACGATCTCTGGCTTGGAATGTGGGGGTTCACTTAGATAAAGATACCACATCAATCCCACGCTGACTTTTGCTCAACCGATACAGCCGGAGGGCTGGATAACAAGAAAAGGCGGTATGCGC
>SFEX01000035.1 GCA_004557075.1 Clostridiales bacterium
GCAAGCTTATTCATCGCAAAATTTCAAGACTGTAAGTTGTATACAATCATCTTGCACTCCTGTATACCTTCTTCCTATTGACACATTGGCCGCCCCTACACCGCTCTCACCGGTCGGGATATCGCAAAAGCGATATCGCCAATCCGAATGCGAATTGCCCGTATGGCAATACCTATGATTTTACGAGGTCGCGGTTTATGCTTACGACCGGCACTCCCATGCTCTTTAAGTGCTCCGCAAGCGCCGTGGCTATCGCCACGCTGCGGTGCCGGCCGCCGGTGCAGCCTACGGCGATTGTCAGGCTGTATTTGCCCTCCTCGATGTATTGGGGCAGCAGGTACTCTATCATGTCTGTGAGCTTGTCCATAAATATCCCGGTCTGCTCGAACTTGAACACATAGTCCCGCACGTCCTCGTCCAGTCCGCTGTGGTATTTAAGCTCCTCCACATAGAACGGGTTGGGCAGAAAGCGCACGTCGAACACGAGATCCGCGTCCAGCGGCATACCGTACTTAAACCCGAACGACACCACGTTGACAACGATCGAGCGGTCGGTCGCGGAGTCGGAAAAATGCGTGTACAGCTCGTTGTGGAGCTGGCCGAGCGTCAGATGCGAGGTGTTGACGATATAATCGGCAATGTCGCGTATCGGGCGGAGCTGCTCTGACTCCTTGGCGATGGCGTCATCTATCGAGCCGCCCACCTTCGCCGCAAGCGGGTGGGGGCGGCGCGACTCCTTATAGCGCTTTATGATGATCTGCGGCTCGGCCTCCATGAACAGTATCTTGTAGCCAAAATCCATAGCCTTGAGCTGCTCAAGGGCACTGAAAATATCCTTTATGCCGTTTTTCTCGCGCACATCGGTGACGAGCGCCACCTTCTCATAGCGCCCCTTCGTCGCGGCGCACAGCTCCGCGAATTTCGGGATGAGCGCCGCCGGCATATTATCAACGCAGTAGTAATCAAGATCCTCGATTATATCCGCCGCCTGGCTCTTGCCGCCGCCCGACAGTCCCGTTATTATCAAAAATTCCATAACTCACCTCAGCTCGGCTTGGTTTCGTCCTGCCCGCCATCGGCAGCGGCACGGGTCTTCGCCTGCTCCATCATCTGATCCATGATATTCTGCTTTTTAAGCTTCCAGTCGTCTACCAAAATCATGCCCTTGGGGTATATCCTGATCTCCGGCTCGAGCGTCACCTGTGTTTTCGCGTAAACCTCGCGGCGGACATGATCGAGCAGCGCCACAACGTCGTCATACGTCGCGCCGCCTATATTCACCGCAAAGCCAGCGTGCTTTTCGCTTATCTGCGCGCCGCCGACGGTATAGCCCTTGAGTCCGCACTGGTCTATGAGCGCGGCGGCATAGCCGGTCTCGGGGCGCTTGAATGCGCTGCCGGCCGACGGCATATCAAGCGGCTGGCTTTGTCTGCGTTTTTCGTTCATCTCCCGCATACGCGCCGATATGGCCTCGGGTTCATCGGGCTTGAGAGTAAACACCGCGCCCATGATAGCGCAGTTTATCTTCTCAAAATTGCTGTGCCTGTAGGCAAAGCCGCAGTCGCTGCCCTTGACCTCCGTCAGCGCCTGGTCGGGGATGTAGTATACAACGACGCTGTCGACAACGTCCTTCATCTCGCCGCCGTAAGCGCCCGCGTTCATAAGCACGCCGCCGCCCACGGAGCCGGGGATACCGGATGCAAACTCCAGACCGCTCAGACCCTTTGTCTGAGCAAACTGCGCAAGCCGCGCAAGCGACACGCCCGCCTCGGCGTATATCGTGTTCTCCTGCTCGCCCATGCGTAATTTTTGCAGGTTTTCCGTGCTGATAACCATTATATCAAGCCCCTCCTCGGGGATGATGAGGTTTGTGCACCTGCCCACGGTCAGCGGTGAGACGTCGTTCATGTGCAGGTAAAACATCACCTTGCTCATCTCGAAAACGTCCTTGGGCGCGGCGTAGGCTCTGACCTCGCCGCCGAGCTTGAACGAGCAGTGCTCGCGCATCGGCTCATGCTCGCGCAGGTCGAGCTTCGGCATTGCTTCTTTGATCTGTTCTATCGCTTTTTCAAGTCCTTCCATGACTGCTCCTTTAAATCATGCCTGAATCAACGGCAAAATCGTGGTTTGCGGCAAGGGTCTCCGCAGCGTTATAGCCCATCTTCTTCTGGCGGTTGTTCATTGCCGCAAGCTCGAGTATGACAGCGAGGTTGCGCCCGGGTCCGACCGGTATCGTCACGCTGGGCACCGTGACGCCGAGGATATCCTGATACTCGTCGTCAAGCCCCAGCCGGTCGTATGCCTTGTTCTGATCCCAGTGCTCCATGTTCACCACGAGATCGATGGCGCTCTCGGGCTTGACAGAGCCGACGCCGTAAAGATGGCGCACATCGACAACTCCGATACCGCGCAGCTCCATATAGTAGCGTATCAGCTCCGGCGCTGTGCCGACAAGGCTGTTTTTGTTCACGCGGCGGATATCCACGGCATCGTCGGCTATAAGCCTGTGACCGCGCTTTATAAGCTCCAGCGCCGTCTCGCTCTTGCCGATCCCTGAGTCGCCGGTCAGCAGCACGCCCTCGCCGTGTATCTCGACAAGCACGCCGTGAACGGTTGTGCGGGGGGCAAGGTGAGTGTGCAGGGAGATGATGACGTTGGCCATGAAATCGGAGGTGTCCTCCGTTGTCGTAAAGACGTTGCAGTCGTACTTCTCCGCCATCTCAAGGCACTCGGGAAAGGCCACGGTGTCATGGCATATAACCAGCGCGGATATGTTGAGCTTCATGAGGTTTTCAAAGCACTCCCTGCGCTCAGGCTCCGTTTTCAGCTCAAGATATGTGCTCTCAACGCGGCCTATTATTTGCAGGCGCTTCGGGTCAAAGTAGTTATAAAAGCCCGCAAGCTGCAATGCCGGACGGTTTACGTCGGCGACGGTGAGTATGCGCGTATCGTAATCGGCGGAGGTATGCAGCGGCGTGAGCTTGTGCTCCTTCACTATCGTTTTGAGCTTTACTGAATATTTACCGGCCATCGCAGCACTTCCTTTATTATTATATAGCATTGATTGACAATGCTACCCACATATTTTATATTACCCTGTAAGCGTCCATTTTGCAACGCTTTTTAATCAGACTGCATATTTGCAAAAATTTTGCTTGCAATTACTGCCGCATTCTGCTATTATTAAAAAGCTGTCCCCTTGTTGGGCGGTCAAACACAAGCAAGGAGGTGCTTCAATTTATGGCGAAATGTCAGTTTTGCGACAAGGGCGTGTCCTTTGGTATTCAGGTCTCACATTCCCACAGACGTTCCAATCGTACATGGAAGCCCAATGTGAAGCGCGTCAAGGCCATCGTGGACGGAAGTCCCAAGCACGTTTACGCATGCACTCGCTGCCTGCGCAGCGGCAAGGTCACCCGCGCTGTGTAATATTGATATTACCCGAAACAAGCTCGCCTTACGGCGAGCTTTTTTCGTTCTTTCCCTTTCGTTGCGACGCTTCAAATAGTCGTTACTACAGATTCCCGACCGGTAACAATGGCAATTATCGCTTTTGCACTCGCGCTCTTTTTTCCTGCCGGTGCAACGCTTAAAATAATCGCTTTTGCGTCAGCTCGACCGGTTTTTCCTTTTCGTTTTTAAATATTAGTAATCTCTTTTTTAGATTCTCGACCGGTGAGATTGGCAATATCCTATATTGCACTCGCGCGCTCAATTATATGAATCAAAATTTTGCATCGCACCTGTAGGGGCGGCCATTGGCCGTCCGCTCCTCGCCGGAGGGGCGATTCGCCCGCCGGCTGGCGGAAAGCTATTCGCATTAAAGCTTCAGCTTGTCGATACTTCCTCAGCCCGACCGTAAAGAATGGATATTTTCGTTACACTCCACTGCTTATAACCGGGCTGACGCGATAAAGATTATTCTAAATTCTCTTGCGAATCGCCCCTCCGGCAGGAGCGGCGGAGCATGCGGTAGCCGATGCCGATGTGGGTCTGGATAAACTCCGGATGCGCGCTGTCGCGCTCGAGCTTTTTGCGCAGGGTCGCCATGAACACGCGCAGCGACGGCACGTCGGAGGCCGACGGAGAACCCCAGACCTCCTTGAGAATATAATTGTGCGTGAGCACCTTGCCGGTGTTGCGGGCAAGCAGGCACAGCAGCTTATACTCTATCGGCGTCAGATGTATCTCCTCCCCGCGCAGAAAAACGCAGCCGGCGGCATAGTCGATCTTCAGCTCGCCGTTTTCGTAGACGCTCGACTCATCGCCGAGCTTGCTGCCGTCGTAGCGCACGCGCCTGAGCGCAACGCGAAGCCGCGCAAGCAGCTCGTCAACGGAAAATGGCTTTGTCAGATAGTCGTCCGCGCCCGCGTCGAGCGCCGATACCTTGTCGAAATCCTCGCTCCGAGCCGATACGACGATTATCGGCATGTTGCTCCACGAGCGTATCTTGCGTATCACATCGACCCCGTCCATATCCGGCAGGCCGAGGTCGAGCAGCACGACGTCGGGCTTCATCGACAGCGCCTCCATGACGCCGCCCGCGCCCGTGCTCGCGCGCTTATAGCGGTAATCCTGCGTTTCGAGAGTCGCGGCGATGAGATTCGCCACGGCGTTATCGTCCTCTATCACCAATATATCAGGTTTGTTCATTCGTATTTACCTCCGCCTTGGGAAGGCTGAAGACAAACGCCGCGCCGCGCGGGACGTTGTCCTCAACGCATATTTCCCCGCCGTGGGCGGCGACGATGCTGCGGCACAGGGCAAGACCCAGCCCCATTCCGCGCCGTCCGTCGCCCCGGGCGTTATTACCCGTATAGAACATATCGAATATCTTCGCCTTAGCCTCGTCGCTTATGCCCGGGCCGTCATCGGCCACCCGGACGGTGACGAGGCTTCCGTTTTCGCGCGCGGAAAGCTCGATATGCGAATCGGGCGGCGTGTACTTCACGGCGTTATTGAGCAGATTTATAAGCACCTGCACAATGAGCCTGCCGTCCATATACGCCATCAGAAGCTCGTTATCCAGCTTCACCGCAACGCTGTGCCCCTCTGCCTTTCTGTCCATATGCGCAATCGCCTCGCGGAACACGTCGTCGATAAGCTCCGGCTGAATATTCGTCAGCCTGCTGCCCTCCTCGATTCGGGTCATCGCCAGCAGGTTCTCGACAAGATTTATAAGCCACAGCGAATCGTCGTATATCGAGCCGTAGAGCTTGCGGCGCTTTTGCTCGTCCATATCAGTCTCCAGCAGCAGCGCCGCCGTTCCGGAAATGCTTGTGAGCGGTGTGCGCAGGTCGTGGGATATCGAGCGCAGGAGATTTGCGCGCAGCTCCTCAGCCCTCGCCTTTTCCTCGATCTCGCGTTTTGCGCGGCGGTTATTCTCATTTTCAAGTATAAGCCCGCATTCGTCGAGTATGACGAGCATGAGGCTTTTTTCCAGACTCTCAAGGCTCTTTGTGCCCTTCATGGCCACGCACACGACGGCAAGCACCGCTCCCGTGCCCCTTATCGCCATGTAAAGCCCGTTTGCGTTCGCGCGCACATTCGTGCCGCAGCCGGCGCGGCGGTTATTCTCCAGCACCCAAAGCGCCGTATCGCGCTCAAATTCACCCATGTAATCGTCAAAGCTGCCGTCGCCGCAAAAGGGAAACAGCATCGGCTCTTTCAGCTTTCCGTCCTGCGTGGGATAGACTATGAGATCCCGCTCGAGCAGCTTCATAAGCTGGGCGGCGGTCAGGGAGAGTATATTCTCCTCGCTCTCGGCCTTCTGGAGCTTTTGGCTTGTCTCAAGAAGTATATCCGTTCGATAGCTGCGCTGCGCAGTCTGCCGCGCCTGACGCTTGAGCCGCACGGTCAGCGAGGATATGAACAGCGCTGCGGCAAACATGACGATGAACGCCACGAGATAGTTTGGGCTCGCCGCCAGCGAATAGTAAGGCTCTGTGAAAAAGAAGTTGAACACCAGCACAGAGAGCACGGAGGCTGCAAGGCTGTAGCTTCTGCCTTCAGTGTACATCGCAACGCCGAGGACGCCGAGGATATACAGCATCATCACGTTTGCCGAGGAAAGGCCGAGGCTCACGAACAGGAAGCCGGCGAGAGTGCATAAAGCCGGCAGCAGCACGGTTTTGAGCACGTCGGCGGCTCTGAAGCGCTCGTCGGCAAGACCCCTGTGCGGCGGACGGAGCCCTGCGCTGTACCGGTCGGGGATGATGTATATGTCCATATCCGGCGCAAGCTCGCTCAGGCGGTCGATTATGTTCTTGCGCGGCAGTATACCCTGCTTTATCGGGCTTCTGCCAAGCACTATCTTCGTCGCGCCGCTTATGCGGGCGTATTCTGCGATCTGGGTCGCAGCATCGTCGCCGTACAGGGTCGCCACATGCGCGCCGAGCCGCTTTGCAAGGCGCAGATTCTCCGTAAGGCTGCCCATCTGCCCCTCATCGCTGCTGTCAAAATCCGGCGGCTCAACGAACACGGCGGATATCGAGCCGCGAAACGCCTCCGCTAACTTCGCGCCGGCGCGGATAACTCTTGCGTTCGAGGGCGAGCCGGAAAGACATATAAGTATTTTTTCCTCACGTTTCATTTCCGAGCACCTCTCCTGTTTTATGCTTTTAACATTGTAACACATTAATCCCCGTATCAAAAGCAAAAATCCCATTTTCTGACTGAGTTTTAACGCAATTTTAATACCCCCCGCGCGCTTCTAATCCCGTTCTAATGCTTTTGGTGCTAAAGTCAGTGCAGCGAAACAGAAAAGAGGTTCCAAGCATGAGAATCGTGATAGTCGGCTGCGGCAAGATCGGCCAAAGCATTCTTAAAAGCCTTCTGCGGGAAAACCATGAGATAGTCGCCGTGGACATTGACCCCGACGTTATAAGCGCGATAAGCGGAAACTACGACGTGATGGGCATATGCGGCGCGGGAACGCACTTTAAGACGCTCTCGGACGCGATGGTGAAGAATGCCGAACTGTTCATCGCAACAACGGGCTCTGACGAGCTTAATATGCTGAGCTGCTTTCTCGCAAAACGCATGGGCGCAAAGCACACCGTCGCGCGCATACGCGGCCAGGAATACAGCGCAGAAAATATACAGTTTTTAAAGCGGCAGCTTGAGCTTTCGATGGTCATAAACCCCGAACAGCTCACGGCTCAGACGATATTCAACATATTGAAATTCCCCTCCGCCGTGAGGTCGGAGACCTTCACGCGCCGCCGTTTTGAGATGGCGGAGCTGAGCGTAAAGCCCGGCTCTGCGCTCGACGGCGTGAGCCTTTCCGAGCTGAGACAGCGCTACAGCGCGGCGTTTCTTGTGTGCGCGGTGCTTCGCGGCGAGAAGGCGTACATACCCGGCGGCAGCTTCGTGCTCGAGGCCGGGGATAAGCTGGGGCTTTTAGCGGCGCCGGAGGATATGCAGAAGCTCCTGCGCGGCATGGGCATCCTGCAAAAGAGCGCAAAGCACGTCATGATACTCGGCGGCAGCAGGATAGCGCAGTATCTGGCCGAGGATCTGATACGCGGCGAAAACAGCGTGAAGATAATCGAAAAGAATGAAGAGCGCTGCGCCGAGCTGTGCGGCGAGCTGCCGGACAATGTGCTTGTCATCTGCGGCGACGGTTCGGATAAGGAGCTGCTCATAGAGGAGGGGCTTGACCGCGCCGACGCCTTTGTATCCCTAACCGGCATCGACGAGGAAAACCTGCTTGTGTCCTATTGCGCGCTCGGCAGAAAGGTGCCCAAGGTCATCGCCAAGATAAGTCAGGACAGCTACTCGGACGTGGGCGGCAGGCTCGGCATAGACTGCGTCGTCTCGCCAACGCACATCACGGCCGATCTGCTCGTGCAGTATGCAAGGGCGCTTGAGAACTCGCTCGGCAGCAGCGTTGAAACGCTCTACAGCCTCATGAACGGCAATGTCGAGGCTCTGGAATTTGACGTTTCGGACGATTTTGCCTGCGCGGGCGTGGCGATAAAGGAGCTGCGCCTGAAATCCGGCGTCCTGCTGGCGGGCATCATCCGCGGCTACAAGACGATAATCCCCGGCGGCGACGACGTGATACTGCCCCGCGACCGCGTGATAGTCATTGCTGCGGGCCAGAAACTCTGTGATTTATCGGACGTGATAGCGTGAAATATAAAATTGTTTTTTATACCGTGGGCAGAGTCATGCTCTTTGAGGCGGCGCTGCTGATGATACCGCTGGCGGTATCTCTCGTTTTCGGGGAGAGCTGCGCTGTCGCGTTTATAATAAGCGTGCTTATCGCGCTCGTGCCGGGGCTTGCGCTCACCCTGCTCTGCCGGGGCGCTCAAAAGGATATTTTCATCCGCGAGGGGCTTGCGATAGTCGCGCTCTCGTGGGTGTGCATATCCGCCGCCGGTGCGCTGCCCTTCGTCATAAGCGGCGAGATCCCATCGTACATTGACGCGTTTTTCGAAACTGTCAGCGGCTTTACAACGACCGGCGCTTCCATCCTCACCGACGTTGAGAGCATGAGCCGGGGGCTTCTGTTCTGGCGCAGCCTGACCCACTGGCTGGGCGGCATGGGCGTTCTGGTGTTCGTCATGGCGATCATGGAAAAGGTTCCCGACCGCTCAATAAACATCCTCCGCGCCGAGATGCCCGGGCACAGCGTCGATAAGCTCACACCGCGCTCAAAGAGCACAGCCAAGATACTCTACTACATATACCTTGCGCTCACGGCGCTTGAGATCGTCTTCCTGCTGCTGGGCGGCATGCCGCTGTACGACAGCATAGTCCACGCGCTCGGCACCGCCGGTACCGGCGGCTTCGGCATCAAGGCCGACAGCATCGCCTCCTACAGCCATTATCTGCAATGGGTCATCACGGTGTTCATGCTGCTGTTCGGCGTGAGCTTCAACTTGTACTACCTACTGCTGCTCAAAAAATGGCGCGCCGCGCTCGATTCAAACGAGCTCAAATGCTATCTCGGCATTTTCCTCGCGGCGTTTATTATCATCGCCGTCAACATCTACCCCCTGTACGGCAGCGTTGCAGACGCGATACGCCTCTCGGCGTTTCAGGTGTCCTCGCTCGTGACGACAACGGGCTACGCGACGGCGGACTTCAATCTCTGGCCGCAGCTGTCAAAAGCGGTACTGTTCCTGCTCATGTTCGCGGGTGGCTGCATGGGCTCTACGGCAGGCGGGCTTAAAATGTCGCGCATAGTCGTGCTCGCGCAGTCGGTGCGAAATGAGCTGCGCCACGCGCTGCGCCCGAGAGCCGTAAGCTCTGTAAGGCTCAACGGCAGGCGGCTCGACCCGCAGGAGGTAAAGAGCGTGCACTCCTACTTTGCGATATATATCACCGTTATCATAGCGGTGTTCCTGCTGATAAGCTTTGAGCCTTTCGGCTTTGAAACAAACCTTTCCGCAGCAGTCTCCTGCGTCAACAATATCGGCCCCGGCTTCGACCTCGTCGGGCCTGCGGCAAGCTATGCCGACTACTCCGGCTTCTCAAAGCTCGTTCTGTCGCTGGCGATGCTGCTGGGCAGGCTCGAAATATTCCCCATGCTTCTGCTGTTTTCGCCGAAGCTCTGGTCGAAGAGGTGAAAACACCTCATGCGCCAGCTGGCGCAGAGCAATTCGCGTTAAGATTTAAGATAATCTTTTTTGCGTCAGCCCTATTATATAAATCGAAAGTGAACGAACAAAGGACGAGCGATGCTCGCCCCTACGGGTGCGGTGCAATGTTATTGAACGCGCGACTGCAAAAACGATAATTGCCATTGTTACCGGTCGGGAACCTGTAGTAAAGACCATTTAAAGCGTAGCAACGAATTGCCTCAATGGCAATTGCAGCAGGAGGGAGTATAACATGGAAACATTTATATTAGCTATCTGTATAGTTTTGATCTTCTTCGCCGGTTTTCTCGCCATAAAGCTGATCTTCCCCTCGCCGCGCAGACGCAGACACCATGGCAGACGGCGCAGATAATCGCATAAAAAAGCTCAGGGAACATGATTTCAATGCTCCCTGAGTTTTTTACTGTTTTTAATCCTTATCAAGATGGACATTCAGATGATCGTAGCTCATCTCAACGCCACACTCGGCAAAGCTTTCGCGGATATTTTCGTTCAGCGCAAACAGCACGTCCCAGTAATCCTCGCTTTTGCACCAGACGCGAACCGTGTACTCTATCGAGCTGCTGCCAAAGCTGCTTATCGCCGCAAACGGCGCAGGCTCGCGGAGCACTTTATCATCCTTCGCGGCGGCATTGAGAGCCGCCCTGCGCACATCCTCCGTCGCGCTGTCATAGGACGCTGTGACGGAGACGGTCACGCGGCGTATGGGCTCTGCGCTGTAGTTTATTATCTTGCTCGAGGTTATATCACCGTTGGGCGCGTAGATGACGCGGTTATCGGGCGTATCGAAGCAGGTGTAGAACAGTCCGACGCTCTTTACCGTGCCACTCTCGCCGCCGATCTCAACAAAATCGCCCACATTAAACGGCCGGGTAGTCAGGATCGTTATGCCCGAAAACAGGTTCGACAGCAGACCCTGAAGCGCAAGCGACAGCGCGACGCCCGCGACCGACAGCACCGCCACAAGGCTCGTCACCGGTATACCGAGGCTGCCCGCGATAATGATTATCGCAACGACCCACAGCAGCGCCCTGATCGCGCTCGAAAAGAAGGTTTTCAGGCTCGCGTCCATGTGCTTGGCCCGGTCAAGTATTTTCCCGAACGCCTTGCACAGCAGCTTTATCGCAATGTAGCAGACTATGTAAATAAGCACCGCCGAGAGAATGGAACTGAGCGAAATGCTGCCGAGCTTTATATCGGAAAGTGAGTTTAAAAATTCCATGCCGTCACCCCAATTTCAGCTCGCGGCAGGAGCCGTAGCCGAAGATCTTTTCCATCTCCGTTTTGTAATGCTCGAAAAATCCCGTCGGCATGAGCGCCTGCACGCAGCCGGCAAAGCCGCCGCCATGAACTCGCCACGCTCCGACGCCGTCGAGCAGCTTCGCGCTCATTTCAAGCCCGGTTTGCAGCTTCCTGTCGTCCGTAACGCTCGTGACGATGTTTTTTAGATACCTCTCGGAGGAGCGCCCCGACTCGTTCATGAGGCGCATATACTCCTGCCCGTCGAGGGCGATGAGCGCATCGCGCATCTTCGGAACGCGCTCGTTCTCGTCGAAAAAGTGCTTTGCGCGCCGCACGGGACGGTCGGAGGTGTCCCACTTCTTAGCGTAAAACTCCTTGGGATCGACCTGGCCTAAAAGCTCCTTGCCGAAGAAGCTCGCCACAAGGCGCATATCCGCGGGAATGCGCGCATAGCTCGTGTCAAGCCCCGCGTGGCTGCCGCCGGTGTCCGTGAGGCACAATGTCAGCCCCATGCGGGAGAAATCGGCGCTGACAGGCTGCACATCGCCCGTTAGAAAGTCTATGTACACTGCTCTGCCCAATGCGCAGGCGAGCTGATCCATAAGGCCGCAGGGCTTGCCGAAGTGCAGGTTCTCCGCCTGCTGCGCGGCCTTTGCTATGGCCATAGCCTCAAGCTGCGAATCGTTATACAGCTCGTTGAACGCGCGCACCATGAGCACGGAAAACGCCGCCGAGGAGCTCAGCCCCGAGCCGGAGCTTAGGTCGCTGTGCAGCACCGCGTTAAAGCCGCCGAAGCTTGCGCCCAAATCGTACATCGCCGAGGCCGCGCCCCTCACGAGAGCTGCTGAGGAGCCGAACTCCTCCGGATGGACATCGAGGTCGAGGATGTTGATCTCCATATCCGCAAATCCCTCGGACTTTATACGCACGATGTTGTCATAGTTGAGCTCTATCTGCGCGTGGATGCCCTTATCCACGGCCGCGGCAAGCACTCTGCCCTTCTGGTGGTCTGTGTGGTTTCCGGCAAGCTCGGTTCTGCCCGGGGAGAACAGTTTTATCATTTCAAATCACAGCTTTCTTTATCCGAAAAAACTTATTTCTTTCTCTTGAGCACCTTTTCGATGCCCGCGATAACGCCGTTTGCGTCGACGCCGTACTTCGCCAGCAGCTCGTTATAAGGCGCGGACTCCGTGAAGGTGTCCTGAATGCCGACAAACTCCGTCGGCACTCCGCAGCCCTCATACGCGAGCACCTCGCTCACGGCGCTGCCAAGCCCGCCGAATATGTTGTGCTCCTCGGCGCAGACTATAGCGCCCGTCTCCGCCGCGCACTTTACGATAAGCTCACGGTCAATGGGCTTTATGGAGTACATATCCACAACGCGGACGGAAACGCCCTTTTCGGCCATAGCCTCCGCCGCCTCGATCGCCTTATGGACAAGAAGTCCGCAGGCGATGACGGTAACGTCGCTGCCATCGCGCACAACAGCACCCTTGCCAAGTTCAAACGCTGTGTCCTCGGTGTACAGATCGGGGTACACGTCGCGGCTTAGGCGCAGGTACATGGGGCCGTAAGTTTCAACGGCGTACTTGGTCGCCCAGCGGGTGGAGGCAGCGTCCGAGGGGACGATGACCTTCATATTCGGCAGGGCGCGCATGATGGCTATATCCTCGGTGGCGTGATGGCTCGCGCCGTCGAGCGCGTCGCTCATGCCGCAGTATGCGCCGCCGAACTTGACATTGAGATTGGCGTAGCATATCTGATCTCTCGCCGAGAGCAGGCCGAGTGATGTGAGAAACACCGTAAAGGTGTTCACAAAGGGGATCTTTCCGACGGTGGACATACCCGCCGCGGTAGCGACCATGTTCTGCTCGGCTATGCCCATGTTGAAAAAGCGCTCGGGGTGCGCCTTGCCGAACATTGCGCTCTTTGTCGAGCCGGACAGATCAGCGTCCAGCACCACGATATTTTCGTTTGTATCGCCAAGCTCGGCCAACACCGAGCCGTAAACCTCTCTTATCGCCTTAGGCATTTATCTCACCTCCAAGCTCCTCCATTGCCTTTGCAAAGCTCTCGTCGTCGATCGCCTTGCCGTGCCATGCATTCTGTCCCTCCATGAAGGACACGCCCTTGCCCTTTACGGTGTTGGCTATGATGACGGTCGGCGCGCCGACAGCGCCGTCGGCTACGCTTACGCAGAAGTCGAGCGCTTCGATATCGTGCCCGTCGCACTCGAGCACCGTCCAGCCGAAGGACTCCCACTTGCCCGCAAGATCGCCCAAAGGCATGATCTCGTCGGTGGTGCCGTCAAGCTGCACCTTGTTGTAGTCAACGATGGCGATGAGGTTATCCAGCTTGAATTTTGCGGCGCTCATCGCGGTCTCCCAGATAACGCCCTCGTTCAGTTCTCCGTCGCCGAGGATGGCGTACACCTTTGCGGGTGAGCCGTTGAGCTTGAGCGCCATTGCCATGCCCTGTGCGGCAGGGAAGCCCTGGCCGAGGGGGCCTCCGGGCATCTCGACGCCGGGGGTGTGCATGTTGGGGTGACCGGCAAGGCCGCCCATGCGGCGCAGTGTGGACATCTCCTCTACCGGGAAGAAGCCCTTTTCCGCCAGATTGCGGTACAGCATCGGCGCTGCGTGGCCCTTGGAGAGCACAAGCCTGTCGCGGTCGGGATCGTCGGCCTTGCTCGCGTCAAGGTTCATGTGCTCCTGGTAGAGATAGGTCAGTATCTCGCACACAGAGAGCGAGCCGCCCGGGTGTCCCGATTTCGGCGCGTGGATAGCAGTCAAAACATCGATTCTGAAGCGCCTGCAAAGCTCGTTAAGCTCTGCAATACGCTCGGCAGTCAAAGCCATGTTCTTTTTCCTCCGTTATTCCGTTATATTTTTGTTCTTTCTTTCGCGGAAATCCGCTGTTTCTTCATTTTACATGATAAAACAGTCGCAGTTCAAAGTCAACTTTTTTAATCCGGTTTTACGCTTCATGTAGTCGCTTCTGCCGGAATTACCTCTATTGAGATCGCGAGTAGAAGAATGTACCGAAAACACCTCATCCGTCGGCTGCGCCGACACCTTCCCCTCAAGGGGGAAGGCTTGACGTGTTCTAAACATTGCTGTTTCTAATTCAGAACGCGGGTGCAAAAGGGACTACTGCCAGTGTCTCCGGTCGGGCATCGGAAATAGAGATTAGTCGAAGCGTAGCAACGAATCGCTCTGCGGCAGCAGCCGCCCGGTCGGGATACCGCAAAAGCGATTACACGAAGCGTAGAAACGGAAATAAAAAAGACTGAGCCGATGGCTCAGTCTTTTTTATTTATCGAAAAGTCCTGCTCATAGTTTCTAAAAAAACAGAGATGAGGTGGCGGCGGCTGCCGCGGAGCGATTCGGTGCTGCATTTCAAATAGTCGCTTTTGCGTCAGCCCGACCGGTGAGATGGGCAATAATCGTTTTTGCACTCGCTCACTGAATCAGATTTAGTCTCTACTCCGCGACGGCTCTGTATATGAACGTCACGACATGGGCGCGGCTGCACGCGAGGCTCGGGCGGAAGATGCCGTCGCCGTAGCCGGTCGTCACTCCGCTCTCTGCTGCCCACAGGATAGCGTCATAATAGCTGTTTTCCGCAACGTCCGTAAACGGATTTACTCCGCTGTTCGC
>SFEX01000068.1 GCA_004557075.1 Clostridiales bacterium
TGTTCGTCATGTGCCAATGCTTATAATCGGGCTGATGCAAAAAAGAAAAAATCTGTCTTAATGCGAATTGACCCTGCGTCAGCAGCCCCAGTGCGAACGTATTGCGAAGCAATGTACACCTGCGCCTCGCCGGCCACCGCAAAAATGACAAGGCTCGATGGTGGTAAGTTATGCTCTGCCACGTCTACGGAACGTGTCCGATGATGCGTTGTCGAACTCTGCTGTTTCTAACTAAGTACGCGAGTGCAAAAGCGATTATTACACGTCTCACCGGTCGGGCACCGGCAAAAACGACAATTAAAAATGTAGCAACGAATTAAAAAAAAGGCCGCCCAAACGGACGGCCTTACTTAATAGCTATTATGAATGAAAGATTTATGAGAGCCGGAATGCTCCTCGGAGCCGAGGCTATGGAAAAACTCAAGTCCAGCCACGTTGCGGTGTTCGGACTCGGCGGTGTCGGCTCATGGTGCGCCGAGGCGCTCGCGCGCAGCGGCGTCGGCAGCATCACGCTCATCGACAGGGACTTTGTCAGCCGCAGCAACATAAACCGCCAGCTCTGCGCCGTTGAGAGCAGCATCGGGCGCGGCAAGGCCGAAACCGTGCGCGCGCGGCTTCTCGAGATAAACCCCGATATAAACGTCACCGCCATATGCGGCCACTACGACGCCGCGCACAGGGAGGATTTCTTCGCAGACTACGACTTCATCGCAGACTGCATCGACCTCGTATCCTGCAAGGTCGATCTCATCCGCACGGCAATCGAGCGCGGCATCCCCATCGTGTCCGCCCTCGGCACGGGCAACAAATGCGACGCGACAAGGCTCACGATCTGCGACATAAAAAAGACCAGCGGATGTCCGCTGGCCAGAATTGTCAGGAAGGAGCTTCGCGCCATCGGCATAGAGCACCACGACGTCGTGTTCTCGCCGGAGGAGGCGATGGAGCCGGAGCAGACCGAGGCGCCGCCGCCCGGCCGCCGCAGCGTACCCGGTTCGCTCGTGTGGGTTCCCGCGACGGCGGGGATGCTGCTTTGTCAGCACATCGTCATGAAGCTCACAGCTCAATGACCTGTGGCTTTACCGCCGGGTCGTGATTGGCAATGACCGCCACGCAGTTGGGGTCCGCGGCCTCGTTCGCTACCCAGTCGAGCGACTTTTTCATCGCCTTGGGATTGAAGCCGTAGCCGGGAAGCAGCCCCTCGCGCCACGATTCCTCGGAGAAAGCAGCGTCGGAGGTCAGGATAACGAATTTATTCCCGTTTTTGATCTTCAGGCCGACCATGCCGTCGGTGTGCCCGGGCAGGCAGACGAGCTTTATCGTCTCGTCGCCGAGCAGGTCGTATGACCACCAGAGCGGGCCGTCCATCGTGCCCTTGAACCAGAAAGTCTCGACCGGCAGATCCATCCACAGCTCCTTCGGCTGGCGCAGCTTATACACGGTGCGCACGCACCACCATCGCTCCTCCTCGGGCAGAAGCAGGCGCTGTGCGTTCCTGAGCGAGCGCAGCCCGCTTGTGTGATCCGGGTCAAGGTGCGTCAGCAGCACGGTGTGCAGATCCTCGGGGCGGATGCCCATGGCAGCAAGCTGCTCGAGCGCCGTCTCACCCTTGCCGACCCATGGATGATAAAACGCGGCAAGATACGCGGGAAGCTGTGATCGAACAGCCTTCGCGTCGTAAACCCCGTCGGGGCTTATCTCGCGCCCCCAGCCCGTGTCGACCAGCACAAGCCCCTGCGGATGCTCGATGAGATATGCCGACACCGGCAGCTCAACGCGGCGCTCTTTCTTGTCAAAAACGCCGTGCATGGCGTTAGACATGCTCACGCCGTTACCGCGCGGCACCTTCTCGGACACGAGCATGTGTCCGCAGTGCAGAACATGTATCTTAATTTTCTGTTTTTCGCTCATTTTAAGCGTACCCCCCGGAAAGTTTATTTACCACTTGGTAAAATATTAACATATATTTTTCAGCTTGTAAAGATATAAAGGAGGTAAAATATGCCCTTAATTGTTGATAAAGAGGCCATTCGCGAGGAAATTCTCATGGCTTTCCAGCGCTGCATAGAAAAAAAGCCGCTAATGAACGTGTCGCTGCGCGATATCGCGGCGGAGGCGGGCATGAGCCACCCGAAGCTGCTGAACTATTTCGGCAGCAAGGAAGAGCTGATACTCAGCTATGTGCGCTATATACGCGAGTTTATGAGCGAAAAGTGCAAGCAGTGGTTTGCCGAGCACGACCGTGCCGACTACGAGTCAAATCTTGCCTACATGAACGCGTTCATGAGCTATGTCGCGCGCGGGAAGGTCGGGGAGAATCGCCCGAACGCGACGACCCAGACCTATGTGCTCGCGCATTACGACGAGCGCGTCGCGGAGCTTATACGCGAGGAGTTTGCCGAGTGGCGCAGGGTCATGGAGCAGTGCCTGAAGAATATCTACGGCGAGTCCGTCGGCCGCCGCGAGGCCGAGGGCATGATGATACTGATCGCGGGGACGTTTATCTGCAACTATAACGATGCGCTCACAGGCGATATCAGCGACGACATCCTCGGCTCCTTCAGGCGCCTGCTGCTATTGCCATAGGGGCAATCCGCCCGCCGGCTGGCGGAAAGCAATTCGCGTTGAGGCTCAAAATAATCTCTATTGCAACAGCCCGACC
>SFEX01000069.1 GCA_004557075.1 Clostridiales bacterium
GCACTCCCTTTGTATGTGTTTTATGCCTTTATTTTACTGCAAAACTGTATACAATCATCTTGCACATGTGTTTACTATCATATTACTCTGTACACATCGGCCGTCCTCATGTAGGTCAATTGACGCATGAAAATCAGAACGTGAATTTTAGCAATATAACCAACACCGATTTGAATAATGGATATAACGACAATAGCCAGTATCACCGGTCGGGCACCGGCAGAAAAGGTTATATAAAGCGTTAAAACGAATTGCCCCCTCCGGCGAGGAGCGGCAGCCGCCGCCCGGTCGGACTGTCGCAGGAACGATTATTTAAAATGTAGCAACGCATAGAAAAAACGCCTGAGAAATCAGGCGTTTTTATGAATTTTATGCCTTTTGCGGTTTCTTGCGCAGCTTGCTCACGGCGAAAGCAATGATGCCGAAAACGACGGCGGGGAGTATCCAGCTCAGGCCGAGCGAGGCAAGCGGCAGCTTGCCGATGAACGGAACGGCCACGCCGTAGAGCGACAGCGTGCTCAGAACGGAGGTGATGAACGCGCCGACGACCGCCCAGCGGTAGACGCTGTTGTCCACCCTGTCACCAAACCACGCCATTGCAATCAAAACGAGCGTCGGGGGATACACGATGTCGAGTATGGGCGAGGCGATGGCGACTATGCGGTCAAGGCCGAGGTTTGATATAACGGCGGAGAACACGCAGATTATGATGACGATGACCGAGTAGCGCAGCTTGCCGCCCGAGAGCTTCTCAAAGAAGCTTGCCGCGGAGGACACCAGCGCGACGGCGGTAGTCATACAGGCGAGTGCGACGACGATGGCGAATATGACAAGTCCCGCCCTGCCGAGCAGCCGCTCGACTATGCCGATGACGAGGTCTGCGCGGCTGATGACGAGGTCAAACAGCGATGCGCTTGTCGCGCCGAGGTATGTAAGACCGAAGTAGACGATGAGCAGCAGCACTCCCGCGATGACGGCGGCTACGCCTATCATCTTTGAGCTGCTCTTGGCGTCGGTGTAACCCTTTTCGCTGGCGCTGCTGAGGATGATGATGCCGAAGGCGAGAGCCGCGAGAACGTCCATCGTCTGGTAGCCGCTCTTTATGCCGTTGACAACGACATATTCCGTCGGAACGTGCGGAGATAATATGCTGCCGAGGGGGCTTATCGTGCCCTTTATGATGAGCACGAGCAGACCGATGAGCAGCGCGGGGGTGAGGAATTTGCCCACGATGTCGACGACCGCCGACTGCTTTACGCTGAGCAGCAGCACGACGATGAAAAAAGCGACGGAGAAGATAACGGGCGAAACGCCGCTGAAAAGAGGCGCGACGCTCATCTCAAATGTTGTGGCAGCGGTGCGGGGTATTGCCACCATGGGGCCGATGCAGAGGATTATTGCGCTCATGAGGATGGCTGAGGCGACTTTGCCCAGCCTGCCGGTTATGTTTTCGCTTCCGCCGACTTTAAGGAGCGTGAAGAGCGCGAATAGCGCAAGCCCTATATCGGCGATGAAGTAGAAAAGGAAACCGCTTGCCCACTGCGAACCTGCGCCGAAGCCCAGATATGGCGGGAACACAACGTTTCCGGCTCCGAAGAACATGGAGAACAGCGCGAAGCCTACGACCATGCAATCGGAGCGAAATTTCTTTTTGTCAGGTATACCCATTCTTTCTTTTACAAGACCTCCCGGAAATTTGTTTATATATCTGCATTATTCTTCTTCCCAGCCGATGCGCTCAAGCTCGCCGTCCTTATCCCAGAGGAAGTCGAGCTTCAGCTCCTTGCCGCTTTTGATGCGCTCAAAATTTTCCCTGTGCTTGCTCCAGATTGGCAGTGCGAGAGAGCCGAGGATGGCCGCGCCCTCCCAGTTTCCGCTGGTTACGCCGTGGTACACGGGGTAGAGCGCGGAGGCGGTCACCGGCACAAGGCAGAGATAGCGCGTCGCCAGCAGCAGGATGGATTCCGAAAACAGCGAAAGAAGAAAATCGTTTACACCGAAGGAGAGTATTACGCCGCCGAGGCAGGCAAGCCCCTTGCCTCCGCGGAAATTCATGAGAGCGGGGTACATATGCCCTATCACGCAGCCCGCGCCGGCAAGCTCGCCGGCGGATTTGCAGCGCGGGAAAAGATTTCGCGCAAGGCCGACGGATACCGCCGCCTTGCTTATGTCAAAGGCCGTGACGAAGGCGCCGGCCTTTTTGCCCTCAAGGAGCATGATATTCGTGGCGCCCGGGTTGCCGGAGCCTCTTTTGCGGATGTCGTAGCCTTTGCGCAGACCTACGATGTAGGCCGGATTGATGTTTCCGATGGTGTAGCCGATGCCGGCTGCAGCAAGCGCGGTCGCGATTTTACGATTGAGCTTCATTATCCGTCCTCCTTTTTTTATCCGTTGCGCCGGCTCCTCGCCGGAGGGGCGATTCGCATTGGGACTGGCAATAGTCGTTGTTGCGGCAGCCCGACCAGTGACATTACTGTTATCGCTATTGCACTCGCGCACTAATTGTAGGGGCGAGCAATGTGTCAATAGGAAGAAGGTATACAGGAGTGCAAGATGATTGTATACAACTTACAGTCTTGAAATTTTGCGATGAATAAGCTTG
>SFEX01000070.1 GCA_004557075.1 Clostridiales bacterium
ATATTTTCGTGATATTGGTTTTTGAGTAAGTGAACTGTGTACGCTTTGCGGTGAAAAATCTGCCGTGCCGCAAATCCGCTCAGATTTCCGTCCGTGATGTCCTGTTCGCAATAGCACCCTATCGGCTTCATCGTTTTGTGTGAGAACATACGGAACGACAGGATATGCCGCAGTCCGGTGCAGCGGCTTCACGCTTCGGTAAATCACCGGATGGCGTATTTTGTTCGACCTGTGGCGAAAATCTTCACGGATTTCACAAGCATTGATTTTGGGGCTGCAAAATTGAGCCGTCTGTGTACGGCTCGGTACAGAAAAGCCCTCTTGTGTACGCTTCTGTACGCCGGTTTTGCGTACCGAGCGGCTGTCCATAGCTTTGTAAGCGGCTGATTTTACACTCTGCCGTGAAATGCTTTGCGGCAAGCACAAGCAAAACTGTTTTTTGAAAATGAAGTTGAATACAGCCGTACAGAGTGTACGGCGTGTACAGCAATTTTGAAGTCCATTCCTCATTTTTAATACAGCAGCGGATTGACCACCTCAATGCCCATAAAACCGCGTACCCGCTTGCCGCCGACGTGGACATTGTTGGTGGCCTCCACGTTGTAAAGCTGCTCATTTTGCGCAAGCTCGGAGCTGACCCGGTTGGCAGACATGGGCTTCTGTGCGTTATCGTCGCACCATCTCGTATAGGCTTCATAGATCGCCTTGGAGCTGGCTTCGCTGTCTGCCCGAAAGCGGATATAGCCCTCAGATTGCAGAAACTCGATCACATTGTTGCTGCTGCGTTTGACCGTCTCCATGTTCTCTCTGGCTTTGCCCGAAATGCTGAACTGATAGTTGTTCCCGATCAGCCGGTGCAGCCCCTCCAGACACCAGAGAAAGATACCTTCTTTTTCTCGCAGCAGCTTGTCCACCAGAAACGGATCATCTGCTCTGCCTGCGGGCCGATCTTTGGTGGTCAGCACGATCTGGCGGCGAAAGAAACCGTCGGACTTATCGTGTAAGGCGGTCAGCGCACCGTTGCCGAAGCAGAGAAAGCGCACATGAAGCTGGCTCTGATAGCTCTGAACGCCCTTGCGCTCCATGTCCATCTTGCACTCAGATGTGACGATGGATTTGATATAGTTGGTCTTGGGCAGGGCGCTCATATCCATATCGTCGTCCACCATCAGGAGCTTGTTTTCCAAATCCGCACGGCTGAACCGGTTGCTCTCGACCTTCTGGATGCTGGTGGTATTCATGCTGTCGCCCAGCAGCGAGCGTATGACAAGCCCAATGCGGCTTTTGCCCTCGCCGCCCTTGCCGATGAGCATGAGCATCTTCTGCCCCTTGGTGGTCGGCAGCAGACAGTAACCCAAAAACTCCTGCAAGGTGGGAATGTCCTCCGGTTGCAGCAGCTCCGATAGGAATTGCAGCCACTTTTTCGGGGTGGGTGCGTCAGGGTTGTAGGCGACCGTCAGCCGGTTGTTACAGTAGCTCTTGTCGGCGGTAAAGCTGCCGTCCATGAAATACGTCCCGTTGGCAACATGGATGCGATCCATCTCAATGGGCAGCGGCGGCGAATATGCTTGCAGCTTGATGCTGGCAAGCAGGTTTGCAACCGTCTTGGATAGGTTGGCGGTCAGCACCCCGGAGATTTCCTCCAGAATGAGATTGCCGATCTGCCCCTCGTCCTCGATCAGCCCATCCACCGTGAACAGCCGACCGCGCACGCATTTCATGGGGTGCTTGTCCAAAAACTGCTGGCAGAACAGCACCTCATTGATATGCCTGCCGTCGTACCACTCAGGCCACACCTGCGCTGTCATATCCATCTTCCAATTCCCCCTTGTGAATTTCCTCTAATCTTCTTTGCAGCCTGTCCAGCTTGCCGTCCGCCATCTGCTGCTGCACCACTTCGGCACGTTCGTGAGAATTCCCGGCGCACAAAATATCCAGATAGTATTCCGTTTCGTCGAGTTTGTGACAGGCTTCCGTAAACCGTGCGTGAACGGTCTCGTCAGACGACTGCGGCGCATACCGCAACTTCCACTCCCGCAGTACGCGGGCGTAATCGGACAGAACAGAAAAGCACAGCCGCTCGTTTTCCGTGAGCTGCTGTGCTTCTGTTTGCTGTCTGCGCTTTTCAAGAATTTTCTTTGTTGGCGGTCGGTCCGTGTCAATGCCGAAGTCTGCCGCAAGCCGCTGGGCGGCTTCGTAAAGCGGCAAATCAAAAAAGTCTGCGGCAAAGTCAATCACGTCCCCATGTGCGCCGCAGGCAAAACAAAAATAATGATTGTCTGTCACATACAGGCTGGGGTGCCGGTCGTTGTGAAACGGACAGAGGGCTTTGCCCTGCCGGTTGACAGATACCCCGTACCGTTCCGCAGCTTCCCGACAGCTCACGCCATACTTGACGTTTTGAAAAAGGTTCATGCTGTATCCTCCGTAAAATAGATTCAAGAGAAAGTTTTCTTTCCTCTCTGTCTGTTTTATGTTCGGATTCGTAAATAACAGGCGGATGGCATGACAAGTTCATTTCAAAAAACATGACAGGTCTTTCCACGTTCATATTCTCGTGGTATAATGAAAATAGAAAAACGTGACAGGAGACGCAGTATGGCACAGGAGCTTATCAGCCACAAGGTTTTATCTTTGGATTTCTGGCAGGATACCGTGACCTACGCGGGCAGCGTCATGCCGACCGGAACGATCGGCTGCGCGGTATTGAACATTCCCGACGAAACGATCACGCGATTGGACGCGCCGTGCATGATCCTGAATCAACTGCTGACCGGCATTGGCTTAAAGAATGTAGATATGCAGCTTCTCCCGAAAGCGCAGGAGGCGGGACGGGCTATCATTCACGAGCTACACGATGTCCAGCCGTTTTCCCATTTGGACAGAAAACAGTTTGAAGATTACCTCACGCCGGCGTTTTCCGAAGAAGCGTTTGCCGAACTGAACAATTATTTGCAGCTTTCGATGGAGCAGCAGGCGCTCAGCGGTGTCATGGGCACACAGCCTTTGGCGGCACTCCTGATCCGCGTCATTCCGGTGCTGGGGCATCTGAGCTATTCCCTGCGACAGTATAAAATGACGTTGACTGCATTTGCAGAGTTCTTGCAAGAAAACGCCGAAATACGGACGCCCATTGGATATGCCGCCGCGTTTGGGCAGTTTTTCAGGGAGAACGCCACCTTGGAAGAAAGCAATCCGTCGTGGATGGCGCTGACCAATGCGACGGTGCAGTATGTTCCCGCGATCCATCCCGGCAATGCGGAGGCGCAGCTCGTCAAGCGGATGCACTTTGTATCCTTTGTTGGGATGTTTCGCGCCGATCTTTTTGAGGGGTTATGCGTCGGGCACGCGCCGAGAAAATGCGCCGTCTGCGGGAAATGGTTCCTGACCACCGACGCGCGGCACACGAAATATTGCAGCGGCTACGCGCCAAATGACAAACGCGGTCGCACCTGCCGTCAGGTCGGAAATCTTCGTGGGCGGGAGCAGCGGGAACTTGCCCCTGACCATCCTATCAAGAAAATCTATACAAAGCGGTTCAACACGATCACGCAGTATCTTGGGCGCGGCACGCTGGACGAGCAGACCGCCGCTGTGATGAAAGTACTTGCAAAAAGCAAGCTGGAAAAAGCGCTGCAAGACAATGACTATGCGCAGGG
>SFEX01000036.1 GCA_004557075.1 Clostridiales bacterium
AACTTGACCCTGCTGTCCTACAGCTATTGTATCACGGGCACCTCAAAGCCTGCTGATATCTGATTTTATTAACTTTGAAACTTATTATACGAGGAGGATTTGCACATGAAAGACTATCTCAGGCGCAATTGGTGGTTATACCTTGTCCTGATCTTAGCCTGCGCAGCGCTCTCCCTTATTCATGTTATAACAGGAGAGCCGGTGCTCAGTCCGCCGTCGTTTATTTACATATGGTATGTGGCGGTCATCCCCGTCGTCACCGCCGCCTGCGCAGCGGTGATAATCGCAAGGCGCGCACGTTTTGACTTCGCTCCGCACATTACGGTCTTTGTGCTGATGGTGTTGTGGCCGTTCATAACCAATATCATACAAGGGAGCGGAATCTCTTTTGACAAGCCGCCGTATTTGCTGTTTATCTTCGCAGCCATCCCGGTGATAGAATCCCTAATCCTCAGCGGCATAGCATACGCAATCATTGCTCCCCGCCGGAGGGGCGATTCGCATTGAGATTTTAAATAGTCGTTATTGCGTCAGCCCGGTTATATAAATCAGAAATTAACCAACACGCGGACGAGCGATGCTCGCCCCTACAATAAAAACCTGCACCCGTAGGGGCGGCCATTGGCCGTCCGTTTTTTTCGTTTATTGCCAATTCTACCGGTCGAGAGCCTGTAGTAACGATAATTTTAAGCGTCGCAACGAATCGCTCTGCGGCAGCCGCCGCCCGGTCGGGAGCCTGAAAAGGCGATTACTTAAAGCGAAAAAACGAATTAAAAAACCGTGGGTTTTTCTGCCGAGTTGTGTATAATTATATAGAAAGCGAAATGAAAGGGGGCAATGATATGAACGAGCTGGAAATAGTCGAGCTGCTGCTTCAGAAGGACGAAAAAGGCATGAGCGAGCTGCTTATTCACTACGGGCCGCTGATGCGATATATCATCGCTCCTATTTTGCCCAATGCACAGGATCGGGAGGACTGTCTTTCTGAATGCGCCATGCAGGTTTGGAAGAAGATCGAGAAGTTTGATTCCCGGCGCGGGGGCTGGAGCGCATGGCTGACCGCGATCACGAGAAATCACGCGCTAAATTTCAGGAGAAACACCACGGTACATAGCAGCGCCGAGGATATCTCGTCGGAGCTGCCGTCGCCGGAGCTCAGCCCCGAGGAACAGATCATCCGGCAGGAGCGGCAGGACGCGGTCAGGCGCGCTCTGGATCGTCTGTCATACAAAGACAGGACATTGTTCTACAGAAAATATTATTATATGCAGCCAAGCGCCCAGATAGCTTCCGAAATGGGCATGACCGAGCGAGCCGTCGAGGGAAAGCTCTACCGCATCAAAATAAAGCTTCGCAAAACGTTGGGAGGTGAGGGATATGAGTGATCACCAGTGGGAGAACATGAGCGATAAAGACTTTGAAGCCATGCTTGAGAACACCGTTTCTCAGCTTCCGCCTGACGATATTGTGGCGGAGGTCACGCCATGGAAAAAATCCATAAACCGCGTTCTGGTCGGCATGGCGCTGAACACGATAACATTTAATTTTCTGTGCCTTAACTATATTCTTCCCGCCATTGGAACCATCCTTCTGCTGCTTGGCTTTCGCACACTTCGGCGCGAGAACAGGTGGTTCGGAGCCTGCTTTGTGCTGGCGATAATTCGCGCTGCGCACCTGTTCCCCTCTCTGATACTCAACACGACTATCATTCACAGCACCGTCAACGCATCCGATATCTCCTATGCCCTGACTGTTGCTAGTTTTCTGCTCCTGTTCATTGAATATATCTGTCTCTGGCGCGGATTTATAGCAGCCCAAAGGAAAGCGGGGGTTCCGCCACACGCGGGCGGCGTTGCCGCACTGCTTGTCTGGTACGCCATTATGTGTCTGCTCGCTCTGATACAGTACAGCGGGCTGATAATTGCGGGCATAATGATCGTCGGATACATTTTCATCATCCGCAGCCTGTACAAATTATCCAAAGAGCTGGACGAGGCCGGTTATGCGATAACGACCGCTCCCGTAAAAATCACGGACCGCTGCATTGTGATCTCGCTTGCCGCGATTTTGCTTATCGGCTGCGTGTGCGGTTATGTGTTCGGCGGCAGTTATCCTATGGAGTGGTCTGCTCTTGGTCCCGACGAGCACGACGAGGTTGAGGATATAAAGGCACATCTTATAGATCTCGGATTCCCCGAGTATGTGCTGAACGATCTCAGCGCGGAGGATATCGCGGCCTGCGACGGCGCTCTGCAGGTGGTTGTCGACGTAACGGATGAGCCGGTCAACGACGGCAGGATCGAGACAACGCAGGGTGGAGTCGGAGACTACAGGCAGATCGTTCAGAACACGGTCTACGACGTCAAGGAGCTTCGTATTACCGGCGTAGGCGTGCAGGTTCCCGGCGATCGGGAGCGCTGGATAATTTTCCACCATTTCCTCTGGACGACAGACCCCGGATTTTACGGCACAGAGTCCATTCAGCTATGGCCCGTTTATCGGGATATATCCGAGGGCTGGCACTCTGCGGGCGATGTGACGGGGCGTGTCCTGTACGATGACGGCGAAGAGACATTCGTCGCCGACTATTACTCGCTCGGTGCGCGCAATTTCACATCCGACACCATCTTCTGGGGCGAGCAAAGCCGAACCGACGTATTTGCGGAGTTTTCAATGCCGCATAACGGTCAAAATCACAGGGGCTATGTGGCATATCCTGTTGACGAAGTCGAAGACGGGTATATCATCAGCAGTTGGTTTAACTACACGCATCAGCGAAGCTGGCTGCAATATCCCGCCATGACGGCCACGGAAAAGAGGATGGCAAACTCCTTTGACGACAGAGCGTTTAAGACAGTCCAGGACGCGCTTCAGTTTTATCCAACAGACGAAGGCGTCGAGATGATAAGCTGACAGCATTGTTCAAAAACGAGTAAACGGCATGGCCAAAGCCATGCCGTTTCTTAATAACAGATTTTATTTTGCCGTGATGGAAAGGGTGTTCATGATCGCGTTCATCTCGGGATTTGCGGGCAGCTTCTCGCGCTCCTCCTCGTTGTCCTCGCCCATGATGACAACAGTTACCAGCACATAATCGGCGGTCGCGTCAGCGGCGGGGAATGCCATGCAGTAGTTGCCGCCGTTTTGGAAGCTTACTCCGTTTATGCCGTTGAAGCTCACCTTGCCGACGCCCTTATACTTCTCCGCAATGGATTTTTCCAGAGCCGCGAAGTCCTCGCCGTGGTAGTATGCCGCATATTCGACCTGCATCGCAAAATCGTCGGCGTAGATGATCGCGACATGGGAGTCGCCAGTGTCGGTGATAAAATCCTCGGAGGCAACGGTGAAGCTGTGCTTATCCTCGTCGTAGTTCAGGCTGACCTCCACGGTCTTTGCGTCCTTATATCCGCTTGCGAAGCTGTAAACTCCTGTTTTGGGGTTTTTGAATGCAAAGCCTGCGGCTTTTTTACCGGCAGACTTGCCTGCTACCGGCTTTGCGGCGGGTTTGGCTGCCTTGGGTGCGGTGTCCTTATCCTTGCCCTTGCCGGTCAGGAGCAGCGCGGCGCCTGCGGCGGCAGCGGCAACGACCGGTACGGCGATGAGCCATTTTTTCATAAAACATACCTCCGTAAATTATTATGCGGTTTCTATGATATGATTTTAACCTATCTTCCCCGCCCCGTCAAGTCTCGTTGGCCGGCGTTGACTTGAGGCGGAGATTTTGATAAAATATTTTATAAGATATTTTTATACTTAATTTTATCAGAAAAGCGGTGGATATATTATGGCCGTAATTATCGACGGGAAAAAACTCGCAGAGAAAATATATGCCGAGGTCGCCCTTGAGACGGCGAAGCTGCCGCGCAGGCCCTGCCTTGCCGCAGTGCTCGTGGGCGACGATCCCGCCTCGCATATATATGTGCGCAACAAGGAGGGCGACTGCAAGAAGTGCGGCATTGAGAGCCGACGCTATGATCTTCCCGCCGACACGCCGCAGGAGCGGCTTTTAGCGCTTATAGACGAGCTCAATCACGACGACAGCGTTGACGGCATCCTCGTTCAGCTCCCCCTGCCGAAGCAGATCGACGAAAACGCGGTCATACAGGCCATAAGCCCCGACAAGGACGTCGATGCGTTCCACCCACTGAACGTGGGCAAAATGGTAACGGGCGAGCCCGTGTTCTGGCCGTGCACCCCGGCGGGCATAATGGAGATGTTCCGCGAATACGGCATCTCCCTTGACGGCAAAAACTGCGTCGTAGTCGGCCGCAGCAACATCGTCGGCAAGCCCATGGGACTGCTCCTGCTGCGCGCCAACGCCACAGTCACCTACTGCCACAGTCACACGGCGTCTCTCGCCGCTCTGACCCGACAGGCCGATATTCTCGTCGTCGCGGCAGGACGCCCCGGGCTTATCACGGGCGATATGATAAAGCCAGGCGCAGTCGTCATCGACGTTGCAATGAACCGCAATCCCGATACAGGCAAGCTTACGGGCGACGTCGTATTCGACGAGGCCGAGAAAATTGCTTCATTCATCACGCCCGTACCCGGCGGCGTCGGCCCCATGACTCGCGCCATGTTAATGAAAAACATTCTTCATTCCGTTTAAACGCTTCACATCAACTTTTTTGTTGTGCCCGACCAGTGAGATTCAAAACACACCTTGCTGCACTCGCACTCTGATTCAGTGCAGCAGAAGCAAAAAAAGACCGCCGATGGCGGTCTTTTTTAGTGCTTATTGATAAATTACTTGCCGAGGTAGAAGCCGTTGCCGTCCTTATCCTGGAAATACTGATTGCCGTAGTTGTCCTGGATGCAGTGAACGACCTTGGTGAGGATATCGCAGGTCGGGGTGGGGATGCCGAGCTCCTTGCCGTACTCAGCGATCTTGCCGTTGAGAACGTCGATCTCGGTCTGGCGCTGATGGAACAGAGCGTCCTGACACATGGAAGGATAGTAGTCGCCGATGTTGGTGACGATATCTGCATGGTCATGGGCGATGAACTCGTCGGCGTCCATGGGAACGCCCTTTGCGGTAGCAACGGCGCAGGTCTCGCGGATGACGCCGTGGAAGAGCTGCTGGCCCCAGGGATCAGCCTCGACCTCGCTGATCTTCAGGCGAAGAACTGCGCAGACGGTGTTGACGGTTGCGTTGACGCAGACCTTCTTCCAGATGAACTTATAGATATTGTTGTCGGTGCCGGGGTCGCCGTCACGCCAGTAAGCGTCGCAGCCACCCTCGCGGTAGCACTTGAGCATCTCAGCACATGCCGCGTTGGTAAGATCGCTCTTGACAGCGCCGCCGAAGTTCATCTGAACGCCGCCTGCGGGGGTGGATACGCAGTGTGCGGGCTCGGGCAGTGCGGTGCCGAGAACGCCGGAGCCGATGACGCAGCGATCCTTGGGGAATACCTTGAACAGATTGTCGTCATTGCCGAGGCCGTTTATGAGGGATACCGCAACGGTGGTGTCACCGATGACGGGCATGGAGTCCTGAATTGCCTGCTCGAGCTGGGTGGCCTTGGTCATGTAGATGATGACATCGACCTTGCCCTCTGCGGCTGCTGCCGCTTCGGAGCTGGTGTAGGTGCGGAAGCCCTTGAGCTGGTAGTTATAATCGGTATAGGAACCGTTCTCCTCCTGATGGATGGTAAAGAGCATTCCTTCCTCGGCTACCTTCTTCATGTGTGCCTCATAGCGGTCGATGAGGATGATGTCAGCGCCGCCCTTGCGCAGATAGGATGCAAAAACGCTGCCTGCTGCGCCTGAACCGTACATTGCAAATTTCATTGTAAAATCTCCTTTGCTTAATTATTTGCCAAATTGTTTATCGTAATTTTCCTGAATGGTCTTTATCATAAGGGTCATCGCCTCGTTGACAGGCGTCTGAATGCCCATTTCCCTGCCGTAGCGGACAATTGCGCCGTTTAGAAGCTCGACCTCGGTCTGGCGCTGGTGCATGAGCACATCCTGCGCCATGGAGGGATAGTACTTTGCAAAGCCATCCCTGAGCCTCGGCAGCTCCTCCTCCATATCCTTGCGCAGGTCAACGCCGGTCACCGCCATTGCGACGGCACAGCCCTCAGCCCATACCTTGCAGATGAGCTCAACGCCGGACTCGCAGTCGAGGATGGGGCCGACCTTGAGCCTCAGCAGAGCAGACAGGGTGTTGTAGCCGCTGTTGGATATGGCCTTTTTCCAGACGAAGGGGCGTATATCCGCCTCAAAGCACGTCGAGCAGCCGCCGTCGCAGAAGCATTTTTCAAGCTCGCTGCCGACCTTGTCCAGCAAGGGGCTTTTCTCTGCCGCGCCAAAGCGCATTATAACGCCGCTCTCGGGCTTGGATACGCATTTGCCCGGCTCGGGAAGCTCCGTGCCGATGGTGCCGAAGCCATAGAGTATTCTGCTCTCGGGGACGTAGCGGCCGAGAACCTCCTCGTTGCCGAGGCCGTTCTGGAGCGACACGACTACCGTGCTCTCGCCTATGCAGTTTTTAAGCGACGGCATTATATCGTCGGTCTGGGTTGCCTTTACCATGAGGATAACGACATCCATTATGCCGATGTTCTCGGCGGAAGGAGCCGTGTGAAAGCCCGTCAGGAGCTTTTCTCCGTCGGGGCTGACAAAGGTCATGCCGTCGGCGGCGATCTTATCCATGTGAGCCTTGTAGCGGTCAACGAGCCACAGCTCGGCGCCGCCAAGCTTCAGATATGAAGCGAATACGCTGCCGGCAGCGCCGGAGCCTATCATTGCAATTTTCATAATGTCTCCAATCTGCCGCTTACTGATATTTTTAGCTATCTGCTAAACACCACCGGTTTCCCGGTGGTGTTTGTTTTTGAGGAGTTATTCGGCAGTGCCGGCAGCCTTCTTCTCGGCCTCCATCTTCTTGATCTTGGGGATGCCCCAGACAAGAACGGGGATGAAGATTACGAGGATGGCGTAGTAGCCGTCGTAGCCGTATGCGTACTTGATGATGCCGCTCAGACCAAGCAGGGAGATGGCGAAGCAGATCGCTATAACGATGCAACCGACGATAACGCCGCGCGCCTTCTCGCTCTTGATGGCCTTGGGGAAACAGTAGCCCTGGAAGCGCTGGATCATAGTGAATACCAGGGTGACACTGGTGGAAACGAACGCGCAGAACAGCAGGATGCTGAAGATCGCGAGGATCCACTTAATGCCGATGAGGTTAAGGACAGTCTGGTTGGGGATGCCGGTGATGGCGTTGGTAAAGCCCTCGACGCCGCCGTTCTGGAGAGCGGCGAGCAGGGGGTACCAGCGGCAGAGCATTGCGCCGGAGGCTGCAAGTGCAAGGCCGTTCATGAGCCAGCCGAGGATATTGGCACGCTTGATGCCCTTTATGCTCAGCTCGCCGGAGGCTGCGATCATTGCGGGGATGGATACGCACTGGAACGCGGCGTATACGATTATGCCGAGCCAGATGGCCTTGCCCGGTGCATCGGTGAACGCGACAGGCTCGAGAGCGTTTGCTGCGAGGAGCTGTGCGGAGATAGCGTCAAAGTCGGCGGCAAAGCCGGCAATAACGACGACTGCGGTGGTAATGAGGATGCCGGTGGAAAGAATGGTGGAAGCTGCGACAACGAGCTTGACACCGAAGATGCTCAGGACGATGAGGATAGCAACGATGATGAGGTTAAACAGTATCTTGTTTGCGCTGACGGTGTAATCAACGCCGACAAAGTTTGCAAGAACCTCGCCTGCACCGGCAACTGCTGCCGCGACTGCGGCCAGAAGAATGACGATATAGAATATCTCGAAGAAGACCTCCATCCAGGGCTTCGGATAAAGCGCTGCGAAGGTGTCCTTATAGTTTGTGTAACCGCCGAGCTTTGCAAACTTCATAACGGTATACATTATCAGGGCGAGAATGCCCATTGCAATTATGGGGTAAATTACGGCTGTCCAGCCGTACTGCGAAAAGTAGTTTACGACCTGATTACCGGAGGCGAAGCCGCCGCCGACGTGAGTTCCGAACCACACGGAAGCTACCGTAAAGGCAACCGCCCATGAGCTCTTGGCTGCATTGTTGTTCATAATGACTCTCCTTTTTAAATTTCTCTATAACACTCCCTCGGCTCTAAAGAGCTCCTCATTCTCTTTGGCAAGAGCCGAAGGAAAAATGTTTACTTATTCGTCGCTTCTCCAATTGTTAAAAATGAAACAAGATCCCGCCGTTTATCATGAATTGTCGGTTAAAACAATTCCTGATAGGCGGCGGGATCCGGGTGGAGAGAAACATGCTTGCCGGTTTGCCGGCAGCATAGCAATAATTAAAGTCCTTTATATTCCGCCTACGATTTGTCTGCGGAATTGTCTTACACTTTATAAGGTTTTGTTTGCTATGTGCTACATTCTATCCACGGATTTAAATTGCGTCAATTTTTGTTCAGATAAAAATTTTAACATTTATGCGTCAAAAATTGAACAAATTGTTAATAAGCGGTTTTTAATTGATTTGAATTAAAAATTGCAAAAAAGTCCATTCAAATAACTCAAATCAATCAAAAACCGCTCAAATATGATAAAAAATGCAAATCCAGCATGAAGAGCTTGGCAGTCGGCGCTTCTGTTCAAAAATAAGTGCAGCTTGGCATATTCTCCGCCCCAGGCTCCCGCTTTCCGCGCCAATGTAAGCGCGAAAGCATGGCTTGCTGCCCGGCATATGCAAAATCCTGCTGCTTCTAATTCAGCACGCGAGTGCAATAGCGATTAACTGAAATCTCACCGGTCGAGAATCGGTAAAAACGATTATTTTAAGCTTAAAAACGAAAAGGAAAAAAGACCGTCGGCATATGTGCACATAAAGACACACACGCCGACGGGCTTTTTTGGGGTAAAGCGCTTACATCTTTTCCCTAAGTTTTTTGATGCATTCAGGACAGATATTTTTTCCTTTGTAGTTAATGATATTCTTAGTGCTGTCACAGAAAATACATGCCGGATGATATTTATGAAGAATGATATTATCTCCGTCAACGAATATCTCGAGTGCATCACGCTCAGCGATATCCAGAGTACGGCGAAGCTCTATGGGAAGAACGATTCTTCCGAGCTCGTCAACCTTTCTTACAATACCGGTAGATTTCATAATAGGCCCTCCGTTTCATATAAACTATATCCCACAAAAACACAAGTTATATTATAGCAAACTTGTTATTCTTGTCAATAGAAATTTCGCCATTTTTACAAAAAATTCAACATTATATCACAGGTGTAAAAAACGTTTCATTATTAACGTTTTTTATAAATAAAATATATTGACGGGGGTGAAGTATATGCTGATGGGAGCGATCTGGACATTTATGATCGTGACGGCTATTTTGTACGGCTGCGCAAACGGAAATGCCGACGCCGTAGCTCAGGCCGCGCTTGAGGGCGCCGAGGCCGCATTCGAGCTGTGCTTTTCAATAGGCGGCGCAATATGCCTGTGGTGCGCCGTTATGGAGCTTATGAAGGAAGCGGGCTTGGCCGAGCGGCTTGCCGCGCTGCTGCGTCCGATCCTCGGGCGGCTGTTTCCAAACAGCGCCAAGCACAATGACATAATGGAGCCGCTGTCGGCAAACGTCAGCGCAAATCTCCTCGGTTTGGGAAACGCGGCAACGCCGATGGGCATACGCGCCGCCCAGGGTATGGCAAGGCTTGGCGAGCCGGGTCTGGCTTCAGACGAGCTTTGCAGGCTTGTTGTGCTCAATACCGCATCGATTCAGCTTCTGCCCACCACCATAGCCGCCATACGCGGCGCCGAGGGCGCGGCGGCGCCATTTGACATCCTGCCCGCCGTGTGGATAAGCTCTGCGGTCTCCGTCGCGGTAGGGCTGCTGGCTGCAAGGCTTTTGGAGGGCAAAGGCCATTGAGCACGATATTCTCCCTCTCCATGCCGCTGGTGATAGCCGCTGTTGCAATATGCGCGCTTTTTAAGAAAACGGATATGTTCTCCGCCCTGACGCGGGGTGCGCTAAACGGACTTATTACTATAAAGGATATGCTCCCGGCTCTGGCGGTGCTGTTTCCGGCGGTATACATGCTGCGCGCATCGGGGGCGCTTGACGCGCTTGCGCGGCTGCTTGCACCTGCCATGGCTTATATACACGTCCCGCCCGAGACGCTGACGCTTGCGCTGCTGCGTCCTATAAGCGGCGGCGCGGCTACGGCGGCGGCTACGGATATCATAAAAAGCTGCGGAGCCGACTCCCTTGCCGGGCGCACAGCGGCCGTGATGATAGGCTCAAGCGAGACGACCTTCTACGTCATCGCCGTTTACTTCGGCGCGGCAAAAATCAAAAACACGCGTTGGGCGATACCCGCCGCGCTCTGCGCGGATCTTGCGATGTTCCTCTGCTCGGCGTGGATATGTGCAATGTTCTGGGGATAAACGGGAAACATACGGGAAATAATAGCATCACTTAGGAGAGTGATGCTATGCAGGGCAAAGTTGAGCTGAGCGGCGTTAATACATCGAAGCTCCCGCTGCTGAAAAACACGGAGATGCGCAGTCTGATAGCTGCGGCTCAGGCGGGAGATGCCGCCGCAAGAGAAAAGCTCATAAACGGCAATCTCAGGCTGGTACTATCGGTCATACAGAAATTTTCCGGCCGCGGCGAGAGCATGGACGACCTGTTTCAGGTCGGCTGCATCGGGCTTATAAAGGCCATCGACTGCTTCGATCTCAATCAGAATGTGCAGTTTTCAACCTACGGAGTGCCGATGATATCCGGCGAGCTGCGCCGCTTTCTGCGCGACCACGGCGCGGTGCGCGTCTCGCGCTCGATGCGCGACACGGCATACAAGGTGCTTCAGGTCAAGGAGCGGCTGACCTCCGAGCTTGGGCGCGAGCCGGATGTTGACCGCATAGCCAAGGAGCTTCAGCTCAAGCGATCCGAGGTCGTGTTCGCCCTCGACGCCATATGCGACCCCGTTTCCCTCTATGAGCCGGTTTACAGCGACAGCGGTGAGAGCGTGTGCGTCATGGATCAGATTGGCGACAGCAAAAACACGGACGAGCAGTGGCTCGAGCAGATAGCTCTGAGCGAAGCGATGTCGCATCTGTCCGAGCGTGAAAAGCGTATCCTCGCCCTGCGTTTTTACCGTGGCAAAACGCAGATGGAGGTCGCTAAAGCCATAGGCATAAGTCAGGCGCAGGTCTCCCGCCTTGAAAAAAACGCCATCAGCAGGATAAAAAAAGAGATAAGCTCCTGATGTTTTGGAATTCAAATGGTTAAATCGCACAATAATTTGCTTAAATATTGTTCAAAATTTACAAAGCGCGAAGAATTTGATAATTTTTTCTCAATTTCTATTTACAAATCGAAACAGATGTGTTATTATCCTATTGTCAGATAAATAACGAGTGTTTGTTATATTTCTTCTTTCTTTATTCTCTCTATTTCTTATTATCTTTCGTTGTTTCCGCAACGGTGCTGCCGATTTCCTCAAGACGCAGCACAGCACGAATTCTCATTCCGTGTTTAAAAATAAAGGCCGCTGTCTTCTCCTGTTGGCAGCGGTCTTTATTTTTTCTTATATTTATTGCTCTACGGGATCATAGAAAATATCCATTATCATTGCGAGGAATGCCTCCTCGTCGACAACATATACGGCATGATTCTGCTCGCCAAGCTCGGAGTGGCCGGGGACATTGTGTATCTGCCCGTCAAAATCAAGCTTTATCGCCTGGCGCGCAAGGTACACCATCATGGCGGCATTTATATTGGTAGTGACATTTTCCTTTACGCTGCCATAAATATCAAGTATCGAGGCGGGGTTCTCCCTTGCGCTGGCAAGTCCCTTATACACAAGCGCCATGAGCACCTGCTTCTGCCGCTCCATACGCCGGTTATTGCCCTCGATATCGTGCTCGCGGAAGCGAATATACTGCTCGGTCAGGCTGCCGTGAAGCTCCACCTGCTGTCCCGCGGCAAAGCCGTTAAAGTTCTCCGAAGGAGTTACACTTATGCCGCCTACCGTATCGACAAGATCCGCGATGCCTTGCATATATATTGAGGCATAGGCCGGTATATTAAGTCCGTAGAATATCTTCGACGCGGCTTTGCTTGTAAGCTGGCAGCTAACGTCGCCGCCGTCGCCATAACTATATGCAAGGGCGAGCTGGGCATTGCCGGTACCGATAAAATTGCCCTCGGAGTCGAGCATCTCAAGCTCGCACATTATGTCTCTGGACACGGATATGAGCGTGAGCTTTTCGTTTCTCGGGTCGAGCACCGCCAATACGTTTACATCGGACTGATGTGCGTTGCCGTAATACGACTGCTCGGACTTCTGATATTCATCTACTCCCATCAGCAGGATGCAGCTTATATCATCATTATAGCGGTAGAGCTTCCCGTTATAGCGCACCGTGCCGGTGCCGACGGCTTCAAAAGCCTGTGGGTTAGCGGCGGCAAGGTCAATGCTACCGCCGTCGTCTGTCATGGCGCTGCGTCCTATAGCATTGAGAATAAGCACAGCCGCAGCCATAAGGACAGCGATGCCCACAAGAACACACACTATTATGAGCAACACCTTCGTGCCCTTGTTCATCGTTTTCTTCGCTCCCGCGTCATTTCTGGCCTGTTCATTCATGCTCTCATCTCACAACAATATCAGATTTCCCCGGAGTATCGGAATTTTCACCGACCGCCGCCTTATACGCCAAGGTATACTATGTGGACATTATACAATATATTGTGACGTTTTTCAATCGCCCATACAAGCGGTTTTTGCCCTTAAATTTTTTTCAACGAAAAGATTACAATTAAGCAAAAACTTGTTGACATTGTAAAGATTTTGGCATATCTTATTTACAGTTTTGTGCTATCTATCTGTATTTAAGTATAACATTTTCCTTTCTTGCTTAATTTCCTTATTCTCGGCTCTGATTTGAAATATCATTTAAAAATTGATATATAAGTCCAATGGTATGAAGTCAAGTAGGTGATGCAAGAAAAACTTAAAGGGAAATCAAGCAAAAGCACCATATAGGAGGCAAAAAGGCAACAGCAA
>SFEX01000071.1 GCA_004557075.1 Clostridiales bacterium
CTGCGGCCTGCGTCACTCGTTCTCCATAGAGCTTTACGATCTCGGCAAAATCATCACTGACTTTTGCCTCAAGATACTGTTCATAGAACATCACTCGCTCGGCATAGCAGCAGACATATCGCTCCCCGTTGGCTGCTTTCGGGTTCTCACCCAGGATGATCTCTCTGTGTCCGATATACATGGAGTTAAGGACGGTGTAATCACCGACCATTCTTTTTTTATCCATAATCTTTCCTCCTTATGGAATTGGGCGGCACCTTTTGACGGGTGCCGCCCTTGTCCATTACTTTCTGTTCTTCAGGCGAAGAACGATAAGCCCTGCGACAATGAATACCACAAGGCAGATGCCGATAATCATCTTAGCGTTCATGTTCGTTTTCCTCCTTTTTCTTTCTGAAGGTGAAGAACGCCACTACGCCAGCTCCCAGGAGAGAAATACCGGTAAGAGCACCCCACAGCGGGATATTCGTGGTATCTCCGGTCTTGGGAATATCGGGAGGCGGCGTGATCGTCACCGTCTGATCCTTGTCCTCAATGTCCTTATGCGTGGTAATCTCCACGTCATCACGATACAGGCTCTCGAAGACTACCAGGCTCGTGCTCTTGGTGATACCGGAAGCGTCAAAGACGAACTTCACTTTCACCTCGCCATTTCTGTCCTTAGGCGTAAACTTCACTTCTGCGGTGATTGTCTCGCCGTTAACGGTGAAGACCTCGCCGGTCGCCTTATTCATGAGAGTGCCACGGATGGTGTACTCGGTGCCGGGGATAAGGTTGGTATAGGACACCACATCCTCAACCGTTACCTTTCCAGCCGTAGTGATCTCCTTCTTGCCGTCGATGGAGGCAGTGGTCTTGATCTCGGGGACATATACCTTCACAGACTGGCCTTCATCCTCGATGTCGGCATGAACTGCGATTTCAACATCCTCACGGTAGAGGCTCTCGAACACAACAACATCGGTCGTTTCGGTGATGACATAGGAATTGAAGATAAAAGCCACCTTGACCTCGCCGTCTCTACCTTCGGGCGTGAATGCGGCTTCCGCAGTCACAGGCTCATCGTTGACCGTCACGGGCTTGCCGGTGGTCTTGTTCATGAGCGTGCCCTTGACAACGTATTCCTTGCCGGGAGTGAGGTTGTGATAGGAAACGATATCCTCGATGGTAATCTCGCCGCCGATAGTCGTTTCCTTCTTTCCGTCGGTGGAAGCCTCGGTCTTGATCTCGGGGACAATAACGGTCACAGTCTGCTCCTCGTCCTCGATATCCGCATGGACGGTCAGCTCCTTGCTGTCGCTGTAGAGACTCTCGAATACGACGATACTCGTGTCCGTCTTGATGAGCTTGGCATCGAAGGTGAACAGCACCTCCACGCTGCCGGAGGGTGCTTCAGGGACAAAAGGCACCTCGGAAGTAATCTGCTCACCATTCTGGAGGAACGGCTCGCCGGTGGCCTTATCCATGAGAATGCCCTTGACGGTATACTCCTTGCCGGGAACAAGGTGCTTGTACTCGACTGTATCGGTGAGCGTGAACACCTCGGTGGCGCAGACTTCCTTCTCATCGTCGATGGCGGCAGTCGTGCCGATTTCGGGGATCAGATCATTCACTACGGTGATCTCAACCACATCGCCGTCCTTATCGACTGTCACGGCATAGACCGTTTCGTTTTCAAGATAGCCCGCTGCGGGACGCAGCTCGCGCACGGTATAGCTGCCGTACACCACATTCTCAAAGGTGAAGACGCCGTCCTCGCCGGATTCAGTAGTCAGCAGCGCATTGTCTTCGATGAAGCTGGTTTCGTCGGCACGGAAGAGTCCGAACAGAGCGCCGGAGATCTTATCGCCGGTTTCACGGTTGACCTTATAACCCTTAATCGTGCCGTAGATCAGCTCGTTGGGGATTTCGTTGCCGTCGTTCACGGTGATGTGAACAGTAGCAACTTCCTGGCCTGCGTACTCGAATACCACTGGGTACTCCTTATCGGACAGGACATAGTGCTTATCGGTGCTGATTTCCTTGACGTAGGTTTTTGCACCAACGGGAAGGTCGGTGCTGAAGGCTGCATAGCCGTTTTCGTCGCACTCAACGACTTCGAGCACCCAGCCAGCGGGGATGCTGCTGCCATCTGCCGCAACGATTTCCTCTGCGGCTAACAGGCCGAAGTTGACAGAGGTGATTTCGCCGTTGTTACCAACGCCGAAGATCTCGTTCTGCTCCATGACTTTGTTCAGATCAATCTCGACCTTCTGACGCTCGTTGTAGAAACCGGTGGAGGTTTCGGTGATCTCCACTTCCTGGCCTGCGTAGGTCAGTTCCACAGTCTGAACAGTAGGATTGAAAGTCATACCATAGGGGGCTTTCGTCTCAACAACATGGTATCTGCCCAGGAAGAGAGGTTCGGTTACGGCCTTGCCGTCTTCCTTGGTAACAAGAGTTGCCA
>SFEX01000072.1 GCA_004557075.1 Clostridiales bacterium
ACGCTCTCTGAGCGCGGCGTGCTGCCCAGCCGCAATTCCGACATCTATACCACCTTTACCGCCGCCATGATCGATCCGCTGCCGGAAAAACAGCGGGAGTTTTTGGCGGTCATGGGACTTGCCGACGAATTTACTGTGGAGATGGCTCAGTGTATCACAGGCGATGCGGACGCGGGGCAAATTCTCTCCATGCTGACCGAGCAGAACGCCTTTGTTACGCGCCTGCCGGACGGCGCGACCTATCGTTTCCACCACATGATGAAGGAGTGCGCCGAGCGGAGTTTTCTGGCGATGGAGTCTGAAACGCAGAAGCTCTATTGGGAGCGTTTTGGTCTCTGGTATGAAGAGCACCGGCAGTATCTCCATGCCATCGCTGCTTACCGGAAAAGCGAAAACTACGATGCGCTGCTGCGGGTCATTCGCAATGATGCGGGCATCCTGCTGGCATCGTTGAAGCCCTCGGAGGTACTGGAGATACTGGATGGGTGTCCGGCGAAAACATTGAAGTCACATCCCTTTGCCATTCTGGTGCTGATGCGCCGGATGTTCACATGGCGGCAGATCCCGAAAATGCTGGAGCTGAAGGCGCTGCTGCTGACAGCCATTGAGGAGCACCCGGAGCTGCCCAAGGAAGAACGCGGCAACCTGCTGGGCGAGTGTGATCTCATTCTGAGCTTTCTCTGCTACAATGACATCAGCGCCATGAGCCGTCTGCACCGCAGTGCCAGCACACAGATGTCCCGCCCCGCCATCAGCATCCAATCCAGCGGCGGCTGGACCTTTGGCTCTCCTTCCGTTCTGATGATGTTCTATCGCGCGCCGGGAGAACTGCAAAGCGAGCTTGCCGAAATGGACGAATGTATGCCCCATTACTATAAGGTCACCAACAACCACGGGCAGGGCGCGGAAACCATCATGCGCGCAGAGGCACTGTTCTGTCAGGGTCGTTTCACCGATGCGCACATCGAATTGGAGTGCGCCTACGCGCAGGTGAAGGACAACGGGCAGATCAACATGGAGCTCTGCTGCGATTTTCTGTCGTGGCGGCTCTCGCGGTATACAGATGTGGAACAGCATTATACCTTTGAGGAGCGATACGCGGCGCTGCTGCGCTACCACGATGCGTCGTGGATCAACATCTGGAGTGCCACCAGTGCTTACTACCATGCGCTGCTGGGCGAAACGGACAAAATCCCGGAGATTTTTTCGCAGCACCGGCTCTCCGCCGTCAATATGCTTGCGCCGGGCAAGCCCATGATGGAAATGATCGAAAATCAGGTGTATCTTGCCCAGGGCGCTTATGCCAAGGTAGTGGGACGCAGCGCAGAGCTGCTGGCCGTCTGCGAGGCGATGCACTACGCATTGGTAGCGTTGCATATCCGCATCCAGACGGCGGCGGCCTATGAGCAGCTGGGCAAGCCCGAGGAAGCCCACATATGGCTAAGAAAGGCGCTTTCCGATGCTGAGCCGGACGGTTTTGTGATGCCGTTCGTGGAAAACTACGACCTCTTGAAGCCCTTGCTGACGCGGGAGATAAAAAATGGCTTGATTGCGAAGACCACCGAGCTTGGCGAAGCAGCAAAGGCGCGAAGCGCAGCCAGCGCCCGTCCGGCAGCCTTCGACGCGCTGACACCGCGGGAATTTGAGATCGTGGAGCTGATGGCGCAGCGCCTCAGCAACCGCGAAATCGCGGAAAAACTCTATCTCTCCGAGGGGAGCGTCAAGCAATATGTGAATCAGATCTATTCCAAACTTCATATTGAGGGCGACACCCGGACCAAACGAAAGCAGCTTGCCGAGCTGCTCAGGGAAAAGACCTAACCTTTGGTTAATGGTTATCCCATATCATCCACCGTACAATGTTTGTACGGTGGATTTTTATTTTCGCGGAAAGGAGAGCACGTACTTGAACAGAAGGTATCTCACAGCCGTCACACCGCTGCCCGATCATGTTTTGCAGATCGATTTTGTGTCCGGAAGTCGGCTTTTGCTGGACATGAAGCCGTATCTGGATAAGATCCGTTTTCGCCCGCTTGCAGATGCACGGGTGTGGAACAGCGCTGTGACCAACGGTATCTTTGTCCGCTTCGGCGATGTGGAGCTGAGCCACGATGAGATATTGTCTATGGCGGAACAGGAACATTGACACAGTTTATCTGAAGAAGGAGAAGAACACGATGAAACACGTAAATAAATATCTGTCTCTTGCTTTGGCGCTGGTGCTGTGCCTGAGCCTTGCCGCCTGCGGCGAGAGCAACGAAGACTACGGCGATGACGGCAGCGACTACAATTTATATGGCGTTCCGGATTCCTTCGAGGGGCTGGTCAAGGACAGCAAACAGATGGCGAACCTGTATATCTACGGCGGCGCATGGACGGGCGAGGACGGCGGCACGCTGATCGTCGCCAACAATGATGAGGGCGACGAGGTGCGCT
>SFEX01000013.1 GCA_004557075.1 Clostridiales bacterium
GGTCGGGCTGTTGCAATAGAGATTATTTTGAGCCTCAACGCGAATTGCTTTCCGCCAGCCGGCGGGCGGATTGCCCCTATGGCAATAGCAGCAGGCGCCGCGGAGTCAGGCGGTATTTATTCAGCAGAAACTCCGGGTAATATGACATTTTGGCCTGCCGCAGACCGTCGTCGCCGACGTCGTCCTCGCGGTTTATGTATTTTATCCCGGCCTTTTCAAGCTCGGTTTTGGCAAAGAGCATGTTTATCATCTGAAACGCGCCCTTGAACTCGCGCCGCGCCTTTTCGATGTGCACTATAAGTGTATCGCCCAGCACCTCGCCTATACAAAATGCGGCGATCTCTTCGCCGGCGTACAGCGCATAGCCTGTGCAGCCGTAGGCGGCGTAATCCTCCAGCACCTCGCGCGTGTGCGCGTTCTCGTACCGGGCAAGCTCGGAAAGGTGAGTCTCCGACCACTCGGCGTGGCAGCACTCGGCGATCTTTGCCGCATTTTCGGGTGTTATCTGCTCAAGGTGGTAGTCGGGGTAGAGGTTTTCAAACTGGTGGATGAGATTGCGCTTTTTGCTGTATTTTTTGCCCGCGAGAAGCGCGAGATCCTCCGCCTTGTACATATAATCGGCGATGCTCCTGACCTCCTCGGCGTCAAAATCAAAGCTCTGTCGGAGCTGCTCGAGTGCGGCCTCGGGAACGAGGCTCATCGTGAGCGCGCCGCCTGTGTGCTCACGGAGCCGTGCAATGCAGTCTGAAAGGCTGTGCTCAAAGCTCAGCGGCAGGAGGTAGTCGTATTCCGCGTCGGGGTATTTTGACCTCTCGCGCATGAAAAGAGCGCCGTCGTCAACGCAGTATTCATAGCCGAAAGCCTCCGCCCACATAAAAACGCCCAGTACCGAAAAATCGCAGGAGCGGTACTGCCCCTGCAGGAAGGGTTTGATATCGTCCAAATCCTCAATGGAAATTTTCTTGAAGTTCAATGTCGTGTCCTCTTTCTTGACAAAGATTTAATTATTATAGCACATAGGCCGGGGAATTTTCAATCCCCTGCGAATACGGAGACTGATTAACATTGTTGTTTCTAATTAAGAGCGCGAGTGCAAAGAAAATCAGTTGAAATCTCACCGGTCGGGATACCGCAAAAACGGCAATTTGAAGCGTAGCAGCGGACAGAAAAAGTACTTTTTTTATTCATAATTATGTGTTAAAATGTAATCTGTAAAATTATCTAAAGCAATTGAAAGGCGACGGACATGGGTTTTTTCAGTAAATTATTCGGTAATCATACAGACCATGAGCTTAAAAGAATATATCCCATCGTGGACAAGATAGAGGCGCTCGAGCCTCAGATGCAGGCGCTTTCGGACGATGAGCTGAGGGCGAAAACAGCCGAGTTTAAGGAGCGCTATAACGGCGGAGAGGAGCTTGACTCCCTGCTGCCGGAGGCATTTGCCGCGGTGCGCGAGGCGTCGTGGCGCGTGCTGGGCATGAAGCCGTTCCGCGTTCAGCTCATAGGCGGCGTCGTTCTGCATCAGGGCCGCATCGCCGAGATGAAAACCGGCGAGGGCAAAACGCTCGTCGCGGTGCTGCCGTCGTACTTAAACGCGCTTACCGGCGAGGGCGTTCACGTCGTGACGGTCAACGACTATCTTGCCCGACGCGACAGCGAGTGGATGGGCAAGGTGCACCGCTTCATGGGGCTGGAGGTCGGACTTATCGTCCACGGCCTCACAAACGAGGAGCGCAAAGCGGCCTATGCAGCCGACATCACCTACGGCACCAATAACGAGATGGGCTTCGACTACCTGCGCGACAATATGGCGATATACAAGGAAAGCTGCGTCCAGCGCGGCCACGCCTTTGCCATCGTCGACGAGGTCGACTCCATCCTTATCGACGAGGCGAGGACGCCGCTTATCATCTCCGGACAGGGCGACGAGAGCACCGATCTCTACCGCCGCGCCGATGATTTCGTCTCCCGCCTGACGAAAAAGGTCTACGCCAGTACCGACTCCAAGGAGGAAGAGGACGAGAATATAGACGCGGACTACATCGTCGATGAGAAAGCGCGCTCCGCCACGCTGACGGCTCGCGGCATCGCGAAGGCCGAGCGAGCGTTCAACCTTGAGAACTACGCCGACGTGGAAAACTCCACGCTCAGCCACCACATAAATCAGGCACTGCGCGCCCACGGCATAATGAAGCGCGATATCGACTACGTCGTTAAGGACGGCGAGGTGCTCATCGTCGATGAGTTCACCGGCCGTATAATGCTCGGCCGCCGCTACAGCGAGGGTCTGCACCAGGCAATCGAGGCCAAGGAGCATGTCGATGTGCAGCGCGAGAACAAGACCCTTGCGACCATAACCTTCCAGAACTATTTCAGGCTTTACGACAAGCTCTCCGGTATGACCGGTACGGCGCTTACAGAGGAGGAGGAATTTGCCTCCATCTACAAGCTCGATATCGTCGAGATACCGACAAACAAGCCCGTGGCGAGGCTTGACCACCCCGACGTCGTGTACAAGACCGAGGCCGGCAAGAACCGCGCGATAATTGAGCAGATAATAGCCTGCCACGAGAAGGGTCAGCCCGTGCTGGTGGGTACGATATCCATCGAAAAGAGCGAGTATCTGTCCAAGCTCCTGAAGGCTCGGAAGATAGCGCATAATGTGCTCAACGCAAAGTACCATGAAAAAGAGGCGGAGATCGTAGCCCAGGCCGGTAAGCTCGGCGCCGTTACCATTGCGACCAACATGGCCGGTCGTGGCACCGATATCATGCTCGGCGGCAACGCGGAGTACCTTGCAAAGACCGATCTGCGCAAGGCGGGCTTTAGCGATGAAGTGATCGCCGAGGCGACCGGCTATGCCGACACCGAGGACGAGAATATCCTCAAGGCGAGAGAGCTGTTCCGCGAGCGCATGCAGGAGCATAAGGCGGTGTGCGAGGCCGAGGCCGAGAAGGTAAGAGCCGTTGGCGGTCTGTATATCCTCGGCACCGAGCGCCATGAGTCGCGGCGCATTGATAATCAGCTCCGCGGCCGTGCCGGACGTCAGGGCGACCCGGGCGAGAGCCGGTTCTTCATCGCCATGAGTGACGATGTTATGCGTCTGTTCGGCTCCGAGCGCATGGCGAACATGATGGAAACTTTAGGCGTGGACGAGGATACTCCGCTTGACCACAAGATGCTCTCCGGCGCGATAGAGCAGGCACAGAAAACCGTTGAGAGCCGCAACTTCCAGACCCGTAAGAGCGTGCTCGAGTACGACGACGTCATGAACCAGCAGCGCAATATCATCTACGACGAGCGGCGCAAGGTGCTCGACGGCGAGGATCTGCGCGGGTATATAAATAAGATGGTGCAGGATTTCATCTCCGGCACGGTAAACGACGCGCTCCACGGCGGCGCTCCCGAAAATCAGGAGCATTTGAACGAGGTCATAGCGCCGTTTGAGAAGCTGTTCCTGCCCAAGGGCGCGATAAAGCTCGAGGAGCTCGGCAGCGCCAAGGCCGATAAAATAAGCGACCGCATTTACGATATTGCCATACAGGTGTACGATAAGCGCGAAAATGAGTTCGGCTTGGCGCCGGACGGCACGCCGCTCATGCGCGAGCTCGAGCGCGTTATCATGCTGCGTGTCGTCGACGAGTACTGGATGGATCACATCGACGCGATGAGCGAGCTAAAGCGCGGCATCGGCCTGCGCGGCTACGGCAACGTCAAGCCCATCGACGCGTATAAGCGCGAGGGCTTCGATATGTTCGACGCGATGATAAACGGCATCCGCGAGGAGACCGTGCGCCGCATCTTCACCGTGCGCATTCGCAAGGAGCAGACCATCGAGCGCAAGGCCGTTGCCGGTAACATGGCCGCCAACGTCGGCGGCGATGATAGCGCCCCGAAGAAAAAGCCGATCAGGAAGGTCGCAAAGCCCGGCCGCAACGATCCCTGCCCCTGCGGAAAAATGAAGGCCGACGGCTCAAGACGGCTCAAGTATAAGGAGTGCTGCGGCCGCAACGAGTAATCCGCCGGCTGGCGGGAAGCAATTCGCGTTAAGAATGGCGGTTTTTGTTTTTGCGTCAGCACGATTATAAACATTGGCGCATAACGACAATTTTTGATGTATAGGTCGGGATACCGCAATAAAGATTCTTTTAAGCCTAAATCCGAATCGCCCCTCCGGCGAGGAGCGGACGACCAATGGTCGCCCCTACGGGTGCGATACAAAATTTTAATTCATATAATTCAGTGCGCGAGTGCAATAGTGATAATTTCCAATATCACCGGTCGGGCTGACGCAGAATCAATTATTTGAAGCGGGGCAACGAATTGCTTGGCGCCAGCCGGCGCCCGGTCGAGCACCTGCAAAAAAGATTACATGAAGTGTCGAAACGAAAGGGAAAAAAGGAAAAATTTTGTTTAAGGAAAACGAACTCAATGGCTGCGTCTATATGACCAGCAGCAAAATAAATGCAAGACATATGTTCACGACCCGCATCGGCGGCGTGAGCAGCGGCGTGTATTCGTCGTGGAATCTTGGAATAAACCGCGGCGACGACCCCGGTGCGCTGCGCGAGAACTACGCTCTCGCGGGCGAGATAATGGGCTGCGGCACGGACGACTTCGTCGTGACAACGCAGGTTCACGGCACCGAGGTGCGCATCGCTCATGAGAGCGACCGCCAGATCATCGGCGCCGAGCGCGGCTTTGAGGCAGACGGCCTTGTGACGAATATAAAGGGTCTGCCGCTCATGATATATATCGCCGACTGCGTGCCCGTGCTGCTGTGTGACGAGGCAGCGCAGGTGATAGCGGCGGTGCACTGCGGCTGGAAAAGCTCAGTTGCCGATATACTCGGTGTCGCCGTCGGCAAGATGCAGACGCTGGGCGCGCACGCGGAGGACATAAAAGCCGCCATAGGCGCGAGCATAGGCCGCTGCTGCTTTGAGTGCGATGACGATGTGCCCGAAGCGGTGTCGAGATATCTCGGCGGCGACACGGAGGGACTTTTTGACCTTAAACCCAACGGCAAGACCCATGTCGATCTGCGCGGAGCCAACGTGCGCCGTCTCTTGCAGCTTGGCCTCAAGGCCGAAAATATTGACGTTTCCGAGGAATGCACCATGTGCCTGCCGGATAAATACTGGTCGCACCGCGCGACCGACGGCGTGCGCGGAAGCATGGCGGCGGCGATAATTCTTTAAGGAGTGTGCCCATGTCAGAAAAAATAAAGAGATATATATCGCTGCTGCTGGCGGTTTTGATGACGCTCTCGCTCGTATCCTGCGGCACGGCGGACGATAAGGACGACTACGTCGAGGGCAAAAGCGCCGGCAAGGAGCTTGGCCAGACCGCCGCTGCCGACGATGTTTTTACCCTCAACTGCAACAAGAGCTACAGCATGAACCCCCTTATCGCCACAAATACGAACAATCAGCTCGTGTGCAACCTCGTGTACGAGAATATGCTCGAGGTCAGCAACAGCTTTGAGCTGATACCGAACATAATAACCGACTGGGAGACAACCGACGGCGGCCAGCGCTGGGTGTTCACGATAGACACCAGCCATGTGTTCCACGACGGCCAGCGCCTTACCGCGACGGACGTTTCGTATTCGATGCAGTGCGCCGTGAACTCCGACCGCTTCAAGGGCCGCTTTACCTATGTCGCCGGAAGCTCGGCAACGGACGAAAAGACCGTCGTTGTGAACCTGACGAAGAAAAACATGCAGTTTCCCATGCTGCTGACGGTGCCCGTCATTCAGTACGGGACCTTCAATAACACCTACCCCGGCGGCTCGGGGCCATACGCATACGCCTCCGACTACAACTCCCTTAACGCGTTTGACAAATACCCCAATTCAGCGACCCTGCCGCTCAAGACGATATACCTCAAGGAGTACGGCGGCGTCGACGAGACTATCTCCGCCTTTGAGGACTCGCTCATCGACGTCGTTATGAACGACCCCAGCGCGAACACCAACCTCGGCTACGGCAACGCAAACGAGATCCGCGGCTTCAACACGACGAATATGCACTATATCGGCTTCAACTCATCAAGCCGCGATTTCGCGTATGAGTTTCTGCGCTTTGCGATGAACTACGCCTTCGACCGCGACTACCTTGTAAACCAGTTCAGCGGCTACGCCACGGCGGCGGCTCTGCCGATAAACCCCGCCAGCAGCCTGTATAACGAGAACTACGCAAAGCAGTTTAAGTACGATCTCAAGCAGGTGCAGTCGATGCTGTCAAACGCCGGGATGAAGGACTACGATGAGGACGGGTACCTGGAGATCAAAAACGGCGAGACGCTCATTGAGATCGACATAAGCTTCCTCGTGTTCAGCGGGAGCACCGTGAAGGTCAACATGGCGCAGAAATTTGCCGAGGATATGAAGTCAATCGGCATCAAGGTGACCGTCAACAAGCAGGATTGGGATAATTACCGCGCCCTGCTGACTGCCGGAAACTACGACATGTACTATGCCGAGGTGCGCCTCAACTCCGACTTTGACCCCAGCAAGCTGCTTATGACCTCGGCAAGCCTCAACTACGGAGCGGTGAGCGACTCAAGCCTTGAGACGATTATCTCCGACTACCTCGCGGCCGACGACGAAAATCGCCAGACCGCCTGCGACAATATGTGCGCTTACATTATAAATAAAGCCTACATTGTGCCACTGTGCTTCGAGAAGCACCAGATGATAACCCACCGCGGCGTTATCGAGGGCATCAAGGCCAACGAGAACAACCCCTTTTATAATATTAGCAACTGGACAGTTACCTTTGAAAATGTAGATAAGACCCTGACGGAAAATAAGAAAAGCTGATATATGAGGAGAGATGAGAGATGACGGATAAGGAGCTTCTGAGCATAGCGAGGGAGGCCTCCCGCAAAGCTTATGTGCCCTACTCGAAGTTTGCCGTGGGAGCGGCGCTCGAGTGTCGGGGCGGGGCGGTGTTCACAGGCTGCAATGTGGAGAATGCGGCCTTGGGCGACACGATATGCGCCGAGCGCACCGCCTGCGTCAAGGCGGTCAGCGAGGGGTATCGCGAGTTTGTGCGCATAGCGATCTATGCCGAGAGTCAGAACTACTGTATGCCCTGCGGCTCGTGCCGCCAGTTCCTGTCGGAGTTTAATAAGGGCGATATGGAGGTGCTGTGCTCCCGCGCCGACGGCAGATATGTCAGCTACCGCCTGCGCGAGCTTATGCCGCACACGTTTAATTATTAGACTGTAAAAACTTTGCCGTTCTAAAGAATATTTACAATGTCACCGGTCGAACTGACGCAATAGCGATTATCCAAAGCCTTAATGCGAATTGCCCCTCCGGCGAGGAGCGGACGAGCGCTGCTCGCCCCTACAATTGCCATTGAGGCAACCCGCATTAAGAATTGTGATTGTCGTTATTGCGGTGTCCCGAATATATCCTGCGGCAATGTTTATTACATTTCCATTGTCTAAATGACAAACCAATTTTAAAATCAGCACCCGTAGGGGCGAGCATCGCTCGTCCGCGTGTTGGACAATTGCCATTGTCACCGGTCGGGCACCGGCAAAAAAGATCACATGAAGCGTAAAAACGATATGAAAACTTTTGCGCAAAAAGTTAAGAGTGAGCTGTGCGAGCCTCGGGTCGAGCGCAAATGCTGCGCCGTCGCCGAGGCATACGGCGTTTTGCTCTACTGCCGCTGCTTCTCGCCTCGGGAGATACGAATAAGCACCGCGAGCCTGGAATTTGCGCAGCGTCTGCCGCATCTGTTCAAAAAGGCCTTCGGCGTGGGCTTTGATGTTCTGCCCGACGAGGCCGGCGCCAAGAAAAGCTTCGGCATAACGCAGCCGGAGAAAATAAAAACGATATACGATACCTTCGGCAACGACATGAACAACCCATCGCTGCATATAAACTTCGGCGTTATCGAGGAGCAGTGCTGCAAAGCGTCGTTTGTCAGGGGCGCGTTTCTGGCAGGAGGCTCTGTCACCGACCCGGAGAAGCGCTATCACCTTGAGCTTGCCACGACGCATTACAGCGTAAGCCGCGAGGCCGAGGCCGTGCTGCTGGAGCTGGGCTTCTCGCCCAAGAGCGCCGAGCGCAAGGGAAACCACCTGCTGTATTTCAAGAAAAGCGAGGGTATCGAGGATCTTCTGACTACGATAGGCGCGCCGATCTCGGCGATGGACGTGATGAGCGCCAAGATAGAAAAGGACATGAAAAACAGCATAAACCGCAAGGTCAACTGCGATTCGGCCAACGCCGACAAGGTCGTTGCCGCCGCTGCCGAGCAGATGGAGGCCATACGGCGCATCGATAAGCTCTACGGGCTTGACAGCCTGCCGGATAAGCTCCAGGAGGCGGCGCTGCTGCGCTTTGCAAACCCCGAGGCGAGCCTGTCCGATCTCGCGCTGCTGTCGTATCCGCCGGTGTCCAAAAGCTGCCTGAGCCATAGGCTCAAGAAGCTTATCGACTATAAGCCTGAGGGAGGAGAATGAGAAAATGAAAAAGCTGTTTATCGCCGTTTTACTGGCAGTAGCCGTATTTCTGACCGCCTGCACCGCAGAAGCGCCTGATACAAAAGATACACCTGCGACCGCAGCGCCGGAAGCGACTGCCCCAGCTGCCACACCCACACCCACACCAACTCCGGCCACGACTCCGACTGCTGCCCCTACGCCGCCCCCCACTCCGAGGGCGCATTCCACACCGCAACCGAGTGCGTCGGTGAATGCAACCGTATATGTCTACTATATATATTGCAGGTATTTAGACACGGACGGAAATTATATCAACAACGGTCATGGGTTTCATAGTGTCTGCGGCAATTGCGGGGCTAACGGTAGCTGGTTTGATGAGCAGTGTATGTCATGTGGCGCGATTTACTCCGATAGAGTTGAACAAGAGGAGTTTATAACAAGAATCTGCGACCCTAATGATCCCAATATAGTTTACAGCGAAAGCTACGAACCGTTTGAAGTTAAATAAAATTTGAGGACTGACAATGAGATTTGTGCATCTTCATGTTCATACTGAATATTCGCTGCTCGACGGCGCATGCCGTATCGAGGGGCTGGTTCGGCGCGTCAAGGAGCTGGGTCAGACCGCCGTTGCGATAACAGACCACGGCGTCATGTACGGCGCGGTGGCGTTTTACAAGGCATGCTGCTCCGAGGGCATAAAGCCCATCATCGGCTGCGAGGTCTACGTCGCGCCGAGAAGCCGCTTTGACAAGGAGCACGGTATCGACTCGGAGTACACGCATCTCATCCTGCTGTGCAAAAACGAGGAGGGCTACAAAAACCTCTGCTATCTCGTGTCCTCGGCCTACACCGAGGGCTTCTATATAAAGCCGCGCATCGACTGGGAGCTGCTGCATGAGCACGCGGCGGGGCTTGTCTGCCTGTCCGGCTGCGTCGCGGGAGCAATACCGAGGATGCTCAACTCCGGCAACTACGAGGGCGCAAAGCAGAAGGCGCTTGAGCTGCGCGAGCTTTTCGGGCAGGACGGCTTTTATCTTGAGATTCAGGATCACGGCATCGAGGCCGAGCATCGCGCCGCCGAGGGGCTTTTGCGGCTGCACTGCGAGACGGGAATACCCCTTGCGCTGACAAACGACGCGCACTACCTTGAGAAAAAGGACGCGTATTATCAGGACGTGCTCATGTGCGTGCAGATGCAGAAATCCGTGTCCGACCCGTCGAGAATGAAGTTTGAGACGGAGGAGTTTTACATTAAGGATGAAGCGGAAATGCGCGCGCTATTCCCGGAATACCCCGAGGCCGCCGACAACACGGCGCGCATAGCGGATATGTGCAGCTACGACTTCGAGTTCGGGCGCTACAAGCTGCCGCGCTTCCGGCTCCCCGAGGGCGAGAGCGACAGCTTTGAGTATCTGCAAAAGCTCTGTTTCAGCGGCCTGCGCGAGCGCTACCCCAACGACGACGGCACGGTCGCAAAGCAGCTCGACTACGAGCTTGAGATGATAAACAAGATGGGCTTTGTGGACTACTTCCTCATCGTCTCGGACTTCATAAGCTACGCAAAATCGCAGAAGATACCCGTCGGCCCGGGCAGAGGCTCGGCGGCGGGCAGCGTCGTTTCGTATACGCTGGGCATAACGGATATAGACCCGATAAAATACAGCCTGTACTTCGAGCGATTTTTAAACCCCGAGCGCGTGAGTATGCCGGATATCGACATTGACTTCTGCGTCAACCGGCGCGGCGAGGTCATCGACTACGTCAACCGCAAGTACGGGCATGACCACGTTGCCCAGATAGTCACCTTCGGCACGATGGCGGCGCGAGCGGCGATACGCGACGTCGGGCGCGTGCTCGATTTCAGCTACGCCGATACCGATGCTGTTGCGAAAAACGTGCCGATGGCGGTCAATATGACGATAAAGGAGGCGCTGAAGCTCTCAAAGCCGCTGCGCGATATGTACGAAAGCGACGAATCGCTGCACAGGCTCATTGACGTCGCCGAAGCGCTTGAGGGCATGCCGCGCCATGCCAGCATGCACGCTGCGGGCGTTGTGATAACCGACAGGCCGGTGCACGAATATGTGCCGCTGTCGAAAAACGACGAGTCGGTCGTGACGCAGTACCAGATGACGACGCTCGAGGAGCTGGGGCTGCTGAAAATGGACTTTCTCGGCCTGCGCAACCTCACGGTGCTCGAGGACGCGGCAAAAATGGTGCGCCGCACAGAGCCCGACTTTGAGGTCGATAAGATACCCGACGGGGACAAGGCGGTGTTCGATATGATATCCGCCGGCAGGACAAGCGGTGTGTTCCAGCTTGAGAGCAGCGGCATGACCGCCGTGTGCACGGGGCTCAAGCCCAAGAGCATTGAGGATATCACCGCCGTTATCGCCCTATACCGCCCCGGCCCCATGGACAGCATACCGCGCTTCATTGAAAGCTCCGGCAACCCGGACAAAATACGCTATAAGCACGAGATGCTCAAGCCCATACTTGAAGTCACCTACGGCTGCATAGTCTATCAGGAGCAGGTCATTGAGATATTCCGCCGCCTTGCGGGCTTTTCGCTCGGCCAGGCGGATATGATACGCCGCGCAATGTCCAAGAAAAAGCACAAGGTCATCGACGCCGAGCGCGTCGCGTTTGTCCACGGCGATGAGAGCCGAGGCATCGACGGCGCTGTCAAGCGCGGTGTTCCGGAGGCGACGGCAAACAGCATATACGACGAGATAATCGACTTTGCAAGCTACGCGTTTAATAAGGCTCACGCTGTGAGCTACGCCGTCGTGTCCTACCGCACGGCGTACATGAAGCGCCGCTACCCGAGGCAGTACATGGCGGCGCTGCTCTCGTCGGTGCTCGATAACAGCCTCAAGATCGCCGAGTACATTGCCGAGTGCCGCGAGATGGGCATAAAGCTGCTGCCGCCGGATGTGAACGAATCGCTGGCGGATTTCTCGGTGTCGGGCGATAATATACGCTTCGGACTTGTCGCGATAAAGAGCATAGGCCGCGGCTTTATAAACGAGCTTATCGCCCGCCGAGACGAGGACGGGCCTTTCCGCAGCCTTGAGGATTTCTGCCGCCGCATGGCCGGCCGCGATCTCAACCGCCGTGCCGTGGAAAATCTCATCCGCGCAGGCGCATTTGACAGCTTAGGCTTCAAGCGCAGGGCGCTGCTTCGCGTCGCCGGTGTGATGATCGACGGCATCCAGAAGGAGAGCCGCGACAATGTTGACGGTCAGCTCAATCTCTTCGGTGAGCCGGACTTCGCCGAGGCCGCGTCTATTCAGATCGAGATACCCGATATAGAGGAGTTTACCCGCGCCGAGCTTATGGCGATGGAAAAGGAGACGACGGGGTTGTACCTGAGCGGGCATCCGATGGACGAGTACCGCGAGGCGGTGCGCCGCGCCGGGATAGTGCCGATAGGCGCGATCATGAGCGATTTTAGCAGTGAGAATGGCGCGAAGCGCTTCTCCGACGGGCAGAGCGTCACCATCGCGGGGGTGGTGCAGTCGAGCAGAACCCGCGCCACCAAATCCGGCACGCTCATGAGCTATATTAACCTTGAGGACGACAGCGGCGCTATCGAGCTTGTTGTTTTCCAGCGCGCGCTCGATGCCTGCGGCGGGTTTATAAAGGATAACGAGCCGATAATCGTCAAGGGCAGGATATCCCTGCGCGACGAAAAGGAGCCTCAGCTCACGGTGGACACTATACGTCCCATCGCGGATCTCGGCGCAATGAGGGCAGAGCCTGCGCGCACTGCTCCGGCGAAGCCGCCGGTGGGCGAGGGCGCGAAGCTGTGGGTAAAGCTGCCGGGAGCAGACTGCCCGGAGCTAAAGCGTATAGAGCTTATCCTCACCATGTTCCCCGGACAGCAGCAGATGATAATCTACTGCGAAAAGGAGAAAAAGCGCATCGGCGCAAGCTGCGTCATTCACGAAGCGCTCGTGGCGGAGCTAAAGGAAATGCTCGGTGAGAAAAACGTCGTTGTGAAGTAGATCAGGGGTGGATACCATGGATTTTGAAGCATATTTCCCGATATGGCAGAAGCTTTCCGCCGCGCAGCAGGAGCTGCTTCGCGGACATCTCGCAGAGCGCAGTGTGAAAAAGGGCACTGTCGTTCACGGCGGCGGCATGGAGTGCACCGGTCTGCTTATGGTGAAGCAGGGTCAGCTTCGGGCGTACATGCTCTCGGAGGACGGACGCGAGATAACGCTCTACAGGCTGTTTGAGCGGGACATGTGCCTGTTCTCGGCCTCGTGCATGATGAACTCTATCCAGTTTGATATAACCATCGAAGCGGAAAAGGACACGACGATGTGGGTCATACCGGCGGAAATTTACCGGCAGATCATGGCCGACAGCGCTCCCGCGGCAAACTTCACAAACGAGATCATGGCCTCGCGCTTTTCCGATGTCATGTGGCTGATGGATCAGGTGCTCTGGAAGCGTTTTGACCAGCGCCTTGCCGGATTTCTGCTGGAGGAGGCAAATATCGAGGGCACGAATACCCTGCGCCTGACGCATGAGACCATCGGCAAGCATTTGGGAAATCCCCGCGAGGTAGTCACGAGGATGCTGAAATATTTTTCGGGCGAGGGCTTTGTGCGCCTGTCCCGGGGCACGGTCGAGCTGTGCGATACCGAGGGTCTGCGGAAAATTGTTGAGGGTTAAGCATAAGACGAGTATAGGAACCCGTTTTTAAGCGGATATTGTCGGCACAGGCTGCGTTTCGCTCAATCACAAGGCGACAGCCTTCCTCAATCACGAAGCCTTGCTTGTACCAACACTCTCTCGCTTAAAAATCTACGACCTCTGCAAATGGATTTTTGTTCTTTATCAAGGCAGAGGACGCAGGAATACTCGCGTATTTCAAGGACGATAACGAAGATAAAGGGAAAAAAGACTTTGCAGAGGCGAGTTCGTATGCTCGCCTTATGCTTAAAAAACGGCTGTTTTACAAGAACGTAAAACAGCCGTTTTTATATATGTTTTTATTTGTCCATGCCGCAGGCGGTGGCCTGTTCTATCAGGCAGCGGTCGTTCTCGACCGCGTCATAGAAGCGGTAGCCTCCGGCAAAGTTATAGCAGTCAAAGCCCTCGGCGGCAAGGATGCGGCAGGCAATATAGCTGCGCAGACCGCTCTGGCAGTTGACGTAAACGGGCTTTCCCGCTTCAAGCTCGCCGAGGCGCTCTCTTAGCTCATCAACGGGGATGTTGCGGAAGCCGTCGAAGTGGCCGCGGGCAAATTCTCCGGGCGTTCTGGTGTCTAAAAGCGTCACGCTGCCGTCGCGCGGCAGGGTCTTGACGTCCTCAAGATACCACTGCTTTACAAGGCCGTTGGCGAGGTTTTCTATCATGAAGCCCGCCATGTTCACGGGGTCCTTGGCAGAGCTATAGGGCGGCGCGTAGGCAAGCTCAAGATCCTTGAGATCGTTGGCCTTCATGCCGCAGCGTATCGCGGTAGCGAGCACGTCGATGCGCTTGTCAACGCCCTCATAGCCCACTATCTGTGCGCCCAGCAGACGCAGGGTCTCCTTTTCAAAGACGACCTTCATGGTCATGATCTTCCCGCCGGGGTAGTAGCCCGCGTGGCTCATTGGCGAGAGTATGACCTTATCTGCGTTCAGTCCGGCTTTCTTTGCGGCGGTCTCGTTTAGGCCGGTGGCGGCGGCGGTGATATCAAACAGCTTCAGCACAGAGCTGCCCTGGCTGCCCTTGTAGCGGCTGTCTCCGCCGCAGATGTTGTCGGCGGCGATGCGTCCCTGCTTGTTGGCCGGGCCCGCGAGCGAGATAACGGCGTCCTCGCCTGTGACGAAGTGCTTGACCTGCACGGCGTCGCCCACGGCATAGATATCGGGAGCGGAGGTCTCCATGCGGTCGTTTACAACGATGCTGCCCTTCATGCCAAGCTCAAGACCGGCGTCTTTGGCGAGGGTGCTGTCCGGTGCGACGCCGATGGCTAAAACGACCATGTCGGCGTGCAGGGGAGCTGCGTCCTTCAAAAGCACGTCAACGCCGCCGTCTCTTTCCTCGAAGCCCTCAACGGTGTGACCGAGCGCCAGCTTTACGCCGTGCTTGCGCATCTCGGCGTGGATGAACGCCGCCATGTCCGAATCAAAGGGGTTCATGAGCTGCTTCGGGCGCTGGACGATGGTGACGTCCATGCCAAGCTCGCGCAGGTTTTCCGCGACCTCAAGGCTTATAAAGCCGCCGCCTGCCAGCACCGCCGACTTGGGGCTGTGCGTGTCGATGAATTCCCTGATGCGGAAGGTATCCTCCACCGTGCGCAGGGTGAAAAGGCTGCCGATGCCGACGCCCGGGAGATTGGGGCGCGTGGGCTTTGCGCCGGGGGAGAGAAGCAGCTTATCGTAGCTCTCCTCAAATTCCTCGCCGGTCTCAAGATTCTTGACGGAAACGGTCTTTTTATCCTTGTTTATCGCGGTGACCTCGTGATGCACGCGCATATCCACGCGGAAGCGGCTCATGAAGCTCTCTGGCGTTTGCAGCGTCAGGTCGCCGCCGTCGGAGATGACTCCGCTGATATAATACGGCAGGCCGCAGTTTGCGTAGCTTATGAAGCCTGAGCGCTCGAATACGACGATCTCGGCCTTCTCATCTAAGCGGCGAATCCTTGCCGCTGCCGTGGCGCCTCCCGCCACGCCGCCTACGATTACAACTTTCATTACTTTTGAACCTCTCCTCTCCATGCGGATATACCGCCGATGTTTTGGACGTTTGAATAGCCCATATGCTTTAGCTCTGCCGCCGCCTGACGGCTTCTCGCACCGCTCAGGCAGTGGACAAAAACGGGCGTATCCTTTGCGGGGATGACGCTCTTTGCTCGCTCAAGCTCCTGCAAGGGAATATTCACGCTGCCGGGGATGTGGCCTCCGGCGTATTCCTGAGCCGTGCGCACGTCAAGCAGCAGCGCGCCGGGCGTGGAGCGGAAAAGCTCAACGCCCTCGTTTATATCCGCACCGTGCAGAAAATCGAAAAATCCCATGGCCTTTACCCCCGATCAGAGCAGCTCGAGTATCTGAGCCTTGGAGCGTGCGCCCACGGCGTGGTTTGCGACCTTGCCGTCCTTCATGACGACCAGAGTGGGGATGCTCATAATGCCGAAGCGGGATGCGAGAGCGGGCTGCTCATCGACGTTTATCTTGCCCACGACGATGTCCGAGCGCTCCTCGGCAATCTCGTCTACAATGGGGCTTACCATGCGGCATGGGCCGCACCAGGAAGCCCAGAAGTCCAGCAGGACGGGCTTGTCGGCGCGCAGAACCTCGTTTTCAAAGCTTTCGTTTGTGATGTTAATAACTGACATGATTTGTTCCTCCTGAATCTTTATTTATGGCCTAAGTATAACCAAAACAGCAGTGCCTTTCCGTGATATTATCACATTTTGCGCCCCTGCGGAAAAGTTTTTTTATTTTTTTCCGGTTAAAGTAAAATATTCCGAAATTTTTACCGTCTTTATATTATGAAGGCACTTAAACACAAAATAAAACGGGAGGTAAAAGGAATGCTGAAGTTCGCTGCATGGTTTATATTCAACGCCATTTTTGATTGGCCCTTCTAATCTATGATTGGCTCAAATGCAGGCAGCCTGTACGGGTTGCCTGCATTTTTGCTTTATAAGGAAACAAAAAAAGAATGCCGACAGCGTGAGCTGTCGGCATTTCCCACACATGGGTATGGGAGAAAGAGGGGGGGAAGAGAGGATATAACTATTTAAATTATTTGAGAGCCGTCCAGTGCTCCGTGCCGTCGACTATCTCGTAATCGTGGGCGTTCGCTGCCTCCTGAATGGCGGCGTAGTACCACTTGCCCGTGTCCAGATTGTCGGAGAAGGTGACCATGCCGGGCAGGAGGTGATCTTTATCGGGGTGGCGGCCAAGGGTGTTGTTTACCATCTGAACGGTCTCGGCGCGGGTGATGTTGTTCGACGGGCGGAAGGTTCCGTCCTTATAGCCGCCCACGATGCCGAGCTGCGCCGCCGCGTTTATGTAGCTGCGCGCCCAGTGGCCGGAAATATCGGAGAAAGCGTCAGCGTCGGTTTCCGGCGCGTTGAAGAAGCGCACGGCGATCACGGCAAGCTCTGCGCGGGTGATGTTGTTATCCGGCCGGAAAGTACCGTCGGAATAGCCCTGAATCACGCCCATCGCGCTCAGCGTGGACACCGCCTTGCCGAACCATGCGTCGGCTGAAAAGTCTGTGAAGGAATTTGCGGTAGTATCGTATTTCGCGTGCGCGTCATCGTCAAGCAGGCGGTAGAATATCATGGCGACCTCGGCGCGGGTGATGTTATTGTCGGGGCGGACGGTGCCGTCTTTGTATCCGGCGATGTAGGCGATGTGCTCTTTTGTGTTCAGACCCGACGGCAGGTCGGAGTCATCGCGCTCGGGCAGAAGCTTTAGAATCTCGTCGGCGATGTATTGATGCCCCTCAGCCGTGGGGTGTACGGCCGGAAGATAAGCACTCCAGAAATCCTCCTGCTTTATGGCGAGCTCGCCCAATTGCGCCTGCGTTACATCGCAATATAAATAGTCCTTTGCGTAAGCGGAGGTCTGCTTCATGGTTCGATTGAGCTTCGCGACTATGGGCGCGGCGAGCTTGCCTATCTTCAGAGCACTGCCCTCGCTCAGGGTGGTGTTGCTAAAGGGGTTTATCGCGCTCAAAACTACGAGCGTCACGTCGGGATTTAGAGCATAAATGCTCTTTATGATCTGATCCCAGTTCTCGTCAAACTCCTTGTACGCCTGATTCATGGCGTCGGCAAGCACTAAAAGAAATTCCGAGCCCTTGCCGATGCTTTCGGCATAGCCCATGAGCTTTAGCAGAGCCGCAGCCAGACTGCCGCCGTCGGCGAGCTTTTCCTTGATCTCGGCCAGCACAGGGTTGGAGGCATCCTCCGCAAACAGCACGAGCATGGCCTTGCCCAAAGCCGCGCCGAAGATATCGTTCGCGCCCACGTTCAGGGTGATAAGCTCTGCGTCCGCGACCGCCTGAATATAGGCGTCTTTTCTTGAGTCAAGATCCTCTTTGTGGACCTTACCGGCGCAGTTGTCTGCATATGACCAGTCGGTTATCTCAAAATCGGGGTCGAGCATGTGGCGCACCTCATGGGTGCGAAAGCCGCCCCAGCCAAATTGCAGAAGCTGCGCGCCGACGGCATCGGCGACGAGATCGTGGTAAGCTCCCGGCGTGCGCGTGCAGATATCCGTGTAGTCGGGGAGCGCGTAACCGGCGGCGTTGCTGTCTCCGATGCAGGTGTATATGCCGTACTGCTTGACGTTGGATGCGTCGGCGGCGAAGGCGCTCACGCAGAGCGTACTCAGCAGCACGAGCACCAGAAAAAGAGAGATTACTTTTTTCATCGTTTTTTCTCCTTATATAAATTCCGTTATACGATTTTTCGCATTGGGAGGCATGAGTCCTCATAATTCACGACAAGGCGGCCATAATCTATCTTGCCCATGCCGGTGCGCGGCATCTGCCGCACGAACAGATAGTCGGCCGGCCTGCCGCGCTCTTCAAGCTCCGCACGGCAGATCTGCTCCACCTCGGCCTGCACCGCTTTTTCGTCGCAGCCTTCGCGCAGCTCCATGACGGCCACGGCCATCATGCCCTGCGCGTGCAGACTGTCCCTTACGCCGACCACGGCACAGCTTAACACGTCCTTGTGCGTGCCGATAGCGCCCTCGACCTGCGTGAGGAATATCTTATGTCCGTCAAAGCGCGTTATCATGCGCTTGATGCGGCCGCTGATAAACACAAAGCCGTCCTCGTCCATGCGGCCCAAATCGCCGCTGTGAACCCATACGTTCCCGTCCGGATGCCGGATGAGGACATTTTCGGTCTCGGCTGCGTTGTTGTAGTAGCCGAGCATAACGGAGGGGCCTGTTATGCAGATCTCGCCCTCCTCGTTGTAACCGAGCTCCTCGGTGGTTCCGGGCCTGAAAATGCCGATGGTGGTCGTCAGCAGCGGGTAACCGACGCTCAGGCTCTTGAAATTGCCGTTGCAGCAGCAGCTTGCCGCCGAGCTGACCTCGCTCATGCCGTAACCCTGCGAGAGCGGGTATTTACAGCCGTGCGTCCGCAGGAAGCCGTTGAGCTTGCGCTCGAGCCCGGCGTTCATCGTATCACCGCCGGATCCCGCCGTCTCAAAGAAGGACAGGTCAAAGCCGTTTTGCATCTCCTTGCTGTTCATGAGCTTTTCGTAATGCGCCGGAACGAGCAGCGTGTGCGCCGGACGGTATTTTTTCACCAGGCGGCCAAGCTGATCCGGGTCGAGCTTCGGTATCATCACGATCTCAAGCCCCAGCGACAGCGGCATATGCAGGCTCGAGACGATGCCGTATGAGGAAAAAACGGGGATGATGTTCAAAAAGCGCTGATCGCGGGAGTAGCTCACGCCGCACATCCGGAAATCGACCGCGACCGCGTTGAAGCCGTCGTTCGAGAGCATAACGCCCTTGGGATCGCCCGTCGTGCCGCCGGTGAGCGTGATTGCGGCAAGCTCAGTTTCGCCGTATGCCGCCTCCTCAACCTCAATGCCTTTGCCGAGCCGCAAAAAGCTCGACCATTTATATGTATGCGCGTTGTACGCAATCTTCGGCGCGGGCATTTTCAGCCGCTTCAGGGTTCTGACTGTAAGTGGCATGGAATCGTCAACGGAGCTTACGACGATGTTTTCAACGCCGAGCCCCTCCATCGCTTCGCAGACGTGCTCATAGGCAAGGTCGAGCACAACGATGACCTTTCTCGACGCGCTTTCTATAAACTTCCGCAGCTCGGATACGCTTCTGCGCGGGTCGAGCGTAAGCACGGATGCGCCTAATTTGTTCAGAGCGTACAGCACATAGGCAGACTCCGGGGTGGAAACGGATGCGCAGCATATCACATCGCCCTTTCGCACGCCCAGCGCGGAAAAAGCGGACGCGCAGCGGTCGATGCTGTCGAGCAGCTTGCCGTAGCTGATGCGGGCTCCGAAATAATTGATCGCAATGGAAGCCCGATGGTTTTTGTTATTTTCATATATGTAGCGATAAATCGTGGCCTTGGGAAGCTCAAACTGTATGGCGCTCTCACTGTAATATTTAAGCCACGGTTTGCAGACCGATGGTTTCAGCGGCTTTGCGGCAATGGTCATCTGTGGGTTCCTCCTTTATGATGCGAAGTTCTATACAGTATTGTCGCAACATGTATAATTTATCTCAAAAAATTTTTAAAATTTAAAATAAAATTTTTTTCGATGGAAATTTGCGATATTTTACAATAGCTTTTGCAATACTGAGTGAGGTGTGTTATGATGAAAGCCATAGTGAAATTCTTGGCGTGGGGAGCAGCCCTTCTATGGGCGGTAACGGCACACACATGGCTACAGACGAAAAAATAATTTTGGATATTGCAAACGGCAGCAGGGATGCGCTTTCCGAGCTTTATATGCAGACGAAAAACGCGGTGTACAGCTTCGTGCTGTCGATGCTGCGCGATATGCACGCAGCCGAGGACGTGATGCAGGAGACCTTTTTGCAGGTCTGGTGCTCTGCCGGAACATATGTACCGCGCGGCAAAAGCCCGCTTCCGTGGATTTTGGGCATTGCGAGGAATCTCGCGCTGGCGCGGATACGGGAAAATAAGCGCCTGGGCAGCCTTATAGACGACAGCCCGGAGCAGGCAGATCCGCTGGATCAGTTTCTTGCCTGTGAAAATAAGATCGTGACCCGTGCGGTGCTGGCAGAGCTTCGGGAGACCGAGCGGCAGATCGTGGTGCTGCACGTCGTGGCGGGGCTGAAGCACCGGGAGATAGCGGCGCTGCTGGAGATGCCGCTTTCCACAGTGCTGAATAAATACAGCCGTTCCCTGAAAAAGCTTGAGAAGTTGGTGAGAGATCAAATATGAATACTTCTGAATTGAAAACGAAGCTGGCAGAAGAAATGTCGGATCTCGCGCCGAACCGGCTGGATGAGCTTCTGCAAATGTGCGATGAGCGCGCGCCCGCGCCCCCTGCGGTCAAGACGCCGCGCCCGCGCCAAATAATGCCGCGCATTATGGCGGCTGCTGCGGTGTTCGTGCTGCTGCTCGGCGGCATTTTAGGCTATTATGTGATGGACGCGTCCCGCTGCGTCGTCATGGTTGATGTAAACCCCAGCGTGTCGATGGAGGTAAACCGCCTCAACCGTGTGAAGAACGTTGTGCCGCTCAACGCGGACGCGGCGGCGCTGCTTGAGGATATGGACCTTGAGAATATGAGCCTTGACCGCGCCGTGGAGGCGCTGACCTCGGCGATGATAGATAAGGAATACCTGAGCGATGCGCAAAACGCCATGCTGGTGTCCGTGGAAAACGCAAGCGCGGAGCGCGCGGAGGCACTCTGCAAAAAGGTCGTCTCCACGGTCGAGGAGACGGCGCAGACGAATGAGTTCCATACCGCGGTGCTGTATCAGCGGCTTTCCGATGATGCGGATATTCAGGCGCAGGCGGAGAGGCTGAACGTGTCTGCCGGCAAGGTTGCGCTGGTGGACACAATGGCGGCGCAGGTGGAGAATTGGGCGATCGAGCGGCTGAGCACGCTGCCTATCCAGGATTTGCTGTTTCTTGCGGATAAATGCGGCGTTGAGTTTAAAAACGCCAGCCTGTTCGGCACCGTGAGCAGCAGCGGCTACAGCAGCATCGATGCCGCCGCCGCGATAGCGCTGGAAAGCGCCGGATCATCCGGCCTGTCGGCTGCCGACTGCACGGCAACGTTTGACAGCCGCGACGGAGAGCTTGCCTATGTCGTCTGTTTTTCCGACGGGAGGTATACATACCGATATACTATCTCCGCAAAGAGCGGGGCCGTCCTCGATTCTGAGCAAATCGCGGAGGGAGCGGGGCAAAGCGGCTCCGGCGGTACCGTGACGCCTCCGCACCCGCCGGAGGAGGAGACGCCGAGCCTGATCGACCCGATGGATGCGCTCAGCCGCGTGCTGGGGCTTGTAAATCATGTCGTCGGGGAGGTAGAGAACCCGAATGTGCAGACCGAATGGATCGGGGATACACCGGTCTACCACATCTCGTTCACGCTCAGCGGGCAGGAGTATAACTTCTATGTCGATGCCCGCACAGGCGATATAGTCTGGCGATAAAATATCGGGCTGCCGGAATACTAATCTGTTCCGGCAGCCCGATTTGCGTTTGCTGTTATTTTAAAAACATCTAAATTATTGATAATTAAATACAAATTTACAGATAATATGCTACAATAAATATAATAAGTAAAAATAGCATCGATTGACAAGGTGATACAAGACATGCTCTCTTTTGACCCCTTATCCTATCCTTATCCGTCCCGGCGCAATCTGGTATATGCCGCGCACGGAATGGCCGCATCCTCTCACCCGCTCGCGACCGAGGCAGGTCTGCGCATTCTCCGCAGCGGTGGAAACGCCGTGGATGCAGCACTTGCCGTGGCAGCGGCGCTGACAGTGCTCGATCCGGCCAACTGCGGCCCCGGCGGAGACTGCTTCGCCATCGTGCAGCAGCGCGGCGCGAAGCTTTTTGGCCTCAACTCCAGCGGCTTCTCACCTGCGCTGTTTGACAAAGAGGCGGTCACGGCGCGGGGATACGACGCCGTCCCCTTTGACGGCTGGCTCCCCGTCACGGTGCCGGGCGCCCCCGCCGCATGGTGCGCGCTGAACCGACGCTTCGGCTCGCTGCCGCTCACGGAGGTATTTGCTCCCGCCGTGGAACTGTCCGAGGGCTACGCGCTCTCGCCCGACAACGCGGATATCCTGAATCTCAACTCCGCCGAGATCGCCGGGCTTACACCGCAGCATCCCGAGCTGGACGAATGGTTTTCGCTTTTCAACCCCGAACGCAAGCGCTTCCGCGCGGGGGAGCTATATGCCCTGCCCGATTTAGGCCGCACTCTGCAAGAGATCGCCCGCACAGGCGGCGAGTCGTTCTACCGCGGTGCGCTCGCAGATGAGATGAGCCGATACAGCGCCGCTTCCGGCGGGCTGCTGCGGCAGGAGGATTTGGCGGCATATGAGCCGCGCTGGGTCGCACCGATACACACGCGCTATCGCGGCTGCGACGTGTGGGAGCTTCCCCCGAACGGGCAGGGGCTTACGGCGCTCATGGCGCTGAACATTTTGGAGCGGTTTCAATACACCGGGCGCGACGATCCGCGAACGCTGCATTTGCAGATGGAGGCGCTCAAGCTCGCTTTCTCCGACGCTCTGCATGAGATAGCGGACCCGGCTTATATGCGCCGCACAATAGGCGAGCTTCTGTCCCGGGACTATGCGGCAGAGCGCAGTCACCTTATAAGCCCCAGCGCGCAGATCTATGCGCCGGGTCGGCCTCAGGGCTCGGACACCGTGTATTTCTGCACAGCCGATTCCGACGGCAACATGGTTTCAATGATACAGAGCCTTTACCGCAACTTCGGCTCGCGCGTAGTCGTACCCGGCACCGGCATCTGCCTTCAGGATCGCGGCGCGTGCTTCTCGATGCAGGACGGACATGTCAACATGGCCGCGCCCCGCAAATATCCGTACCACACTATCATCCCCGGCTTCCTGACGAAGGACAGCGCTCCCGTCGGGCCGTTCGGCATTATGGGCGGATATATGCAGCCGCAGGCGCATGTGCAGTTTCTTATGAATATGCTGGATTTCGGCCTCAATCCGCAGGCGGCGCTGGATGCTCCGCGCTTCTGCTGGCAGCAGGGCTTGGAGGTCTATATGGAATCGGCTTTTTCCGACGAAACCGTGGCGGCGCTGAGAGAGCGCGGGCACGAGATACGCATAGTGGACGACCGCACCTACGGACGCGGCCAGGCCATCTTCCGCACCTCCGACGGCACGCTCTGCGGCGCAACGGAGCCGCGCGCGGACGGCTGCGTATTGGGATACTGACGGCAGATAAAATACCGTTGCTGATACTTTTATCAGCAACGGTGTTTTTTCAAAATCTCCGAAAAAACTATCCTTTTGTGTGGCGAATAATAATTCCTATATCATAGAATAAACGCTTCTGCCCGCGATGACGCTCGGCATATTTGCGTCCCTGGGCATCGGACAGTGGGATAATTTCCGCGTTCCGAAAAAATGGTATCTTCTGCTTATCCCGGTCGCTATTATGGCCTTCCTGAGCGTCACGGATGAAAGCCACCATTTCATGTTTTATATCATCCCGGACGAGCCTCAGCCGAATTTGAATTTTCACCCTAATATCGGTCTGTTTTTAATGGCCGGTTTAGGGCTTGCCTTAATGATCGTCCGCATTTTCCTGATATACAGGAGAAACCGCGCAATATCGGAAAACCGCTTCCTGCGGTGGTTCATCCCGCTTCTTGAGCCAATCCTGATCGTCGTTTTTTCCTTTTCCTATTTTGCCGTTTCACTGCGGTCTATTCCCGCGCTTGAAAATTTTGAAGTTATCGAGCTGTTTGCAAAGATATACTACATCGAGGTGCTCACATGGGAGATTTATATCTATGTCGGCCTCGTCCCCATCAACACAAAATATCCGGAGATATTCAGGCACGCGACAGTCGGGATGCAGATCATCGGAAACGACGGCTACACGCTTTTGTCCAGGGCCGCGACCGAGGTTTCGCCAGAACAGCTTCAGGCTTTGAAGCGCCGGGAACATATCGTCGCGGAGCCGGGAAAGGAGCTGCACATGCACAGCTTCCCCGGCGGGGTGCTTCTCTGGAAGAAGGATATATCGCTTCTGCAAAAAACCATCGGCGAGCTGAACCAGAGCGCGGAAACTCTGGCGCAGGAGGGCGCGCTTTTGGATGAGGAATTTAAAACAAAGAGCGAGGAAGCGAGCCTGCTCGCGAAAAACCAGATCTATGACGATCTGACGAATGAGATAAAAGTTCAGCTCCGGCTGATGAAGAAGATAACGAAAAAGCAGAATACCGGCGAAAACAGCGCCGACCTACTCCGCAATCTTTGCCTGCTTGGAACCTATGTCAAGCAGCGCTGCAACCTGCGGCTTATTCAAAAGGAGACCGGCGTCATCCACGACGACGATCTGCGGCTGAGCTTTCAGAGCATGGTGTCAGCGATGAATCTGACCGGTATCCGCACAGAGCTTTGCTGGCGCTCCGATAAGCGCTTCTCCGCTGGGTTTTCCATCTTCTTTTTCGATGTGCTGGAATATCTGCTTGAGCATGAGCGCTTTGCCGTGGGTGAGGTTCTGATCGCCGCCGAGCGGAGGCAGGCGCGCTTTGCCGTCATGGGCTCGAGCATAAATTTGCCGGAGTCCTTTGTCCAGTCGGTCGATGCAAAGGGATATTCCGTCGCATACCGGGATATACCGGGGGGATACGAGATCATCATGGAAGAAGGCGGTGATCGATATGTTCCGTAAGTTTCGCACATCAATGATGATCAGAAACGCGATAGATTCCTGTCCCGACGGCATCTGCTTTGCCACATCGGGCGGAAGACCTATTTTAGCGAACAAAACCATCAACCCCGTTTGCTATGAGCTCACCGGCCACACGGTCATAAACGCCGATTCCATGTGGCGGGAGCTGACGGAGCTGGCAATACCGAAGGAAGCGGAGAGCCCCGCTCAGGACACCGTTCTTTGCAAGCTGAAGGGCGGCTCCGTCTGGCAGTTTCAGAAAAAGCGGCTGACTATCGACCGCTCGCAGATCACGCAGTATGAAGCCTCGGACATCACGGAGCTTTACCACTACAGAAACCGTTTGCAGGAGAACAACATCTGCGTATCCGAGCTTCACGACAGGCAGCGGGAACTGCTTGAAAACATCGTCCAGAATAATCTGGATAAGGAGCTTCTCCGCGCAAAAATGCGTATCCATGATAATTTCGGGCGCCTGCTCATCATGACGGAAAACGTGCTGACGAACAAAAGCTCTGAGATGAGCGAGAGCGAGCTGTTTTCCACATGGGAGGCTGTTATCTCGGACATAAAGCAGCCCGTGGAGATAACCCGCGCGGAATTTGAGAAAGCCACCGCAGACCTGCTAAAACGCACGCAGGTCAAGCTCGAGCAGGTGATGGCGGATAAGAATATCACATGGGACGATATAGACGAGCTTCTGGTCATCGGCGGCTCCAACCGTATGCCCATGGTAAAAAAGATGCTCGAATCGCTCTCCGGAAAGCAGGTGAAATACAAGGTTGACCCGGACACCGCAGTCGCTCAGGGCGCGGCCATCTTTGCCAGCACCTTTGAGATAGACGCCGAAAGCGGCCAGCCTCGCCGCGACGTCAGAACATCAAGCGCAGGCGGCCTGGCAAACCAGATTACCATTTCCGACGTTACAAGTCAGTCCCTCGGCGTCGTCCTGCTCGGTTCTCAGTCAAACCGCAAATACAATCAGGTGATAATCCCGCACAACAGCAAGATACCGACCACCTGCTCACAGCTTGCCTACACCGTAGTCGATAACCAGACCGAGCTTCTTGTTCAGGTAACCGAGGGCAATGACGCGGAGCTCGAATTTGTCAAGATAGTCGGCGAGAGCACGCTGCCGATACCCGCCTACCCCAAGGGTTCCCCCGTCGAGATAATCTATGCCTATGACCCGGATCAGATAGTGACGATCGAGGTCATCGACAAGGTCGCGAACAAGAGCCTCGGTACATTCGAGGTGGATCGCTCCTCGAATATGAGTGCGGAGAAAGTTGCCCTCGCCGCCGAGATAGTGGGCAAAACCAATGTGGAATAAGGAGGGGGACGTATGGAAAATCAAGAGGATATTGTAAAAACGGAGCAGACGCAGACAAGCTTTGCCTGCGACGGGGAAAAGCTTGAGGCGACTGGAGCGGAGCTTTATGAAATGCGCTCGGAGCTGAGCGCTCTGCGCGATCTGTTTTCGCGGCGGCTTATGAATGACAAGCAGAAAAATGAGCTTATCCATACCCTCACGGCAGGCGCAAATTTCGCCTGCATCGAGCCGTTTCTCTACGACCTCATTATGCTGCTCGATCGCATCGACGGCGCGGAGGACGAGCTGGTGCAGTCGGTTCGCGATGAGCTCATGGAGATACTTGAGCGGCGCGGCGTCGAGGAGATACATGTGACAGACGAGTTTGATCCCCGCCTGCACAAGGCGGTTCGCGTCACGGAAAGCGGGGAGGTTGCCTCTCTGCGTGTCGCCGGAGTCGTCCGCAGAGGATATACATTTGCCGGCCGGGTAGTGCGCCCGGCTGAGGTGATAGTCAGCAAGTAGAGTCATTTAAGAGAGGAAAAATACAATGACGAACTATTATGAAGAATTGAAGTTGGATAAAGCGCTTTCCGCAAATGAGCTTCAGGATAACCTCATACGGCTGGAAAGCACATGTTATATGTCCAAAGGATGGAGACTTTAAAGCCTTCGTTTCCTCTGAGTCTGCTAGCCAGCTCATTATCAGCGCTCTCAAGAGTATCGGCAACGGAATTGAGCTGAGTTCCCAGGCCGTCTACTACGTCGGGAATTTATTCGCAGATGCCGCGCGTCAACGGTAAGCCAAAGTGTTATATAGCTTCCCGAAAGAAGCACAACATATGCATATTGCCTAAAATAAGTCATACCATTTCTACGAATTAATTGGCAAATTTGCTTGATTTTTGTAGAAAAATGGAATATGATTGAATTAATAGGAGTGATGTACAATGGAAACATATTATGCCAAAAGTGAAAACGGCAACGGGGAGAAGGAAACAATTGAGCATCATTTGGCGCGAACGGGCGAGCTTTGCCGCAAGTTTCTGACGCCGCTCGGCTACGGCGGCTGGGGCGAGCAGATGGGGCTGCTGCATGATTTCGGGAAGTGGTCGGAGGACTTTCAACAGGTTCTGCGCGGAACAAAGACCCGCGTCAACCACGCGCTCCCCGGCGCGGCGGTGGTCAGCAAATGTCCGGAGATGGCGGCGGTGATTGCAAGTCACCACGGGGAGCTTCAGAGCATTGGCGCCTACAGTGCAAAGCTTGAAGAAGCGAAAAAAGGCACCGGAGATCGAATGGACAGTATGAACAGAACGATCTCCATCTATGGCCGGGAGGAATTTGCCGCAACTCTTGCGCGCTGGAAAAAGGCATTTGATATCGCTCCACTGGAGCCGCGTCCCGTGTATTTAGCGGAAGACGTGGAGCTATCCAAAATGCTCTTTGAGCGTTTCCTCTACTCTGCGCTTATCGATGCGGATTGGAGCAGCTCTGCGGAGCATTTTGAGCCGGACTATTTGGAGAAAAGCGCGGCAGCGCCGCTCGATGCCGAGAAAGCTTTAGAGCGTTTGATGGCGCTTCGCGCCGAGAAGCAACATGCCTCTAAGGCGTCCACGCAGCTAAATGGGCTGCGCGATGCGCTGTTTGACTGGTGCTTAGAGGCGGGCAAAGAGCCGCCCGGGCTTTTCACCCTGACCGCTCCGACAGGGCTTGGGAAGACGCTCAGCCTGATGGCCTTTGCCTTACAGCACTGCATTTTGCACGGCAAGCGGCGGGTGGTACTCGTTCTCCCATATCTCTCCATTTTAGAGCAAAATTGTGATGATTATTGTGAAATCATCCCGGATTTATTGGAGATACACGGCAATGTCGTCTGGACTAAGGAAACTGCTGACTTGATGGAGCGGCAGGATGCGCCGTGCATTGTGACAACCAATGTCAGCTTTCTCGAGCCGCTTTTTTCCGCTAAGGCGGGGCGCTGCCGCCATCTGCACAACCTTGCTGACAGCATTATCGTCTTAGACGAGGCGCAGACGCTCCCGGGGGCGCTCCTGGACGCGACGCTACGCACGGTCAAGGAGCTGTGCGGGCGTTACGGCTGCACGGTGGTACTCTCTACGGCGACACAGCCATCGTTCCGATTCCGCCCCGGGCTGTCGTGGAGCCCGCGCGAGATCGTCCCCCGGCCTCAGGCGCTCTTTGAGGCAACGCGGCGCACAACGTGGCAGTGGCGAGTAGAGCGGGAGACTCCCCTCGAGGCGCTTGCGGAGGAAGTACGCGGGATTTCACAGTGCTGCGTAATTTTGAATCTCAAAAAGCACGTCCGGCGCGTTCTTGATGCGCTGGATGGGGAGGACGGAGTTCTCTGCCTGACAACGGATCTCTGCCCTGCTCACCGCGAGCGCGTGCTGGAGGAGGTACACAGTCGGCTTTCCGCGGGACTGCCGTGCCGTCTTGTGGCAACGCAATGTGTGGAGGCGGGCGTTGACCTCGATTTCCCCGTGGTCTATCGCGCCCTTGCGCCGCTCGACTCGCTCATTCAGGCGGCGGGGCGCTGCAACCGTAACGGGAGCGGCTGCGGCGGGAGATTCATTGTATTTGTGCCGGATGAGAATGGGAGGCGCTATCCCACACCGGCCTATGAGGCGGCGGCAGACTGCGTGCTCACGCTGCTAAAGCGCCACGAGATCGACCCGTGTAATTTGCAGCACATTGAGGAGTATTATGAGCTGCTCTACTCATACGCGGACGGGGACAAGCGCAGCCTGCGCGAAGCGATCTCAAACGAGGATTTTCAGGCGGTGCAGGAGCAATACCGAATCATTCCAGACGCGACGGTGCAGGTTGTTGTACCCTACGGCGAAAAAATGAAGCTTTTCAAAGATATTCGTCGGGAGCTCGACGAGAACGGCCTAAGCCGTAGCCTTCTGCGAAAGGCCAAGCCCATCACGCTGTCCACCTACGAGCGGGATAAGGCAGAGTGTCTTTGCGAACGGCTATATTTCCGCGCACCGGGCGGAGAGCTCACGGCAACGGATTTTTACATATTACACAACGCGCAATATTATGACGAGCGGGCGGGGCTGAACTTCGCTCTGCCCTTTAACGGGATAATATAGAAAGAGGTGAGAATCATGAGAAGAACGAAGGAGGCTGTCATCACCATCTGGGGCGACTTTGCCTGCTGGACGAGGCCGGAGAGCAAGGTAGAGCGCCTGTCCTACCCCGTGCCGACGCCGAGCGGCATCCGCGGTGTGCTGGCGTCCATCTACGCCAAGCCGAACGAGTTTTACTGGCAGGTGAAGAAAATCGAGGTTCTGAAACCTGTTCAGTTCACAAACTTTCGCCGCAACGAGGTGAAAAGCAAGCTCTCCTACAATAAGAGCAACCCCCTCTCCGCCTGCATCAGCATTGAGGATGACCGCACCCAGCGCCAATCGGTGGTGCTCAAGGCTGTGCGCTACCGCATCACGGCGGAGATGGTGCTCAGAGACAGCTTTCCCGGCACGCCGGAGCAGCTTTACAAGCAGTTTGAGCGCCGCGTGAAGCGGGGGCAGAATTTTCTCCAGCCCTCCATGGGAACGCGGGAATTTACCGCCTACTATGAATGGGGCGACCTCGGAGAGACGCCAATCGACGATAGCATGGAGCTGGGGCTTATGGTCTACGATGTGTATGACCTCCACAAATGGGAGGTAACGAAAAAGGCAGAGCCGTCCGTGAGCCTCTTTGAGGCGAGAATGGAGCATGGCGTTATCACCGTGCCGGACTTTGACTCTCCGCTGGTGTTAAAGCCGCAGGAGGTGCGCCATGCTACATGAACTGTATCAGTACGCGATCGACCATGAGCTGGCGGCGCAGCCAGGCTTCAAGCCCAAGAAGGTGAAGGCGTATGTCAGCATTTCTCTCGACGGCGAATTTCTGGCCGTAGTGCCCCGCGATAAGGACGCGCCGGATGTCTATGCGCCGGATATCGGCTCTGCGGCGAACGGAACACGGTACTGCAATTTTCTGATTGAAAAGGCAAAAATCCCGCTCAAGATCATCGAGGATGAGAGCAAAGACAAAAGCATCCCCATCAAACACGACTTTTTCCTTTCAATGCTGGAAGATGGCGGGGAATATGAGTCGAAATTCCTTGTCCTTGCGCAGGCGCTCAGGGATGACGGCACCCGCAGTCAAATCGTGGATGAGCTTATCCGGCAGAAGCTCAAGCCCGCCGACTCCATCGGCTTCCGCGTGGACGGAGTTCCACTGGAGACGAGCGAGGCGTTCCTCCTATGGTGGGGAAACTATCGAAGCCGATTTGCGCCGGAGACGTCCGGAGAGCAGGTTCCGTGCCTGATAACGGGAGAGCTGACCGCGCCCTTGGCGACGGTGCCAAAGGTATCGGGGCTGTTCGCCGTGGGCGGGCATTCCTCCGGAGATGCGTTCCTCTGCTTCGATAAGGACGCTTTCCAATCCTACGGTCTCAAAAAGAGCGCGAACGCTTCGGTATCCGAGGAGGCCATGACCGCCGTGAACGCGGCGCTGACCGAGCTTATCCGCAAGGCGGACACGCTTGGCGGGGCTAAGATGGTGCACTGGTACTCCTGCGATGTTTCGGAAGACCCGCTCGATGACCTTTTCGACGGATTCGGAGATGCAGAGGAAACAGACGCCCCGGCTAAGAACGGAGAAAATAAAGCGCTGACGCAGGCAAGAAGCCTGATCGCCGCCCTTTCGCGAGGCGAAACCCCAATCCTGCCCGATGCGCGGTATTACATTCTGCCGCTCTCCGGCGCAGGCGGACGCATGATGGTGCGCGGTTGGTACGAAGGGCGCTTTGAGACACTCTGCCGCAACATAGCGCTGTGGTTCTCCGACCTGCGGCTCGTCAGCCGCAACGGAAAGGGTCTGACGAAGCCGCCTAAGCTGAGCGCTGTATGCGTCCGTTTACTGAAGCCGGGAGGCGACGGGAAAAAGGTTTGGGAGAGGGTTGATGAGGAGCTGAAAAGCCTATCCTCGCGTCTGCTGGATGCTATCCTCACAGGTGCACCCCTACCGGACGAAGCGGCAGTGCGCACGCTGCGCTACCTGCGCTCGGCGTCGGTAAATCAGGACGATAAAGACGAGAAAAAGCTGAAGCTTGAAAATGAGACAATCGCATTTCAAATTTTAAAGGCGTGGCTGCTAAGACGGCAGCGCGCGAAGGGAGAGACGGAACAAATGGGTGAAAGCAAAAGCGCGGCGCAGTCAAGCCCCGCCTACATATGCGGCGCAATGCTGGCGGTCTACGGAGAAATTCAGAAAAAATCCTCGCCGGATGTCAATATCAGTGTGGTGGAGCGGTATTTTGGCGCGGCGAGCACAACGCCGGCGTTCGTGCTCGGACGTCTGGCTCAGCTATCCGTCCACCACTTGAGGAAGCTCGATCAGCTCTCGCCGGGGCTTGCGGTGAAATACCGCAAGGAGCTTGAAGGCCTTGCCCAGCGGATGGGAGATCAGGATATTCCGACGACGCTCAGCGTTGAGCAGCAGGCACAGTTCGCACTTGGTTATTATCAGCAGCGCGCGGCGCTCTATCAGGGCGGCCGCAATCAGGAGGAGGAAAAAGAAGATGGCGATCAATAACAGATATGAATTTATGTTTTACATCCAGTGCCGCAACGGCAACCCCAACGGCGACCCCGATCTGGGCAACGCCCCGCGCATGGATCCGCAGGATATGCACGGCTACATCACGGACGTCGCGATAAAGCGCCGCATCCGCAATTATGTTCAGGCGGCCTTTTCCGGCCGGCCGGGCATGGAAATGCTTGTAAAGAGCGCGACCAACATCAACACCGGCATTGCTCGGGCAAAAGACTTTGCCGGTGTGGATGTATCCGCTAAGGGTAAAAATGAGGTCTATGCCGGGCGTCGGGCAGCATGCGAGCATTTCTTTGACGTGCGCACCTTCGGCGCCGTCATGTCCACAGGACCCAATGCCGGACAGGTGCGCGGACCTGTGCAGCTTACGTTTGCGCGCTCGCTCGACCCCATCAGCGCGCAGGATATCGCGATCACGCGTATGGCGGCTGCGAAAGATGTCGCCGGCGCAAAGACCGTGGAGGACTATCTAAAGTGGGAGGCCGAGCAGAGCGAGGACAGTCTGCGCACGATGGGCCGCAAGCAGTTCATCCCCTACGGTCTCTACGAAGCAAGAGGCTTCATCAGCGCGAACCTCGCCCAGGAGACCGGGTTTGACGAGGCTGATCTAAAGGCGCTCTTTGAGGCAATTCTCAATATGTACGAGCACGACCGCTCCGCCAGCAAGGGCGAGATGGCCGTCATCACGCCGCTGGTTATCTTCCGCCATGTGGGAACGGACAGCGACGAATCCCAGAGAGCCAGACAGGCGAAGCTCGGCTGCGCACCGGCTCACCGCCTCTTTGAGCTGGTGGAGGTCAAAAAGAAGCCGGACGTGGATTGCCCCAGGGATCGGAGCGACTACACGGCTCATATCCATCTCGAAAAGCGCCCCGCCGGTGTGGACATTGGATTCATGACCTCACCCTATGGGGACATCGTGTGGAATCAGGTGCCGGAAGATGCCGAATTCTTCGGTTGAGCAGGAACTGTTTCCACTCTCGTGGGTGGCGCAGTATGGATACTGCCCGCGCAGGTGCGGCCTGTTAGGGCTTGAGCAGCTCTGGGCAGAGAATGCCGAGACTGCCTCCGGTCGCAGCCAGCACGCGCGCGTTCACACAGCGCGGCAGGAGCGACGTGGAGATACCCTCTTTCTCTATGAAACGGACGTCTTTTCTCACGTTTTGGGCATCAGCGGGAAGTGCGACTGCATAGAGGCTCATGCCGACCCGACCGGGGTTCCGCTTCCCTATGCGGAGGGGACGTTCCGGCTGTACCCCATTGAGTATAAGCACGGAGTTGTCCGCGACGAAGAAGAATACCTTATGCAGCTTTGCGCACAGGCGATGTGCCTTGAGGAGCGCTTCTCCTGCGCCATCACTGAGGGAGCAATCTTTTACATTGACTCCCACCGGCGCTTTCCCGTTGAGCTCAATGCCGCTCTCCGGGAAAAGACAATCGAGACGGCACGGTCGATTCGCACAATGCTCGAGGCGCAAAAGCTGCCGCAGGCGAAGTACAGCGCAAAATGCAAAAAGTGCTCGCTGATGGAGCTGTGCCAACCGAAGCTCAAGCGCAGCGCCGAAGCCTATTGCGGCAAACTGTGGCAGCTCGCGGAGGAGGCGGAATGAAGCATATAAAAAACACACTGTATATTCTCACGCCGGAGACCTATCTCTGCCTGCAAAACGAGAATATTCTGGTCAAGGTGGGCGGCGAGGAAAAGGTTCGCGTCCCGGCGCTGGGGCTTGAGGCGGTCTACTGCTTTGGAAACGTCACGGTGTCCACGCCCCTGATCGCTTTTTGCGGTGAGCGCGGCATCAGTCTTTGCTTTTTCTCCGAACACGGCAGATTTTACGGCAGGATACAGGGGCCGGTGCATGGAAATGTCCTTTTGCGGCGGATGCAGTATTCGGCAATGGAGGATCCGATGTGCAGAACTCGGCTCGCGAAAAACATCCTGCTCGGAAAGCTCACGGCGAGTAAAACCTTTTTGCAGCGAATGCGGCGCGAGCACTTAAACTGTGCCGACGCGGCAGACATAGCGATCCAAAGAATCACCGAGATCTCCGCCTCTGCCAGAGAAGCTTTCACGGTTGACTCCCTGCGCGGTCTGGAGGGTGCGGCAGCTTCGGCCTATTTCGGCGTGATGCCCGCGCTCATCGGCAGCTCCGAGCTCAGCTTCTCAGGCAGAAACCGCCGCCCGCCGGAGGACCCGGTGAATGCGCTGCTGTCATTTTTGTATACGCTTCTCAAAAATGATGTCCAGTCGGCACTGGAGGGCGTGGGGCTCGACCCCGCGGTGGGATTTCTCCACGCGCTGCGTCCCGGGCGGCCCGCGCTGGCGCTGGATTTGATGGAGGAAATGCGTGCCCCGCTCTGCGACAGAATGGCCATCGCGCTAATCAATCGCGGACAGATCAACTTGAAGGACTTCACACAGACCACGGCGCCGGTGTATCTCAACGAGAACGGAAGAAAGACCGTCATTTCCGCATGGCAGCAGCGAAAGCAGGAAACGATACGCCATCCGTTTTTGGAGGAGACTATTCCGATCGGGCTGATTGCACATACGCAGGCAATGCTGTTTGCACGCGTCATTCGCGGCGAGCTGGACGAATATCCGCCGTTTTTCTGGAGGTGATCTCGATGATGATCGTTCTTTCCTACGACGTGGATACCACCGATGCCACGGGGGCAAAGCGATTACGTAAGGTAGCAAAAATCTGCGAATCGTATGGCTGCCGCGTGCAAAACTCAGTTTTTGAGCTGATCGTAGACCCTGCGCAGCTCGTTGCTCTCAAGGAGAAGCTGACGCGGACCATCGACACCGAGCGCGATTCCGTCCGTCTCTATCGTTTGGGCAGTAATTGGAAGCCTCGTATCGAATCCCTCGGCCGCCAATTGCGTCTGGAGCAAGACGGCGTTATGATACTCTGACCCCATTGCGCGAACCCCAACCGCCCGCAAAAACCCGGGAGGTTCGCGCACGAAATCGCAAGATAATTTTCAATATTTACTTCTCTTTTGCACGATACTACTCGACTCGTGCAAAACAGAGGAGAAAAATTCTGCATTCTGCACAGAAAACCCATGACTTTTTTGTGTAAAAATGCGGAATACCCCCGCAAGGGGGTATGACTTGAAACGCTTCGTGGGTTGGCAGCCTTAATAAGCTTAAAGAGAATACCCCCGCAAGGGGGTATGACTTGAAACTTTTAAGCTCAGGTATCAGCTTCTCGCGGATAACGAATACCCCCGCAAGGGGGTATGACTTGAAACTTTGGACAACAGCCACGGGGAGTTTTTGGACAACGAATACCCCCGCAAGGGGGTATGACTTGAAACATCCTGCACCTCATACGGCAGATACAGCTCGCGGAGCGCGAATACCCCCGCAAGGGGGTATGACTTGAAACACTTTGGCATTGTTTTTGCGAACACAATCTATAGAATACCCCCGCAAGGGGGTATGACTTGAAACTTGGTGCGGTCGTTCATCACCCATGTACGATCGCGAATACCCCCGCAAGGGGGTATGACTTGAAACAAGGTCTGAACTTCAATACCTCATTGATCAATGGAGAATACCCCCGCAAGGGGGTATGACTTGAAACTTGATGTGAGGCCGGTCAGTATTGATGCCCTGCATAATGAATACCCCCGCAAGGGGGTATGACTTGAAACAATCAAACCGCCATGGCTTATATCAACGGCGAATGAATACCCCCGCAAGGGGGTATGACTTGAAACATGGTGCTGGCGCACCTTGCGCTACTCAGGCAGAGAATACCCCCGCAAGGGGGTATGACTTGAAACCAGGCAGATTTCCGACTGCTGCTGCAACCTTGAGAGAATACCCCCGCAAGGGGGTATGACTTGAAACCTTAACCGTGTTGATGACAGCCGTTTTCCCGACACAAGAATACCCCCGCAAGGGGGTATGACTTGAAACTGGCATGGCAGGCGAGTTATGGTTAGGTTGGGAGGAATACCCCCGCAAGGGGGTATGACTTGAAACAAGCAAACTTGGTAGCGGTCTTGCGACGGCGGCAAAGGAATACCCCCGCAAGGGGGTATGACTTGAAACTCTTGGCGGTGATACGGAAGCGGCAGCCAAATACGGAATACCCCCGCAAGGGGGTATGACTTGAAACAAAAACCTTAAAATTTATCTGTCCACTGGTGCGCTTGAATACCCCCGCAAGGGGGTATGACTTGAAACATAATGATTACAGAAATTAAGGGTAGCGACCTACCGGAATACCCCCGCAAGGGGGTATGACTTGAAACTTTTTACTCCACGGCTCCCCGAATTGATATGGCTGTGAATACCCCCGCAAGGGGGTATGACTTGAAACTTAATGTTGCTATGTTCAGTGGCGAGTTGACAAGCGAATACCCCCGCAAGGGGGTATGACTTGAAACATATCCACGCCACGCGCCGCCGCGACGGGCGCAAAGAATACCCCCGCAAGGGGGTATGACTTGAAACGCCGGTTTTTAGGGTGGTCTGCGCCAGCGAGACAGAATACCCCCGCAAGGGGGTATGACTTGAAACTCAGCCTCCGCGTCAATCGTGTTTTTGAGTACCGGAATACCCCCGCAAGGGGGTATGACTTGAAACTTCCGCGACGCAGGCGGCCTCGAAAGCGTTTACAGAATACCCCCGCAAGGGGGTATGACTTGAAACTTGTGTACAGGTCGTCGCCGTCGCGCTGCATTTCTGGAATACCCCCGCAAGGGGGTATGACTTGAAACTAGCAATATCCGAGGCTTTGACGCGAGCGACGTTGACGAATACCCCCGCAAGGGGGTATGACTTGAAACTTGAAATGTGAAATGTACGGACATATTGAATACGAATACCCCCGCAAGGGGGTATGACTTGAAACATTGTCCTGCCATTCTTCGCGCCGGTCGTAGTTTGGAATACCCCCACAAGGGGGTATGACTTGAAACGATCAAGTACCACATGAATTTCACCGGCAAGCCGGAATACCCCCGCAAGGGGGTATGACTTGAAACGCCTATGCGGTGGCACACTTCCTCCTCTGTGTAGAATACCCCCGCAAGGGGGTATGACTTGAAACTGGCATTGTATAACAAGTATCACGGCACCGCGCCGGAATACCCCCGCAAGGGGGTATGACTTGAAACACTATGGCTTATAGTAGCAGTAAAGATATTGATAGAATACCCCCGCAAGGGGGTATGACTTGAAACACGAGAGCACCACTACTATTACGCAAAATATAATGAATACCCCCGCAAGGGGGTATGACTTGAAACAAATTGATTCATTTCATCAAAAGAATTCTTAGCAGAATACCCCCGCAAGGGGGTATGACTTGAAACTGGGTTCCGGCTTGGGGTCTGCGGGTTTGGGTTCCGAATACCCCCGCAAGGGGGTATGACTTGAAACGTCAAAGATTTTTTGACCGCTATAACCGGATAGCAAGAATACCCCCGCAAGGGGGTATGACTTGAAACTTGCAGCGATGCAGCACCGAGGACGGCCACAACTGAATACCCCCGCAAGGGGGTATATGTTGACCTTACAAGAAGGAGATCAAATTCTGTCGTGTTGCCCGTTTTTATAGCCTGTTTTTGTTCATTCTGCCGAGGCAATACTACGGCTTTCATGGAATGTCATGCCCCGTTTTTTCCTGAAAATATCCTCAGAACAGTGATAAATAAAAAATTACCGTTGCTGATGCAAATCAGCAACGGTAACTTATTTGACAACCGGCTCGCTATACCTACACCGGAAATCTTCTGCTCCAGACCAAGTACCGGGAAAACCACCTGACCAAGCGCACCCTTGTCAATCACGGTCAACTACCCCAGTACCATGCTACCGACACCCATGAGCCGATCATTGATATCGGCACCTATAATTCGGTACAACAGGAAATGTACCGCAAGGCGCAGAAATACGGTAAACAACAGTCATCCCAGAAATACCCCTTTAGCGGCATGATCACCTGTGCGGGATGTGGCAAGCATTACAGAAGAAAGGTTACCGCCACCGGTCCCGTTTGGATCTGCAGCACCTACAACACCCACGGTAAAGCCGCCTGCCCTTCCAAAGCCATCCCGGAATCCACGCTGATGGAGATTGCAGCCCAGGTTTTGGCAGCATGATGTTTGAACTGAGCGAGCTGGACACCCTGCCCGTAGCATTCGACGAAAAACTCTGGCACGGTACCATCGACCATGTCACCGTCCGTGCCGACGACCAGGTGGTGTTTCGGTTCCGGGACGGGAAGGAAGTTACAACAAGGCTGTGAAAATGCAAAGAACAGACTCCAGACTGGTAGGGACAATCCTGCTGACCTGGGTCTGTTTTTTCAAAAGAAACTTTGACTGTACCGTATCTCTTGCTCAGCCTATTCCGATAAATACGGTTTCAATGCCTCAACCAACTCATGTACCTTTGTGCCGGGGGCTGACTGAGAAGGCAGTTTATCCCTGTTTTCGGCATCCAGACGCTTGGCATTTACAATTGCATGATCCATCATTGGATGAAGAATTTTGTACATATCCTGCCGATTTTTGCTATACTCGCCTTTCCCCAGGGAGCACAGGTATGCAGAAAGCTTTGGCCAGTATTCGCTGCGGTGCAAATCGGAATGCATATAGCTAAAATGCAGCAAGAACCACAATTCAATACACTGGTTTGACCAAATCGCATGGTAAGTGGTATCTTCGGTGCTCCATGCTTCGCACAGCTGAGCGGTCTGATCGATATGTTCTGCCGGGAAGTCGTCAGTATCGTAGACGACCCAAGCGTGTCTATAGCCATTAGGGTTTGCAAACGCACGATTGCGTGCCTTGTTCAGCAAACTCAGCGTATTATCGCCCTCTCCGTATATCTCAAGCTGGATCCGCCCTTGGTAGCGAGCGTTGATCCTATCACGGATTGCGCCAAAATAGGCTGGCTCTGTGTCCGTCCCCTCAGTCACGATCAAGTGGTACTCAGGCTGTAGTTTTTTGCTTTATCCCGTCTGGGCTGCATCCACGCTTTGTTACGGTCTGACTTTTTAGGCGGCTTCAGGCTCACTTCCACTCGCCTCCTGTCAGCATATTCTGCAGATATGGATCAGCGCCATATCGGCCTTCCAAATACTGCTTATCATAGGCAGCAGTGTTATTGACTCGCTCATTATCCTCCCTTCGAATCTCATACAAGGAGTAGATCTCGCTGGAATGCGTATCATTGAGAGCGGCAAACCATATCTCGTCCCTACGAAAAACGGTATTCTTTAGCGTAGTCATATCGTGGGAGGTAAAAATCAGCTGTGCGCCCTTCTGGTTGACCTGCTTATTCTTAAAGAGGGAAATAATATAGCGCAACAGCTTCGGATGGAGCTTCGCATCCAGTTCATCAATAATAACCGGGCGACCCTCCAGTAATGCAACCAGAATCACCGGCAGTGCTGCGATCAGCTTCTTCGTTCCCTCAGATTCCTCAGAAAATGGCAATTCAAAATTTTCCCCGTGGATGCTGCGAATAATATAAAGTTGCTCGTCCTCCTTGTCATAGCGATAGCCAGAAATATCGATATCCATATCATTCAGGAATCTAAGGATCCGCTTCTGGATATCAGCATCTTCACTAAGCATGATCTGATGCTCGGCGTGGGGATTTGCATAATTGCAAACAATCACAGACTCAAACCACTTCTGAACTTCAGCAATTACCGGAATATCATAACTGATTGCCAAGAAAGAAAGATACGGCATCTTTCCGTTGACAGCAGTGTTGATGGATCGCTTGTTGATGCTGGAACCCAGCTTGATGGTGCCATTGTCCCTCTCAAAAATCAGAGCAGACTTCTTGCTACCCAGTCCCTTCCGGGTCAGAGACTCAGACACGACCTCTTCTCCAGCAATTGACAGATAGTAACGGAACTCGTTTGCCTCCGTGCGGAAATAAATCAGGAACTCCGTGGGTTCCTCTTTCGAAGTGTGGTCAAGCAAATAGGGAACGGCATCTACGCTCTGATGCAAAATGATAGAGGAGCGAGTTGTCTTAAGATTTACAACAGGACGAACCACTGTGGAAAGCAGGCAAGTCAGTGCCTGCAGGAGATTGGTCTTGCCTCCTCCGTTGGGGCCATAGATAACACTAACGGGCAAGAGGTCGCTTGCCTTGGAGCTGCCAATCAAAGTGTCTGCAAATTCTGGCAGTGCTGTAGCCTGGAGATCAAACACTGTTTCATCCCGGTAGGACTTGAAATTCTTAAAAGAAAACTGACAAATCATATCCATTCCTCCTTCCGTAGCTTCATTATACCGATATGATTTCCAAAAATCAATGGTTTTATACGGATTTGCAAAAATATTTTTAGAAAATCAAATATAAAAACTGTTTTACAGTGGTTATAACGTGCTTTTGAAAGCCCAAGAACTCAGCGCAAGCCGTCTAGCGATGGGGAACTTAGAAGTATAAGATCATTTGATTTGCGTTATTGATCGACTGAGGTTTCACCTGCCAGTTCCATCATCAGTTGCGTCCCCAGTTTCAGTCCGGTGGCAAAGGCGATCCGCTCGTACTCGGCACACAGGTACACTACATATTCAAATACCGCATCGCTGTCCTTGATCGGCAGCGAGTCCAAGCAGTCCCGGAGGTTTTTGAACCCCTCCTTCGCCTGGGGACTGTCCAGAGCATGGTACTCCCCATAATGCCACCACAGGGCATCCAAGCATGGCTGTGGGCAGACCTCCTCAAAAATGATTTTATGCTCCCGTATATAAGCCCGGAGCTGCCGGATGTATTCGTCCATTCCATCACCCTCCATAAAAAGTGTGTGTGATGTTAACTCCTGCGGCGGCAAATAACAAGTGGGTATTCTGCCTGAATTATACCTGTCCTTTTTGTCCTTTCTGTCCCATGGGTATCATTAAAAAACAGTCCATATCCGGGGTTACTACCAGCCATGGATGGTTCTGTATATATAGAAAATAATAATTTATCGTTTATATTCTTATAACGATTGTCATTTTACCAAGTCCTGTCTTTTCAGACCATGGCAGTATCAAATCCGGGCATACAATTTGCTTGTGGCCGGAAATGTTCGAAATATCCCGTCTTTCATACCCAAAGCGCCCCAAGAACGGGAATAAATAAAAAATTACCGTTGCTGATATCGTATCAGCAACGGTAACAGATTTGGCAAATCTACCGCTCATGGATACAATGCACCATGTTTTGAAAGCGTGGTGCATTATTTGCGGCTTTCGCTTTTGACGCTCCGGGACAATAGGGACAGAAAGGACAACATCAAGTCTGCCTATCGAACCGTATAATACTTTTGGTTCCTGCTTTTTGGCTTCTCCGGTATGGTCATTGCAAGCTTTCCGGCAGCAAGCAAGGGCTGAACATAATGCTGCATCGCATAAAACACGGTTTTCACGCCCAAAAATGCCGCAATCTCCTGCCGTGTTTTCGGCTCATGGCAGAACGCCAACAGATCTCCGACAGGCTCGGTATTAACCGCTTCTTTCTCCTCTTCCGTTTTATTATAAAGTGTTACCACGAACTCGTTTCTGCGGTTTTCAAATTTCGGTTCCGGTAAGCCATATTCCTTCATCGCATTACGCATAGTGGGAATGCCCGAGTAGCGATGTTCTGCTGCGGTCAGCGTTTCTGCCATGACGGCCAGCGCAGGATTCCGAAGATCCGGTTTCGCAATGCCCAGCTGTTCAATACTCATCCGGCCATACAAGCTTCCGGGGCTGTGAATTTCGACACGGTTCGTGAAAAAGTCAATTTGGACCGGCGTTCCCTCCGTATGAATGCTATAGTCGCGGTGAATAACGGCATTGAGGATTGCTTCGCGGAGGGCATCTACAGGATACTCCGTTTTATCCGTGCGGGCACCGGTTTCTTTGCTGATAATGGTTTTGACCTTCATATTCCGACGGCAGAAATTCAGCGCTTCCTCCACCATTTCCGAAATGGTTCCGCTGATTCGCTTGTTGTCGATAAACCGTGCGGAATCCTGATCTACATCGCCGATTTCCGTGCCAGGCACAACAATTGCCGTAATGCCAAGCTGTGGGAAGAACCCCTGTGGATAAAGGCAAAAATTCAAAACTGCTGCCAAGGTAGGAACACCATTTCTTGTAATGTTCAGCATCTCCATGGCTTGCTCCTGTGTCAGTCTGGAAAACCCGGGTCGGTCTACACGCATTTTTTCAATATAGCTGTGGATCTTTTCTGTGTCCAGCAGTTGCAGCGTCGCCCGTTCAACGGGTCGCTCATCATCATGCAAATGCTTACGGAACGCTTCATAGCTGTATAGCTCGTAGTCTGTCATCGGCAAATCCGCATCTCCGACACGAATGTAGGAACCCTTGGTACGCCCTGCACCGCGATAGTAGCAGGGACGCTCCGCAATGTCGATTGCCGGGATTTCCGCAGCGCAAATCGTTTTCCCCTGATATTCTGCCAAGGTGAATACGGCACGAACCGGAGGCTCCATCTGTAAGCACTGCTCCGTTATTTTCTTCTGCAGATCCTGCGGATCATATACGCCGCCGACCTGAAAGGCAGCATCCTCATCAATACCGAACACAAGGATACCGCCACTGTCTTGGTTGGAAAAACTCGACAGCGTATCGTACAGCCTCTTAGGGCAACCCGTCTGTGCGGATTTCAGTTCTATTGTTTGCTCTTCGGCTTTCTGTTTGCATATTTTGTTTGCTAATTCAATCAGTTCTTCGATTAACAAACTAACACCACCCTTCGATACGCTAATTATAGCAAAAACATTTTGCTGATTCAAGCGAATTTTGCTGAATAAGCAAAGAGTGTTTGAATATTTCATCAAAATCAACGTCAAACCGTAACAATCCAAAATTATGGGCAGGGGATGTTAAGTTTCCGCACGCTTTCGTTTTGTGCGGAAACTTCGTAAATGATAACTTTCTGATAACTCTCCGGCCCTGTCATTGACTATCCCGGATCCGGCAATATACTGTCGTTTCTGTAGGAGGTGTTGCTATGATCCAATCAGAATACGAGGCGGAGTTGCACTTTCGGCTCTGTAAAAGTATCTTCGCCACTCTGGCAATCAGGGGAATCATTGCAGAAGATGATGTGTACACTTTACTCCGTGCCGCTGCGGAAAAATACCACGCACCAATTGGCGAACTGGAGGTGAACAGCATTGCGGTCGAAAAGAATTACACGGGTTGAGTTCCCGGCCAGGACATTCTCCCCGGAACAGCCACCGCCCACAAAACGGGTTGCCGCTTATCACTTAAGCGGTCAGGCCCCACATTTTCCTCAAACAAACCAACTAGGTGAAAAATCTCAGGTTGCTCTGAACCACTATGAATTATCTCATATGAATCTTTGATAATTTGCGCACGGAGCATCGGCCCAAAACCTGCACCATGAGCTCCAGATGAAAACCCTAAATTGATGCCATTTACCTCCGGGAAGTCAAATCGTCTGACAGCTTCTCTGTATGTCCGATCCTGACTGGTTTTTGATACTTTCAGGAGAGTACCGATATCATGGAAATATTGATTCACCTTGGAATATCCAGAAGCAAATTCCGGGATATTTGTCACCTGTAGCCGCTTAATATTTATAAAAAAGTGACTGTCTTCATCCAAAAAAACATTAAAAACCCCAAGATCCCTTAAGTCTTCTTCCGGTATGTTGAATTCATTGGAAAACAATATTGCCATGATTGCACCTCCTACTCTTCATAAAAATCCAGTATTTGACTATTGAGATTCTTACGAACATTTCGCCAATTTGGCATAAACTTGTCCATCAGGGTAACAAAATTATCATTATGGCTTTTTTCAACCAGGTGTATCAGTTCATGTAAAATCACATATTCCAAGCACTCCGGCGTTTTCTTTGCAAGCTGAAGGTTCAGCCAAATTTTGCGGGTTTTTACGTTACAGGTACCCCAACGAGTGGTCATGTTCTTTGTTTGCCACCCATCGGGGTAGAGTCCTGTGATTTGTTCCCATTTGGGCAGAACACGCTCGATCTCAGCCTTAAGGATGCATCGATACCATTCGTTTACAAACTTTTCTCGCTGCTCGGTGGTGCTGCCCTCACGCACAGTGAGAATGGCCTTTTCTCCGTCCAAAATCAAGGAATTTCCCTTATTGCTGTAGTTGACCAGCAAATAATACTGTCGGCCCCATACATACAGCGCCTCACCGGAAACATATTCTCTGGCTGTTTGCCGGGGTTGGTTTTCAAATTTCTCCTGCTGCCGCCGAATCCAGCCAATTTTCGTCCGAATGAACAGTTTAATACTCTCATCACTCAGATTGACCGGGGCAGACACCTCCACATGACCGTCCGGCGGTTTGACATAGAGGTGCATATTTTTGATTGTTTTTTTTGTTACGGACACTTCTATGCCGTTTACCACCATACGCATTAATATTCCTCTTGTTCTACAATTGTCAGCGAGGAACTCTGGCAGAAAGTTCATGCAAAGCGGAAAGCAACAGGAATTAAGCAGCCGTCAAAGGTTGGCAAAGATAGGTCAAATCTTCTGACTGGCGTATTGAAATGCCCTATTTGCGGCAGTTCGATGTACACGAATAAACACGCATGGACAAATAAAGACGGCACATATAAGGAAGTTTACTATTATATATGCGGCAGAAATAAGCAGGAGCGAGGTCATCATTGCGATTATAAAGCATCCCTTCGGAAAACAGATATTGAGCCGCTTGTAGTTGAAGCCGTAAAAGAACTGGTAAGCGATGCCTATTTTGCGAAAGAGATTGAAAAGCGAATTGGAGTGCAGACAGATACAAGCACGGTGGATAAAGAACTTGCCAATTATGAAAACAAGTTGAAAGAAGTGGACTTGAACAAGGCTCGTCTGGAAAATGAGATTGATAATCTTCCTGCAGATGCCCGATTTCGTGAGAGAAAAATCCATGATATGACATTAAGGCTTGATGCTTTGTATGATACAATGGTAGAGTTGGAGGAACGCATTGAGGATGCAAAATTGAGGAAAAGCTCTATTGAGATGGAAGCAATCACTCTTGATAATGTTTACAAAATCATGCAGAATTTTGGAAAACTGTATGCTATAATAAGTGATGAGGAGAAGAAAAGTCTTATCACTTACCTCATTAAAGAAATCCAGATATACCCGAATGGAGAATCGGAAATGCCTTTGAAGTCGATAGAGTTTAACTTTCCGATTTATGTTGACGGCAGGCAGGTAAGGAAAGTTTTGTGGGAAAGAGGTAATACCGTTGAGAGCATTCTGCGGAACGAAAAATACAAGGGTTCTGCTCTGCTTCAGAAGTCTTTCACGGTGGATTTCCTCACGAAGAAAACCAAGATCAACGAGGGGGAGGTTCCCCAGTACTACGTGGAGGACAGCCACCCCGCCATCATCGAACCCTGGGAATGGGAGCAGGTTCAGGTGGAGTTGAAACGGCGCAAAAACAGCCGCAACCGTCACCATCAG
>SFEX01000037.1 GCA_004557075.1 Clostridiales bacterium
CTTTGTATGTGTTTTATGCCTTTATTTTACTGCAAAACTGTATACAATCATCTTGCACATGTGTTTACTATCATATTACTCTGTACACATTGCTCGTCCTCATCTTGGTTTATTGCCTGAGACAAATTAGAACATGGATTTCGGTAATAGCACCTATTTGAAATAATACAACGACAGGGAAAACGGACGGCCAATGGCCGCTCCTACAATAGTCAATCTAATTGAATGCGCGAGTGCAATAACGATTACAACAAATCTCACCGGTCGAGCTGACGCAATAGCGTTATCCGGGATGTAGCAACGAATTAAAAAAGGAAGGATGAATAAGATGAAGAAAAGCTGCATAGCAATGCTTCTGGCCGGAGGTCAGGGCTCGAGGCTTTACGCCCTGACGCAGGACGTCGCAAAGCCCAACATGCCCTTTGGCGGCAAATACCGCATCATCGACTTCCCGCTGTCCAACTGCGCAAACTCCGGCATAGACACGGTCGGCGTTCTCACCCAGTACCGCCCGCTCCAGCTCAACAGCTACATAGGCGGCGGCCAGCCCTGGGATCTCGACTCATCCGACGGCGGTGTGTTCATCCTCCCGCCGTATCAGACGGCAGGCGAGGCCGGATCATGGTTCTCCGGCACGGCAAACGCCATATACCAGAACCTCTCGTTTATCGAGATGTACGATCCCGATAACGTGCTCATCCTCTCGGGCGACCACATCTACAAGATGGACTACTCAAAAATGCTGCGCGAGCACATTAAAATGGACGCTGCCTGCACCATCGCGGTCTTGCAGGTCTCCATGGAGGACGCGACCCGCTTCGGCATCATGAACCTCGGCTCTGACGGCTACGTCAGCGAGTTTGAGGAAAAGCCCAAGCAGCCCAAGAGCGATCTTGCCTCCATGGGCATATACATTTTCAACTGGAAAAAGCTGCGCAAATACCTTATTGAAGACGAAAACGACCCGAACTCCAGCAAGGACTTCGGAAAGAATATAATCCCCAACATGCTGGCTGCGGGCGAGAAGCTCTGGCCCTACCGCTTCGACGGCTACTGGCGCGACGTCGGCACGATAACGAGCCTCTGGGACGCGAACATGGATATGCTCTCGAGCACGCTCATAAACCTGTTTGACCCGGACTGGCCGATCCGCTCAAGGAGCGCCCCCCTGCCCCCGCACTACATCGGCAATGACGCGAGCGTCGTACACTCCATCGTGACCGAGGGCTGCGATATCGAGGGCAGTGTTGAAAACTCCGTGCTCTCAAGCTCGGCAAAGGTCGGCAAGGGCGCGAAGGTGCTCTACTCGGTGCTCATGCCGGGCGCTGTGGTCGAGGATAACGCCGTTGTCGAATACGCCATTCTCGGCGAGAACACGGTTGTAAAAAGCGGCGCTCACGTCGGCGCGGCTCCCGACGGAAGCGAGGACTGGGGCGTTGCGACCTGCGGCCCGAACATCACGATACGGCAGGGCGCCGAGGTGCCCGCCGGAGCCATGATATACAGCAGCGAGGAGGTTTGAGCAATGAGCGATTTTCACGGAATAATCTTTGCATACGGCGCGGTTCCGGAGCTTGGCGAGCTTGTGCGCAGGCGCACGGCGTCGTCGCTGCCCTTCTGCGGCCGCTACCGACTTATAGACTTTGCCCTGTCCTCGCTCATGAACGCCGGTGTCCACGACGTCGGCGTCATCATGCAGCGCGACTATCAGTCGCTGCTCGACCATCTCGGCAGCGGCAAGGACTGGGACATGGGCCGCCGCATAGGCGGACTGCGGATGCTCCCGCCCTTCGGCCTGCCCGAGTACCACCAGGGCGCGTATACCGGCACCATCGAGGCGCTAAACGCCGTCTCCACATACGTCCGCGAGCTCAGCGCGAAGTACATCGTCATGATGCACGGCAACACTGCGGCAAATCTCGACCTGCGCGACGCGATGGCCGATCACCTGCGCTCGGGCGCTGAGATCACCGCCATCTGCACCGAGTGTACGCCCGAATACCGCCACCACCGCTATCTGCCGGATGCCGACGGCTTTGCCCGAAGCATGATATTCAATCAGTCCGAGGCGGGGGAGGGCCTTGCATCGCTCGAGGCGTATATAATATCCAAGGAGCTTCTTGTTTCTATGATGGACGCCTGCCTTGCGGCGGGGCACTATCACTTCCACCGCGACGCGATAGCGGCGTATCTTGCCTCCGGAGGCAAGGTCAGGGTATACCTGCACCGCGGCTACGCCAAGCGCATAATGAGCACCGAATCCTATTTTAAGGCCGGCATGGATATGCTAAAGCCCGAATGCCGCGCTGAGCTGTTCCCCGCCGAGCGCCCCGTGCGCACGAAAAGCCACGCGGACGTGAGCACCTATTACGGTGAGCGCTCGGTATGCCGCAACAGCCTTGCGGCCGACGGCTGCCAGATCGAGGGCGAGGTTGAAAGCTGCATCATCTCTTCCGACGTGCGCATCGGCAGGGGCGCAAAGCTTACAAACTGCATCCTCATGCGCGGCTGCGATATCGGCGAAGGCGTTATTTTGAATAACGTCATCGCGGATAAGTACGTCTCCGTTTCGCCGTACCAGACGCTCATGGGCAGCTCCGCTCTCCCCATTGTCATACCCAAAAACAGCAAAATCTAAGGAGTAATCAGCATATATGTTCACCAGCCAGATCTCACGCGACGAGGTTCGTAGCGCCATCGAAGATAAGCTCTGCGCCCACTTCGCCGTAACAAGCAAAAACGCAAGCGACGACCAGGTCTTTCAGGCTTCGGCCATGGTCATACGCGAGATAATGAGCAGGCTTCTTGCCGCCGAGGAGACGAAAAAGCCCGGGCGCGAGGTACACTACCTGTCCATGGAATTTCTCATGGGACGCAGCCTCATGAAAAACGCCTTCAACCTCGGCATCTCCGACGCGCTCACCGGCGCGCTCGAGGATTTAGGCCGATCCGCTGCGGATATATTCGAGTCGGAAAACGACGCCGGGCTCGGCAACGGCGGTCTTGGCCGTCTGGCGGCCTGCTACATGGATTCGCTCGCCTCCCTCGGCATACCCGCAACGGGCTATTCCATCTGCTATGAGCTGGGCATTTTCCGCCAGAAGATAGTCGACGGCAGGCAGACCGAGGTCGCCGACGATTGGCGCAGCGCGGCCGAGAGCTGGCTCGTGCCCAGAAACGACGAGGCGGTTGAAATTCGCTTCGGCGGCCACATCTCCCCGCATTGGGACAGCTTCGGCCACTACCACGCCGAGCACATCGGCTATCAGACCGTCACCGCTGTCCCGCGCGATATGCTCATCGCCGGATATGGCACGAGCGAGGTCAACACCCTGCGTCTCTGGGATGCGCGCAGCACCACGGCGCTGGATATGTACCTGTTCTCCGAGGGCGAGTACGTCAAGAGTCTTGAGCAGCGCACGATGTCCGAGGTCATCACCAAGGTGCTCTACCCCGCCGACGACCACATCGAGGGCAAGACCCTGCGCCTGAAGCAGCAATATTTCTTCGTCTCCGCGACCGCGCAGAGCATCGTCAAAAAGCACATGGAGCGCTACGGCGATATCCGCTCGTTTGCAGAGCACCACGTCATTCAGATAAACGACACCCACCCCACGCTCGTCATCCCCGAGCTGATGCGCATCATGATGGATGAGTACGGTTTGGGCTGGGACGAGGCGTGGAGCATCGTCACGGCCTCCGTTGCGTACACAAACCACACCGTCATGTCCGAGGCTCTCGAAAAATGGCCGCAGGAGCTTATCCAGACCCTTCTCCCGCGCGTGTGGGAGATACTGTGCGAGATAAACCGCCGCTGGTGCGAATATTTAGTGTCCAAATTCGGCAGCAGCGAGAAGGTAGGCCGCAACCTCATCATTCAGGACGGCCAGGTGCACATGGCAAACCTATGCCTTGCCGCGTGCTATAAAATAAACGGCGTGTCCGCCCTGCACGGACAGATACTCAGGGACGACCTGTTCAAAGATATCTGCCAGCTCGGCCCGGAGCGCTTCACCTACGTCACAAACGGCATCGACCACCGCCGCTGGCTCGCGCAGATAAACCCGCGCCTGCACGCGCTCGTGTCCGAGCTGCTCGGCAGCGACAAATACCTGCGCGCACCCGAGGATCTCGGCAGACTCGCGGACTTTGCCTCCGAGAGCGCCGTGGCAGAGCGCGTTAACGAGATAAAGCGGATCAATAAGTGCGATTTTGCGGAATTTTTGCGCCGCAACGACAATTTCTCGCTCAACACCGACGCGATACTCGACGTTCAGGTCAAGCGTCTGCACGAGTACAAGCGTCAGCTTCTTTGCGCGATGCTCATCGTGCGCCTGCAAATGCAGCTTCACGATAACCCCAACATGGATTTCGTCCCGCGCTCATTTGTTTTCGGCGCGAAGGCCGCCGCAGGCTATCAGACCGCAAAGCGCATCATCGAGCTTATCTGCTCGCTGGCTAATGATATAAATAACGACCCAGTCTGTCAGGGTCGGCTTCAGGTCTGCTTCATGGAAAACTACCGCGTGTCCGCCGCCGAGGCACTCATGCCCGCCGCGCAGGTGTCAGAGCAGATATCCACCGCAGGCAAGGAGGCCTCCGGCACCGGCAACATGAAGCTCATGCTAAACGGCGCCGTCACCATCGGCACCCTCGACGGCGCAAACGTCGAGATGTACGAGCGCTTGGGCGATGAGAACATGTTCCTGTTCGGGCTGAGAACCGAGGACGTCGCCGCGCTCAAAGCCTCCGGCTACGACCCGAGGCGCTATGTCGGCTACGACCCGGAGCTTTCCGCCGTGCTCGACCGCATAAGCCGCGGCTTTGCCGACGGCAAGAGCTATTCCGACCTCGTGTCGGGGCTTCTGTACAACGGCGATCCCTACATGCTCTGCGCCGACTTCCGCGACTATGTAAACACGCACGACAGACTCTATCGCGCTATCGCACTGCCCGGTGAGCGCGCAAGGCTTTCTCTAATGAATACCGCCCGCGCGGGCATATTTGCCGCTGACCGCGCAATCAGGGAATATGCGGAGGAGATATGGAAGATAAAACCGTAGTAGTTATTGGCGCCGTGAATATGGATATCTGCGGCCGCCCGAACGCCGCGCCGCGTCTGCACGATTCAAACCCCGGCGCAGTTACGCTCAGCCCCGGCGGGGTGGGCAGGAATATTGCGCACAACCTCCGGCTTCTGGGGATAAACGTGAAGTTTCTCGCCGCCATCGGCGACGATGTTTACGGCGACAGCGTGTATAAAAGCTGCCTTGAGCTTGGCATGGATATGCACCTGTGCCGCCGCATGAGCGGTGCGCGCACCTCGAGCTATCTCTACGTCGCCGACGAGAAGGGCGATATGCTAATCGGCGTGTGCGATACCGATATATCCGGCTGTATAACGCCCGAATATCTCAAGCCGCACCTGCGCGAGATAAACGCCGCCGACGCCGTGGTCATCGACGGAAACCTCACGCGGGAGACGGTCGCGTGGATAGCTGAGAACGTCACAGCGCCGCTGTACGCGGACCCCGTGTCCGTCGCGAAGGCCGAGCGGCTCAAGCCCGCGCTGGGTAAGCTCTGCGCCTTCAAGCCGAATGAATATGAGGCCAAGAGCATGACGGGCGAGACGACGTCGCTGTTTGCGGCCGAGGCGCTGCTCAATGCCGGCGTTAAGCGCGTGTTCGTGTCCCTGGGCGCGGACGGGATAGTCGCCGCCGAGGGCAGCGAGATAATAAAGCTGCCGTGCGAACGGGTCAACGCCGTAAGCTTCTCCGGCTGCGGCGACGCGGCGACCGCCGCGATAATCTGGGCGGGTGTGAACGGCCTCGGCCTTGCCGAGAGCGCAGCCGCCGCCATGAAGGCCGCCGCGATGGCCATGGAGTGCCCCTCGGCTGTCAACCCCGAACTGTGCGCCGATCTAATCATGTAACTTCTCGCCGGAGGGGCGATCCGTTGCAACGCTTCAAATGATCGTTACTACAGGTTCTCGACCGGTAGCAATGTCAGAGGTCTTCTTTGCACTCGCGCGTTCAATTAGTGCATATAAAAATTTTGGAGGCAATCATTCGGTTGCCTCCGTTTTTTGTTTATTACTATTGTTCATAACCGGGCTGACGCAAGAAAGGCTATTTGAAGCGAAGCAACGATATAAAAATGGAAGCAGTCAAATGATTGCTTCCATTTGTCGTTATACTACAATGTTCATAACCGGGCTGTCGCAATAGCGATTGCTGCCAGTCTCAACGCGAATTGACCCCGCGTCAGCGGTCGAAGTCGAACTCAAGCTCCGCGTCGCAGGACGGGCAGCGTATGGAGCCGAAGTCAAGGTCGTCCTCAAAAAGCGTTACGACCTCGCCGCACTGGGGGCAGGTGACCTCATACTCCTGCTCGTCGCAGCCGCTGCAATAGTCACAGTCGCCGTCGCACTCGTCAAGCTCGTCCTCGTCAAATTCGTCGTCCTCGTCGAGGTCTGCAAGGCACAGATCCTCAAGATATGCCATATCCTCGCCGATATCGTCAATGCTGTCGGCAAGATCGGCGCACTTTTCCTCAAGCGCGTCGGCGTCATCGGCCATGGATTCGAGCACGTCTAGGATGGCCAGCATGAGCTTGCCCTCCTTGCCGTCGTCCTTTACGCCGAGACCCTCGGCAAGACCTTTAAGGTATGCAACTTTTTCACTTGCGGTCATTTCGCTTCCTCCTTATGAAGTGCGGCAAACGGTGCTTCGTAAATTACTTTGCGCGGCCGAGATACTCGCCGGTGCGGGTGTCGATCTGGATCTTCTCGCCCGGCTCGATGAACAGGGGCACCTTGACCTCTGCGCCGGTCTCGAGGGTCGCGGGCTTGGTGGCGTTGGTTGCGGTGTTGCCGGCAAAGCCGGGGTCGGTATCGGTGACCTCGAGGTCAACGAAGAAGGGAGGCTCGACATTGAACACCTTGCCCTTGTATGAATAAATCGTGCAGGCCATGTTCTCCTTGACGAACTTGAAGCTGTCGCCTAAAACGGACTCGTCAACCGGCTCGAGCTCATAGGTCTCGGGGTTCATGAAGTAGTACAGGTTACCGTCGGAATAGCTGTATTCCATTGTCATACGGTCGACGGTGGCGTTTTCAAACTTTGCGGTGGGGTTGAAGGAAGTCTCGGTGACGGCGCCGGTGATGACGTTCTTCATCTTGGTGCGCACAAATGCCGCGCCCTTGCCGGGCTTGACGTGCTGGAACTCGACGACCTGCATGACCTGGCCGTCCATCTCGAAGGTAACGCCGTTTCTGAAATCGCCTGCTGTAATCATAATAGGTAATCCTCCTATGTGTATTTTAAATATATATTTCCGATTAACTATGATATTTTACATTATGCCGCGGCATATTGCAAGATTATTTTCGATTTTTGAGCCGGTTTTCAACGTTTTCCCCGTCGGCTTCGCGCTTTCCGGTGCGCTTTTCAAACGCGATCTGTATCATATACACCACGAGCGCGAGCACGCCGATGACATACAGTATATTGCCGAGCGCCTGCGGGAACTTGGGGATGAGGCTTTGCAGCAGCGCCGTGACGCAGACTATGATAAAGCCCAAGTACATCAGCGGAGTCAGGCTTATGTCCTTTTTTGCTTCCTTTTTCGCACCATTGCCCTTGCTATTTTTCTTTGCCATGTCAGTCCCTCCGATTTATCACAAAATAATAAGCTTCTTGTCCGCGCGGGTTATATTCTCACAGCCGCCGGAGCGCAGGATGAGCACGTCCTCTATCCTCACGCCGAATTTGCCAGGCAGATATATCCCCGGCTCGGCGGAAATGACCGCGCCGTCGGGCATGGGCGTTTTCGCAGAAGGCGCCGCTGCGGGCGATTCGTGGATATCCAGCCCCAGCGAGTGGCCGAAGGCGTGACCGAAGTATTCGCCGTAGCCCGCGTCCGCTATGACCTTTCGCGCCGCGCCGTCGATCTCCGCGCCGGTCACGCCCGCGCGCGCAATATCTATTCCCGCCGCCTGGGCGCGCAGAACGACATCGTAGACGTTTTTCATCTCATCCGTCGCGCCGCCGACGGCGACCGTGCGCGTCATGTCCGAGCAGTAGCCGTCCTTTATACAGCCGAAGTCCATGGTGACGAAATCGCCCGCCTCCACGCGCTTATCCGAGGGCACGCCGTGGGGCATGCTGGAGTTTGCGCCGGAAACCGCGATGGGGTCAAAGGAGTTGCCCTCGCCCCCGTGCTTTAGGAGCCTGTAGGTTATCTCGGCGGCGATATCGCGCTCGGTAACGCCGGGGCGGATGATGCGCAAAACGTCGTCCAACGCCCGCTCGGCGATCGCCTGAGCCGCGCGCATGGAGCAAAGCTCATCCTCGTCCTTCGCGGCTCTCAGCTCATAAAATATGCTCTGGCAGGGCATAAGCCCCAGCCCTAAGCGCCGCTCAAGATCGAGATATCTGCCGTGCGGCAGGCTCATTTCCTCCGCGCCGAGCTTTTCAATGCAGCACTCGGCAAGCTCTGCTTTTATGAGCGCCGGGAGCGGCTTCCCCGCGCCGAACATGCGCAGCTCGATATCGGGCGAAACGGTTTTCTCCGCCGCCTCGATATAGCGCGAGTCGGTGAAGAGAAACGCGCGGCTGCGCGTTATGAGCACAGCGCCGTCTGTGAACGCAAAGCCCGTCGCGTAGCGCTGATTCTTCTCGTCCGTTATCAGGACGCCGTCAAGCCCCTTTTGGCTGAGCTTTTCCCGTATTTTGAGCAGCCTGTCCAACACCGCGCCTCCGTTATCAGAATAATTATACTTATTTTATCACCAATCGTTTGGTATTTCAATTCTTATATCTTTTTCCTTTTCGTTTTTAAGCCTTAAATAATCGCTTTTGCGTCAGCAGACACCTCATCCGTCACGGTTAACACCGTGACACCTTCCCCTCAAGGGGAAGGCTTGAACGCACTAATTGAGTGCGCGAGTGCAAAAGCGAAAGTTGCCATTATCACCGGTCGGGCACCGGCAAAAACGATTATTACAAATCTCAATCCGAATTGCTTCCCGCCAGCCGGCGGACGGTCGGGCTGACGCAATTACGATAATCTGAAGCGCTAACGCGGATTGAAAAGCTGTTGAAAAAATATAATAATGTGTTATAATATGCTTTATATAAAATTGAAATTATATAATGCGATAAATATCGGATTATATATCTACGGAGGTTTGTTTTAATATGGCAAAGAAACAGTTTAAGGCCGAGAGCAAGCGCCTGCTCGACCTGATGATCAACTCGATTTACACCAACAAGGAGATATTCCTGCGCGAGATAATTTCAAACGCGTCCGACGCTATCGACAAGCTCTGCTACCTGTCGCTCACCGACGACAAGGTCGGCCTCGAGCGCGAGGATTACCGCATACGCATCACCGTTGACAAGGACGAGCGCACCATCACCGTGTCCGACAACGGCATAGGCATGACCCAGGACGAGGCCGAGAAAAACCTCGGCGTTATCGCCAAGAGCGGCTCTTACAAGTTCAAGAGCGAGATGGACAGCGATGAGGCCGAGAAGGACGATATATCCATCATCGGCCAGTTCGGCGTCGGCTTCTATTCCGCGTTCATGGTCTCCGACAAGGTCACCGTCATAACCAGAAAGTACGGCGAGGAAAAGGGCGTGCGCTGGGAGAGCACCGGCGCCGACGGCTACACCGTCGCAGAGTGCGATAAATATAACGCCGGCACCGACGTTATCATGCACATAAAAGAGGACACCGACGAGGAGATATACGGCTCGTACCTCGAGATATGGAAGCTCAAGATGCTTGTCAAGAAGTATTCCGACTATGTGCGCTGGCCCATCGTCATGGACATCACCCATCAGGAGCAGCAGCCCACCGGCGAGGAGGACAAGGACGGCAATCCCAAGATGCAGACTGTCAATGTCACCGCGCCCGAAACGGTCAACTCCATGGTGCCCATCTGGCAGCGCTCCAAGGCCGAGGTCACGGACGAGCAGTGCGTCGAGTGGTATAAGGAGACCATGCGCGATCAGACCGATCCCGCCGTCACCCTGCGCGTGAACGCCGAGGGCACTGTGTCCTACAAGGCGATGCTGTTCGTGCCCGGCAAGGACATTGACAACGGTATGTCCGGCGCGACCAAACGCAGCCTCAAGCTCTACTGCAACGGCGTTCTGATAATGGAAAACTGCGATAAGCTCCTGCACGAGTATTTTGAGTTCGTGCGCGGCGTTGTCGATTCCCCCGACCTGAGCCTGAACATCTCCCGCGAGGTGCTTCAGCACAACCGCCAGCTCAAGGTCATCGGCCAGAACCTTGAGAAGAAGATCAAGGGCGAGCTTGAGAAGATGATGAAGGACGATCGTCCCAAGTACGAGACGTTCTGGAAAAACTTCGGCATCCACATCAAGTGCGGCGTGTGCGACGAGTACGGCCGCTACACCGAGTTCCTCAAGGACCTGCTCATTTTCTACACCTCCGAGGAGTCGCAGATGACCCTCAAGGAGTACAGCGACAATATGCCCGAGAGCCAGAAGGCCATATACTACGCCTCGGCCGACACCGTAAAGCACGCGATGAGCATGCCCCAGTGCGAGGAGGTTCGTTCGCGCGGCTACGATATACTCTACCTTGACCACCCCATCGACGAGACGGTGCTCATGCAGCTCAAGATGTTTGAGGGCAAGCCCTTTGTCAATGTCCTCACCGAGGATCTCGGCTTCCAGACCGACGAGGAGAAGAAGGCCGCCGAGGAGAAAACCACCGAGAACAAGGAGCTGCTCGACTTTGTGCGCGAGAGCGTCGGCGACGAGAAGCTCAAGCAGGTCACGCTCTCGAGCAAGCTCGTGTCGTCCTCCTGCTGCCTGACCTCCAGCGGCCCGTTCACGCTTGAGATGGAAAAGTATTTCCGCAACGGCCCGAGCGAGGAGATGCGCCAGATGCGCGCGGACCGTGTGCTTGAGCTCAACGCGAACCACCGCGCCTTCGCCGCGATACGCGACGCGTATGACGCCGGCGATAAGGACAGAGCAGCGGATATGTCGAAGATCCTCTACGCCCAGGCGGAGCTGATCGCCGGTCTCGAGGTCGAGGACGCCACCGCCTACGCCGAGCTTGTCTGCAAACTTTTTTAATTCGATTTGCGATTTGAAATAATCGCTGCTGCGTCAGCCCGACCGGTTTTTCAATCCGATTGCCACGCTTCAAATAGTCGCTTTTGCAGTGTCCCGACCGGCAGCAATGGAAATAATCGTTAGTGCACTCGCGCATCGAATTACACCGCACCCGTAGGGGCGAGCATCGCTCGTCCGCGTGTCCGTTAATTGCCATTATTACCGGTCGGGAACCGGAAATAAAGATAACCCAAGGCGTAGCAACGAAAGGGAAAAGATGGATAGATTAGGGGTTTACATTCACATACCGTTCTGCGTGTCCAAATGCGGGTACTGCGACTTCTACTCGATACCGGGCGGAAGCCAGAGGATGCCGGACTATCAGTCGGCGCTGCTGAGCCACATCTCCGAATCGGCGGAGGCGATGAGCAGCTACGAGATAGACAGCATCTACATCGGCGGCGGCACGCCGAGCTGCTACGGCGCAAAGCGCATTGTCGAGATACTCGACGAGCTAAAGCGCATGGGCAACGTGCGCCTTGACTCGGAGATCACGCTCGAGGTAAACCCCGACACGGCGAAGCTCGACGAGCTGAAAACGCTTCGGCGCGAGGGCGTCAACCGTCTGTCTATAGGCGTGCAGTCGGCAAACAACGACATTTTAAAGATAATCGGCCGCAGGCACAATTTCCGTCAGGCCGAGCAGGCGATCGAGACCGCGCGCAGAGCGGGCTTTGAGAACGTCAGCATCGACCTCATCTACGGCCTGCCGAGCCAGACGAAGGGCGACTGGGCGGACACTCTTTCCAAGGCGCTGGAGCTGCACCCGGAGCATATCTCCTGCTACGCGCTGAAGCTTGAGGAGGGCACGCCCATGTACCGCAGCTACCTCGGCTCCCCGCTCATCCCCGATGACGACGAGCAGGCGGACATGTACCTTTACACCGTGGACACCCTCGCCCGCTACGGCTTTTCGCAGTACGAGATATCGAATTTCGCCGTGCCCGGCTACGAGTCGCGGCACAACCTTAAATACTGGCAGCTTGACGACTACATGGGCTTCGGCCCCGGCGCGCACTCGTGCGTCAACGGCGTGCGCTACAGCTATGTGCGCGACCTGAACAAATACATCTCCGCCGTTATCGGCGACAGCATGATAATCGACGAATACGAGCCTGTTGTGCCCGTGCAGAGGGCCGCCGAGTACCTTATGCTCGGCATGCGCACAACGCACGGAATATCTCAGGCCGAATACCATAAAATATATCGCAGCGACTGGGCTCCGATCGAGGAGACCTTTGAGCTTTTCGACAAAAAGGGCTGGGCGGTCAGGGAAAACGACCGCTGGCGCCTGACTCCTGCGGGATTTCTCATCTCCAACGTGTTGATAAACGCGGTGCTGGAGGCTCAGACGGGCGCGAAGGTCGAGAACAACCCATGGATGAAGGGCGTGTTCGAGCAGAAGGCGAAGCAGGAGCTGCCCGAGGGCGAGCTTGAACGCTTTAAAGAGGAATACCTCGGCAAAAACGGTTGACGGGAGGTCAGCCGCGAAAAAGCCCAAGGCGAAAAAGGAAGCTCCGGCAAAAAAGAGCGGCGCAAAGAAAGCGGCGCTGTATGTTGCCTGTGCGCTGGTACTTATAATCGCCGCTGGGCTTATAACGGGCGCTGTCGTGGGCAGATCCTCGAAGATACACCCGAACATGAGCCTTGGCGGAATTGATATCGGCGACATGAGCGTTGCCGAGGCGGAAGCCGCGCTGAGAGACGGCGGCTGGGATAAGCTCGACTGCGGCTCTGTCGCGGTCACGCTGCCGGGCGGCTTTGAATTTACCGTCACCGCCGCCGAAGCGGGGCTTGAGCTTGACTGCGCAGAGGCGGCGGAGGCCGCCTACGCCTACGGCCACAGCGGAAACCCCGTGAAAGACCTCATCGCGTATTTTAAATGTATAGGCGGCTCGGTCACAGCGGCGGATATCCTCGCCGCAGCCAACGCCGAGGGTGTGCGCGCAAGGGTCGATGCCGCGCTCGAGGACTATGACGAGCAGATAGGCAAGGGCTATGAAATTGACCTTGAGGCCGAGCGCCTTAAAATGATAAAGGGCGCGGATAAAATCGAAATAGACGCCGATAAGCTGTGCTCCATGATATTGGACACCATGGCCGAGGGCGGCAGCAGCCTTGAGTATAAGGCCGATATCTCAAATTCGGCAGAGCCTGATTTTGAGAAGCTGCACGAGGAGATCTTCGCAGAGGCGGTCGACGCAAAGTACGACCCCGAGACGCGCAAGGCAACCGAGAGCACGGTTGGCGTTGATTTTGACGCTGCAAAGGCAAAGGAGCTTTGGGCGGCGGCATCCGACGGCGAGCTTGTTGAGATACCTCTGACGGTCACGATGCCGAAATATACGACAGAGCAGCTTGACTCCATGCTCTTTGCCGATAAGCTCGGCTCGCAGAAAACGAGCTACGCAAGCTCGGCCTCCGGCAGAGCGACGAATGTGGAGCTTGCCGCGTCCAAGATAAACGGCGTTGTATTAAACCCCGGCGAGACGTTTTCTTATAACGACACGGTCGGCAAACGCACGACGGCGGCGGGCTTCAAATCCGCGGCGGCCTATTCCGGCGGCAAGGTCGTGCAGGAGGTCGGCGGCGGCATATGTCAGGTGTCATCTACGCTCTACTGCGCGGCGCTGTACGCAAACTTGCAGATAGTCGCGCGCGACTGTCACCACTTTGCGGTAAGCTATGTGCCGTGGGGGCTTGACGCCACCGTGAGCTGGGGCGGCCCGGAGTTTAAATTCAAAAACAATCGGGAGTTCCCGATAAAGATAGTCACCAAATGCGTTGACAGGCAGCTTACGGTCGAGATTTGGGGCACGGACGTTGACGGCAGCTATGTCGAGATGACCTATTCCGCCTCCACCGCCTACGACAGCACCCACCCCAATGTGGCGGTCGGCACCCGCGCGACGACCTACCGCTGCGTGTATGACAAGGACGGCAATCTCATAAGCCGCAACCACGAGGCCAACAGCTACTACTATTACCACGACGAGGACATCAAGTGGCCGACCCCGGAGCCGACTCAGACTCCCGAGCCGACGCAGGAACCCGTTCCCACCGAAGAGCCGATACCGACGGAGCCGGTCATAAATCCGGACGAAACGCCGTCGCTCGATCCCAGATAAAAGATTGGAGAAAGACAGAATGGAAAAGGAAAGATTTTATATCACCACCCCGATTTACTACCCCTCCGACAAGCTGCACATAGGCCACACCTACTGCACCGTTGCGACAGACTCCATAGCGCGCTATAAGCGCCTGCGCGGCTACGACGTGATGTTCCTGACCGGCACCGACGAGCACGGCCAGAAGATCGAGGAAAAGGCAAAGGAAGCCGGAGTTACGCCGAAGGAATTCGTTGACAGGATAGTCGAGGGCCCCGGCGGTATCACCGATCTGTGGAAGCTCATGAACATTTCGAACGACCGCTTCGTGCGCACCACCGACGATTATCACGTCAAGTCCGTGCAGCGTATATTCAGAAAGATGTACGAAAAGGGCGATATCTACAAGGGCGCGTACAAGGGCATGTACTGCACTCCCTGCGAGAGCTTCTGGACAGAGAGCCAGCTCGTCGACGGCAAATGCCCCGACTGCGGCAGAGAGGTTCACTACGCCGAGGAGGAGGCCTACTTCTTCCGCCTTTCAAAGTACGCAAAGCCCGTGCAGGAGCTGCTTGAGACGGGCGAATTCCTCCAGCCCGCGTCCCGCGTCAACGAGATGATAAACAACTTCATAAAGCCCGGTCTTGAGGACCTGTGCGTATCTCGCACGAGCTTTAGCTGGGGCATCCCCGTGGACTTTGACCCGGGTCATGTCGTGTACGTCTGGGTCGATGCGCTGTTTAACTACTGCTCCGCGATGGGATATTTAAACGACCGCTACGACGATTTTGAGAAGTACTGGCCTGCCGTGCATCACATCGTCGGCAAGGAGATAGTCCGCTTCCATTCCATCATCTGGCCTGCCATGCTCATGAGCATGGAGCTGCCCCTGCCGAACAAGGTCTACGGCCACGGCTGGCTCGTCATTGACGGCGGCAAGATGAGCAAATCCAAGGGCAACGTCGTCGATCCGTACAAGCTTGCGAATATGTTCGGCGTTGACGCGCTGCGCTTCTTCCTGCTGCGCACCTTCCCCTTCGGCTCGGACGGCAACTTCTCGAACGAGCTGCTTATAAACACCATAAACACCGACCTCGCAAACGATTTGGGCAACCTCGTCTCCCGCACCACAGCAATGGTCGAAAAATACTTCGGCGGCGTTCTGCCCACTGAGCGCGAGAGCGACCCCCTCGACGATGAGCTGATATCGCTTGCAGCCGGTGCGCGCGAGCGCTACGCCGAGCAGATGGACAAGTTCCAGCTCCACCTTGCGCTTGAAGAGGTGTTCAAGCTCATCCAGCGCGCGAACAAGTATATCGACGAGACGGCGCCCTGGGTGCTGGCAAAGGACGAGGCCAAGAGACCCCGCCTTGCGACCGTGCTCTATAACCTGCTTGAGAGCCTGCGCGCCGCGCTCATCATGCTCAAGCCCTTCATCCCCGAAAGCTGCGACAAGGCATTCGCGCAGATCGGCGCGGATGAGGCGCTTCAGACCTGGGACAGCGCAGAACACTTCGGCGCTCTGCCCGCAAACGCCGCTGTTCACAAGGGCGAGACTCTCTTCCCGCGCATTGATATGGCAAAGGCTCTCGATGAGCTGGAGAAGATGAACGCAAAGCCCGCTGCCGCGCCCAAGTTCCCCCCGGTCGAGCCTGACGTGACGATAGACGAGTTTGCAAAGTGCGATATGCGCGTGTGCAAGGTGCTCTCCTGCGAGGCGGTCAAAAAGAGCGACAAGCTGCTCAAGTTCATGCTCGACGACGGCTCCGGCACCCCGCGCCAGATACTCTCCGGCATCCACAAGTTCTATGAGCCGGAGGAGCTTGTCGGCAAGACCGTTGTCGCCATCCTCAACCTGCCCAACCGCAAGATGATGGGTCAGGACTCCTGCGGCATGCTCATCTCCGCCGTGCACGAGCACGACGGCAAGGAGGAGCTGCACCTGCTCATGCTCGACGACAGCATCCCCGCGGGCTTCCGCCTTTGCTGATATAAAAGGAGATTTTTAAATGAACGTTAATCTTAATGTCGTAAAATTCCTCAAGCAGTACGATACCGACCCCGAGCTTCGCAAGAGAGTCGAGGACGCCGAGGCGGCCTACCCCGGCAGCCTTGAGATACGCGAGTCGGTGGTCGAGGATGTGCTCATCCCCATCGCCGAGGAGATGGGGCTTGGCTTCACGCTGATGGATCTTTATAACTATGAGCGCGCGCTCAAGCGCGAGCGCAGCAAGGATGTGGAGCTGAGCGAGGAGGAGCTTGCCGCCTTAGGCGAGGAGCGCAGCTATTGGCTGGTCGATAAGGGCTGGGCAAACGATGAATCCTGCTTCCGCGGCGGCTCCGGCAAGGGCATCGACTGAGCGTTTTTTGGCACTTGACAGCAAGTGGCTATTGATTAAGTGCTTTAAACTGTGATACAATAAATTTTGGATATTGAAAAAACGGGAGGGAAATACTATGAAATGTCCCCGCTGCGGACACGAAATGACGCTGGATAATCATCGCAAGTACGCTCTTAACATGTGCTACGAGTGCGGTTATATCGAAGGCCGCCTGAACGACGGCCCCGGTCAGGGCGCAACCAATTTCGCACGCCTCAAGAACATGAACTTCAACGAGGCGGTCGCCTTTATCTCCGGCGGCCTCGGCATTGAGGAGAGCAAAGTCTCCGACTGGCTCGATGACAAAGAGTAAAAAGCAAAAAAACCGAAGTGTTCAATAAGAACACTTCGGTTTTTTGCGGCGGCTGCCGCAGAGCGATTCGCATTAAGGCTCAAAATAATCTCTATTGCGGTATCCCGACCGGTGAGATTGCAAATAATCTATTTTGCACTCGCGCACTAAATTAAAATTGTAGGGGCAATTCGTTGCAACGCTTCATGTAATCTCTTTTGTCGGTGCCCGACCGGTGAGAGCGGCAAAAGTTTTGCCAAGTCTCATAGCTCCCTCTGACGAGGGAGCTGTCAGCGAAGCTGACTGAGGGAGAGACCGGCGAAGCCGGAATTAATTCGGATTCAAATTTCAAGTAGTCTATATTGCGTCAGCACGACCGCGTATATTATCGGGCTGACGCAAAAGAGATTATCAAAAATCTCAATGCGAATTGCTTGGCGCCAGCCGGTGCTCTCTCCCTCCGTCTGAGCTGACGCTCAGCCACCTCCCTCGTCAGAGGGAGGCATGACGTAGTCTAAACTCTGATGCTTCTAATTGAATGCGCGAGTGCAATAAAGACTACTGCCGGTACCTATGGTCGGGCACCGGAAAAAACGATTATTTGAGGCGTAAAAGCGGATTAAAAAAGGAAGCAGTCGAATGATTGCTTCCTTTTTTCGTATATTTCCGATGTTTATAACCGGGCTGACGCAGTAACGACTACCGCCAATCTCAACGCGAATCGCCCCTCCGGCAGGAGCGCCGGACGACGAGGACCTTTTCGACGCGCTGGCCGTCGCGGTCGAGCACCGTGACGTGCAGGTCGCCGTAGTCGAAGCTGTCCCCCACCGAGGGGAAGGCGCCGAACATCTCTATCGTCCAGCCTCCGACAGTCTCGCTCTCGGCGTCGAAGTCGCGCTCGTTTATCCCGACAAGGTCGAGGAAATCGGAAATGCTCATATCACCGTCAAGCTCAAGCTCGCCGCCGGAGCGCTCCAATATCTCCTCGCGTATCTCGTCGGTGTCGTCCCAAATCTCGCCGACAAGCTGCTCGAGCACATCCTCCATCGAGAGTATGCCCAGCGTGCCGCCGTATTCGTCGGTTACGATCGCAAGGTGCTGCTTTGCCTTGCGCAGCTCTGTGAGCACCGACGGCAGCTTCACCGTCTTGTAAACATAGCAGGGCGGCATGAGCAGACTGCGTATATCCGGCTTTTCCTCTCCGGCAAGCGCCTTGAGGAAGCGGTTTAGGTACAGCACGCCGATTATGTTGTCAACGCTGTCTTCGTACACGGGGATGCGCGAGTAGGGCGCGCTGTCGATAATGCGAAGCTGTTCATCCCAGTCCTCGTCGATATCCAGCGCCACGACGTCCACGCGCGCGGTCATGACCTCGCTTGCCATGACGTCGGAGAAGTCGATCGCCGCCTGAACCAGCTCCGAGCGCTCCTCGTCGAGAACGTCCTCGTCCTCGGCGGTCTCGATTATCGAGCTCAGCTCCTCGACGGCTGCCTCCTCGTCGGAGTCGTCGCTCTCGCCCTTCATGCCGACGGTGATGAGCCGCACAAGCCCCACCACCAGCCATATGAGCGGCTTGAGAATTATCGTCAGGCCGCGCACGAAATAGGCGTAGGTCAGGGCGAAGCGGTTGGCGCTGCCCTTTGAGACGATCTTGGGTATGGTCTCGCCGAATATGATGACGAGTATCGTGATGACAACGGTGGACACCCACGCGTAGCTCTCGTCGCCGTTGCAGATCTCCAGCACCAGCAGCGAGCCGAGCGCGGAGTTTGTTATATTAACAAGGTTGTTGCCTATCAGTATCGCCGAGAGCGAATCGTCAAAGCGGTCGATTATTTTGACGGCGGCGGCGGCGCGGGATGAGCCTGCGTCCCTTGCGTTTTCAAGGCGTAGGCGGTTGCAGGAGGAGTAGGACATCTCAGCCGAGGAGAAGATGTTTGAAAATACTATGCATATGACTATGCCGGCTATATAATACCACATCAGCCCTCACCTCCATCCTGCGCGAGGCAGACGCGGAGCCTGAGTATGCGGTTGTGCCGCATCTCGGACACGGTGACGGAAAGGCCGTTGTATGAAAAGCTGTCGCCCACGGCGGGAATACGGTCAAACTGCTCGTATGCCCACTCGCCGAGCAGCTTGTTTGTAAATTCATCATCCTCGCTGTCGTCGTCAAACTCCAAAAGCTCGAACACGTCGGTGACGGCCATTTCCGCTTCGCAGTCCCAGACCCCGTCGCCGCAGGGGACGCAGGGCTCCTCAACGACGTCCTCCTCGTCCCAGATTTCGCCGACAAGCTCCTCTAAGATATCCTCGACCGTGACGATGCCCAGCGTGCCGCCGTAGTTATCCGTCACGACCGCCATGTTGAGCCGGTTTTTGCTCATGACCGGCAGCAGGCCGTCGATATTCGCGCTCTGGTGTATGAAATACGGCTTATCGAGCAGGGCCTTGACGTCAAGCTGCGCGCCCTGCTTGAGATACGCTTTTATAAACTTGCGAATCGACAGGATGCCCACGATGTTGTCGATGCTGCCCTCGTACACGGGCAGGCGGCTGTGGGTCTGCGAGCGGATAAATTCGAGCATCTCCTCGGGGGAGTCCTCGATGTCTATCGCGGCAAGATCGACGCGGGAGGTGAGTATGCTCTCGACCGTCGTCTCGGCAAATTGCAGCGCCGAGGATATGAGCTCTCCGCGTTCGGAGTCGAGGCTGCCCTCCTCGGTCATGTCCTCGATTATGTCGTATATCTCGTCCTCGGTGACGGATATCTCCGGGTCTGCCTTGACAAACCGCGCCGCGAAGTTTCCAATCGCGGACAGCAGCTTTGCCAGCGGCTTCAAAACGGACATAAAAAAGCACAGCGAACCGGCCACTGCCAACGACAGTCGCTCGCTGTATTTCTTGGCGATGCTCTTCGGCAGCATCTCACCGGCGAAGAAGACCACGATGGTCATAACAAAGGTGCTTATGGTGACGGCGCCGGGCACGCCGGGGAAGAGTCTCGTCACAGAGAGCGTAACAAGGCTCGCGGCGGAGATGTGCACGATATTTGTACAGATAAGTATGCTTGTGATAGCAAGGTCAAAATTATCAAGGACTTGCAGCGCTTTGACTGCTTTGCTCTCGCGGCGTTCGGCGCGGATCTTTATTTTCACCTTTGACACCGAGGCGAAGGCGGTCTCCGCGACCGCAAAGTACGCGGCGCAAAGCAATAGTAAAACTACGATTATCAGCGACAATCGACTGGCATCATCCATTTCGGATTTAACACGCTCCTTAAATTAGAAATTAGTAAACAGTATAGCATATCGCCAAGTCCGCGTCAATCGTAAGGCGCTTGAAAAAATACCGCTTTAATGGTATTTTAATAAGGATAAAGGAGAACTTAGAATGAGCGATTACGAGATAATAGATTACGCCCGCTGGCCGCGCCGCGAGCTTTTTGAGTTTTTCTCACATGTGTCAAACCCGTTTTACAGCGTGACCTTTAAGCTCGACGTCACGCGGGTGTACGAATACGCGAAGGCAAAGGGACTGTCGTTTTACTATGCCCTGACGTGGCTCGTGACGAAGGCGATAAACTCCGTCGAGGCGTTCCGCTACGCGGTGATAGACGGGAAGGTAGTCCTGCTGCCGGAGCGGCTGCCGAGCTTTACGGACATGAAGGACGGCAGCGAGCAGTTTCATATCGTCACGATGCCTGCGGGCGACGATATCGGCGCATTCTGCCTTGAGGCAAAGCGCCGCAGCATGGCGCAGACGGAGTTCATCGTCGCAAGCGGCGAGGGGCCGAATCTCCTCTATATCTCCTGCCTGCCGTGGGTGGAGCTGACGTCGCTGACAAACGAGCGCGATTTTGACCCCGACGACGCGATCCCGCGCATAGCCTGGGGCAAGTACCGCGATATCGACGGGCGCAAGGAGTTAGGGCTCTCGCTTGAGCTGAACCACCGCTTTGCCGACGGCTACCACATCGGCAAGTTCAACGAAGCCCTCTGTGCTCTGATTTCGCGGCGGCTGCCGCGAAGCGATTCGCTTTGAGATTGGCGATAGTCGTTATTGCGTCAGCCCGACCGGTGAGATTGGCAGAGGTCTTTTTTGCACTCGCGCGTTCAATAACATTGCACCGCACCCGTAGGGGCTGCCATTGGCCGTCCGCTCCTCGCCGGAGGGGCAATTCGCCCGCCGACTGGCGGAAAGCTATTCGCATTAAAACTTCAGCTTGTCGATACTTCCTCAGCGCGACCGTAAAGAATCCTGCGTCAGCAGCGGCAGCCGCCGCCGGACGAGCAATGCTCGCCCCTACGGGTACAGAGGTTGTTGAGCATTGCTGTTTCTAATTTAGTGCGCGAGTGCAATAACGACAACAGCAATGTCAATGGTCGAGAATCGGTAAAAACGATTACTTGAAGCGTAGCAACGAAAGGAAAAAATGGATAGATTATGGAAAAACGGCCCGCATTTTGCGCAGTCGGAGCACTTCAAAGTCAGTACCGACTCCGTGCTGTTGGGCGATTTTGTTAATATAGGCAGCCGCGCGCGGGGCATCGACCTCGGCTGCGGCTCGGGGCTGCTGCCGCTGCTTCTGCTGTGGCGCAGCGAACGTCTGCACATGACGGGGCTTGAGATAGACCCCGAGGCGGCGGCTACGGCGCGCCGGAACATCGAGAGCAACGCGCTGTCGCAGCGCTGCGATATCGTGCCGGGCGATATAAAAAACTGCCGCGAGCTTTTTAAGTCGGGGGAATTTGAGCTCGTCGTGTCAAACCCGCCGTACTTTTCCGCCGGCAGCGGCGGCGTGCCGTCAGACGAAAAACGTGCCGCCGCCAGAGGCGAAGTGCTGTGCAGCCTTGAGGATGTCTGCCGCGCCGCGGCTTACCTATGCCGCACGGGCGGCGTGTTCTGCCTTGTGCATCGCGCCGAGCGGCTCGCGGACGTCGTATGTACGCTGCGCGGCGTTGGCTTTGAGCCGAAGCGCCTGCGCACGGTGTCGCACAGCGCCGGAAAAGACCCCGCGCTCATCCTCGTCGAGGCAAGGCGCGGCGGAGCGCCGGGCATGAGAATAATGCCGCCGCTTTTTATTCGCGGCGACGACGGCGGTGAGACCGCCGAGATACTCAGAATTTACCACAGGGAGGCCGAAGCATGAGCGGAAAACTTTATCTCGTAGGAACGCCGATAGGCAATTTAGGCGATTTCTCGCCCCGCGCCGTCGATGCGCTGCGCGAGGCCGATTTCATCGCGGCGGAGGATACCAGAGTCACCCTCAAGCTGCTCAATCATTTTGAGATAAGAAAGCCCATGGTGAGCTATTTCGAGCACAACAAATACGCCTCCGGCGCGAAGATATTCGAGCGCATTCTCGCCGGTGAGAGCTGCGCGCTCGTCTCCGACGCGGGCATGCCCGCGATATCAGACCCGGGCGAGGAGCTTGTGCGCATGTGCGCCGAAAACGGCGTCGAGGTACTGACTGTCCCCGGACCGTCGGCGCTCATATCCGCGCTCACGCTCTCCGCGCTGCCGACGGGCAGATTTTGCTTCGAGGGCTTTTTATCCACCGCGAACAAAAGCCGCCGCGAGCATTTGGACAGTCTCAAGGCCGAGCGGCGGACGATGATATTCTACGAAGCGCCGCACAAGCTCATGCGCACGCTTGAGGACATGCGGGACACCTTCGGGGCGGAGCGGAAAATTTCGCTCTGCCGCGAGCTTACGAAGCTGCACGAGCAGACCATACGCACGGATATCAAGGGTGCGATCGAGTATTTCAGCCGGACCCCGCCCAAGGGCGAGTTCGTGCTGGTCATCGAGGGCGCGCCCGAGGCCGGGAGCGCGTTCACGCTCGAGCAGGCCGCCGCGCTCGCCGAGAGCTACCGAAGCGAGGGGCTCAATCGCCGCGCGGCTTGCAAAAAGGCCGCCGCCGAGACGGGCTTTTCCGCCAAAACCCTGTACGATCTTTCCCTGTCGGCGCCGACTGACGCCAAGTGATTCGCGTTAAAATTGTAAATAGTCGTTATTGCCATATAAGCGTTCGGTTTTTTCTTTTCGTTTTCAAGCTTTCAGTAATTGCTTTTTCAGGTGCCCGACCGGTGACAGTGGAAATAATCTTCATTGCACTCGCGCACTAAATTAGTGCATTCATGCCTTCCCCTTGAGGGAAAGGTGTCACGCGAAGCGTGACGGATGCGGTGGCGCCGGCCGGCGTCATAAAGGGGTATTCCCTGAAACTTGACCGATATGGTAATATAAAACAAAAGCAGTCGCGGGAGGATCGGGCATGCCTTTTGACATTGTAAGAAACGATATTACCAACATGCAGGTGGACGCTATAGTAAATGCGGCAAGCCGCCTGCCCCGGGTCGGTGCGGGCGTTGACTCGGCCATACACAAAAAAGCCGGGCCGTCGCTGCTTGCAGCGCGAAAGGAAATCGGATACATCCGGCCGGGTACAGCGGCAATCACTCCCGGCTTTGGCTTGGGGGCGGAGTATGTAATCCACGCGGCTACTCCAACATGGATCGACGGCGCGCACGGTGAAGCGGAAGCCCTGCGCTCAGCTTACGATATGAGTCTTGCTCTGGCCGCGGAGCGAGGCTGCGATTCCATCGCATTCCCGCTGCTGGCGTCCGGCAATCACGGCTTCCCAAAGCAAAAGGCGCTTCAGGTGGCAGTCGCTGCGTTCAGCGAATTTCTCATGGAGAATGAGATGCAGATTTATCTGGTGGTGTTCGGAAAGGAAAGCCTGAGGCTCTCCGAAAAGCTTGTCCACAATGTGGCCTGCTACATCGATGAAAACTATGTGGACGCCTACGAGCAGACGCTAAGGCCCCGGTATCAGATGAGCCGGAATCTCGAAATGTCGGACGTTTGCATGGCTTCGATGCCATGCGAAGAATCCTCGCTCAGCTTAGATGAATACATAAAAAACAAGGACGCGGGCTTTACCGAAACGCTGCTCTCTCTTATTAAGAAAAAGGGCTTGAAGAACGCCACTGTTTACAAGAGGGCGAATATCTTCAAGCAGCATTTTTCCAAGCTCATCAACGACCCCAATGCCAAGCCCTCCAAGCAGACCGCCATTGCGCTGTCCCTTGCGCTGGAGCTGAATCTGGATGCCACCCGGGATTTGATCGGACGGGCGGGATATGCGCTGACCAACAGCAGCACATTCGACCTTATCATCCGGTACTTCATTGAGCATGGGCAGTTCAATGTAATCGAAATCAATATCGCCCTGTATGAATTTGACCAATCTTTGCTCGGAGCATAAAACGTCCACTCCCAGTTGACCAATTCAATAGCAAAACCTCCTATAATGTGGGTGTAAGTTAAAACACGTCAGATTATAGGAGGTTTTTATTATGATGAAAAATTTAACTGAAATCGTATTCATCCTTGACCGCAGCGGTTCCATGGCCGGTCTGGAGGATGACACCATCGGCGGCTTCAACGCGATGATTGAGAAGCAGAAGAATGAAGAAGGCGATGCCTTTGTCTCCACCATTCTGTTCGATAACTACATCGAAGTTATCCACGACCGTGTGGATATCCGGAAGGTCCGGCCCATGACCCGCAGAGACTACTATGTCCGCGGCTGCACCGCACTGCTGGACGCGGTGGGCAGAACCATCCGCCACATCGGCAATGTCCACAAGTATGCCCGCGAGGAGGATCGGCCCGAAAAGACGCTGTTCGTCATCACCACCGACGGCATGGAAAACGCCAGCCGGGAGTACAGCTATGAGCGGGTGCGCAGGATGATCGAGCATGAAAAGGAGAAATACGGCTGGGAATTTATCTTCTTGGGCGCCAATATCGACGCAGCCCGGGAAGCCGCCCGGTTTGGCATTACGGAAGATCGCGCGGTCAACTACCACGCAGACAGCGTGGGCACCGCCGTGATCTATGAAGCCGTCAGCGAGGCCGTCTGCAATGTTCGAGCTTCCCGCCCAATGTCGGATGAATGGCGGCAGAGGGTAGATAAGGACTATAACACAAGGAGGTAATTTATGTACGGAGCAATTTTAGGTGACATCATCGGAAGTCCATACGAATTTGAAATGGGCAAGGCGGTGTGCCGTCAATAACGGTGCTCTTTCCTTTTATGACCCGCTTCACTTACGAATGCCGGAGACCTGATACATGCGGTCGTTGGAAATTTTTACATCAACGTCAAAAAACGGTGCGAATATCGCGGCGAGCTCGTCGGCCGAGATGAGACCGTTTGACACCGGTCGCGCCGTGCCGCTGTGGTGACGGTCGAGCTTTTCGCGGCTCATGCCATGCGCGACCGAGAGGCGGCCGCCGGGCTTTGTAACAGCGGCAAGGGACGCGATGAGCCGCTCGGGCTCGGGGAAATGCGGGAAGGCGTTATACACCATCACAACGTCAAACGTGCGGTCAAAGCGCGCAGTTTCCACATCGCCGCAGATAACGCGAACCTTGTCGGCAGGGAATTTCCCCGCGGCGATCTTTGCCATTTCCGGCGATATGTCGATGCCCGTGACGCTCCCGACGCCGCGGCTGAGATAGTCCGGGAACAGCACTCCCGTGCCGCAGGCGACGTCGAGCACATCGGCACCCTCTTTCACTCCGCCGTTATCCAGTATTTTTTTGATGATCTCATCGTCCCTGATAAGCTCTGAGTCCCATGACGGCGCGCAGCGGTCAAAAAAGCGTATGACGTCCTGCTTGTCGATCATGCCTCTTCCTCCTCTTCATCGGAGGGGTAGCGCTCGGGGATAATGTGCGCCTTCATCAGCGCGAATACTATGCTCGGCACAAACACGAGCAGAATGACCGTTCCCGGCCATGAGGTCAGCAGGTAGCTCGACGCCCAGATCGCCAGAGAATATGTTCCGCGCGCAAAGATAAGCGCGTTTACGGCGCCCGCCACTACGCGGCCGCAGACTATGCCGATGATGAGCGATATATACAGGTCTGCATAGGTGTGCTTTGTGTGCACAAGCTTCATGACAAGACCCGCTGCCAGACCGTACACGCACAGCTCCACCATCATGCCGGGCAGAACGGCGACGGGGGGCATGCCGGTCAGAACGGACGAGAGCGCGGGACCGGCTATGCCGCAGAGCAGGCCGTACTGCCACCCGCACACGAGCGCGCATATGAACACGGGGATGTGCATCGGCAGGAACACCGAGCCCGCGCCGATGGCGTGGAATACCATTGGCAGAACATAGCACAGCGCAATGCATATTGCGCAGAATATTGATTTTTTAACGGTTGACATCTCTTGCATAGTAATACTCCTTAAATAAAAATCTCTGCCGCGCAAACTGCGGCGCATGATGCCAGCGCAAGCCAGTCGGCGCTGCGCATGGGCAGGTTTTTCTTTCTTGTTCGGTTTTTTGCGTCGCGGTAGCCCCGCGCTTCCATTGCCGCCGACAGCTCGTCGGCGCGCTTGAACGCCGACAGAAACACCGGCACCAGCAGCGGCAGCATAGCCGTTGCCCGCTCGCGCAGCTTGCGGCTCTCAAGGCGTGCGCCCCGGGCGATCTGCGCCTTTTTTATCGTGTCCGTCTCCTCGATGAGCGTGGGGATAAACTGCACGGCGACCGAGAGTATCATAGCGCCCGTCTCCACCGGCAGGTGCAGCACTCTCAGGGGACTCAGCAGCGCTTCTATCCCGCTCATGAGCTCCATCGGCGGCGTCGTCAAAATCAGCAGGTTGCTCAGAACGAGGATCAGCATCAGGCGCAGAACTACGTTTGCGCCGGTCTGGATCCCATCAAGCGACACGGAAAATATCCACCAGCTCCATATCGCCCCCTCGCTGTCAAAAAACAGCACGTTCATGATAAAGATAACGACAAAAAACACCGACATTCTGCGCACTGTCTGCACGGCTGCCGCCACGGGCAGGCCGGACAGGCGTATGAGCAGCGCTAAGGCCGCGAATGTGAGGGCATAGCCCCACAGCGTATCCGAGAGTATCACGGCGGCGACCAGAACGAGAAAACCGAAGAATTTTGCCCGCGCGTCCAGACGGTGCAGTATAGAATCTGCGGGAATATACTGGGTGCTTACCGCCATGTTCATGTCGCGCCGCCCCCTTTCAGCCTTTGCAGGAGCGCATCGCGCAGCTTATCGTATGTGCATATATCCTGCGGCAGTTCAATGCCGCCCTTATTCAGCAGCTCCGCAAGCTCGCGCGAGGCGCTCACGCCCAAGCCGCGCCGCCGCAGCCCCTCTGTGTCACGGAATACCTCCGCGACGGAGCCGTCCTCAACAAGACAGCCGTCCTCGAACACGAGCAGACGCTCGGCGCTCTCTGCGATGCCGTTGGCGTTGTGGGATATCATGACTATCGTCATTCCCTCGCTGTTGAGCTTTTTCAGCAAATTCAGAAAATCCGCGCGAGATAGCGGGTCAAGCCCCGCTATCGGCTCGTCGAGCAGCAGATAATCGGGCATTACGGCAAGCACGCCCGCGATGGCGATGCGCCGTTTTTCCCCGCCGGAAAAGCCGAGCGGAGATTTTCCGCGCACCTTTTCATAGTCAAAGCCTAACATCTCAAGCGCCCGGCGCACACGCTCCCCGACCTCCTGAGCCGACAGTCCCGAATGCTTCAGGCCGAAGGAGACGTCCTTCTCGACCGTCGTCTCAAAAAGCTGCACCTCGGGGTACTGGAACACCATCCCCACCTTGCGGCGCAGCATGGCGCGGTCATATGCGCGGGCGTTTATATCCTCGCCGTCTATAAGTATCTCGCCGGAGTCGGGTTTCAGCAGGCCGTCGATGAGCTGAAGCATCGTTGACTTGCCGCAGCCGGTATGCCCCATGACGCCCACGAAGCTGCCGTCGGCTATCTCAAAGGATACGTTTTTAACAGCCGCAGTCTCAAGCGGCGTTCCGGCGTTATATGTCAGTGAGACGTTCCGTACTGTGATCGGCATAGTTCCTCCACAAATTCTTTGTTCGTCAGCGGGCAGTATGGCAGCTCGAACCCTGCGTTAAGAAGATCGTAGTAAAGGCGCACGGGAACGGGCGGCTCCAGCCCCGTCTGCGCAAGCAGCTCCGGCTGGGTGAGCATCTCGCGCGGCGAGCCGTGGGCGAGCATTTTCCCGTCGTGCATGAGCCACACCGTGTCCGCCTGCACGGCCTCCTCGATATAGTGCGTTACGGCGACGACGGTCTTTCCGTCCTCGTGCAGGCGGCGCATTGCGCCGAGCACCTCCGCGCGGCCTTCGGGATCGAGCATGGACGTCACCTCGTCAAACAGCAAAATCTTCGGCTCGAGCGCAAGCACCCCCGCCAGCGCGGCGCGCTGCTTCTGGCCGCCAGAGAGCGTGTGCGGCGCGCGCTTTTCAAAACCCTCCATGCCGACCGCCCGCAGCGCGGCGCTGACCCTTTCGGGTATCTCATCGCGCGGCACCTGGTAGTTTTCCAGCCCGAAGGCCACGTCCTCCCCGACAATGGAGGACACAAACTGGTTATCCGGATTCTGAAACACCATGCCGACCCTGCGCCTCAGCTTCCATATCTCCGCCGGGTCTGATGCGTCGATGCCCGCGACGGTGAGCTCTCCGCTCTGGAGCGGCAGCAGCGCGTTGAGGTGGCGCAGGAGCGTTGACTTGCCGCAGCCGTTGTGGCCGAGGATAACGGCGTATTCGCCCCGGTGGACATGAAAGCTCAGGCCCCTCAGGGCGCGCTTTCTCTTGCCGTCGGAGGCATAAGAGAATATGATGTTTTCCGCCTCTATCATCATGGAAATTTCCTCGTACATTTTTGCTGACGTAATTTTAACTGTTTTCCCGCTTCGCGGCAACCCCCATAGGGGGATACATTTTTATAAAAAGCGCATCTTTTGACGAAAAAAGTAGCATCGACAGGGAAAACACACCCCATCCGTCTGCTGATGCAGGGTCAATTCGAGTTGAGATTGGTGGTTATCGCAATTGCGACAGCCCGACCATAGAGGTTTCAAATAATCTTTATTGCACTCGTGCACTAATTTAACTCCGGAAATTATCTACACTCGGACGAGCAATGTGTACAGAGTAATATGATAGTAAACACATGTGCAAGATGATTGTATACAGTTTTGCAGTAAAATAAAGGCATAAAACACATACAAA
>SFEX01000002.1 GCA_004557075.1 Clostridiales bacterium
GAACTTGACCCTGCTGTCCTACAGCTATTGTATCACGGGCACCTCAAAGCCTGCTGATATCTGATTTTATTAACTTTGAAACTTATTATACGAGGAGGACATACCATGGAAATAGGAATAAAGGGCAGAGTTGATACCGTTGTTAACGAGAAGAACACGGCAAAATTTGTGGGCAGCGGCTCGCTTGACGTGTTTGCCACGCCGAATATGATCGGCCTGATGGAGCAGGCGGCGCAGCTCTCTGTAGCGCCTTATCTTGAGGAAGGGCAGGGCACCGTCGGCACGAAGCTCGATATAAGCCATGACGCCGCGACGCCGCTGGGCATGAAGGTATGGGCGGAGAGCGAGCTTATCGAGATCGACCGCCGCAGGCTCGTTTTTGAGGTAAAGGCATATGACGAGTGCGGCCTCATCGGTCAGGGCAGGCATGAGCGCTTTATAATAAGTAACGAAAAGTTTATTGCCAAGGCAAACGAAAAGGGTGCAAAGTGATGAAAAAATTCATCGTTCTGATAGGCAACTACGGCTCGGGCAAGACCGAGATCGCCATAAACCTTGCGGTCAACGCCGCGAACAAGGGGATGAACACCCTCGTTATCGACCTTGACAAGGTAAACGACTATTTCCGCATGTCCGACCGCGTGGACGTGCTGAGGGAAAACAAGGTCAATCTTGTCTCCCCGACCTTTGCCGGTCAGGGCGTCACGCCGAGCAATATGTCGGCAGCGGTGGCCTCGGCCTTCGCGGGGGACTGGGATCTGTGCGTCTTCGACGTCGGCGGCGATGCGGCGGGAGCCATGTCGCTCGGCCGCTATTATCAGGATTTCGCGGCACTTGAGCCGGGACAGCTTGAGGTCTACGATATCGTCAACGTGTTCCGCCCCATGTCCGAGAGCCCGGAGAAGATAGTGAAGCTCAAGGAGGAGATGGAGAGCTTTGCCCGCCTGAAGGTCACGGGCTTTGTGAATAACTCAAATCTTCTCAACTATGCCAGCGCCGACGATATCCGTCAGGGCTATGACGTGCTGCGCGAGACGAGCATAATGACGGGCATACCCGTTGCTCATACAACGGGCAGAACCTGCTTCGTTGAGGAGTTCATGCGCGACGGCCGCGACGAAAAGTATATAGGCGAGCCGATAGGGCTTGAGACGTATATGCACAGATCGTGGGAGGCATTTACAACGCTCGGACTTTAAAAGAAAATACAAATCAAAAACCGTGAGGATAATTTATCCTCACGGTTTTTCTTTATACCTATTGACGAACATATATCGCAGTGCTATACTATATATTGCAGTGCGATATATCGCGCTGCAATGGTGAGGTGATTGAATGGACGCACATATCAGGAAAGTATATGTACCCATGACAGAAACAGGGTTTTATATTTTGTTGTGTCTGCGGGAAACAATGCATGGCTACGGAATTGTTCAAAAGGTCGAAGCCTTAACTCAAGGAGAAATAAAGCTCAGCCCCGGAACAATGTATGGAAGCTTATCAAAAATGGAGAAGGATGGGCTGATTCGTTTCGTGCGGGAAGAGGATAAAAGAAAATTTTATTGTATCACGGATTTGGGAAATCAGGTCTTGGAGCTGGAAATGAAACGAATTGAACGCTTGTACCGCACTATGACGGAGGTAGAGAACAATGAAAAATGAACAGGTGAAATACAGGTTTTTTACGATTTTTCAATATAAGCAGGAGGAGGAATTTCTCAGACAGCAGCATAATAACGGCTGGAGATTTACGAAGCTGAACGCCCTCATTTGCTATCGTTTTGAAAAATGCGAGCCGCAGGATGTGGTGTACCAGCTTGACTATAATCCGGACGGTATAGCCCATAAAGCTGAATATGTGCAGATGTTCCGTGACTGCGGATGGGAGTATTTGCAGGATTATGTCGGCTACAGCTATTTCAGAAAGCCCACATCGGAAATGAACGGCGACGAAGAAATTTTCTCCGATGATTCTTCCAGAGATGATTTGATGAAGCAGGTGATCAACCGCCGTGTGCGTTTCCTGCCGCTGATCGCTATTTTTCTCTGCATCATCATTCCGCAAATATTTTTTCAGTCTCAGTTCGGCGGTTTGTACGGTAAGATATTCACGGGAGTATTTATGGCGCTTGGTATTCTTTATTTAATTATATTTTTGCTGTCCATTTTTCGGGATGAAAACAATCATTAAAAAGCCGTGGAGATAATTTATCTCCACGGCTTTTCAGTCTGTCGAAAAACTATAAATGAAAGCATAATCCGCGATAAATGATGGGGGAGCTCGAGGGGGCATAGCCCGCCTCGAATTGGATAAATAGCCATCAAAAAGGCTGATAAATCAGGCTTTTTGACGAGCAGAGCTCGGTTTTTCGTGAAATGTAATTTCACAAAAAACGTGGCGTTTGTGAGCCGTGGAGATGAATTATCTCCACGGCTTTTATCATTTTAAGGCGTCCAAATCAAGCCTTCTGTCCTTGAAATAATACTCTCTGTCGCGCTCGCTTATCTTGCGCAGAATCCTGCACGGATTGCCGACTGCCACAACATCCGGCGGCAGATCCTTTGTTACCACGCTTCCGGCACCGATCACAACATTGTCCCCGATACTGATGCCTGGCAATATTATTGTCCCCGCACCGATCCAACAGTTTTTTCCGATGCGGACAGGCGCATTGTACTGGTAGCCCTTTTCGCGCAGCTCAGGCAGAATGGGATGACCCGCCGTAGCGACGGTGACGTTCGGGCCGAACATCGTATAGTCGCCGACATAAATGTGAGTGTCATCAACGCAGGTGAGATTGAAATTAGCGTATATATTTTTCCCGAAATGGACGTGCCTGCCGCCGAAATTTGCGTGAAACGGCGGCTCAATATAGCAGCCCTCGCCGATCTCGGCAAACATCTCCTTGAGCATTTGCTCCCGCTTATCCAGATCGGTGGGACGGGTCATGTTAAACTCATAAAGGCGGTCAAGGCACTCTGTTTGAAGAACCGCGATCTCGCCGTCATTTGGCAGATAAAGCCCGCTGGTGTGCATTTTTTCCTTTTCCATCGCAAATCCCCTTTGGCGTTTTCCAAAATTGCCTGCTCAGCCGTCCATGACGTGCAAGGCGCGTATTTGCTCGTTTTCAATGTGGCTCTGCACATCGAAGGCGTGCTTTTCGAGATAGTCCCAGTTCCCGCAGCTCAGGCGCTGGGCGCGCAGCTCTTTAACCGTCTCGGCGCAGATATCCTCGATGACGGCTGCTTTGAGCTTCTGCCACTCGCTGTCGTTTTCGGCGGTCAGCAGAAATTCGAGGGCGTCGGCAAGCGCAGCCATCCTCGGAAGATCGCGCATACCGCGCAGCAGCCATTTATAGTACGGAGCGTGGCGGCGGTTTAGAAGATACACCGCCTCGGCGGCGTTTTTGACAAACTCGCACAGCGCGAGCATGGCAGCGCCCTCTTCGCCGTGCCTTAGGCAGCGGCTGTAGTTATACTGCCCCGACTGCGCCATAAAAATGAGGCGGGAGGCCAGCTTTTTGCGCCGAACATCCTCGGGCATGCCGTTTGCTATGGAGTCCCGTATGCGGGAAAATTCACCGAGCTCATCGCGGAACACCTCGCCGTTTGTCGCTTCGGCGAGAGCGTGTGAGGGAAGGTACAGCCAGTCCTGCCATGTCTCAGGGGCTTTTCCAGTGCCGGTATACGGCCTGTAAAAATCGCTTATGCGCATTACCCCGACACCCGCCGTGCCCAGCGCCGAGGACGCGCCTGACGCGCCTCCGAAAAGAGCGCGGTATTCGCGCGCAAGCGGAACGCCTATGGCAATGTCGTCGGCGTCGGTAAGCCAGAGGCAGAAGCCCGGCTCAAAATCGTGGTCGCGGGAGATATCGTCGTCAAAGCCGAAGCACTGCGAGCCGCGCCCGGCAAGCCCCACAGCTATTTTATCCTCGTATTGGGGGAATTTTTCTCTTATCATCGCCGCGCCTTTTTCAAAATAAAGGCTGCGCGCAAGCTCAAGTCCTTTCATTTATCTCATCCAATCTCTTTTTCAGCGCTTTTTCGTATATGAAAAAGCCGAAATGCTCAAATGTCGGCAGGCATTTGGATATGGTGAAGGCGTGATAGCCGTCCTGTGGAAGAGATGACTTCGTGAGACTGCCCCACGCTTCATCGAGCATTTTTTCAATCATGTCATCACGTCCCATAAGCTCGTAGAGCTCTGCCAAGTTGCAGTATGTGACCGCAAGCTCATTTTCGCCGTTCGGACAGTGCCGCACCGTGGCGGCGGCCTTCAGAAAATACTGCTCCACCGTGGAGAGCTCGCCGATATCCTGATATGCCAGCGCCATGTTGTTGAAAAGCCCGGCGAAGCGATAATCGGCGGGATCGAGATGCTCAGAATATACGCGTGAGACCTGAACAAAAATGGGTATCGCCTCATTCGAACGGCCTAAGAATTTCATCGTGGTTGCGGCGTTGAGCATAACGGTCGCGCCGGACACCGTGCCGCCCATGCCGTGCTGATGCACAAGCTCCAGCCCGCGCTTGACGGCGGCCGCTGCGGCCGCTCTATCGCCGGTGCGGCGGTGCAGCCCCATAAGCTCGCTTTGTATGGAAAGCTCGGAGCGCCAGTCTCCGGCTGAAAATGTCCTGTTCCGCCAATAATTAAGATGCTCCGTGGCAGCGTCATATTGCGCGCTGCTGATCAGCTCATCAAGCTCCGCCATGACCTTTTTTATATCCGCCGCCGACGGGCAGGGGGAGAGGTCGGGCGACGCGGAATAGTCGGAGTGATCAAAGCAGCAGCTCGGATCTGAGTAGTCACGCTTATCCATAATAATCCTCCGTTTAGTAATTATTATTTTCAATTGTACCACCCGGAAGCCCTGCTGCCGGTGGCAGATGATACACTTGTAATTTTAAGCTCTGAGGGATATTATAAGCGCATGGAAAAGAAGTGTACGAAAATTTTTATAGCCGTACAGGCTGTTTTATATGCATCGTTCATGCTGCGCGATATCAGCGGCGCGGGCGACAGCAGATGGATAAAGTACGCCTCCATCGCGCTGTGCCTTGCGTTTTCAACGTTTTTGAGCGCGCGGGGCGGGGAAAAGCTCGTGACGGCGGCGCTTGGCTTCACCCTTGCGGCGGACACATTTCTTCTGCTGCTTGACAGCTCTTACGCCGTGGGCGTGGCGCTGTTTTGTGCTGTGCAGGCGCTGTACTTTGCGAGAATATACAGGGCAAACGGCGGTCACAGCGCGGCATTGGCGCGTCTGGCGCTTTTCGCGGCGGGTCTTGTTCTGCTGGCAATTTTAAAGCTGCTCAGCCCGCTTAATCTGCTGGTGTGCTTTTATTTCACAAGCTTTTTGTGCAACGCGGCGCAGAGCATGAGCATTAAAAATACCCTGTTTTCGATAGGACTTGTCCTGTTTTTACTTTGCGATATATGCGTTGGCATTCACAATATGCCGGGAATGTTTCCGGCTGCGCTGGGCGGCTTTTCCGATATCGGCATGTGGATGTTCTACCTGCCGTCGCAGGTGCTCATAACGCTCTCGGGGAGCAAAAAACTGTGAGGTGATAAAATGAATAAACTGCTTTCCGTAATAACGAGCATAGCGGTCGCGGCAGCGCTGCTGACCGGTTCGATCGCCGCGCCGATACTGGTAAGAGGCTTTTACTATGCGCAAATTGATGCGCTGGAGTTAGAGGAAGCGAGCGGCCTGAGCGAGGCTGAGATACGCAATGCCTACGACGAGGTGCTCGACTACTGCACAGGTAAAAGCGACGAGTTTTCGGCGGGCGTCCTGCCCTTTTCCGATGAGGGAGCCTCGCATTTTGCCGACTGCCGCAAATTGTTTATTTTGGACTTTGAAATATTCGGTGTCAGCTTGCTGCTTATAGCTGCACTTACCGTGTACCGCCGCAGACGCGGACTGCATGAATTTTGCGGCCGCTCTCCCGCGTTCTGGGGAGCGGCGGGCATATGCGGAGCGATTTGCGCAGCGGCAGCGCTCGCGGCAACGGACTTTGACCGTGCGTTTGAGGTGTTCCACGGCATTTTCTTCCCCGGCAAGGATAATTGGATATTCGCCCCCAAGCTCGACCCGATAATAAAGCTCATGCCGGAGGCGTTTTTCCGCAACTGCGCGATACTGATAGCGCTGCTTATCGCATTGGTGAGCGCCATCATCATAATCTCAGACCTCAGAAAGAAAAAGCCCGGTTGAAGCCGGACTTTTTGCTTTGTGCTTACCGATGGGCGAGCTTATCGTGCGCTTCCCTGAGCGCCGAGCATAGCGCGTCGATATCGTCCTCGGTGGTGTAACGCGAGAAGCTTATCCTGACAGCACCGTCGATTACGTCGGCGGGGAGCTTCAGAGCCTCTAAAACGTGGCTCCTGCCGCCTTTTTTGCAGGCGGAGCTGCGGGAAATATAAACACCCTTTGACTCAAGGTAGTTCATGATGACCTCGCTGCGCCAGCCGGGGAGCGATACGCTGAGAATGTGCGGAGAGCCGCCGCCGATGACCCTCGTCTCCGGCATTTCGGAGCATATTCTGTCAATGGCGGCCTGCCTGAGTGCCGACATTTTTTCGGAGTTTTGCCGCATTCCCGCCTTGGCTATCTCGCATGCCGCGCCAAAGGCCGCAATCTGGGGCATGGCCTCAGTTCCGGCTCTCATGCCCGCCTCCTGCGATCCGCCTCGGATAAAGGGCTTGATTTTGACCCCCGTTTTGATATACAATGCGCCTATGCCCTTCGGCGCGTGGATCTTGTGACCGCTTATGCTTATCATGTCCGCGCCGAGCGTTTTTGCGGAGAATGGGAGCTTCATGAAGCCCTGCACGGCGTCAGTGTGCAAAAGCGCCTGCGATTTATGCGCCTTGAGCATTTTCGCGATACCGGCGATGTCCGTTACGCCGCCGGTCTCGTTGTTTACCATCATCAGCGTGACCAGAATAGTGTCCTCGCGCAGTGCGTTTTCAACGGCGCTGACGGATATAGAACCGTCCGGCTCAGGCTCAAGGAAGCTTATCTCAAAGCCCCGCTTTTCAAGGTCATAGAGCGTTTTTCTCACGGCGTCGTGCTCGACGAGGGAGGATATTATATGCCGGCCGCGCCGCTCCATGCTCTCGGCGCCTTTTGTTATCGCCCAACTGTCGCCCTCGGAGCCGCAGGAGGTGAAAAACACCTCGGTGGGTGCACAGCCGAGCGCGTCGGCGACCTGTTTGCGCGCTTTATCCAGCGCGGCCTTGGCCTCGCGCCCTTTAGTGTGCGTCGAGCTGGGGTTTCCGTAGTTTTCGATCATTGTTTTATAAGCAATATCCGCCGCCTCCGTGCACACGCGCGTTGTTGCGGCATTATCAAGATAGACTTCCATTATTAACACTCCTTGGGAGATGATTTTTCATGAAATACATTATATACACTCTTGGCTGCAAGGTCAACCAGTATGAGACGCAGGCCATCGAAACTCTGCTCGGCGAGCACGGCCACAGAGCCTGCGCGGCGGGGGAAACGGCAGATGCCGTTATCGTCAACACCTGCGCCGTGACCGCCGAGGCAGGGCGCAAATCGCGTCAGGCGATACACAGGCTGCGTGAGGAGAACCCAAACGCTATCGTGGCGGTATCCGGCTGCTACTCCCAGCTAAGCCCAGACACTGCCGAGAAGCTTGGTGCGGATATCATTTACGGCACTGCCGACAGGGTAAAGCTCGTCGAGGCCATTGAGAGAGCCGTGCAGACCGGCGAGGGCGGGCAAAGCATGGACAAGCCATTTGAGCGACGCATATTTGAGGAGCTGCCCGCCGGGGCAGTATCCGGCCACACGCGGGCGCTGCTTAAAATTCAGGACGGCTGCGTAAATTTCTGTACCTACTGCATCATTCCCTACACCCGGGGCAGAGTGAGAAGCCTGCCGCCGGAGATCGCTGCCAAGCAGGCATCCGAGCTTGAAAAAAAGGGGTACAGGGAGCTTGTCATAACCGGCATTGAAATAGCGTCCTACGGCGTTGATTTAGAGGGAAAGCCCGATCTTGCCGACGTTGTGACCGAAATAGCCACGGCCGCGCCAAACCTGCGTCTGCGTCTCGGTTCGCTTGAGCCGAGCATAATCGACGAGCGCTTTTGCGCCCGCCTTGCCGAATGCGGCAGCGTTTGCAGGCATTTTCATTTGTCCCTGCAATCGGGCTGTGATGAGACGCTCAAGGCGATGAACAGAAAATACGACACGGCGAGATTTTTCAAGGCCGTCGAGCTTCTGCGCCGCTATTTCCCCGGCTGCGGCCTGACCTGCGACGTTATCGTCGGCTTCCCCGGCGAGAGCGAGGAAAATCAGCAAAGCACGCTGGCATTTCTTGAAAAGGTCGGCTTCTCCGACGCGCATATTTTCCCGTATTCACGCCGTCCCGGCACCCCGGCGGACAAAATGGAAAATCAGCTCGACCGCGCGACCAAGGCAAAGCGCGCAAAGCAGGCCAAGGCTGTGGCGGAAAGGACGCGGACGGCATATCTTGAAAGTGCCGTCGGGACGACGCTCCCGGTGCTCTTTGAGACCGAGGAAAACGGCGCTTGGCAGGGGCACAGCGACACCTATGTTCTCGTGCGCGCCGAGGGCGAGAATCTGCGCGGCGAGCTGAGAGACGTTTATATAACGGGTGTTTCCGGGGAAATACTCGTTGGAAAAATAATTGACAGTGCCAAATAAGTAAACTATAATAAAATTTTAGCGACATCATAATGAAGGGAGTGCTCATCATGTCGAGAGAAAAGGTCTATAATTTTTCTGCGGGGCCGTCCATGATGCCGGAGTCTGTGCTGCAAAAAGCCGGCGCGGAGATAATGGACTATAAGGGCAGCGGCATGTCCGTTATGGAGATGAGCCACCGAAGTAGTATATTCGCGGATATATTCAGCGAGACAAAGGCAAAGCTCAGGCGCGCGCTCAAGGTTCCCGACAGTCATGAAATACTGTTCCTGCAAGGCGGCGCGACCTTGCAATTTGCGGCGATACCCATGAATCTAATGGGTAAGCCCGGTTGCGCCGACTACGCAGTTACGGGCAATTTCTCCACGCTCGCTGCAAAGGAAGCCGCAAAATACGGCAGGGTCAATATCGCCTGCGACAGCTCCGATAAAGGCCACAGTTATATCCCCAAAGAGCTCAGCCTGAGCGAGGACGCAAGCTATTTTTACTACTGCGCGAACAACACCATTTACGGCACCGAATGGAAGCATATTCCCGACGTGGGCGACAGAACGCTTGTGTGTGATATGTCCTCAAATATCATCTCAAAGCCAGTGGACGTTGCAAAATACGGGCTTATCTACGCGGGCGCGCAGAAGAATATGGCTCCGGCGGGGCTTACGGTCATTATTATCGACAAGGCCCTTGCGGGCAGGGAGCTTCCCATATGCCCGAGCGTCATGAGCTATGCCACGCTCATTGAAAAGGACAGTATGCTGAACACACCGCCCTGCTGGTGTATATATATGCTGGTGCTTATGCTTGACTGGCTTGAGAGCATAGGCGGCGTTGAAGAAATGGAAAAGCTCAAGTCTTATCGCGCAAAGCTGCTGTACGATCAGCTTGACGAGAGCCGTCTGTTTATCCCCCATGCGCAGCCGGATTCGCGCAGCGATATGAACGTCACCTTCCGTACAGGCTCCGATGAGCTTGACGCGCGGTTTATAAAAGGCGCATCAGAGCGCGGTCTGCTGAATCTTAAAGGCCACAGGCTTACCGGCGGGATGAGAGCGTCGCTTTATAACGCAATGCCGGTCGAGGGCGTAGAAGCGCTCATAGATTATATGAAAGAATTTGAGGTCAGGCACAATGTTTAATATAAAGATAATGAACAAAATTTCGCCTGTGGGTCTGGATAAGCTGAAGACCATGGGCTGCGCCGTCGGGGAGGACGTGGAAAATCCCGACGGAATTATAGTCCGCAGTGCCGATATGCACGGCTTTGAGCCGAACAGTGAGCTTCTCGGCGTCGCGCGGGCGGGAGCGGGCTATAACAACATCCCGATAGAGCGCTATGCCGAGCACGGCATAGTTGTGTTCAACAGCCCCGGAGCAAACGCGGAGGCTGTCAAGGAGCAGACCCTGTGCTCTCTCGTCATGGCCTCCCGAGACGTTATAGGCAGCATCGAGTGGGTGAAGAGCATCGCAGACTGCGGCGAGAGGATACCCGCAATGGTGGAGAAGGGCAAATCCGACTTTGCAGGCCCGGAGCTCATGGGCAAGACCATAGGCGTGCTTGGCTTGGGCGCCACGGGAGCGCTGGTCGCCAACGCCTGCCTTGCGATGGATATGAACGTCATCGGCTACGACCCGTTTATGTCCGTGGATGCGGCGTGGCGGCTTTCAAAGGAGGTCGAGCGCGGCGAGGAGCTGAGCGAGATATTCCGTCGCTGCGACTATATCAGCATAAATATTCCGTATAACGAAAACACGCACCATATGATAGACGAAACCGCATTTTCACTTATGCGCCCGGGGGTGCGCATAATAAACGAGTCGCGCGCGGAGGTCGTTGACGACGACGCGATGTTAGCCGCGCTTGCCAGCGGTAAGGTCGCAAAGTATGTCACCGATTTTCCGAACGAGAAGATACTGCGCGGCAAAAACGTTATCGCTCTGCCGCATCTCGGCGCCTGCACGCCGGAGAGCGAGGACAGATGCGCGGAAATGGCGGCTCGCCAGCTCTATGAGTACCTGAAAAACGGCAATATCACAAACTCTGTCAATCTGCCGTCGGCGAGGCTTGAGCGCATGGGCGTCTGCCGCCTGTGCGTTATCCACCACAATGTGCCGGGCATGATAAACCGCATACTTGACCTCATAACCGAGAAGAATATAAATATCGAGCATATGATAAACAAGCCGCGCGGCAAATACGCCTACACCATCATCGACCTCAACGACGAGATATGGGAGGATACGGCCGATACCATCCGCCGCATGGACGATGTTTTAAGAGTAAGGGTTCTTTAAAATTAAACAGAAAGAGAGCAGAGCATTAGGCACTGCTCTCTATTTACAAAAAGTCTTTATCTATAAAAATCTTGTGTGATATATTGGGATCAGATGATAGAATTTGCCGGAAGGAGCCGAATAGAATGAAAAAGATAGCAAGCCTTTCCCTGACGCTGCTGCTGGCGCTTACACTCTGCGCCTGCGGGAATAATGAAACGGTAGAGCCCGACCCCACTCCGGAGCCGACAGAGGAGCTTCATATCTACACCGCCGAGGAAGGAACGCTAATAAGAGAGGTCTGGTATAATCCCAACGGCCTGAAGTTTAACACCGTCATTTACGAGTATGACGGCTACGGTCAGGTCATAAAGGAGCTGACCTTCGGCATAAATAACGCGCCCGTGAGCTATAAGGAATACACAAGAGACGCAGGCGGCGCAGTAAGCAGCATGACAAGCTATGTCGCCGAGGACGCGGAGAACTATTCCGAGGAATATAAGGTGCTTTATGAATACGGCGAAACGGGACTGAAGCTCAACGAGACAAGGAAGGTCGGAGACGTTACAGCGTCTGTGACCGCCTATGAGTACGAGGGCGAAAAACTTACAAGCGAGAAGCATTACGAGGGCGAGAGCGAGCTGATCGCGGAATATACCTACGAATATGACGACAAGGGTAACATGATAAGCTGCACCCGTCAGGACTATATGGAGGGCGAATCTACAAGAGACGCTTATACCTATGACGCCGACGGCAGGCTGATCGGAAAGATAAGCTATAACGGCGACGAGATCACGAGCCGCACAGAGTATACCTACGACGACAAGGGCAACGAGACAAAGTGCAGCGTGTATACCTCCGGCGGCGAGCTTGTCAGCAGCACGAAGAACGAATACAGTTATGACGATCCGGGAAATATAACAAAATGCGTCCGCACCCAGACCGACGGCGCTCAGGGCACGACTATTGAGTACATTTGGGAGTACAGTAAGGGATAAGGATTAGTTTATTCACAATTTCTTGATATATTATTGAAAAAGTTGTGATAATATTTATTATTGACGTAAATTTCATGCTTTCTTCCAAGGTGATATTTGATGAGAGAGAAAATTGCACGCTTCATGGCGGGACGATACGGCACGGATCAACTTAATAAATTTCTGTCCATAGTCAGCTTGGTGCTGATGATCGCGGCCATTGTATTTAACGGCACGAGATTTTCACAGCTTCTGTGGATGATCGCGTTTGTGCTGCTTGTCCTGGTGTACGTGCGTATGCTGTCGCGCAATATCTATAAACGCAGCGATGAGAACAATCGCTTTCTGCGCCTGCGCTACAGCGTCAGCAGCAAACTGAGAATGGTGCGCGAGCGCTGGGTGCAGCGCAAGGACTATAAGTTTTTCACCTGTCCGGCCTGCCACACGACGCTCAGAGTCCCCAGACACAAGGGCAAAATAAATATCGTCTGCCGCAAGTGCGGCAACTCATTCCGGGGCAAGACCTGATATGTTCGGCTTCGTAACGGCGAACCTCGACCGGCTGGATGATGCGCAGCGCGAGAGGTACAAGGCCTGCTACTGCGGACTCTGCCGCAGCCTGAAGGAGCGCTACGGCAGCCTTGCGAGGATGACCCTGACCTATGACATGACCTTCCTCGTTCTCGTGCTCGGCTCGCTGTATGAGCCGGTGGAGCTGCATGGGCAGATGCTCTGTCCCGCGCATCCCCTGAAACAGAGAAAATTCTGGCAGTCGTCCGTTACAGATTACGCCGCCGACATGAATATCGCGCTGGCATATCTCAACTGCATCGACGATTGGAAGGATGACCTGAGCCTCACAGCGCTGGCAGAGTCAAAGCTCATGAAAAGTCAATACGAGAGGATATGCGAGACTTATCCGAGACAGTGCGGAGTTATAAAAAGCTCCATGTCGGCGCTTAAAAGTATCGAGGAGCGCTGGGATCGAAGCCCCGACGCGGCGGCTGAGGCATTCGGAAGGATCATGGCGGAGCTTTTCGTGCTGAAAGAGGATCGCTGGAGCGATCTTCTGCACACCTTCGGCATGGCTCTCGGAGAATTTATATATGTTATGGACGCTTGTATTGACCTGAAAGATGATAAGCGTTATTATAAGTACAATCCCTTTGTACACCTGTACGGACGCATTGACGAGGAGAGCAGCTTCAGAGCTATCTTGGAGATGCTGCTTGCCGACTGCGTAAGGAGCTTTGAGGCTCTGCCGCTGGTGCAGGATACGGAGCTTATAAAAAATATACTGTGCAGCGGCGTTTGGATAAAATTTAACCGCCATTATGCAATTACAAGTTAAAGGAGCAGTGCCGAATGGTACAGGACCCCTATGAAGTCCTCGGCGTCTCAAGGGACGCCACGGATGAAGAGATTAAAAAAGCCTATCGCGAGCTGGCGAAGAAGTATCACCCCGACCGCAACCCCAACGACCCGGAAGCGGCACGCAAAATGAACGAGATAAACGCAGCCTATGACCAGATCAAAAACGGCGGAGCGCAAAGTCAGCAGGGCGGCTACGGCGGTTATGGAAATTACGGCGGCTTTGGTGGCTTTGGCGGTGGTTTCGGAGGCTTTGGCGGAGCAAGAGAGCAGCCGCAGGAGCGGGCCGAGTGCCGCGCGGCGGTAAACTACATACGCAACGGCAGATATGCCGAGGCGCTCACGGCTCTGTCGCAGGTTCCGCTGCCCGAGCGTGACGGGCGCTGGTACTATTTAAACGCGGTTGCCAATATGTACGCAGGCAATAAGATTGCCGCGCTTGACAGCGCAAAGCGCGCCGTGGAGATAGACCCCGACAATGCCGAGTACCGCCAGCTCCTTAACCGGATAGAGAATAATGGACAGTATTATCAGACCTACAGCGGGAACTACAACAATTCCTGCTGCGTATGCGACGACTGCTGCAGCACATATCTCTGCTTCTCCTGCCTGACACCATGGGGCGGGTGCTGCTGCTGAAAATTATAGAATAACGCTCAAGGACGACGATTCATTGTGAAGCCGCCGTCCTTGAATTTTTATCCGAATATGCGCTCGATCTCGCTGGCGCAAAATGCATTCAGCGCATCAAAATCAACATTGGGATTATAGGTCTTTTCAAGCAGGTCGTGGTATTCCTTTGCCCTTTTAAGCCAGCCTATGCCCTCCGCAATAAGCGCGCTGTAGAGCTTCTCGGCATTTTTAAGCTCCGTCCGGTGCTCCCTGAGAGTATCAGCGGGAATAAGAGCGTCCAGCCGTATATGCCGCCACGGCTTTTTTATCTCCATGGCCGAAGCCGACACAAAGCCCAGCCCGTATTCCGGCAGCAGCACAGCGTCCAGCCGCTCGGGATACAGCGGAGCGGGGCACAGAACTACCTCAGCGCAGCGGCTGCATGCCATATCGGCGATTTCTTTAAGATAAATATCCGCAAGAGCGCAGCGGTCATCGAGCAGATAAATTCGTTTACATAATTCTTGAACGCTCTCTGTCAAACAAACCTCGCCCTTGCAGCTTATGCAGCGGATAAAGCGGCGGCGCACACGCCCGCCCGCCGACAGGCTCTTTAATGAGCCAAGCTCTCGCGTGAGGGCACTTCGAGCCTTATTCCTAACTTTATCAAGGGTTTTGCCGTCTATAAGCCCCGGTATCTCGGCTCTCTTTACGCTGCCTGCGGCGGAAAGATAAGAGTACGCGACCTTGTACATTGAGCGGTATTTGTCCGTGTATTCGCGTATATTTTCATTCGACGAGGGCTTGAAGAAAGAACCGAGGTCAACATAACAACTATCAAAACCGAAATACCGAGGCTCGGTGACGTGGGGCGCTGTTGCGTCGAGATACCCCACATGAAGCTCCGGTATGTAGACGCCGTCCAAAGAATCCGGGTCTCCCGAACAGACGAGGTATTCGACCTCCATGCCCCTTGCCTCGGCGGCGGACGCGATCTTGCGCATGAAGCCGGATTTGCCGCCGCCTGGTCCGGCTTTTATCAGATGCAGAAAATCTCCCTCGGCGCTGCAAAACTCATCGTAAAGGGAATAGAAGCCCTGCGCGGAGTTTGCGCCGAGAAAATAGCTTATACTCAAATCATCTCACCTCGGCACATTTTATGCCGTGATTGACAAAAAAGTGAGGGGATGTTAAAGTCTAAGCATAAGGCGAGCATACGAACCCGTTTTTAAGCGGATATTGTCGGCACAGACTGCGTTTCGCTCAATTACAAGGCGACAGCCTTCCTCAATCACGAAGCCTTGCCTGTACCAACACTCTCTCGCTTAAAAATCTTCGACCTCTGCAAATGGATTTTTGTTCTTTATCAAGGCAGAGGACGCAGGAATACTGGCGTATTTCAAGGACGATAACGCAGAGAAAGGGCAAAAAGACTTTGCAGAGGCGAGTTCGTATACTCGTCTTATGCTTAAGTCGAGATTTTGAGACGAGGTGTTAAAGTGATAGAAAATATACTGTTTGACTTTGACGGCACGGTGTTTGACACCATTGAGGGAATAACGAAATGCGTTCAGTACGCGCTGGGCAAAATGGGCATTGAAGCGGAGCTTTGCGAGCTTAAATGCTTCGCAGGGCCGCCGCTTGTCGATATGTTCGCGCAGAAATACGGCATGAGCGAGGACGAGGCGAAAAAGGCGACGCAGCTATACCGCGAGCGGTACGAGCCGACGGGCTGGTCGGAGTGTAGCCCCTTTGACGGGATGCACGAAATGCTGCTTCGGCTTAAAAGCGCGGGCAGGACGCTTGCCATCGCAACCAGCAAGCCCGAGCATCTTGCGGTGAAGATACTGAGCCAATACGGCATGCTCGACGACTTTGACATTGTCTGCGGCGCAACGCTTGACGGAAGCCGAAGCAAGAAGTGGGATGTAATAAACTACGCCCTCGAAAAGCTCGGAGCAGACCCCGGAAAGACCCTGATGGTCGGAGACCGCATGTATGATGTCATCGGCGCGAAAAAGTGCGGCATCGACTGCGTGGGAGTGAGCTTCGGCTATGCAGAGGAAGGCGAACTTTCCGGGCACGGCGCTGTATACGTTGCCGATACCCCGGATGAGCTTTACGAGTACATAATGAGATAAAAAAAGACTGCCGTTTTTTATACCGGCAGTCTTTTGATTAGAGAACGTACTTTTTGCTGTACTCGGCGTAGTATTCGTCAAAGCAGTGCGAGCGAACCTGAACGAGGCTGTTTATATATTCATGCGCGTCGAAGCTCTCGGATTCAAGCTCAATCATCGCGATGGCGATATTGGAGCAGTGGTCGGAAACACGCTCAAGGTTAGTGAGCAGGTCGTTGAAAACAAAGCCGTGGTTGAGCGTGCAGATGCCCTTTTGCAGACGGTCGATGTGGTGCATCTTCATCTCGTCGCAGAGATTATCGATAAGCTCCTCAAGAGGCTCCACGCGGTACGCGCCCTCAATATCGTTGCGCACAAAGGCGTCGACCGTGGTATCCACGATCTCGCTCACCGCGGATATAAGCACATGCAGCTCATTTTTGCCCTGCTCGGAGAAGACTATCTCCTTGTCATAAAGCTCCTTGGCGCATTCGGCGATGTTCAGAGAGTGGTCGGAAATTCGCTCGAAGTCGTTTATTGTGTGCAGATATTTTCCGACAGCGCCGTTAAGCTCGGAATTCAGCTCGCGGCTTGTTATATGAACAAGATAGGTGCCGAGCTTGTCCTCGTACTTATCGATGATGTCCTCAAGGTGGTTTACATGCTCAAAGCCGTCCTCGCTGTAGTTGCCGATGAGCGAAAATGCGTCGAACAGGTTTCGCTCGGCCTTTTGAGCCATGGAGTTTACGGTAAGACGGCTCTGCTCGACCGCAAGGGCGGGGTGATCGAGGAAGCGTTCCTCAAGCCGCTCGAAGTCCTGAAGCTCCTCGCCGCCCGTGGCCTTGTCCCTGATGATAAGGCGGCCGAGCTTTTCAAGCTGCGGTATGAAGGGAGCAAGGAGGATAACAATGGCGAAGCGGAATACCGTGTTTAAAAGCGCAAGACCCACGGTGGTCATGGTCATCGACATGAAGGAAAAGTCTACTATGGCGTTGAACGTATAGAAGATAGCGCTGAAAACAATGACGCCGAGGGTATCGACCATGAGATATGACAGTGCGGTGCGCTTGCCGTCACTGCTTGCTCCGAGAGCCGAGAGCAGAACGGGAACAGCCGCGCCGATGGCAATACCCATTATGATAGGCAGTGCGATATCAAAGCGAATGGCTCCCGTGACCGACAGCGCCTGGAGAATGCCGACTGCGGCGGAGGCGCTCTGGATAACGCTTGTGAAAATAAGGCCGAGCAGAATGCCCAGCAGCGGGTTTGAAAATGTCGTGAGCATATTTATGAAAGTCTCGCTCGAGCGCAGCTCGTAGACAGCGCCGCTCATGGCCTTCATGCCGAACATCAGAACGGCAAAGCCAAGCAGTATCTCGCCCGCGTGCTTTTTCGTGCTACTGTGAGAGAAGGTATGCAGCACGATGCCGATAACGGCGATGATCGCGGTGAGGGTGTCGGTGGACAAAAGCTCAAGCCAGCCGTTGGCGCCGCCGCCAAGGTCGGACAGGCAAATGATCCAGCCGGTGATGCTGGTGCCGATAATGGCGCCCATTACGACGCCGATGGCCTGCCGCACCTTCATCATGCCGGAGTTTACGAAGCCGACGACCATAACGGAGGTGGCCGATGACGACTGGATAACGGCGGTAACGCCGGTACCCAGCAAGATACCTTTCAGCGGGGTGCTGGATAGACGGAAGAGAATAAGCTCCAGCTTATTGCCGGCAACTTTTTTCAGATTATCGCCCATGAGCGACATGCCGAACAGGAACAGGGCAACGCCGCCCAGCAGTTCAAGTACATTTGAAATGCCCAATGCTTTTTCTCCTATATAGTTACATAATTCATATTACAGCCCAAATTTCTTCACTATAACTATAACTCACAACGCCATTAAAATCCATAGTGTTTTTACATTTCTCGATATTAGACATAGCCCGGCGTGAAGCCCGCCGCACTTTTTGTACGATATGCCGCAACGCAGCGCTGATTCCAATGCAGAGTTGACAAATTCAACACATGGCGCTATAATATCGGTTGACAAAATCAACTTATATGGAGGCTGAAATGAAAAAGGAAATATTGCTTTTGGGAAATCCGAAATTGTATGAAAAAAGTGCGCCGGTGACAGAAGCGGAGCTTACGAATCTTGCTCCGGTGATAGAAGACCTGCACGATACGCTTATGGCGTTCCGGGCCGAGTACCATGCGGGGCGGGCGATTGCTGCGCCGCAGATTGGAGTTGGGAAGCGCATTTTGTATATGTGCATTGATAAACCTGTTGTATTTATAAATCCTGAGCTTGAGTTTATCGGGGACGAGAAGATGGAGGTCATGGACGACTGCATGTCCTTCCCGAACCTTCTGGTAAAAGTAGTGCGCTGTAAAAAGTGCAAAATCAAATACCGAGATATGCGGTGGCGCGAGCGGGAGATGCTTTTGGAGGGCGATCTGTCCGAGCTTATCCAGCATGAGTACGATCACCTGGACGGCATACTTGCAACAATGCGCGCTGTGGATAAGCGGTCGTTTTTTATAAAGCAGGAGCGCAGCTAATGAATGCAGACATGATTAAAAAAATCCGGCAGTTTAACCGTTACTATACCGTGTGGCTCGATGTTATGAATAAAGGCTATATGGGAACGGAGCTGTCGTGGCCGGAATCGCGTGTGCTGTTTGAGATATATCTGTACGACGGTATAAGCGCCACAGAATTATGCGGGCATTTGGGCATGGACAAGAGCTATGTGAGCCGCATTCTCGCCGGGCACGAGAAAAACGGCCTTGTGACTCGCGAGCTTGTATCGGGCAGCAAGGGCACAAAAAAACTGTGCCTGACGGAAGCGGGGATAAAAAAGGCGAGGCAGATAGACGAAAGCGGCGATAAGCAGATCATCGAAAGGCTTGAGAGCCTGCCGGATGAAAAATGCAATGAGCTTTGCAATGCGATGGAGCGGATAGAGGCGATACTGCGAGAGAACGCTTAGTGCCTGATTTTTTCACTTGAAAAATAACTCTTGTGTTGTTATCATAAGATAACAACACACTGGGGGTAATACAAATGAATCTGATAGAAAAAGGGGCGAAGGCCGCGTCAAAAGGCACGGGCAAAGCTCTTGAGCTTCTGAATAAGGCAAGCGGCAAGCTTGAGCCTATGCGCACTGCGCCGTTTTTGGGCGACTATGTGGCCGATATTCAGGATATAATCGCAATGCTTAACGACTATTATCACGGCAGATACAGAAAGCTGCCCTTTGCGGTGCTTGCCGGTGCGCTCGGAGTGGTGGCCTACCTTGTAAGCCCCATCGACCTCATACCCGACGGTATCCCCGTTTTGGGTTTTATAGACGATGCGTTTATAATTAACATAGTGCTCAATATATGCCTTGACACAGAGCTGAACCGCTACCGCAAATGGCGCGGCGCGACAGGTGAAGAAAATGCAGATTAAAGTTATTGAGAGAAACGGCGTTAAATGCGCGGCCGTCACAGGCCCTGAAAAGCTTATTACCGATGCGCAGTCTGCGCTGGACGTGCTTATGAGCGCAAAATATGAAGCCGGGACGAAAAATATCGTTATCGACAAGAAGCTTGTAGCCGAGGACTTTTTCATCCTCAGCACGGGTCTTGCGGGGGAGATCCTGCAAAAGTATATAAACTACGGCGGGCGCATCGCCATTTACGGCGATTATTCGCGCTACACGAGCAAGCCCCTGAAGGACTTTATCTATGAAAGCAACAAGGGCAAGGACGTGTTTTTCGCATCGAGCGAGGACGAGGCCGTGGATATGCTTACGCGATAACAACTGCATAAAAAACGCCTGTGGGGAAAAGACTTCCTCACAGGCGTTTTGCTTTTTTTATTTGTACACTATGAGCGCTACAAATACAAGAGGCTCCGTGCCGCGGTTTGCTATCGAGTGCCCCTCGCCGTCGGGACAAAAGGCGGTGTCGCCGGCGAGCATGGTGACGATGCTGCCGTTGTCGCTGTATTCACCCTCGCCGGAGATTATGTGGTAAAACTCACCGTCGCCTTTGTGTACATGCCAGCCTAGCTCACTGCCCGGCTCAAGCGTTACGACGGAAAACACCCTGCCCTTGCCGTACAGCTCCTCGGGCGTCTCGATTATGCGCTTAAAACTTACCTTTCCGCTGCCGCCAAACATATTTTCCGCAGTGTCGATTTTGCGCTCACTATTTCTTTTTATCATGTTTAGTCTCTCCTTCTTCCGCCAACGATAACTAAGAATCTCAAAAGCTGTGCAAGCGATACGGCCAGCGCCGCCACATAGGTCATCGCGGCCGCCGAAAGCACCTGCTTTGCCTGCTTAAACTCCTCGCCCTGCAAGAGATTGGTCTCCTCAATGGTTTTAAGCGCGCGGTTTGAGGCGTTAAATTCTGTGGGCAGGGTCACAAGCTGAAAAACCGTGCTCAGCGCAAAGCAGGCGCAGCCGGCATAGGCCATTATTATGAAAACATCGCCCATGCTCGCAAGCAGCAGCCCGATAATTATAAGCGGAACCGATATTTTCGCACCTATATTGGTGATAGGAACGATGGCTGTTCTGATCTTCACGGGTGCGTAATTTGTGGCGTGCTGTATCGCGTGCCCAACCTCGTGACAGGCCACGCCGATAGCGACGGTCGATGTGCTGCCGTAAACATCGTCGCTCAGCCTCACGACGTTTGCCGTGGGGTCATAGTGGTCTGTAAGCGAGCCTTGGATGTGCTCGATGGGAACGTTTGTTAAGCCGTTGCGGTCGAGCACCCAGCGCGCCGCCTGCGCGCCGGTAAGTCCCCGTGAGTTTCGGGTGTTTTTATATCTTGCGAATGTGGAGTTGACGCGGCTGCTCGCCCACATTGCAAAAAGCACTGCGGGCAGAACAAGAACGATATATGTCCAGTCTAAATACATGCTTACATCCCCAGATCTTCGTTTATCAGAACGATCTCAACCTTTTCCATGTCCATCATCGGCCCCCAGAGCACCATCAGAGCGTTGCAGCCTCTGTCGGCTACTCGGCAGTCGTGGCACTTATTGTCAATTTTGCACGGGGTTTGGCAAGGAAAGCGCTTCATGTTCTGGACGGCTGCGGTGTTGCGCGCTCTGTAAAGCGCGGAATCGAAGTCAGGGCAGATCTTGTTCGTGCCAGCGACGATGTAAACCCGCTTCTGGCCGAAAACAAGACCGGCAAGGCGGTTACCGCGGCCGTCGATGTTGAGTATCTCGCCCGTCTCGGCTATGGCGTTTGCGCTGGATATGAAAACCTTTGCGGCGGTCTCGCGATCAAGAGTGTCCCAGCCGGGAGTTTTCCAGTGCCACGCGACGTCGTTGCCAGCCTCGCAGAGCTTTTCATAAAGCCCCATCTGCTCGACGGTCTTGCTTCCGCCTATGCCGACGCTCGTGTCTTTTATCTGTGAGACCAGATAGTCTGAGGCAGCCTCCTTATTTTCAAAAAAGCTTACTTCAAAGCCTCTCAGCTTCATGTTTTTAATTGTCTTTTCGATGTTCATATGTATACCTCCGTGAAATGAGATGCCACCATTATAAATGTAACCGCCTTATTTATCAAGGCGGTTTTCAATTTCTTTTATCAGGCTGCACGCGGACTCGGCAAGCTCTGCGGCAGTCTCGTCGTCGGCCGCGTTTGCCGATACTCTCAGCGCGGCAGAACGGGGCAGGGGCGCTATGCGCAGCTCATAGTCGCTCCCGCGAAGCACAAAGCCGTCTGAGTAATCCGCGCCAAGCTCTAAAAACGCCGAGGAAACGCCGTCCATCAGCCGAGCCTTGTCCGCGCAGCTATATTCGGCGCTGCCCATGAAGTCGGCCTTATCTTCTGTGACCTCGTCCTCCGGCGCGGGCTCAAAGCCGCCTGACAATTCGATGCTCAGCCTGCCGGACAGCGCGTCAACGCAGCATTCATAGTAGCTCTTCGGAGTGCCGATATCGCACCAGTAGCCCTCCAAAGGATAGCCGAGCAGCTTATCACCTTTCTCAAGCAGCAGAGGAAACAGGTCTTTTGCAAAATCAAAGGGGGTGTTTTCCGGCACGAGCGACATTGCCCGCGGCGAGATAACATATATGCCGGTGTTGACCCTGTTTGTCACAACGTGCGCCCAGTCCGGCTTTTCGATAAACGAGCGTATGCAGCAGTCGCCGTCGCAGAGCGCAAGACCGTAGCGCAGCGGCTCGGGGTGACGGTATAGCGCAAGCGTCGCGGCGGGAGCGTGCTTTTGATGCTCGGATATTAGCTCTGACAGGTCAAAATCGCAGGCGGCGTCGCCGGATATAACGAGAAAATCCTCATCGCCGTAAAAATCCGCGCAGTTTTTAACGCCTCCGGCTGTACCCAAAGCCTCGGTCTCTACCCTGTACTGCATGCTGACGCCTAAGCTCTCACCGCTGCCGAAATAGTTTTTTATATCGTCGGGGCGGTATTTCAAAGCCGCGCATATGTCCGTTATGCCGTGCTTTTTCAGCAGCAGTATGATGTGCTCCATGACCGGCCTGCCGCACAGCGGTACAAGCGGTTTCGGAGTATCGCCGCTGACGGGCTTTAGGCGCTTGCCCTCGCCGCCAGCCATTATGATAGCTTTCATGTCAGCCTCCTGTTATATTCAATGTGTGCTAGTTTTATTTTGCGCGGTAAAATGAAAATTATTAGTTTTTTGCAGTTGTAATCATGTCGTAACTTTGATATAATTTAATATCAATTTCTATATCTATTTGCAGAGTCTGCGAGAATACGGCAGCGATTGGAAAAAAGAAAAATGAAGAACTCAGAAAGAATTTTTGAACAGAATACAAGGCCGTTTGTGTTTTTCCTTATAGTGTTCGCGGCGGCGACGCTCATAATGAAAAACTACTATCTTGCAGCGGCAGAGGGCGTAGCCATTTTGGGGCTTATCATCTATTCGGCGGTAAACCGCAGCCGCAAGCGCAAGGCGCTGGTGGCGTATATCGAGTCTGTTACCTACGACGCGGAAACGGCAAAAAACAACACCCTGCTCAATTTCCCGCTGCCGATAGTCGTTTTCCGGCTTGACGATTCGCGCATTATATGGGGTAACGAGATATTCTTCTCCATAAGCGGCCTGTCCGGCACGAGAACGGATATAAGCCTTGCGGAGCTTATCCCCGAATTTTCCGGCAAATGGCTCCTGGAGGGCAAAAACCAGAGCCCCAATCTGTTCGATATCAAGGGCAGGAAGTATCAGATATGCGGCAATATCGTCCGCTCCGGCAAAACCGACAGCGACCAGCATTTTATGGCTATCGCCTACTGGATAGACGTAACAGACTACGAAAACGTCAGAAACGAATTTGAAATGTCGCGCCCTGTCGTGGCAATACTCACTATTGATAACTTTGACGAGCTTGTAAAAAACCAGCCCGAGCGCGTCAGAAACGATTTGCGCGACGCCGTCGGAGATAAGCTCGACCAGTGGGGCGAGGACAAGGAGGGCATAATCCTCCGATTCGACAGAGACAGGTATCTGTTCATATTTGAGGAAAAGTATATGGACAGCATACTCGGAAAAAAGTGCGAAATACTCAAGGACGTACACCAGGTGGTAAGCCCCAGCGGCATCCACGCAACGCTCAGCATCGGCATCGGGCGTGGCGGCGCAAACCTCAGCGAGGCGCTCCAGTTTGCGTCTCTGGCGGAGGAAATGGCGCTCTCGCGCGGCGGCGACCAGGCCGTTATAAAGAATAAGTTCGGATTTGACTTCATCGGCGGCAAGTCCGTCGAGGGCGAATCCAGCAACAAGGTCAGATCCCGCGTCATGGCAAACGCGCTGGAATCTCTCATTAAGGACGCATCGCGCGTGCTCGTTATGGGACACCGCTTCAGCGATATGGACAGCATCGGCGGCGCTGTCGGCGTGTGCAGCATCGCGCGCAAAAACGGCGTGCCGGTGAACATCGTTGCGGATACCGAAAAAACCTCTGCCAAGCCGCTGATAAAAATGATCAGGTCGACTCCGGAGTATAAGGACGCGTTCATAAACGGGCAGGAGGCGATGCTGATCGCCAACAGCAAAACGCTTCTGGTCGTTGTGGATACGAACCGTCCGGAGCAGGTGGAGGATCTGCGGCTTCTGCAATCGTGCAACCATGTGGCCGTCATCGACCACCACCGCAGAGCGGCGACGTACATTGACAGGGCGGATCTGAGCTTTATCGAGCCTTACGCCTCGTCGGTATGCGAGCTTATGACAGAGATACTTGAGATGTTAGGCGACGCGCCCAAGCTTTTGCGCTGCGAGGCAGAGGCGATACTTGCGGGCATCGTGCTCGATACCAAGGGTTTCACCCTCCGAACGGGGGATCGCACCTTTGACGCGGCGGCGTACCTGCGCCGTGCGGGCGCGGATACGGTGGCTGTCAAAAAGCTGCTGCAAAACGGCATGGAGCAGACTGTCGCAAAGTACAAGATATTGCAGAGCGCAAGGCTCTACCGGGGCATGGCGGTTGCCATTCCCGAGACGACGCAGGACAGGATAGTCGCGGCACAGGCGGCAGACGAGCTGCTGAACGTTGCGGGAGTTGACGCCTCGATGGTCATGTACCCGACGGAGGACGGAGGCGTGTTCGTCTCCGCAAGGTCAATAGGCGATACGAATGTGCAGCTTATCATGGAAAAGCTCGGCGGGGGCGGAAACCGCGCCGCTGCCGCTGCCCAGCTAAGCGACACAAGGCTGAAGGACGCCGTAGACAAGCTGTTCGCGGCGATAGATGAGTATATTGAATCGTGATCATCACGGGAAAGGATAAAAAATGAAAGTTATATTCAATGCTGACGTCAAGGGTCAGGGCAAGAAGGGCGAACTCAAGGAGGTATCCGACGGATACGCCCGCAACTATCTGCTGCCCCGCAAGCTCGCAAACGAGGCGACAGCCGATAACCTTAACGCATTCAAGCTCAAGGAGAAGGCAAAGGCCGCGCAGATAGCGCGCGAAAAGGCCGAGGCCGAGGAAAACGCAAAGCGTCTTGGCGAAGTCACCGTCACGGTCCGTGCAAAAGCCGGCGGCGCCGGAAAGCTCTTCGGAGCGATAACCTCTCAGGAGATAAGCGACGCGCTGAAAGAGCAGCACGGCATAGAGATCGAAAAGAACAAGATAGTGCAGGCGGAGCCTATAAAGACCTTCGGCTCGTTTGAAGTGAAGGCAAAGCTCGGCTATGAGATATCCGGTACGATACATGTGCTGGTGATCGAGGGATAAGGCAAGCACACAAGGAGAAAAGGCATGGAAGAGTTACTGGGCAGACAGGTGCCGCATTCGGCCACTGCAGAGCAGGCGGTCATCGGCTCTATGCTTATTGATATAAGCTGTATACCCGACGTTATCGAACGCCTCAAGGGCGCGGAATTTTATATTCAGCAGAACAGGGAGATATTCGAGACCATCTACGCCATGTTCTCCTACGGCCAGACCATAGACCCCGTGACGGTACTCGACCAGATGAAGGTCAGGGGCGTTCACCGGGACAGCAGCACGGAGTATATAGCAGAGCTCATGCGCATAACCCCGACGGCCGCAAACGTTCTGGAATATGCCTCCATCGTCAGAGACAGGGCGCTGCTGCGAAATCTCGCATCGGCTGCCGACGAGATAAACAACATGGTCTATGACGGCTCGGGCGAGGCCGAGAGCATACTCGAAGCCGCCGAGAGTAAAATATACGCTCTGCGTCAAGGCAGGAATATCGGCGGACTGCTGCCGATATCCTCCGTTGTGCAGACGGTTTATGAGAATATCTCCGAGGCCGCGTCAAGCGGCAAGACCATCCCGGGCGTATCGACGGGATTGAGGGATCTTGATAAATATATCCTCGGCCTTAACAAGGGCGAGCTCGTCCTGATAGCGGCGCGCCCTGCGATGGGCAAGACCAGCATCGCGCTGAACATAGCGATGGACGTTGCAAAGCACACAAATCAGACCGTCGCGGTGTTCTCGCTGGAAATGAGCCGCGAGCAGCTTGTCAGCAGAATACTTGCGAGAGAGGGCTCCATACCCGCGCAGAATATGCTGACAGGGCAGCTCAGCCCCGATGAGTGGCGGCGTCTTGCTTCGGCGGCGCAGCTTGTGAGCGCAACGGATATGCGCATAGACGATAACTCGATGCTCACCGTTTCCGACATGATAGCCCAGTGCAGAAGGCTTTCAAACTTGGGGCTTGTCGTCATCGACTATTTGCAGCTCATGCAGTCGGCGGGCGGAAAGCAGAACTCGAATGAGAACCGCCAGCAGGTCGTCAGCGAGATAAGCCGCATGATGAAGATCATGGCCAAGGAGCTGAACGTGCCTGTCGTTTGCCTGAGCCAGCTAAACCGTGCCTCCGTTGGCAGAAGCGACAAGCGCCCCATGCTAAACGACCTGCGTGATTCCGGCGCTATAGAGCAGGACGCCGATGTCGTTATTGCCCTGCACCGCGAGGGCTATTATAATCCTGAGAGCGAGGATCCGTATCTTGCGGAGGCGATCGTTCTCAAGAACAGAAAGGGACAGACAGGAACGGTGTATCTCCAGTGGCTGCCTGAGTTTACGAGCTTCGGCAACCGCTCGAACATGAGCGATGAGGACGATTGATTTTATAAAAGAAAACGGACTTCTCAAATCCGGCGACAGGGTACTGTGCGCCGTGTCCGGCGGAGCCGATTCCATGTGCATGCTGCATTTTCTGCATTCCAACGCCGGGTGCCTTGGCATAGAGGTCTGCGCGGCAAGCTTTGACCACCGTCTTCGCGGCGAGCAGTCGAAAAAAGACTGCGAATTTGTCGCCGACTGGTGCGGAAAAGCGGGAATAGCCGTAACGACCGGCGCGGCGGACGTTCAAAAATACGCCGGGGAGAACGGCTTGTGCACGGAGGAGGCGGCGCGTCAGCTCCGGTACTCGTTCCTTGAGAGCGCCGCAAAGGAGCTTGACTGCAATGTGATAGCGACGGCTCATAACGCCGACGATAACGCGGAGACGATGCTGCTAAATCTCACCCGCGGCAGCGGACTCAAGGGTCTTTGTGGAATACCGCCGAGGCGCGGCAATATAATCCGCCCGATGTTAGGCGCAACGAGAGCACAGATCGAAGCCTATTTGGCCGAACACGGCATCCCGCATGTTGAAGACAGCACGAACGCCTCCGACGATTATACGCGAAACGTTCTGCGCCACCATGTCATGCCCGTGCTGCGCGGCATTAATCCCGCTTTTTCCGAGGCTGCTGCGAGGACGGCGAGGCTTTTGAGCGAGGACGAGGAATATCTCGGCGCTCAGGCCGAGAGGGTATACCGCGAGAATTATAAAGACGCAGCGCTTTCAATCGAAACGCTCAGTGCGCTGCCAAAGCCTGTGGCGATGCGGGTTTTGAGGCTTATATGCGGAAGAAGCCTCACGGCTTCCCATGCCGAGGCGGTGTACGCGCTTTGCGACGGTTCGGGGCAGGGCTTTGCCGATATCCCGGGTATGAGAGTAGAGCGGGACGGCGGAAATCTGTACTTCGGCGTCGGACACAAGATTTTTGATGCACGCGCGCTCATACCGGGCGAGGAAGTTGTAATAAAAGAGAGCGGACTGAGCGTAAAAACAGAAATTATTGAAAATTGCCGAGAAGTTTTCAAATCGTTTAATATTTTTGACTTTAAATATGACAGCATTTGTGGTAGCATATCCCTTACGCCGCGTGCTGCGGGCGATAAGATAAAGCTTTACCGCCGTGGCTGCACCAAAAGCCTCAAGGCTCTTTTTGCAGAGAAAAAGATGAGCCGCCGCGAGCGGGAGCTCACGCCGGTCATAAGGGACGGCAAGGGAGTTATCGCCGTTTACGGCTTCGGTATTGCCGAGCGCAGCGCCGCGCAGCCGGGCGATACGGTGATAAGAGTGAGAATAAATAAAATTTAATTGTACGGGGGACAATTGAAAGATGAGAAACGACATAGAGAGAGTGTTTTTCACGGAGGAGGAGATCAAAAGCAAGGTCTCGGCGCTGGGCGGGCAGATCTCAAAGGATTTTGAGGGCAAAAACCCGCTGTTTGTCGGCGTTCTGAAGGGCTGCTTCGTGTTCATGGCCGATCTCATGCGCAGCGTTACCATACCCTGCTCCATGGATTTCATGGCGGTATCCTCCTACAAGGGCGGCACCACCTCCACGGGAGCCGTTGAAATTCAAAAGGATTTAGGACAGGATATCGAGGGAAGGCATATCATCATCGTCGAGGACATACTCGATTCCGGCAACACCCTCAATTACCTCGAGAGCTATCTCATGACCCGCAGACCCGAATCCATAACCATTGCAACCTTAATGGACAAGCCCTCGCGCAGAAAAGCCCCCGTTTACGCAAAGTATTCCTGCTTTGAGGTGCCCGATGAATTTGTCGTCGGCTACGGGCTTGACTATAACGAGCTTTACCGCAACCTGCCGTATATCGGCGTGCTAAAGCCCGAAGTTTATATGAACCAGCATTCCGCTGAGGCTTGAGCGCTCAGCATAAAAAGGACGTGATTAATTGAAACCTCAGCGAAACCGAACAAGAGATATCGGCTTTTATATCCTGATACTGGTGCTGCTTGCATGCACGGTATTCACTTTGCTTGGCGGCAGCGAGGAGAGCGATCTCAGCTATGCCCAGGTAAAGGATCTTTTCAAGCAGGAAAAGGTTCAGGAGTTTACCTATAACGGAACGAAGAACATCCTTCAGATGAAGGTCAAGGACTCGGAATCCGAATCCGGCTATAAGGATGTATATTATAAAATGTACAGCTTCTCGCTGTTCTATGAGGACATGGGAGAGCTCGTCGAGGAGCAGTACGATAAAGGAATAATCAAGGACTATCAGATTGAGCCTGTCCAGTCGTCCTGGTGGATCCAGCTTATACCGTATGTTTTGTTCATAGGCTTCATGGTCTTCTGGGTCGTGATGATGAACCGGCTCAACGGCGGCGGAGGCGCGGGGGGCGCGGCCAAATTCGGCAAGGCGAGAACCCGCCTCGGCAGCGAGGAGAAGAATAAAAAGACCTTCGCCGACGTTGCAGGCGCCGACGAGGAAAAGGCCGAGCTTCAGGAGCTGGTCGAGTTCCTGAAAAATCCCAGAGCATTTACCCAGATGGGCGCAAGAATACCCAAGGGCGTTTTGCTTGTAGGCCCTCCGGGAACAGGTAAGACCCTGCTTGCCAAGGCTGTAGCGGGTGAAGCGGGAGTGCAGTTTTTGTCCATTTCCGGCTCCGACTTTGTTGAGCTGTATGTCGGCGTCGGCGCAAGCCGCGTCCGCGATCTGTTCGATCAGGCCAAGAAGGTCGCGCCGGCTATTATATTCATCGACGAGATCGACGCTGTCGGCCGTCAGCGCGGCTCCGGCCTTGGCGGCGGACACGATGAGCGCGAGCAGACACTAAACCAGCTCCTTGTCGAGATGGACGGCTTCGGCAACAACGAGGGCGTCATCGTCATGGCGGCGACAAACCGCTCGGATATTCTCGATAACGCGCTGCTGCGTCCCGGCCGCTTTGACCGTCAGGTCTATGTCGGCTTGCCCGATATCAAGGGACGCGAGGAGATACTGAAGATCCACTCCAGAGGCAAGCCTCTTGCCGAGGATGTAAGCCTTAAATCCATTGCAAAGGGCACGCCCGGCTTCTCCGGAGCAGATCTTGAAAACCTCATGAACGAGGCGGCTCTGTTGGCCGTGCGCCGCAGGCACCGCTTCATCACGATGGAAGACTGCGACGAGGCGATACTCAAGGTCGAGATGGGCCCCGAGAAGAAGAGCCACAAGATATCCGACAAGGCAAAGCGCCTTACGGCGTATCACGAATCCGGCCACGCTATCGCGGCCAAATACCTTGAGCACGTTGACCCCGTTCACTATATAACCATCATCCCGCGCGGCATGGCGGGCGGCTTCACGCTGTTCAGACCCGAGGAGGACGCTGAAAACTTCACCTCCAAGAGCCAGATGTTCGAGCGCATAGTGACCGGCCTCGGCGGCCGCATAGCCGAAAAGCTGTTCTTGGACGATATCTCGACCGGCGCGTCCGGCGATATACAGCAGGCCAGCTCCATTGCCCGCAGCATGGTCATGCGCTACGGCATGAGCGATAAGCTCGGCCCCATACTTTACGACAGCTCTGACCACAGCATCTTCATCGGCCGCGATTTCGGCACGACAAAGAGCTATTCCGAGGAAACTGCCGCTATAATCGACGAGGAAGTCAAGCGCATATTTGACGAGGCGGCGGCGCTGTGCGAGAAGATACTCACCGAGCACCGCGAAACGCTCATCGGCGTTGCCGAGTACCTGCTTGAGAACGAGTCGATGGATAGGGAAACCTTCGACTACTACTGCGAGCACGGGGTGTTCCCCGAGCCGAAGCCCGCTCCCGCGATGCAGGACGATACCATAGAGCGTCCCGCGCGCAAGATAGCCCGCTTTGACGATGCACCGGAAAACGACGCATCGGCGGGCATGGCCGATGAGCCGGACGATCAGGATAAGAATAATTGAAACAAATAAGGGCGGTCCTACGACCGCCCTCAGCGTGAAAAAAGTCCACAGCTGCAAAAAACTTCTAAAGAGAGCATGACCGAGCAATTCGGTCGTGCTCTTTTATCTCCCTTTTTGCCAAATAAAGCGGTAAGCACCCCAGAGGGAATGCTTACCTTATGAAGTTATATCAGTCGTTATTCAGCATCGCTGTTCGGTATGACGGGGCGAAAGTCTTCCTGAATGCCCTCGTTCAGATCGAAACACATTGTCTTTGCGTCAGCAACCCAGAAGCCGCGCACTCTATACCGCTTTCCGGGAATATAGTCCTCCCCCGTAACAGCCCTCAGAGGGTCAAGCAGGTTCTTGTTGGAAATTGTTACGACCCCCTTCTGCTCTCCCCTAGGCTTGGAGAACTTAAACCCCTTCGGTTCGTTGCTCTTGCACATACGGATCGCAAACACCTTAGCCTTTGCGTCCAACAGGCACAGAACATTGGCGGGATAACTTAAATCCTCAAGAACCTTCTTGGTAAATGTAACGCTGTTTTGATTTAGAAACATATCCGGGTAGGCGTTGATGTTGGAGTCAATCGTTTCAAAGTTCAAAGCGGAAAAATCAAAATTCATAATGTAAAATCCTTTCATTTCTTTGTGTTTTGTGCCTCGTCCACGATTTTTATAAATTCCCGACGTTCCGCAGGAGACCAGTGGGAATCCATAATCAGATAGCCTTTGAACAGGCCGTCTTTCACGCGGCAGGCAATAAAGTGGTTTTTAAGGAGACGTAGCGTGGCCTTATGGGATGTACCACGCCGCTCTGACAGCAGTTTTTGTACCTTGAGCCAGTCCTCTTTCTTTACAATAGCTGTATGATGATTTTCCTTGAAATACATATTCAGATCAGTGTTTTTCACTGATTTATGTGTGCGGAAATCTTTGGTATAGGTTTTCTGCATCAAGGCATCACCGCAGTATTTTTCATTTTTGAGGATGCTGCGGATTGTACCGGCAGACCAGAGGTCATTTCCCATGGGAGATTTAATTCCCTGTTCTGTCAGGGCAGCGGCTATTTCCGCTGGTCTTGCTCCTTTCAGGCAGCTTTCGTAGATATACTCGACGATTCGTGCCTCGGTAGGCTCTATAACCAACCGCCCAAAGTGGTCGCGGTAGTAGCCCAATGTGTTTTGCACAGAGAATTTGTATATTCCCTCTGCCATTCGCCAACGAATACCGGCTTTGATGGCTTCGCTTTTCTGTTGAGATTCCATTTCAGCCAGAGCAGCCAATAGTGAGATCAACAGGCCATTTTTACCATCTCCGGTATAGGTGATACCCTCCGTCTCAAACTCGACGGATACCGGAGGATTCAGCGCAGAAAGAGTACTGAGATTATTCAGAATATCAACGATATTCCTACCAAACCGGCTGATACTTTTGGTGAGTATCAGATCAATTTTGCCGTCAACAGCATCTGCAATCATCTTCTGAAACCCCAGCCGCTTTTCAACAGTAGTGGCACTGATTCCCTCATCCTGATAGATTTCCACCAGTTCCCAGTTCGGATTACCTTCAATCCGCTTGGTAAAATGATGAATCTGCATATCAAAACTGCCGATCTGCTGCTCCTCTTGCGTACTGACACGGCAATATGCCGCGACGCGCAGTTTAGGTCGTTCCGTTGGAATCTCATGGCGTTTTTGGGGAGGGATAATAATAACACCATTGCTGAGCTGATTGGCGGCAATCTCATCCTGTATCTGTTTCCGCTTCTGTTCCCTGCGCTCGGCTCTGCTGTTGGTCTGCCGCGCCGCTTCTATCTTTTTGGGGTCAAGCGGTTTTGTCATATCTTGCCTCCTGCACTAAAACTGCAACAATTTTCTTGCGCCTCATTGGCATACCACCTCCTTTGTACGTATTTCAATCTCATCTGTACCACACTCCTTTGTGCGTATTTATGACAAGCCCAACAGCTTAAATCCTGTTGGGATAGCCACCATAGAAAAAGGCAGCAGAATTGCTCCTGCTGCCTTGGTTGATATCAATTTTTTTATGTTACAGAGCCGTCAACTCCATGATTAAATTATACTTTCGCGGCCGTTATCTTCTTCATGCTGACCCCGCTCGTCATAGCTGTACCGTAGCTATAACACACGGAACGGCACTTCCTGATGGTGATTGATAACTTTGATTTTTCCAATCCATTCAAGAGTTGGAATAAAGCGACTCCTGTATACTGCGAATATAGTTCTCTACTAAAATAGCTTTATATGACTCCAATTCTTCGGCAAGTTGACGATCACCTGCTTGGCTGAATGGAATGGCATTCATAGGAAGCGCAGCCGTTACTGCTGTTTGAATATCTTTATTTGTTACCCGCAATTCTCTGATTTTTGATATAGCTTTTTCCGATCTATAAAACCAAGCTGGCTGTATTGATTCAATATATTGTTAATTTCCTGTATATCTTTCCACAAATCCATATTTTCAGATGCTTTATCCGTTCTGCTCTCCTTGTATTCTCGTAAAGAATTATCCTGTCACGGAAGGACTAATTTTCCCCTGTGCCAATTTTCGCGTCTGTGGTCTTCGTATCATTATCTGGAATACACCATCGTTCAGCAGCCTGTGTAATGGATAAGTAATTCATTGGTCGTTCCTATCTCGCTCACTGCCAATAATAACTTATATCATAATCGGATAAGCGAATAAAATCAAGGTGCTTTTCAAATAATTCAAAAGTATTTTCGCTTGAGAATGCAAGGGGGTTGATACTCTCAAAAAGAGAAAAGTGAGCGTATCGGCTGCAAGGCTGAAACGCTCATTTTTCCGGCGTATTCAGAAACCGGATATGCTTACTAACTTGTTTGCAATTTAGCGCTTGAGAAAAAGGACAGCATTTGTTATAATTATTATACAGTAGGGTCTCCTTTTTCGCAAACGCGGAAAGGAGACAACCAATTATTAACTCTGCGACGAAGCAGGGATTTCCCTATCAGTTCTTTACATCAAGCTGTTAAGCAATTCCAGCTTAACGGGGCTTTTTGATGAAAACCAATGTAATTTCATGCGCGAATGGTGTAAAAATGGTGTAGCAGCCGAAACACCAAATCGCAAAAACCCTTGTAAATCAAGAAAAAATCGAAGGAGAATAGATATATATGAAATTAGGAATCGTAGGACTGCCCAACGTGGGCAAATCGACCCTTTTTAACGCAATAACCAACGCCGGCGCCGAGAGCGCAAACTACCCCTTCTGCACGATAGAGCCGAATGTCGGCATGGTCATGGTTCCTGATGAGCGCCTTGATTTTCTGGCGTCTATATACGAGCCAAAGAAGTACACGCCTGCCGTAATTGAGTTTGTCGATATCGCGGGGCTTGTAAAGGGTGCGTCAAAGGGCGAGGGACTTGGCAACAAGTTTCTATCAAACATTCGCAACACCGACGCCATCGTTCACGTCGTAAGGTGCTTCGACGACGAAAACGTCATCCATGTCGAGGGCAGCACGGATCCCAAGCGCGATGTTGAGATCATTGACCTTGAGCTTATAATGGCGGATATGGAGATGGTCGAACGGCGCATTGAAAAGGCAAACAAGAACGCCAAGGGCGATAAAAAATATCTGCACGAGGCAGAGGTGTTCAAGGCTCTGCTTGAGCATCTTAACGAGGGCAAAAGCGTGCGCAGCTTTGAGTGCGCGCCGGAGGATATGGAGCTTATCGCCACGAGCGATCTTTTGACGATAAAGCCCATAATCTATGCCGCGAACATGGATGAGGACGGTATAGGCGATTACGAGAATAACCCCTACTATCAGCAGCTTTGCGCGATAGCGGAGGCCGAGGGCGCGCAGGTTCTGCCGATATGCGCAAAGCTTGAGGCGGAGATCGCGGCTCTCGAGCCAGATGAGCACGAAATGTTCCTTGAGGAGCTGGGGCTCAGCCAATCCGGCCTTGACCGCATGATAAAAACCTCCTATGCGCTGTTAGGACTTATATCGTTCCTGACCTGCGGCCCGGACGAATGCAGGGCGTGGACGATAAAGCGCGGTACGAAAGCTCCTCAGGCGGCGGGAAAAATACATACAGACTTTGAGCGCGGCTTCATCCGCGCCGAGATAGTGGCCTTTGACGATCTCAAGGCCTGCGGCAGCATGGCGGCGGCAAAGGAGAAGGGGCTTGTGCGCTCCGAGGGCAAGGAATACGTCATGAACGACGGCGATGTAACTCTGTTCAGGTTCAACGTCTGATGGAAAAGCTTATGTTCGCTCTCGAACTCATCGGCGTTGCTGCTTTTGCGGTTTCGGGCGCGATGGCAGCGATAAAGAAAAGAGCTGATATCTTCGGCGTGATATTCCTCGCCGTGACGACAGCGCTCGGCGGCGGCGTCATCCGCGATATCCTGTTAGGAAGTCTCCCGCCGAAAATGTTCGTCAGCTACGCATACTTCGCGGTAGCGGCAGCCGCGGCTTTAGCGGTGTTTGCCGACTCATATATTCGCAGGGAAAAATACCTGATGCATATGGATAAGCTTGACGCCGTGAACAACATTTTTGACGCGGCGGGGCTTGCCGTGTTCACGATATCGGGAATGAACACATCCATGGAGATGAGCGATAATGTTCTGCTCATTCTCATTCTCGGCATGGCGACAGGCGTCGGCGGCGGTATGCTGCGCGACGTTATGACAAACACCATGCCCACGGTGCTGCGAAAGCGCATATATGCCGTTGCGTCGCTGCTTGGCGGCGGGCTTTACTATGCGCTGCACGTCCTCGGCGTCATGGAGGCTGTGGCGGCGATATCGGGAATGCTGCTCATTTTCGTGCTGCGCCTGCTTGCGACGGTGTATAAATGGAATCTGCCCGCTGTCAGCGTCGATTGAATTTTTTAAAACCGCAGCAAATCATGGCTTGACAAAAGCGGTTTAACATGGTATCATCAGCAGCACTAAAAGGGAGTAGCGTGCGTCCCGGCCTGGGACGTTCAGCATGTCGTCATCACGACCTGACGGTTCGGTGTGCTGAATACTGCATAGTATTTGCAAGACTTTTACGGCAATTTATATTGCCGTGAAAGTCTTTTTTTATTTTTAAATGGAGTGATCGTATGAAATTTTATTGCGAGGAGGCCTCGGAGGTCATACGCGAGGTCGATGGTACAGAGCACGGTCTTACGCAGGCCGAGGCGGAAAAGCGCCTGAGCGAAAATGGAAAAAATAAGCTCAAGGAAGCGAAAAAAGATTCGCTCCTGAAGCAGTTTCTAAAGCAGCTCACAGACCCCATGATAATCATTCTGCTGTGCGCCGCCGCCATAAGCGGCGTGCTTGCCGTTACTCAGGGCGAGAGCTTTGCCGACGTCATCATAATTTTGTTCGTCGTCATCGTGAACGCCGTCTTGGGCGTGTATCAGGAGAACAAGGCCGAAAAAGCAATCGAGGCGCTTCAGGAGATGTCGGCCGCGACGTCAAAGGTGCTGCGCGACGGGAAGATAGCCATTATCCACAGTGAGGATATTGTCGTCGGCGATGTCGTTCTGCTCGAAGCAGGAGACGCAGTCCCCGCCGACGGCAGGATAATTGAGAACTCGAGCCTCAAGATCGAGGAGGCCGCGCTCACGGGCGAGTCAGTCCCCGTCAGCAAGTTTGTCGATATCATTAACCTCTCCGACGGCAGCCGCGACGTTCCGCTCGGCGACCGCAGGAACATGGCCTACATGGGCTCGACCGTCGTATACGGCAGGGGAGCGATGATCGTGACAGCCACCGGTATGGATACCGAGATGGGCAAGATAGCCGATGCTCTGGCAAAGGCCGAGGACGGCCAGACCCCGCTCCAGATAAAGCTCACTCAGCTCAGCAAGGTGCTGACGTGGCTCGTGCTCGGCATCTGTGTTGTCATTTTCGCCGTGCAGCTCCTGCGCGCGGGCGGGCTTGACTTTGAGGTCGTCATGGATTCCTTCATGATCGCGGTGTCGCTGGCAGTCGCCGCTATACCCGAGGGGCTTGCCGCCGTGGTCACGGTCGTTTTGTCCATCGGTGTCACCAACATGTCAAAGCGAAACGCTATAATCCGCAGGCTCACCGCCGTGGAGACCCTGGGCTGTGCTCAGATAATCTGCTCGGATAAGACGGGCACACTGACCCAGAATAAGATGACCGTCGTTGACTTCTTCGGCGACAGCGAAGATGAGCTTGCCAAGGCGATGGCTCTGTGCTGCGATGCTGAGATAGACGATGACGGCGCCGTCACAGGCGAGCCTACGGAGGCTGCGCTCGTCGTGTGGGCAGATAAGCTTGGACATAATAAGACCGCTCTGAAAGAGAGCTTCCCCCGATGCGGCGAGGCCCCCTTCGATTCCGGCAGAAAGATGATGAGCACCCTGCACCTTGACGGGGACAAAGTTGTGCAGTACACCAAGGGCGCGCCCGACGTTGTTATAGGAAAATGCACCCACTATATTAAGAATGGCCGGATGCTGCCCATGACCGAGGAATACCGGCAGGAGATACTGTGCGGCAACAAGGAAATGGCCGATAAGGCTCTGCGCGTTCTTGCCTGCGCGACGCGCTTGTGGAGCGCGATACCCGACGGCACGGAGCCTGAGAGACTCGAAAATGAGCTGTGCTTCATGGGACTGTGCGGTATGATAGACCCCGTCCGCCCCGAGGTCAAGGAGGCTATCGACGAGTGCGTTGGCGCCGGTATCCGCGCCATAATGATAACTGGCGACCACGTCGATACGGCGGTAGCAATCGCCAGGGAGCTGGGCATCCTGCGCGAGGGCGACAGGGCGATAACCGGCGCTGAGCTTTCTGAGATGAGCGACGAGGAGTTTGAGCGCGAGTTTAGGAATATAAGCGTTTACGCGCGCGTACAGCCGGAGCACAAAACGAGGATTGTAAGCGCATGGCGCAAAGCAGGCTGCGTTACCGCCATGACCGGCGACGGTGTAAACGACGCGCCCTCAATAAAAAGCGCCGATATCGGCGTCGGCATGGGCATCACGGGCACGGATGTCACGAAAAACGTTGCGGATATGGTGCTTGCAGACGATAACTTTGCGAGCATCGTCGGAGCGGTCGAGGAAGGCCGCCGCATTTACGATAATATCCGCAAGGCGATCCAGTTCCTGCTCGGTTCGAACATGAGCGAGGTCATAAGCATCTTTGCCGCGACCCTGATGGGCTTTACAATACTCAAGCCCGTGCATCTTCTGTGGATAAATCTTGTGACCGACTGCTTCCCGGCGCTTGCGCTGGGCATGGAAAGGGCCGAGGGCAATATAATGCGCCGCAAGCCCAGATCAGCCGAGGCGGGCATATTCGCAGGCGGCATGGGCATAGATATCGCCTACCAAGGCACGCTGGTCGCGGCTCTCGTGCTGGCGTCTTACTTCGTGGGACACTTCATCGAGACTGGCACATGGGTCATAGCAAACAGCGCCGACGGTACGACGATGGCATTCTTGACAATGTCGATGGCCGAGATATGCCATAGCTTCAATATGCGCTCTCTGCGCGGCTGCATTTTCACGATGGGCTATGGCAATAAGGCGCTAAACTTAGCGGCCGTGGGCAGCATAGCCGCCACGACGCTCGTATGCGAGGTGCCCGCGCTTGCGGATGCTTTCGGCTTTACTCCGATCTCCCTCGGCGAGTACGCTATCGCGATCGGAATAGGCATGCTCGGCATGGCGATAGTTGAAGTCGTCAAGACCTTCCAGCGCAAGGCTATGAGAAAAAGAGGCGAAATAATCTAAAAAGCGATTGACACGGGCGCTTTTGGGTGATAATATTTATAAATCAGCGATGACGGAGAACGATGATATCAAAGCCGTTCAGAGAGAAAAGCCATGGGCTGCAAGCTTTTCCGGCGGAAATATCTTTTGACCGCTCCCGAGCCGAAGTAAGGAAATGTGCTTCCGGGTCGCGCACGTTAAGCGTATGATGAGTTTTATCAAGGTGGAACCGTGTAAAAATTTTTACGCCCTTGACGCATAAGCGTCAGGGGCGTTTTTGATTAGACTAAGGAGGATATTATGGAAGACAATAAGTACACATTTGAAAATCCCGAGTTTAAGGATACCTATCGTCACACAACGAGCCATATTTTAGCTCAGGCGGTGAAGCGCCTCTACCCCGAGGTGAAGCTGGCCATCGGCCCCGCTATCGAAAACGGGTTTTACTACGATTTTGACGCGCCCTTTGCCATCACCCCCGAGATACTCGAGAAGATAGAGGCCGAGATGCGCAAGATCTGCAAGGAGAAGATAAAGCTTGAGCGCTTTGAGCTGCCCCGCGAGGAGGCGATAAAGTTCATGGAAGAGCGCGAGGAGCCGTACAAGGTCGAGCTGATAAACGACCTGCCGGAGGACGCTGTTATCTCCTTCTATAAGCAGGGCGATTTCACAGACCTGTGTGCGGGCCCGCACCTTGACTCCACCGGCAGAGTAAAGGGCAACGCGATAAAGCTCACCTCCTGCACCGGTGCATACTGGCGCGGAGACTCCAACCGCAAAATGCTCCAGCGCGTTTACGGCACCTGCTTCCAGAAAAAAGACGAGCTTGACGCGTATCTTGCCCGCATCGAGGAGGCAAAAAAGCGTGACCACCGTAAGTTAGGCAAGGAGCTTGGCCTGTTCATGCTCACGGAAGAGGGCCCCGGATTTCCGTTCTTCCTGCCCAAGGGCATGGTGCTTAAAAACACACTTATCGACTACTGGCGCGAGGTACACAAGAGATACGGCTATGTTGAGGTGTCCACGCCTATGATCCTCAACCGCGGCCTTTGGGAGACCTCCGGCCACTGGTTCCACTACAAGGATAATATGTACACCACACTCATCGACGGCGAGGATTATGCGATAAAGCCCATGAACTGCCCCGGCGGTATGCTTGTTTATAAGTCCGAGCCGCATTCCTACCGCGATCTGCCCCTGCGCGTGGGTGAGCTGGGAGTTGTCCACCGCCACGAGCTGTCCGGCGCGCTGCACGGACTGTTCCGCGTGAGATGCTTCACTCAGGACGATGCGCATATATTCATGACATGGGATCAGATGAAGGACGAGATAAAGGGCACCGTCAAGCTCTTTGACGAGGTGTATTCGCTCTTCGGCCTGCCCTACGAGATAGAGCTTTCCACCATGCCCGAGGATCACATGGGCGACGAGGCCGACTGGGAATTTGCCCAGAACACGCTCAAGGAAGCCATAACCGAGATGGGCAAGAGCTATGTCATTAACGAGGGCGACGGAGCCTTCTACGGCCCGAAGCTCGACTTCCACCTTGAGGACTCGCTCGGACGCACATGGCAGTGCGGCACCATCCAGCTCGATATGCAGCTTCCCGAGCGCTTTGAGCTTGAGTATGTGGGTGCCGACGGCGAAAAGCACCGTCCCGTCATGATACACAGAGTCGTGTTCGGCTCGATAGAGCGCTTCATCGGCGTTATCACCGAGCACTTTGCCGGCGCATTCCCCACATGGCTTGCCCCCGTTCAGGTAAAGGTCATGCCGATAACCGACAGAGCAGCAGACTACGCAAAATCCGTTGCCGAGCTTCTCAACGAGCACGATATCCGCGTTGAGACCGACCTCAGAAACGAGAAGATCGGCTATAAGATCCGCGAGGCACAGGGCCAGAAGATACCGTATATGCTCATAGTTGGCGATAAGGAGGCCGAAAACGGCACCGTGTCCGTGCGCACCCGCGCAGGCGGCGACGAGGGCGCAGTGGCGCTTGACGATTTCATCGCGAAGATCACTGAAGAGATCGCAAGCCGCGCGAGATAAGGAAGACTATGAAGCTACTGTTTAAGCAACGTTTTTTCTCGTGGCTTGACAGCTACGACATATTCGATGAGCGCGGCGAAACGATGTTCACCGTCGAGGGCAAGCTCGCATGGGGGCACACCCTGCATATCCTCGACCGCCGCGGCGAGCATATAGGAACCGTCAAGGAGCGGATAATGACCCTGCTGCCAAAGTTTGAGCTGTATGTGCACGACGAATATGTCGGCTGCATATCAAAGGAGCTTACTCTCTTTAAGCCTGCCTTTAATATTGACTTTAATGGCTGGCACGTCGAGGGCAGCTTCATGGAGTGGGATTACTCGGTCATTGACGGCAGCGGCAGACAGATTGCCCAGGTCAGCAAGGAGATATTTAACCTGACCGACACCTATTCCATCGAGGTGTTCGACAGCGCAAACGCGCTTTACGCGCTGATGCTCGTCTTAGCCATCGACGCCGAAAAATGCTCAAGAGGCTGAAAAAAAGCAAGTCCTTCATATCGAAGGACTTGCTTTTTTAATGCGTATTGTAGTAATCGACTGCGGCCTCGGTGGTTAAAATGAGGTCGCATTTGCCGTTGTCAAGGGCGTTGAAGTAATCGGTTGCGCCGCCCTGAACTCGGGTTATCTGACCGAGCTTTCGGCTGACGGAGCTGTTTTCCTCCATAATGTCGAGGCTGTACTGCGTGGTGCCCATGTAAAGCACCTTATCGCGTATACCGCCTCCATTGACGGACTTTCCGGCCAGCACGAGGTCTGTGGACATATATGTAACGAGAATCGTATAGTCGGGGCATTCCTTATCTAAAACCACGCCGCCCCATGCACAGTCGATGTTGCCGGAGTTGAGCTCAATGTACGCGTCCTCGGAATGGATAGGCTGTATCTTGAGCACCCAGCCGAGCTTGTCGCATACCTTTTGCGCCAACTCAACGTCAAAGCCCTCGTAATCCACGCCGCTTACGTAGCACAGGGGGAAGGAGTCAAGGTCGATGCCGATTATGAACGTTCGTGGCTCGATATAGCCCATGTCGGCCAGCGCGTCCTTCTTTTCAGGGAAGCTAACTGTGCTGTTATCGCCGAACCACTTGTAGCACAGCTCGTCCACCGCGCCCTCATATGAAAGCTCGCGCAAAGCCCTGTCAATATAGTGATATGTGGAGTCGCCGTTTCGGAAGCCGATGGAGTATTCCTGCCCGCCGAGGGACTTGACGACCCTGTATTTGCCGTCGCTGCCGCAGGCGCACAGCACAAAGACCATGATGAGCGCCAGCGCAAGACAGATTATTCTTTTTTTCATTCAGGTATACCACCTTTCGATGAAATGATACCTAATAAATATGAATAAATCAAGGACTAATTTCAACCACATACTTTCCGACGATATGCGCTTTACCTGTCAGCGTCAGGGAGTTGACTTTGCCCTCGGAGAATTTTGCTTCGGCCGAGAGCACGCCGCAGGGCTCACGCAGGGATATCGCTGTGTCAGCATTGCGAGTGCTGGCAAGATATGCCGCGACAGCCGAAGTACCGCTGGCGCAGGAGCTCTCCCAAAACGACGTATTCGTTGAGGCGACATACACAAGCGGTTCGAGGCTTCCCGCCGCCGCGTCGTAGAACATAAGCCCTAAAGCGTCAGCGCCAAGCTGTGCGCACCAGTCGGAGATAGAAGACTCCGCTTCGCTGTGCGTCAGCCCGCCTTCAACAACGGCGTGGCAGATACCGGGAAAGCGCACGAGCGGGAGGGATAAGCCCGCGAGCCGGACAGTGCTGACAGACTCCGGCAGCGGCATTGATACCGTGCCGACGCAGCCGCCCTCCGGTGCGGGAGCTATGCTCACGGCGACCAAATCCGGCGCTCCGGATACCTCCAGAGAAAGCTTTCTTGCTTCGCCGCCGCAGACTATTGCCGCTGTGGATATCGTGGCGTTGCCGCAGAACTCTCCGCCCATCATCTGAAGCCGAAGCTGCGCTCTGGGGTCTTCGGGCTTTTCCAAAAAGCCAACCTGCTCGGCGTGCCGATCGCGCTTTAAAAGCTCCGCCGCAATACGGCTCTGAGACTCCCGTGCCCCGGGAGTCTCAACAATAAGCGTTATATTTCCTGTAGGGTCAACCTTCCAATACTCGATCTTCATTGCTGACTGTAGTTCCTCAAAAACTGCTTTGTGCGCTCCATGCGCGGATTTTCAAATACATCCTCGGGCTTACCCTGCTCGACGATGACGCCGCCGTCCATGAAGATGACGCGGTCGGAAACGGCCTTGGCAAAGGCCATCTCGTGCGTGACGATGACCATGGTCATTTTCTCCTCGGCAAGCTGCTTTATGACCTTGAGCACCTCACCGGTAAGCTCGGGGTCAAGGGCGCTTGTCGGCTCGTCGAAGAAAAGGATCAGCGGGTTCATCGCCAGTGCGCGCGCTATTGCAACGCGCTGCTGCTGACCGCCGGATAGCTGGCAAGGGTAGGCGTCGGCCTTTTCCTCAAGACCCATTTTCCCGAGCAGCACCATTGCACGCTCCTTTGCTTCCTCCTTACTGCGGCTGAGAACGCTTATCTGCGGATCCATAAGGTTTTTCAGAACGCTATAGTGCGGGAAAAGATTGAAGTTCTGAAACACCAGTCCGAAGATGCTGCGTATCTTTTTAAGCTCGGCCTTGCCGGAGTAAACTGCTTTGCCTGCGTCATTGTTTTTCGCGGCGCACTCGCCCGAGTAGATAAGCTCGCCGCTGTCCATCTCCGTAAGCAGCGTAGCACAGCGCAGGAGCGTCGATTTTCCCGAGCCGGAGGGCCCGATTATGGAGACGACCTCGCCCTCGGAAACGCTGAGGCTTATATCCTTGAGAACATGCAGGGAAGCGTTGTTAAAGCTCTTTTTGACATGATTCATTTCCAATACTTTCACGATGCATATCCTCCTTTTATTGATAGTAATTCATTGATTTTTCCGCCTTGCCCATCACATAATCGACAATGGCGTTAAACAGGAAGTAGAACACGCCCGCGACCACAAAGGGGATGAAGCTGGTCTCGGAGTTCGCGATCTGCTTGCCGATGGTGAACATCTCCTGATAGGAAACGGTAAATGCCATGGAGGTGTCCTTTACGAGGGTCACGACCTCGTTTGTGATGCTCGGCATGATGCGCTTTATCACCTGAGGCAGAATGATGCGGAAGAACGTCCGTATCTTAGAGTAGCCGAGAATTTCTGCGGCCTCGTACTGGCCGACGGGTATGGATTCGATACCGCTTCGGTATATCTCGGCAAAATATGCCGCGTAGTTTATCGCAAACGCGATAACAACGGGGATGAGCTTGTTTCTGGAGACGGAAAGATGGAAGAGATAATACGGCCCGTAGGTGATAGCTATCAATTGCAGCATAAGGGGAGTGCCCCTGAGGATCGAGATTATAAAACGGGTTATGTTGGATATTAACTTGCTTTTGCTCATCCTGAGCATGGCGACGCCCATGCCGAGAGGTAGAGCGAATATAAGCGTCAAGAAAAAGATCGCGCAGGTTCCGCCTAAACCCTCGAACATTTTCTCGATCATGGTCATTAAACTCATAAGTTATCCTCGCTTCAAAACGCACACATTTCCCGAAAGCGGTCATACGCCCTCGGGAAATGCGCAGCTTTTTATGTCATGTTTGATTACTTGTTAAGAAAGATAAGGTTGTTTACAATATCGGGGTACTTCTCGGCAATCTTGGCGTAGGTGCCGTTTTCAACGAGCTGATCGACTGCGCCCTGGATCTGGTCGCACAGCTCCTGGTCGCCGGAGCGGAATGCGATGCCGTACTGCTCTGCGCCAAGCTGCTCATCGAGGACGACGAAGCCGTCGTTTTTCTCAACATAAGAGGCTGCAACGGGGTAATCGACGAGCACGGCGTCAACGCTGCCGCCGCCAAGCTCCGTGAAGCAGCTCAGGAAGCTGTTGCAGGTAACGGTGTCGCTGAAGGTAGCTGCGAGGTCTGCAAGATCGCCGGAGAGAAGCTTCTCACCAGAGGTGCCGAGCTGAACGGCAACAACCTTGCCGGCAAGGTCAGCAGAGGACTTAATGTCGCTGCCTTCCTTGACTACGAGGACCTGAGTGTTATCATAGTAGGGCTCGGAGATGACGTAGCCGGATTCCCTCATGCTGTCGAGAATGGTCATGCCGGACCAGATGAAGTCGCACTCACCGGCATCGAGCTGAACGAGCTTCTGATCCCAGTTGACACCGAATACCTCGAGCTTATAGCCGAGAAGATCACAAACTGCCTGGCAAACCTCGATGTCAAAGCCGGACAGCTCGCCGTCGGAACCAATCGAGGAGAAGGGGGGATACTCGGGGTCAACGCCCATGATAAGGGTCTTGGTATCATCGTCTTTGGCGCTGTCGTTGTTGCCGCAGGCGCACAGTGCAAACACCATCATAAGTGCAAGCATCATTGCAATAATTCTTTTCATTGAAATTTCCTCCAAAACTTAAACTTGACTATGTAGTTTGTTATCACGCTGCTATAATAACACATTAGCGAAATAAAGCAAGAGCTTTTTTGAAATTTGCTGTGCAAAAAATGCACAATAAAAACATGCTCTTTTGTAGCAGCCGCGCTTTAATTCCTACTAAAACTGTGGTATATTAATTCCGACATAATTAATAGGAATACAGGGAGGTGAGTGTATGAATGTTACGAGTAAGGGGCGCTATGCGCTGCACATAATGATAGACCTTGCCCAGCATCGCGATGACGGCTATATCTCGCTCAAGACTATTTCAGACAGAACGCAGCTTTCAATGAAGTATCTTGAGATGATTGTCGGAAGCCTGAAAAAGGCCGAGCTTGTTGACAGCACACGCGGCAAAGAGGGCGGATATAAGCTCAATAAAGCTCCGGCCGAGTACACTATCGGTGAGATACTCCGCTGCATGGAGGATAATCTCGCTCCCGTGGCCTGCATAAAGGAAGGAGAGGTACAGTGCGACCGCTCTGGAGGCTGTTTGACCGTTCCTATGTGGAAGGAGCTTGACGATATAACAAACGCCTATCTCGACACGATCTCGCTTGAGGACCTGCTCACGGGAGATAAGTGGAAAAAACAAAAGACTATTGACTAATTTAATGTAAGATGCTACAATCCCTATATAATTCATAGGATATACGAAAGGAAGAAAAAAATGTTCGTTTATGCAGATAATGCGGCGACCACCGCCGTCAGCAAAACAGCGGTCGATGCAATGATGCCGTACCTCACCACCAGCTACGGCAATCCGTCCAGCCTGTACAGCTTTGCGCAGGATGCAAAGGAAGCGCTTGAAGACGCAAGAGCCACCGTCGCCGGTATAATCGGCGCAGAGCCCAAGGAGATATACTTCACCTCCGGCGGTTCCGAGGCTGATAATCAGGCCATCGTATCAATGGCGAAATTCGGCGCCATAAAGGGCAAGAAGCACATAATCTCCACCAAGTTTGAGCACCACGCGGTTCTGCATACCCTCAAGCAGCTTGAGAAGCAGGGCTATGAGGTCACGCTGCTTGACGTTCACGAGGACGGCATTGTCCGCCTTGAGGATGTGGAGGCGGCAATCCGCGAGGATACCGCGCTTGTCACCATCATGTTTGCAAACAACGAGATCGGAACCGTGCAGCCTATCCGCGAGATCGGCGAGCTGTGCCGCGCAAAGAAGATTCCCTTCCACACCGACGCCGTTCAGGCAGCGGGCCATATGCCGCTGAACGTCGTTGACATGAATATCGACCTGCTGTCCATGTCCGGCCATAAGTTCCACGCGCCCAAGGGCGTCGGCGTTCTGTACGCAAAGCGCGGTCTGCCTCTGTTCAATATAATCGAGGGCGGCGCTCAGGAGCGCGGCAAGCGCGCCGGCACCGAGAATATCCCCGGCATAGTCGCTCTGGCGGCGGCTCTCAAGGAGAGCGTTGATAACATGGAGGCAAATACCGCGAAGATCATCCCCATGCGCGATAAGCTTTTTGCCGAGCTGTCAAAGATACCTCATTCCAAGATAAACGGCTCGCTTGAGCACCATGTCCCGGGCACTGTTAATATGTGCTTCGAGGGCATCGAGGGCGAGAGCCTGTTGCTCCTGCTGGACGCAAAGGGCGTTTGCGCATCGTCCGGCTCTGCCTGCACCTCCGGCTCGCTCGACCCCAGTCACGTGCTGCTGTCACTCGGCCTGCCCCACGAGGTCGCCCACGGCTCGCTCCGTCTGTCCATCGGTGAGTACAATACCATGGAGGAGATCGACCACATCATCAAGGTCGTTCCCGAGGTCGTTTCCTATCTCCGCAGCATATCCCCCGTGTGGGAGGATCTGGAGACCGGAAAGAAGCCCCATCTCATTTAATAAATAGTAAGCGTTTATACAGGAGGAAAAATACTATGGCACTTTATAGCGAAAAAGTAATGGATCATTTCCAGAATCCCCGCAACGTCGGCAAAATGGATGACGCAAGCGGCGTCGGAGAAGTCGGCAACGCAAAATGCGGCGATATTATGAAGATGTATATCAAGGTCGAGGACGGCATCATCGTTGACTGCAAGTTCAATACCTTCGGCTGCGGCAGCGCTATCGCAACAAGCTCCATGGCAACAGAGCTCATCAAGGGCAAGCCCATCGAGGAGGCGCTTGAGCTGTCAAACCAGGCTGTCGTTGAGGCTCTGGACGGTCTGCCCACCCATAAGATCCACTGCTCCGTTCTGGCAGAAGAAGCCGTCAAGGCTGCCGTAAAGGATTACTACGACAAAAACGGCATCGAGTACGATAAGGAAAAGTTTGCCCAGACCCACGACTGCGACCACTGCGCAGAGTGATATAACAATAGTATAACAGCAACGCCCCCGACATCAGGTTATTCCTGATGTCGGGGGCGTTTTTTACTTATTCTCAATCTATGCTCAGGCCAAGACCCTTGGCGATGTTGACGACAAAGTCCTGCGCGTTTGTCACGATGCCTTTCGCGGCGAGACTGCCACGGTCGGCGAGCTTGTTTACGGCAAACTCGGCCACGTCCACGCAGTAGAAGTAGACCTCGCGCACGCTGCCGTCGGGCATAACCCGGAATGATGGGGTCATGTTTCCCGTGGCGATGGAGTGCAGCGCCGTCGCCATGGTGATAACGGTCGTTGCCTTGCGGATGCAGGCGCGCATGGCCTCCTGACCCTCATATACGTTGGCGTATACCTCCGGCAGCGGGCCGTCATCGCGTATGGAGCCGCAGAGCACAAATGGCACATTGTTTTTTACACAGCTATAGATTATGCCGTCGGATATGTGCTCATCCTCGATAAAAGCGGGGATGGAGCCGCTGCGCCGCACGCGGTTTATGGTGTCGATGTGGTTGTAGTGACCGTTATGGTCGGAGCTTTGCGTGTATATATGCTGCCCGAGCGCTGTGCGCTTGTAGGCTGCTTCAAGATCGTGGGTGGCAAGTGCGTTGCCTGCCATGAGCGCGTGGACATAGCCGTTTTCTATGAGCTTGGCCATGGCATTGCGTGAATCGTAGTCAAAGGCGACCGCAGGGCCGAGCACCCAGACGATGTGGCCGTGCTGCCGGTCGTGCTCAAGAAGCTCGTACAATGAGTTGTAATCCACGGAAAATGCCGTCTCGCGCGAGCGGCTCTGACGAAAAGCAAAGGCGTCGGAATGGCTTTTCGCGTCGTAAAAGCCGGTGGAGTGGACATAGATGCCCTCGCTGCCGTCCTCCGTTCTGCCCACGCAAACCGCGTCGCCCTTTTTTATATGCCGAAACTCACGGATTTCGAGCCGACCGTCCGGCTCAAGTATAACGACGCAGTCCATGCGGCTCTCCTCCGCAAGACGCCACACTCCGCCTATCTTGAAATATTCGGGATATATCGTAGAGGCGTGGTAGTTATCCGGTGCGACAAAATCCTTTTCGGCCTCGACAAAAACGGCGTCAGGAGCGTTTACAAAATGCTCCTGCGAAAAATCCGGACTGCGGTAGGGGCGCAGCTTGAAGCTCATGACGTGTTTTCCTCCGTATCGTACTATATAAATTAATTATAATCTTAGGAAGCCATTCTGTCAAACAATGAGCATAGAAGCATTAAAGTAAAAGTCCGAAGTTCGCAAATGCATAATTATGGTGAGGCTGATGTAAAATGGTATAATATACGTTAATATGTTGATAAACATGTTAAATTTCACAAGTTATTAGGGGCTGTTGCGGGTGATATTAGTGAGAAATGATAATTGAAATTAGCACTTCAATTATTTAAACTAATAGCATGAAAGCTTATATTCTGCATTTGCAAATAAGTGGAAAATTGCAGGCAGGAGAGAAGCTTAAAAACTAAAGAAAGAAGGAAAGAAAATGAAGAGAAGAATCCTTGCTCTGCTGATGACTCTCATCATGATCATGTCCGTTCTGCCCGGCGCGGCATTCGCTGCTCCTGCCGATACAGACGACGTTCTTACTTATGCCGCTCTGGCTGAGTATGATAGTGATGTAGAGATCCCCAGCGGAGCATCCACTACGGCCCCGATCACTATTGCAGATGCTATCCGCATGCTGCTGCCGTGGACGGGTCTGACTGATGAGCAGCTCGGCACATTCCCCGCCGACTATATGGCTCAGGCACGCAGCATGGGCATGATAGACGAGGATACCGACACCTCCGCTGCCTGCACTCTCGAAGACTACAATGAGATGAAGGCAGTTGCAGACGTCATGTACGAGGCTCTCCACGCAGACAAGCTCGAGCCCCTGTTCATGAACGGAATGGCACAGCCCATTTTCCCCTACACCACCGGTTCCGTAACTGAAGGCTACAGCAACGACAAGAGCGATATCATTCGCTTCTTCGTCTATGTTGAGACCAATTACGACACCGATGCCGACGGAAAGCTTGACCTTGTCAAGACTCTCGTCCAGCTCCCCCGCGCGGCAATGGAAGGCAACTACAAGGCATCCACCGTTATGGAAGCCCGTCCTTACATCACAGGCACACTGACTTCCTCCACCACGCCTAAGGATGAAATAGGCGATGAGCCCTATGACATCAATAAGCTTTACAGCCAGCCAGCGGCACGTACTCCCATTGCAACCGCTTCCACTGCACAGGTTGCTGCAAAGGCTGACAGCTCCGAATGGTACTACTACAATAAGTACGGCAGAGATTATGCCTACGAAGATCTTGAGTGGTATGACTACTACCTCGTTCGCGGCTTCGCAGTCGTAGAGTGCGGCGGCCTCGGAACCCGCGGCTCCGACGGCTTTGAGACCTGCGGCTCCGAATTTGAGATCGACGCTTTCAAGTGCGTCATCGAGTGGCTGGCCGGCGACCGTGTAGCTTACACCGACAAGACCAGCAACATCGAAGTTAAGGCAGACTGGTCCAGCGGCAAAGTCGGCATGACCGGCCGTTCCTATGCAGGCACCACCCAGTTCGGTCTTGCAACCACCGGCGTAAAGGGTCTTGAGACCATCGTTCCCGTTGCCGGTATCGCAAGCTGGTATGAGTACACAAACTCTCAGGGTATCTCCACCAGAACCAATCCCTACTACACCGAGGGTCTTGCATGGTACTGCAACGGCCGTTACCACGATCCCGATGACTACGCGACCATCAAGGAAAACTACAGCAACTACATGTATCAGCTCAGACAGGATCAGATTGCCGCCAACGGCGACTACTCCGACCACTGGGCAAACCGCGACTACACTCTCGATGCCAAGAACATAAAGTGCCCCGCACTTATCGTTCACGGCCTGAACGACGATAACGTCCGCACCAAGGAATTTGATATGATGTTCAAGGCATATCAGGAAGCCGGCGTGCCTGCAAAGATCCTGCTCCACCAGGATGGACACCTTACCCCGAGCTACCCCGCCGGTAACCTCGAGTTCTACATTGACGGCGAGTCCTACAACAACATCCTCAACCGCTGGTTCAGCCACTACCTGTACGGCGTTGACAACGGCGTTGAGAATATGGCAGCCGTCACCGCTCAGGACAGCCACGATCCCTCTGTATGGAACACCTACGATAGCTGGCTGACAGATAAGTCCATCGTTCTCAAGGACGAGAGCAAGACCGGTACCACCGCTATCAACAGCGCTTACTCCGCTGTTGGCATCGACAGAAGCAACTGGAGAGATAAGCTCACTGCCGGCGACACCGCTGTCAGCTCCATGTACACCATACCCGTTGAAGCCGACACCGTCATAAAGGGCACTGTTGCTGTCAACTTCACCGCATCCGTAGATAACTACGAAGCTCCTGCCAAGGCCATGCGTGCAGCCGCAAAGCTTGATAACGACAACTTTGTAGGCCAGGATCTTGACCTTGATTCTCTCGATAATGATAACTTTGTCGGCGTGGATCAGGGTTACGACAGCGTCATCTCCGTTCCCGACGCAGGCGATATCCTCAACCGCGACGGCCTGATGGTCAGCGCAATGCTCGTCGATATCGCTCCCGAGGGCGAGAAGTTCAACGCAATCAACACCTCCGGCTCCTATGTCCGCAAGAACCTCACCACAGGCGGCGCATGGATGGGCGGCGGCCTTGCAAACTACGACTACGCAGAGCTCCTGCCCAGCGAAGTCAGCTACAAGATCGTTGCACGCGGCTGGATGGATCTTTGCAACCCCGACGCAGGCTATGACTCCGCTTCCGCTTCCAAGAGGGTAGCGCTTGAGGTCGGCGAGAATCACGATTACACCATCTACCTCCAGCCCAACCTCTACACCGTTGAGGAAGGCCACACCCTCGCTCTGGTTATCTACACCTATGAGCAGGGCATGAAAAGATACACCCAGGACTACGAGATCACTATCGACAACGCAAGCGTAAATGCAAACATCCCCGTCGATAAGATCCCCACTAAGCCCGTTCCCGCAAGCCCCTTCAAGGATGTCGCTGCGGACAGCTTCTGCTATGACGCAGTTCTGTGGGCAGTAAATAAGGATCCTCAGGTCACCAACGGCGTGACCGCAGATACCTTCGCACCCAAGAAGGTCTGCACCCGTGCCGAGGCCGTGACATTCCTGTACCGTGCGGCAGGCTGCCCCGACGTCTCCGACGTTGAGGTAAACTTCACCGACGTTAAGGAAGGCGCGTTCTACTACGACGCAATGCTGTGGGCGGTTAAGAACGGTATCACCAACGGCACCACTGCCTCCACCTTCAGCCCCAATGCCACCGTCACCAGAGCACAGGTCGTAACCTTCCTGTACCGCGCGAACAACTCCCCCGACGTCTCCGACGTTGAGGTAAACTTCACCGACGTCAAGGAAGGCGCATTCTACTACGACGCAATGCTGTGGGCGATTGACAACGGCATCACCAACGGTACTACCGGCTCCACTTTCAGCCCCGACGCAGGCTGCAACCGTGGCCAGATAGTGACCCTGCTGTACCGCTGCTACGCTGAGGCATAATATTGCATAAACTCAAAAGCTCATGTCCTTCGGGACATGAGCTTTTTCTTTGCCTAAAATTTAGGAAGGAATCTTATGGCGCAGCTTTTATCGCCGTGTTTGAGCAGACAAATGCGCTCCTCGTGCTTATCAGGTCTGCTCTCGGGCGGCTTAAATTCGGAGCTGTCAAGCTCTGTCACGCGCTGCCAGACCTTTTCAAAATTTTCAAATTCCATATACTTCACCGCCGTATTTTATGCGGCGGCTTGAAAAATGGTGCATAATATGAGATAATACAAAATTACTATGACATTTTTGAGCTTGAGGTGTGATATGCCGAGATTTTTCATGCTTGGAACGAACGAATTTGGCGGAACAGCGATAATACGCGGCAGGGACGCCGAGCACATAAAGGTTCTGCGGCTTCGTCCGGGCGAGGATATGACTATCTGCGACGGCAAGGGCACGGATTATAAGTGCCGTCTTATCCGCTCCGATAAGGACGAGGCGGAGGCGGAGATAATCGAGGTCCTGCCTTGCCCTGCCGAGCCGACGGTCGCGGTGCGCGTTCTGTGCGGTCTGCCCAAGGGCGATAAGACAGATTATATTATTCAAAAGTCCGTCGAGGCGGGAGCCTCGGAGATAATGTTTTTCAATTCCGAGCGCGTTATCCAGCGCACTGACGGCGTTACAAAGAAGCTCGAGCGCTGGAACAGAATATCCGAGGAGGCCGCAAAGCAGTCGGGCCGTGGTATAATACCCGAGGTGCGCTGGCTCGGCGGCTTTGTCGATGCGCTAAACGCCGCAAAGCAGACGGAGAAAGCGCTTTTCATGTACGAAGCGGGGGAGAGGGAGAGCTTTTCCTCTGCCCTTGCAAACGCAAAGAATTTAAAGTCAGCCGCGATAATAACAGGCCCCGAGGGAGGCTTCGAGCGCTGCGAGGCGGATATGGCGCGCGCCTGCGGCATGCATGTGTGCTCCATGGGCAAGCGCATTTTGCGGTGTGAGACTGCGCCGATAGTCGCTCTGACGGCACTGATGTACGAAAGTGGAAATTTGGAATGAAATCGAGAAGCAAAAATCTTGTTAAATATGTCGTACCGACGATACTGAGCAGCGTAAGCTATTTTCTGTTCACTATAATCGACGGTATATTCGTCGGGCAGGGCGTCGGAACGGATGCTTTGGGCGCTGTTAATATCGCCTTCCCGTTTGTGATGGTCGTGTGCGCAACGTTCATGCTCACCACCATCGGCGGCGTTACCGTGGTCGCGATACGCCTCGGTCGCGGCGACGAAAAGGGTGCGAATCAGGCGTTTATGCATTCGCTGTCGGCAACGGCGCTGGTGGCGCTGGTGCTGTGCCTTGCGGGAACGCTGCTTACCCCGCTGCTGTGCAGGCTTCTCGGCGCGAACGAGACGTTTTACAGTTACGTCTACGACTACATATTCTGGTACTCGGTGTTTATAATCCCCTCCGGCTTTGCAAGCGCCATGCACGGCTTCTGTCGCAACGACGGCTCGCCGATTTTGGTGTCGGCAGCGGTTATCTCCGGCGCGCTGTGCAATATTTTCGGCGACTGGTATCTCATATTCCCGATGGGCATGGGATTAAAGGGCGCGGCTATCGCCACAGGCATTTCCCAGACCATCAGCCTGCTGATAGTGCTGCCGCACTTTATGCTTAAAAAGGGAAAGCTGCGCGTTGGCGGCTTCAAGCCCGATTCGGCGCTTTACAGGAAAATTGCCGTTCGCGGCCTTCCGGAGTTTATTTCCCAGCTCGCCACGCCGACGGCTATAATCGCAACAAACTATGTCCTTCTTGCGAAGATCGGCAATATCGGCGTGAATGCATTTTCCATCATCGGCTATGTGGCGTCGTTCTCGGTCGCAATATTCTTCGGCACCGCCGAGGGCTTGCAGCCGCTGTTCGGCAGATGCTACGGCGAGAAAAACGAGACTGATCTGAAGTATTACTTCCGCTCGGGACTGATAATAAACTTCGTAGGCAGTGTGATAATCTACATAGTTTTGCTGTTCGCGGGCGGGCCAGTGTGTATGCTGTTTGGTGCGGATCCGGAGACTCTGAAATTCACCGTCGAGAGCATGCCGAAATACGCGTGGGGCTTTTCGGTAATGGCGCTCAATACGATAATTTCCGCGTATCTTTACTCAACAAAGCGCTCTGTTCAGGCGATAATCATGAACGTCCTGCGCAGCTTTGTGTTCAACCTTGCGGTCATTATCCTGCTGCCGGAGATTTTCGGCGCGGAGGCGGTTTGGTACACCTTCGGCGTGTACGAGGCCATGGTGCTGGCTGTCGCCGTGATACTCCTGCGCCGCTCGGAAAAAAACGGCGTCGTGTTCAGGTGAGCGGGCTATGGAAACGATTAACGCGGTCAAAAACAGGATACTTCAGCTCTGCGGGCAGCGTAATATAAGCATTAATAAGCTTGCCACGATGTGCGCCCTGCCGCCGTCGAGCATAAAGAACATCCTGTACGGCAAAAGCCAGAACCCGAAGCTGCTGACGATAAAAATGATCTGCGACGGGCTGGATATCACACTCTCCGAATTTTTCTCGACACCGGAGTTTGATAATTTGGAGCAGGAAATAAAATAGTAGAACTCACAATATAAAGTTAATGCCAAGGGAGGGAGTGCGATGCGGCTAAAATATCTACGCGAAAAGCGCGGGATATCGCAGCTAAAGCTGGCGATGGATCTTGACATGAACCAAAACAGCATAAGCCGCTATGAAACGGGCACGAGAGAAGTGGACTACAAGTCGCTTATTAAATTTGCTGACTATTTCAATGTCTCCATCGACTATCTCCTCGAGAGGACGGACAATCCAAATATAAATTATTGAAAAAGCCGCACCCACGGGTGCGGTTTTTGCGGTATTACCATTTATTTGCGACTTTTTCGGCGAAGCCGGGGAAGTCTTTTATTTCTATGACCTTGCCGTCGTCGAGGATGGCACGGCCTGTGAACAGGCCGAACACCTGATGCTGATCGCTCTTTATGAGCAGCACGTCGGAGCAGCTTGAGCGGTCGAGAACAGGCTTGAAATCCATCTCAAACCTGCCGTCGTCTGAAGTAAAGGTCCACGGCTCAAGGAAAGCCTTTTCATCGCCGGGAATGTTGAACTTCACCTGACTGAGCTTGTGCGCCTTGCCGTTATAAAACAGCATATTTTCGCTGGCGGCGGAGGTGTCGCCGAAGCCGTAGCCAATGTTCCAGCCGAAGGAAACGCCGTCGACCGCGCCCGATGCCGAGCCCCAGTACCATGTGTTTTTGTATGTCCATACCCCGCGACCCCAGTCGAGCACGGCAAAGCTGTCCTCGGGATCAAAAACATAGGTTCTGCCGTCGTATGTGACCTCGCCCTTTGCGCGCATGCAGTTGATTTTCTGGTTGTAGTAGAAATGACCCGGCTTGTCGAAGGGTGTGGCTATTACCATGCTCTCCTCCGGCTCGTCGCTCAGCTCAACCTTGGCGTACAGTGAGCCGCCGGGGCCGAACTTTTTCATCTGCGCGATAAGCGTGCGAGTGCCGGAGCCGTCGTTTTTAAAGTATATGTTGTAATTTTTGCCCTCCGCGGAGATATCGCCGATGGCGCTTGTCTCGGGCAGGGCGCGCTTGCCGAGCGGCATGAAGCACATGGGGCTTTTCGTTATTTCCCAGCCCTCCTCAAAATTGAGCAGGCTTATCGAGTCAAGACCCATGTAGCCGTTATCGTCGATGGTGAGCGCCAGAGCGAAGCGGCCGTTGTTAATTAGGTAGTAGTCCCACTCCTTAATGCGCATGGGGCTCGCCTTGATATCAGCCCTCCTGTAAATGGGAAGAAGCTTTTTGGCGTAACCGGGCTCTGCGAGGTTGCCGTTTTTGTCAAGCAGGGGAGCTGCCTTCGTGATCTCATGCTGTGCCATGCTTTCACATCTCCTTTTTCAGTTTTCGTATATCCGTACCGGCGAAGGGGAGACAAGTAAATTCCCCCTCGAGCCGTGAGCATATCTGCGGAGTGTAGCGCCGCGCAAGCTCTGAATCTGTCAGATTCGTGCTGATGATAGTCTTTTTGCCGTTTACAAGGCGGGTGTTTATCAGCGTGTAAAGCGCGCTGATGCTGATCTGTGTAAGCATTTCCGTGCCGAGATCGTCAAGTATCATAAGCTCGCACTCGAGCATCCGTTCGACCTTCACGGCGGCCTTTTCGGCACTCTCAGCGTCGCGGGCAAATTTTTTCGTCTCAAAGGCTTCGAGAGCGGACGCTGCCGTGTCATAGCACACGGAGTGTCCGTTTTCCGCGACTACCCTTGCTATACAGGCCGAGAGAAAGGTCTTGCCCAAGCCCGTGCCGCCCTGAAACAGCAGATTCATCGAGCGTTCGGAAAAGCTGTGCGCGTATTCGCGGCAGGTGTCAAACACGATCGCCATGCCCTTGCCTGCCTCACCGTAGAAGCTCAGGTCAAAGTCCTCGAAGCGCTCGTTTCCGCTGCGCAGCAGAACGCTCAGCTCGCTTGTAAGCTCGCGGTTATAAAGCTCCTTGAGGCAGGAGCACATATTGCCCTGCACAAAGCCCGTGTCCTTGCACTTAGGGCAGGAGTAAATATCGTCAAGATAGTCTATGCCGTAGCCGTGCTCTTTGAGAAGCTCGGCCTTTTTAGCCTGAAGCTCAAGGCTCTCGCTCTCAAGCGCCTTTAGCGCCTCGGCAAGATCGGGGGCTTTTCTGATGGTAAGCCCGACAAGCTCCGACATCTGGCTGCGCAGACGCAGGTCGATGCGCTCGATCTCCGGTATGCGCGAGTATATCCTGTCCTGCCGCAGAAAATGCTCCGCGACATTGTCGGCGTGTATGCTTTCAAGCTGCTGTCTGGCCTTTGCCAGTATTTTTCCGTCCAGTGCCATATCTTAACCGTTTTTAACCTTCTCGTAAATTGACCGCAGCCGCTTCAGCTCATCGTCCGAGACCGAGCTGCGATGATTGTTTGCCGCTTTTGCGGAAGCGGGGCGGCTGTCGCGCTCAGCGATCTCGGACTCCGTGTGGATGCCCTTTTCGTGCCAGCTCAGGAGAATTTTGTTCATATAGCTCCATTTGAGCGCGTTTGTGTTTGTGACCGTGCGGTCGTATGCAATGAGTATCGCGTCGTTGTCAAAGCCCATGTCGAGCCACGAAGTTATGTACTTGCCCTCAGTCGGCGTGAGCGCTCTGCCGTGTATGCCCATTGCGGCTTTCAGCTCGTTTACCCGGCCTCTGCGCTCGGCTACGCGTTTTATGTATTCATCTGCCTGCTCAAGGGTTAAAATCTCCTTATTGACCCACGAATACGCCTCCTTTTCAATGTTGCGCATCGAGGGGAGCCTGCCGGGGCCGTATTTTTCGGCGAAAAGACTTACGCAGTAGGAGATCAGCATGAAGATGACGTCGGGCGGCAGGGCAAGATAATCATATATCCCGAAAAGAATTTTCAGGTCGGAGGTGGAGAGCGCCCGGCCTAATTTGCGCTGAGCCTCATTGACAACGGCCTTGAAGCCGCCGTCGTGCTCGGAGCGTTTGACTATATCCTCGGCGGTGTACTCCGGAAGCTCCTCGGCGGGGGGCAGCTTGTCTTTCACATGCGCCTGATGAGCACCGGGAAGCTCCATGCGGCAGAGCTTTTCGTATGCGGCATTTATCTCGGCGGATGTCCGGCACAGCTCCCGCGCAGCGCGGCCCGCGTCAAAATCACCGTTGCGGCAGAGCCAGATATACAGCAGTGCAACGTCGCCATCGTGGGCGGCAATAAGCCTGTCGGCGGCGCCGGAGGGTATTAAGTTTTTTTCGGGCTTTTGCATACTTACCTCTCCGCAGGATATCTTTTTCGTTTGTTTACGCATTGTTTACACAGTTTCAGGGCGTATAGAATATTATAATAACGCCCTATTTCGACTGAGTTTTGCCGATGACGGCGAAATCATTGTACATTAGGGATTATATCATCAATTTTGACTTGTAGCAATAGCATTGTTTGTGGTATAATTTCTTATTATATAAAATGCCAGAGGTATGGATATGCTCGAATTGCTTTCGCCGGCAGGCTCTCCGGAGGCGGTTATTGCCGCAGTTCAAAACGGCGCCGACGCCGTATATATGGGACTCGGGAACTTCAATGCCCGCAGATCAGCAAAGAATTTCAGCGACGAGGAATTTGAAAAGGCCGTGCGCTATTGCCGCATAAGAGGCTGCAAGGTCTATGTGACCATGAACACGCTGGTGGGCGACAGGGAGATGGAAAACGCTCTGAAGCTTGCCCGCAGGGTATCAGACTTGGGCGCCGACGCTATACTGGTTCAGGATTTGGGGCTTCTGTCGGTCTTGAGACGGGCGCTGCCGGATATACCGCTGCACGCCAGCACGCAGATGAGCATTCATAATCTTGCCGGAGCGGAGGCCGCGGCTGAGATGGGGCTTACCCGCGCCGTACTTGCCCGCGAACTGAGCTTTGAGCAAATAAAATTCATTACCGAGCATTCACCGATTGAGACGGAGATATTCGTCCACGGCGCGCTGTGCTTCTGCCATTCCGGGCAGTGCTATATGTCCTCGCTCATAGGCCGGCGCAGCGGCAACCGTGGCATGTGCGCTCAGCCCTGCCGCATGGAGTATACCATGGGCGGACGCCTTGAGAACAGCCATCCGCTGTCGCTGAAGGACAACTGTCTTGTGGACAGGCTGAGCGAGATCGAGGACGCGGGAGTTGCCTGCGTCAAGATTGAAGGGCGCATGAAGCGACCGGAATACACCGGCATAGTCACCGGGATATATTCAAAGGTCATCAAGGAGCACAGAGCGCCGACCGTTGACGAGATGGAGCTGCTTGAGCAGGCATTCTCGCGCGACGGCTTCACGCAGGGCTATTTTAACGGCGATAAAAAGGACATGCACGGCATCCGAAGCGAGTCGGACAGGGAAGCGGAACGCATATTTTCCGACGCCCGCAAGGAGTATATCGACAGCGAGATGCGCCGTGTGCCCATAAAATTCTACGCCGTAGTCAGCGACAAAAAGGCTGTCAGAGCCGCCGCCATTGACGATTTGGGAAACAAGGTCGTGGCTTTCGGCAAGGAACCGGAAAACGCGATACGCCAGGCCATAAGCGAGGATATGCTAAACGACAGACTCAGCAAAACCGGCGGTACGCCGTATTACTGTGTCGAGGCTCAGAGCAGGGTTCAGGATAAGCTGTATCTGTCCGCAGCGGCAATAAACGAGCTGCGCCGCAAGCTTGTGACGGCGATGAACGAAAAGCGCGCGATACCGCCTGAGCGGGCGAGCCTGCCGATGCCGGAGCCGCCCAAGGGCAGAGCGCCGGCGGCAGACCCCGCCGTCATATATCAGGTGCTCTCGGCAGAGCAGCTTTCCGACGAGCTTGCCGAGCTGCGCCCGGATTATATATACGTTCCCGCCCAGCTCATGGACGAGAATTTCGATAAGGTGAAGCTCTTTACCGAGCGCGGCACAAAAGCCGTCGCGGTGCTGCCGCGCGTCATATGCGACGATCAGGTCGAGAGCGTTTTCAAAATTCTCCGCCGTCTGAACGAGCGCGGCATAAGCGAGGCGCTGGTGGGCAATGTCGGGCACATAAAGCTCGCGCGAAAGGCCGGAATGAAGATAAGAGCCGACTTCGGCATGAATGTGTTCAATTCCTACAGCCTTGAAATGGTGGGCAAGATGAGCTTCCTGTCGGCGACGGCGTCGTTTGAAATGCGCCTTGCTCAGGTGCGGGACATGGCAAAGACCGTGGACACGGAGCTGATAGTATACGGACGGCTGCCGCTCATGGTGTCCGACCAGTGCGTGATAAGCCACTGTACCGGCGGCTGCAACTGCCAGAATCAGGTGCAGCTATCCGACCGCATGGGATCTGCTTTCCCCGTGATTCGGGAATTTGAGCACCGCAATGTTATATATAACTCCCGCAAGCTGTTCATGGCCGATAAGATGGACGACATCTACGGCGCCGGACTTTGGGGAATAAGACTGATGTTTACCACCGAGGGCGCAAGGGAATGCGTGCTGGTGGCGAAAAGATATAAGGGCGAGGGCGATTATCAGCCTAATGATCTGACCCGCGGCCTGTATTACAGAGGCGTTGACTGATATGGAAATTATACTTGCATCAGGCTCACCGAGACGGCGTGAGCTGCTGAATACTCTGGGACTGAGCTTCACTGTGCACCCCGCCAGGGGCGAGGAGATGGCGCCGTTGGGCGCTGGGCCGGAGGAGATCGTAAAGGCGCTCTCGAAGGCCAAGGCCGAGGAGGTAGCACGGGAATTTCCCGATAAGCTTATAATCGCGGCCGATACGATAGTGTATCTTGACGGCAGAGTGCTCGGTAAGCCTAAGGACGAGGATGACGCGAAGGCAATGCTGTCGAAGCTCTCAGGCAGGGCGCATGAGGTTTATACCGGCGTCACCGTCATATCGGGCGATAAGACCATTTGCGAGGCCGAGTGCACGAAGGTATTCTTCCGCGAAGTGTCCGCCGAGGAGATAGATTCGTATGTCGCAAGCGGCGATCCCCTCGACAAGGCGGGAGCTTACGGCATACAGGGCAAGGCGGCGCTTATGGTGGAAAGACTTGAGGGCGACTATTTCAACGTGATGGGTCTGCCGCTGTGCAGGCTTGGCAAAATGCTGAGGACGATCGGGGTGCGGCTGCTTTGAACATTAAACAATATCTGAAGAAAAACGGAATAAAGTTAGGCGTCATTGTGCTTGTCATAGCTCTTGTTGCCGGCGTGGGAGCATATCTGCTCAAAGGCAACGCGGGGCTTGTGCAGAACCTGAGCGGCACGGTCAAAGCGCCTGTTCAGAGAATGGTAAGCTCTGTTTCCGAGTGGCTTGAGGGCATATACGGCTATCTGTACGAATATGACCAGCTTGTCGCGGAGAACGAGCGCCTGCGAGCCGAGCTGACGCAGGCTCAGGAGGAGGCGAGAAACGGCGTTGCGGCCATCGAGGAAAACGAGCGCTTCCGCAACCTTCTGGAGTTTAAGGAAAAGCACAGCGATATGACCCTTGAATCGGCAAAGGTAGTCGCGTGGACTACCTCCAACTGGTCGCATTCGTTCACGATAAGCAAGGGCAAGGGCAATGATATCGCCGTCGGCGACTGCGTTATAACAGAGTACGGCGTTATGGTCGGACAGGTGACGGAGGTCGGCAGCACATGGGCAACGGTTTGTACGGTTATCGACCTTAACACCAATGTCGGCGCGCTGGTATCCGAAAACGGCGCTTCCGGCCTGCTGGTAGGCGATTTCGCGATGATGCAGGACGGCTGCGTGAAGCTCAGCTATCTTGCCGACGGCGCGCAGATATTCAGCGGCGACACGGTCATGACCTCCGGCTCCGGCGGAGCCTTCCCGCAGGGGCTTGTCATAGGCACGATAAAATCGGTCAAGACCGAGGCGGGCGGACAGATCGAGTATGGCATGGTAGAACCCGGCTGCGACCTGACCTCTCTCGTGCAGGTTTTTGTAGTAAAAGATTTTGAAGTGGTGGAATAATTGCTAAACAGAATTTTTCAGCTTCTGGAATGGAAAAAGATCCGTCTTATACTTGAATACGGTGTGTATATGCTGCTGACGATGCTGCTGCAAAGCCTGCTGTTTTCAAGGCTGAGTATTTTTGGCGCAAAGGGCTTTATAATCCCGGGGGCGGTCGTTGCGGCGGGCATATACCTCGGCGGCGTGCGCGGTGCGGTGTTCGGCATTTTTGCGGGGCTCTTTACCGACATGGCCTTTCCCGAGACGACCGTTCTGTTCACGGTGCTGTTTCCCCTTATAGGCTTCGGCGCGGGCTTTGCCTCGGAGTTTTATATAAACAAGAGCTTTTTCGCATTTATGTTTTTCAGCACAGCGGCGATACTTATAACGGGACTTGCTCAGCTTGCCTTAGCGCTCATATCGGGCGGGACGGAGATCGGAGCCGGGCTTATAACGGTGCTGCTGCAGGCGCTGCTTTCGATACCGCCTGTTATGCTGCTGTACCTGCCGTTCAGAAACAACCAGAGCCTAATGCGCAGATAAGCCGCGCTTTATGAGGATACCCTATGAATACTATAAAGAAAGACAGATTGATAATACTTGCCGCAGTTTTCGCGGTGCTCCTGATAGTGTATCTGGTGGCTCTGTATAAGCTACAGATAATAGAGGGAGAGAAGTATTACGAGGAGAGCCGGAACAATATGGTGACCACCAGCACCGTCACCGCGGCCAGAGGTAATATACTCGACCGCTACGGCAGGGTGCTCGTGACCAATAAATCCAGCTATGACCTCACGATAAACACCGACGAGCTGTTCCCGAACGACAACAGCGTCGATTCAAACGCGACCATACTGCGCCTTGTAAACCTCATCCGCGAGTATGGCGACGATTATATCGACGACCTGCCGATAACTACAGAGCCGCCGTTTGAGTTTGTGGACGTTACTGCTCAGGACCAGGCGAGGCTTGACGCGTATATGAAGAACAACAAGGTGCCGGAGAACGCCAGCGCCGTCGAGGTGCTCTCGAGCATGCGCACAAGATATGATATTGACAGCAACTATACCGCCGAGGAGGCGAGGATAATCGCCGGTGTGCGTTATGCCGTCAACGTCCGCTACCTTATAAATACTTCGGACTATATTTTCGTTCAAAACGCGGATATGAAGCTCATAGCGACAATACGCGAGAATAATATCGAGGGCGTAAATATCAAGGAATCCTTCGTGCGTGAATACAACACAGAGGCCGCAGGCCACATTCTCGGCTATACGAGCCTTATGAACGATGAGGAAGTGGCAAAGTACGAGGGACTTGGCTACTCAGGCGACGCCAAGGTCGGCAAAGCCGGAGCAGAGTACGCTTTTGAAAAATACCTGCACGGCACTGACGGCACAGTGCGCACCACCTCCGCCGCCGACGGCACGGTCATAAGCACGGAGTATACTGATGAGCCGGAGCCGGGCGATAATGTGTATCTGACGATAGATATAGCCGTTCAGGAAGCCGCTGAGCTTGCGCTGGAGAACGGCATAGCAAGCATCACGGAGAAGCTGAACGCCCAGAAGGAGCAGCAGATCGCAAACGGAACGTGGAAAGAAAAGAAAGATGATATAAACGGCGCAGCAGTTGCGGTCGTCAAGGTCGATACGGGAGAGCCGCTTGCGCTGGCAAGCTGGCCAAACTATAATCCCAGCGAGCTGCTCGACAAGTACGAGGAGATATCCACAGCGGAGAACGACCCGCTTTATAACCGAGCCCTTTTCGGCCAGTATGCCCCGGGCTCAACATTCAAGCCCTGCACGGCGATAGCGGCCTTGACAGAGGGAATAATAAGTACGAGCACGACTGTCGAATGCACCGGACAGTACACCCGCTACGCCGGATACGGCTATGCGCCCTACTGCTGGATATACACCCAGAACCATCTTACCCACGGTTATCTTAACGTTACCGGGGCAATAGAACATTCATGTAACATATTTTTCTACTCTGCCGGTCACAATCTCGGCATAGATAAGCTTGAAAAATACGCAAGGCAGTTCGGCCTCGGCGAGGCGACCGGAATCGAGCTTCCCGAGAACGAGGGCAACATGGCAAACCGCGAAAACCACATGGAGCTGGTCGGCGAGGAATGGACGATCGGCGACAGTATGCAGGCGGCAATAGGCCAGTCGGATAATATGTTCACTCCGCTCCAGCTTGCCGAGTACTGCGCGGCGATAGCCAATAACGGCGAGCGGCACAGCGCGTCGATCCTCAAGTCCGTCAGAAGCTACGACTACGGCGAGAATGTTTACGAGCGCGAAAACGAGATACTCAGCAAGGTCGAGAGCGCGCAGTATAACTGGGACGCTGTTCACGAGGGCATGCGGCTTGTCGGCGTTTCGACGCTCTCGGGCTATACCGCCTCCAGCGTGGCATGTAAGACCGGTACGGCTCAGAAGGGCGAGAGCGTTGTAAACGACGGTATCTTCATCTGCTACGCGCCCTACGATAATCCTGAGATCGCGATAGCAATCGTTGTACAGCGCGGCGGCTCGGGCTCAAACTGTGCACCCATTGCGCGCGAAATACTCGAGGCTTATTTCAGCCTGAAATCTGCCACGGATATCACCGATGTTGAGGGTACGCTGCTGAAATAATTTGAGTAAATTGCGAAAAATCAGCTAAAAGACGTTGAAAGAGATAAAATAATTGTATATAATACGTTATTGAAATAAAAAGGAGAAAAGGGGTATAGATATGAATATCGCACTCATGGCGCACGATAGGAAAAAAGAGCTGATGGTTCAATTCTGTATTGCCTACTGCGGTATTTTGGCGGATCATTCCGTCTGCGCCACAAATACGACGGGCAAGCTTGTGTCCGAAGCCACGGGGCTGCCGGTTACTCTGTATCTCCATGCCGATCAGGGCGGCGCTCAGCAGATAGGCGCAAGGATAGCGTATAACGAGATCGACTTAGTGCTGTTTTTCTGCGACCCGTCAAATCCGAACGGCTTTGACGATATTAATAAGATCGAGCGCCTGTGCGATCAGTATCAGATACCGTTTGCGACCAACGCCGCGACGGCGGAGGTGCTTGTTCAGGGACTGCGCCGCGGTGACCTTGACTGGCGAAATATCGTAAATCCCAAGCGGAAATAATTCCGCTTAGTTTAATGAAATTAAAATGCTGTTATCGCCTTTCGTGGTAACAGCATTTAAGTCGTTTTTTTGAAAGGAAACAGAATATATGGCAAAGGTTGCACCCCGAACACTGTCGGGCTTTATGGAGCTGCTTCCGGCAGCCCAGATCAAAATGGAAAAAATGATGGAGACCCTGAGAAGGAGCTATTCGGTCTATGGCTTCACGCCGCTTGACACGCCGGTGATCGAGTCTGCGGAGGTGCTTCTTGCCAAGGGTGGAGGCGAGACCGAGAAGCAGATATACAGATTCAGCAAGGGCGACAGCGACCTTGCCCTGCGCTTTGACCTGACGGTGCCTCTCGCTAAATATGTCGCCGCAAATTACTCAAATCTCAGCTTTCCTTTCCGGCGCTATCAGATCGGCAAGGTCTACCGTGGCGAGCGCGCCCAGCGCGGCCGCTTCCGCGAGTTTTATCAGGCGGATATCGATATCATCGGCGACGGCAAGCTTGACATTATAAACGAGGCGGAGATCCCCGCGATAATCTATCGCACCTTCAGTGAGCTCGGCCTTAAAAAGTTCAAGATAAAGGTCAATAACCGCAAGCTGCTCAACGGCTTTTACCGCCTTGCCGGTATGTCCGAAAAAGCGGCGGATATCATGCGTTGTGTCGATAAGCTCGATAAGATCGGCCCTATTGAGGTGCGCAGGCTCCTGATGGACGAGCTGCACATGTTCTCCCACAAGGCCGACGACGTTATGGATTTCATGGCGATATCCGGAACGAACGCCGAGGTGCTTGCGGGACTTGAGCGCTACCGCGGCATGGACGAGCTGTTCGACGAGGGACTTGAGGAGATACGGACGGTAATAAAATATCTGTCCGACTTCGGAGTTCCGGAGGAGAATTTTGTCGTTGACCTGTCCATAGCGAGAGGCTTGGATTACTATACCGGTACCGTTTACGAGACCGAGATGACAGAGCATCCGGAGATAGGCTCCATATGCTCCGGCGGCAGGTATGACGACCTTGCAGGATATTATACCGATAAGGTCTTGCCCGGCGTCGGTATCTCGATTGGCCTTACGCGGCTTTTCTATGTTCTCAATGAGCAGGGAATGCTGTCGGATGAAACGGTGTCCGCTCCGGCGGATGCGCTGGTTATCCCGATGACGGAGGAGCTTGGCAGCGCGATCTCGGCGGCAACGGTTTTACGCGACGCCGGTGTGCGCACCCAGCTTTACTGCGAGAAGAAAAAATTCAAGGCAAAAATGAGCTATGCCGATAAGCTCTCAATACCCTATGTCGTGCTCATAGGCGAGGACGAGATAGCCGAGGGCGTGGTCGCCGTGAAGGATATGCTAAGCGGCCGGCAGCAGAAGCTCTCTCCTGCGGCTGCGGCGGAGTTTATTAAGAAAAATATGGATGAGCGCGCACTTGCGGCGGTCATCAAGGAATAATGGAGGCAATTGACATGACACAGTCCCGCACACATACATGTAACGAACTCCGCATTGAAAATGTCGGAGAAAAGGTAAAAATAGTAGGCTGGATGGAAAATGTCCGTGAGGTCGGACAGAATTTCGCATTCGTCGTCATCCGCGACTTCTACGGCACCACTCAGGTGGTCGTTGAGACCGAGGACATGATGAAAGCCGTCAAGAGCGTCAATAAGGAGAGCGTCATCTCCGTCGAGGGCACGGTTCGCGAGCGCGACAGCAAAAATCCCAAACAGGCCACCGGCGATATCGAGGTCGTGCCCGAGAAGATAGAGGTTCTCGGCCGCTGCCGCCATAACGAGCTGCCGTTTGAGATAAACCGCAGCCGCGAGGCCGATGAGACAACGCGCCTTAAATATCGCTATCTCGACCTGCGCAACCCCGCCGTAAAGCAGAATATAATTCTCCGCTGCAACGTGGTCGCGGCTCTGCGCAATGCAATGACCGAGCACGGCTTCCTTGAGATAACGACCCCGATACTTACTGCCTCCTCACCCGAGGGCGCGAGGGACTACCTCGTCCCCGCGAGAAAACACCCCGGCAAGTTCTACGCGCTTCCGCAGGCGCCGCAGCAGTTTAAGCAGCTTCTCATGACCTCGGGCTTTGACCGCTATTTCCAGATAGCGCCCTGCTTCAGAGACGAGGACGCGCGCGGCGACCGCTCTCCCGGCGAGTTTTATCAGCTCGATATGGAGATGTCCTTCGCCTGCCAGGAGGACGTTTTCGCGGTAATCGAGGATGTTCTGCCTCCCATTTTCGCAAAATACGGTACATATGACATAGCAAGCGAGGCGCCGTTTGTTCGCATCGGATATGAGGAATCAATGGAAAAGTACGGCTCGGATAAGCCGGATCTGCGCATTGACCTTGTAGTCGAGGACATAACCGAGCTTGTCCAGGGTACGGAATTTCCTCCCTTTGCCGAGGGCAATACCGTCAAAGCTATCGTCGTAAGCGGCTGCGAGCTGACGCGCAAGCAGATAGATAAGCTCTGCGCCGATGTTGAGGTTCAGGCCGGCGCGAAGCCCTACTGGTTCAAGGTCGATGAAAAGGGCGAGCTTGCAGGCGGCGTTGCGAAGTTCCTTCAGGACAGGAAAGACGCTATTGTCGATGCCCTCTCGCTCAAGCCCGGCTGCCTTGTCGGCGTTACGGCGGGCAAAAAGACCGCAGCTCAGAAAACCGCAGGCGTCATGCGCAAGATGCTCGGCAACGCGGTTCCGGGACATATGGATAAAGAGCGCTATGAGTTCTGCTGGATAGTTGATTTCCCCATGTACGAGATAGGCGAGGAGTCCGGCGAGCTTGAGTTCTGCCACAACCCGTTCTCAATGCCCAACGGCGGACTTGAGGTTCTTGAAAAGGCCGAACGCGGCGAGATAGACCCGCTTACAATTACTGCGTATCAGTACGATCTGGTCTGCAACGGCGTTGAGCTTTCCTCCGGCGCTGTTCGTAACCATGATCCCGAGATAATGATAAAAGCATTTGAGATGGTTCGCCTCGGCGAGGACGATGTCAAGGCCAAGTTCCCCGCCATGTACAACGCGTTTTGCTACGGCGCACCTCCTCACGCGGGCATCGCACCGGGCGTTGACCGTATGGTCATGCTGCTTGCCGGTGAGGATTCCATCCGCGAGATCATACCCTTCCCGATGAACAAGAATGCCCAGGATATCATGATGGGCGCGCCCTCCGCCGTTGAGCAGAAGCAGCTTGACGAGCTGCACATTGCGATAAACTGCCCGGAGGAAGAATAAAAACCACTCAAGGCGGGTGATTTTTGATGTTAGCTACAATAAACTCCCTCGGCGTTAAAGGTATCGGCGGCTACGGCGTTTCGGTCGAGGTGTTCGTATCCAACGGCCTTGTGAGCTTCGATATCGTCGGTCTGCCGGACACGGCGGTAAAGGAAGCGCGGGAGAGGGTTCGTGCTGCAATAAAATCAAACGGCTTCAGATTCCCCGTCAGCCGCGTTACCGTCAATCTTGCGCCTGCCGATACAAAGAAAGCCGGCACAGTGTACGATCTTCCGATAATGCTTGGCATCCTCGCGGCGACAGGCACAATAAAGCAGCCCAAGCGGCACATGGCATTTTTCGGCGAGCTGTCGCTAAACGGCGAGCTTCGCCCGGTATACGGTGCGCTGCCCATGGCGGTAGCCGCCGCCCGCGAGGGAATAAGCGAGCTTTTCGTCCCGGCGGACAACGCTCTTGAGGCGGCATATGCCGACGGTGTTGCCGTCTATCCCGTGGCAAACATCTCCGAGCTGATAGCGCATCTGCGCGGCGAGTTTCTATTAAAGCCCATGGAAGCGCCGGAGCTGAGCGCTGAGGATATGCGCTACCCCGATTTTTCCGACGTAAAGGGTCAGGAGAATGTCAAGCGCGCAATGGAGATTGCCGCCGCTGGCGGACACAATATCCTTATGGTCGGGCCTCCGGGCGCGGGCAAAAGCATGATGAGCAAGCGCCTGCCGGGTATCCTTCCGGATATGACGAAGGAAGAAATGCTGCGCTCGACGGAGATATATTCTGTCGCCGGACTTACAGGGAAGCATAACCCCATCATCGCGACAAGGCCGTTCCGGGCCCCGCACCACACCGTTTCACCGACGGCGCTGTCGGGCGGAGGCACGATACCGCGTCCGGGCGAGATAAGTCTTGCGCATAACGGCGTGCTGTTTTTGGATGAGCTTCCGGAATTCCGCAAGGACGTTTTAGAGGTTCTGCGTCAGCCGATAGAGGACGGCGAGGTGACGGTATCGCGCGTTGCCGGAAGCGAGACATTCCCGTCAAGCTTCATGCTGGTATGCGCGATGAATCCGTGCAAATGCGGATGGTACGGCCATCCGTCGGGACGCTGCCGCTGCTCGGCAAACGAGATCCGCGCATATCACAGCCGCATATCCGGCCCGCTGCTCGACAGGATAGATATTATTGTCGAGGCTCCGGCTCTTGAATATGAGGAGCTTAAAAACCGCGCTCCGTCCGAGAGCTCGGCCGAGATAAAAAAGCGCGTAAACAAGGCAAGGACGCGCCAGCAGGAGCGCTTTGCCGGAACGGGCATCACGAGCAACGCTGGCATGGACACCAAAGCGCTCAATACATACTGTCTCCTGACGGACGACTGCGAGGAGCTGATGCGTCAGGCGTTTGACAGCATGGGTCTGACCGCCAGAAGCTACGACCGCATCCTGCGCGTTGCCCGAACTATAGCCGACCTTGAGGGCGAGGAGGATATCAGCGCCGAGCACATAGCCGAGGCGATACAGTACCGAACCTACGATTTCAGGGAACAATAAAAAAACAGCGCCCTATGGCGCCGCAAAAACACATATAAAAGCGAAATGACCCTTGACTGCGCGGTTTCTTTACACCGTTTTCAAAGCAGTCAAGGGTCATTTCTCTGAATTCTTAGTATCTAACATCATTGGTTACCTCTCTTTCTGCGGAATTGACGCCTCCTGCCAACGGAACTTAAAATCAACACACTTGAGTAAACCTACATTTCCCAACGCGGGATGAGCTTGGTGTTCCTGTTCTCCTGCTATTTTGACTTAGGCGCCGTCCCCTCATCATCGGAGCATCTCCGAGCTGTGAGGGCTTCTTACATGTACATCGGTATCACCCTTTCTTGACTATATGATAGCACGGCGAAGGGCGCTTTGCAATAATTAAACTTTACGAATTTAAAGAGCAAAATTTGTACAGCCTTCCGAAATTGGTAATAACGGCCTTTTGGAATGTTGACAATGCTCTTTAAGGTTTGTATAATATAAGTGTTGTGAGCCAAAAAATAAGGCGTCCGCAGGCTATCGGTCTGCGGATTTGTTGCGTTCACGGCAAAACGGTGTTATAATTTTATTTCACACTGATAATTGAATTTTTGGAGAAAACATATGACGAACAATATTATTCTTCTAAAGCTCGGCGAGATCGTGCTCAAAGGCTTAAACCGCCGCTCGTTTGAGCAAAAGCTCATGAGCAACATAAAGCGCCGCCTTGAGCGCATCGGCAATTTCAAAACCTACCTTATGCAGTCAACGGTGTATATCGAGGCGCTTGACGAGACAGGCGACATCGACGCGGCATTTGAGGCGATGACAAAGGTGTTCGGCGTTGTGTATGTAAACCGCGCTGCAAGCTGCGAAAAGGATGCACAGAAGATAGCGGAGCTTGCAATAAGCTATCTCAGGGACGATATGCTGAGCGCGAAAAGCTTCAAGGTCGAGTGCAAGCGCAGCGATAAGCGCTTCCCGCTAAACAGCATCGAGCTTGCACAATTCGTCGGCGGCGAGCTGGCGGAGGCATATCCCGACTGCACCGTCGATGTCCACGAGCCGGAGCTGACGGTACACGTTGAGATACGCGACCTTGCGGCCTATGTTCACGCCGCGCCGACACCAGGAGCCGGTGGCATGCCTGTCGGCTGCAACGGCATTGCGGTGACGCTGCTGTCCGGCGGTATCGACAGCCCGGTATCGACATACATGATAGCAAAGCGGGGCGTGCGCCTTATCCCGGTGCACTTTTTCTCCTTCCCGTACACCTCGGAGCAGGCAAAGCAAAAGGTCGTCGAGCTTGCCGAGCTGCTGACCGACTACTGCGGCGCGATGACTATCGAGGTAGTGCCGTTTACCCACATTCAGGAGGAGATACGCGATAAGTGCCCGGAGGAGTACTTCACGCTTATCATGCGCAGATTCATGATGCGTATCGCCCAGCGTATAGCCGCCGCAAACGGCGCAAAAGCCATAGTCACGGGCGAAAACCTCGGTCAGGTCGCAAGCCAGACCATGGAGGCGATGGCCTCAACTCAGGCGGTGACGGATCTTCCGGTTTTGCAGCCGCTTATCGGTATGGACAAGGAGGAGATAGTGCGGCTTGCGCGCAAGATTGGCACCTTTGATACGTCGATCCTGCCGTATGAGGACTGCTGCACCGTGTTCACGCCGAAGCACCCCAAGACAAAGCCCAAGGTTTATGAGGTTGCGGCGCTTGAATCGGTTCTGGATATTGACGGCCTTGTAAACGAGGCTGTCGAGGGTATAGAAAGGATCAAAGTAGGAAAATGAGCAAGGTATATAATGCGGAGATACTCTCGGTCGGAACGGAGATACTCTTAGGACACACAACGAATACCGATGCGCAGGATATATCGCTTATGCTGTCGGAGATCGGTATAAATGTAAAATACCACACTGTGGTGGGCGATAATCCCCAGCGGCTTTCCGACTGCATTGAGATAGCGAAAGGCCGTGCGGATATAATCATCTCAACGGGCGGCCTCGGCCCGACCTGCGATGATCTGACAAAGCAGACCCTGGCGCGCTCCTTCGGTCTTGAGCTGGAAATGAACGATCACGAGAGGGAATGCCTTTACGATTACCTCACCAATCGCGGCTACAGCAAGGAGATGACGGAGAACAATCTCCAGCAGGCGATGCTGCCCGTCGGCTGCACTGTTTTCCACAACGACTGGGGCACTGCCCCCGGCTGCGCCTTTGAAAAGGACGGAACTATCGTTATCATGATGCCCGGCCCTCCGAAGGAGTGCAACGCCATGTTCAGAACCTGCGCGATGCCGTACCTGCGCTCTCTGTCCGACGAGCAGATCGTGTCCCACGCGGTGCACATCTTCGGGCAGTCGGAAAGTGCTATCGACCAGCTCTTCCGAGATGAGATGAACGCCATGACAAACCCGACCATGGCGCCGTACGCAAAGGAAAGCGACTGCCTGCTCCAGATAACGGCAAAGGCCGGCAGCGTTGAAGAGGCGGAAAAAATGATGCAGCCGGTCATCGAGCACGTCTGCTCTGTGCTTGGCGATGTTGTGTTCGGCATTGATATTGAGTGCGTTGAGGAGCGCGTCATGCAGCTTCTTAAAGAGAAAAATATGACCTTTTCCGCCGCTGAGAGCTGCACAGGCGGCGAGCTTGCCAAGCGATTTACGGATATGCCCGGCGCGAGCGAATTTTTCCTCGGCGGAGTAACGACCTACACAAACGGCGCGAAATCAAAGCTTCTCGGCATAGACCCCGCGCTCATTGAGGAAAAGGGCGCTGTGAGCTTCGAGGTGGCAAAGGAGATGGCCGAGCGGGTGCGAGAGCTTATCGGAACTGACATGGGCGTCGGCGTGACGGGACTTGCCGGACCCGACGGCGACGGCGTACACGAGGTCGGCACGGTGTTCGTGGCGCTTGCCACGGCAGACGGCACCTTCGTGCGCGAGCTTCATGTCGGCGACCGCAGGACGCGCAGCTATATCCGCCGTGTCTCCGGCAACTATGTTTTTGACATGATGCGCCGCTATATGCAGGGGCTTGAGGTAATAAATGATTAAATACAAACCGTCACCTTATCGGGTGACGGTTTTTGCTGCCTGATTTTGACTGGATAAAGAAAAAGCAAGTAATAAGTGCTTGTTTTTGCCAAATATACATGTTAAACTATTATCATGGAGGCGACGATCATGCAAAGAAGTCTAATTAGTACTGTCATATGCGCAACAATGCTTTTATCTCTTGCTGCATGCACGCCTGAGCAGGATATTCTGGACAAGGATATTCCAGAATCAATAACTGTTGAAAATAGGCAGGCAGTGAACGATACGCCGGAGACACTTAAGGATGTCGGTGAAATATCCGTATCCAAGTGTGTCGTAATAGACGGAAAATCGTATGATCTGTACCGCACATTTGATGATCCCGAAAAGGCAATGGAAAATATTAAAGTCAAATGCGCATCAGTTCTTGAGCTGCTAAAAGAAAAGAATTTGCCGCTTAGAATCTTCGACTTATCCGACAGAACGTGGGATGATTACAGAGCCGCTATGCTCGGCATGCTCGACGATGAGGAGCGCCCGGAGTGGTATAATGAATCCAACGAGGAGTATCGAGCTCTATGCGCTTTCTGCGATTTTTATGAAAATATTGAGAAAAATGAAGACATTATAAAATATGCGAAGAAGTTTGCGTCAGCAAAGGGCAATGCGGAAAAAAAGGAAGCCTACGATGCGATCATCGCAAATTTACCGTTTACGTCTTTGCCGGATGCAAATGAAAGTTCATGAATTAAAAACAGCGTACCATGTTTGGTACGCTGTTTTTCGTATCAATTTAAATTATTTCTGCTCTTTTTGAATTTCAGTTCACCGAGGCAGGCACCGCCTAAAATCAGCACCGCGCCCACGATCTGTACAACGAGCATTTTCTCACCAAGGAATGCGGCTGAGACAAGGAGTGCCGTGAGCGGGTCAATATAGCATACGAGCGCAATTGTCTGTCCGGGAAGCTGTTGCAAAGATGAAAAGTAGAGATAGTACGCAAGCCCTGTGTTGACAAGTCCTATCAGAAGTACCCAGAGAATATCTCCGACTGCGGGTATAACGGGAAGGGGCACATTTGTGACGATAAGATATATAAGCACCACGAAAAACGCGACGATAAGCTCATACATGGCGCAGTTTAGCCCCGCAAGCCGCTTGACGCGCTTGTTAGCAACGATAAGCGAGGCATACAGCAAAGCGGCTCCGCCGCCGCACAAAAGCCCTGTCTGCACATCGGAGCCGGGGTCGATGTTACCGCTTATGCAGAACATGCCCACGGCCACGGCCGCTATCGCAAGCAGCTTGTTCCAAGTGAGCTTTTCCTTGAAAAGAACAGGGGAGAGGGCGAGGACGATAATAGGGCCGCAGTAATATGTGAGCGTTGACAGGGCGACGCCAGCGCTGCGGTAGGCCGTGAACAGCAGCACCCAGTTAAGCCCCAGCGCGGCTCCGCCTATCGTTGCGGGGACAAGGTCGGATTTCAGATCCGCGAAGCTGAAGCTGCGCTTTGCAAGAACGATCACGAGCAGAAAAAGCGAACCGAGAAACGTCCTCATGAGCACGATCTCGGCGCTGCCGAGCGAAATATTTGCAACGATCAGGCCGTTTGTGCCGAAAATGACCATTGATAATATAAAAAACAAAAGATTTTTGGTACGGTTCATCTCTGTATCTCCAATTTTTATGATTGAGCGAAACGCAGCCTGTGCCGACAATATCCGCTTAAAAACTGGTTCGTATACTCGTCTTATGCTTATTCTGTTGGCAGTTGTATAAGCTCGACGTCGCGCTCCATTGCGTAGCGTATGGTGTTCCATGTGCCGCCAGACTTACCGTCGTAGCAGGCGATAAGCACGCTTGAGTTATCGACCATGTAGCGGTTGCGCCGCATCATGCAGGACGGGGAGTATTGCTCCTGAATAACCGTCTTTTTGTCGCAGCGCGAGAGTATGTGCTCGTATCGGCGCTTATTATTATAGCCCCAGTTATCGGCCTGACCGATGTACGGTATCGCCGCTTCGAGGGTGACGTCGTCGTGCTGCTCTTTCAGAGCTATGACCGCCTCGGCGCAGTAAAAATCGCAGCCGAGAGCCATGCCGCATATGAAATGGCTTATGCCGGAGTCATATACCGCCCCGATAACGGAGCTGAGCCTGTCCTTAAACTCAATGCACCTTGGGTCGCGTTCATCATATTTCCATGGCAGCTTTGCAGGTCTGTGCCCGGTAAAGCAGCAGCTCTTGCCGAATTCCATCATGCGTCACCTCTTGCTGTAATTATATGCCGCATGAGGATAAATGTCAAAGGACTATTGACATTTGAAAAAATAGCGCTATAATGTAGCCAAACCGAATAATGAAATATCTTCAGGGCAGGGTGAATTTCCCGACCGGCGGTAAAGTCCGCGAGCCGAAAGGCATGATCCGGTGTAACTCCGGAACCGACAGTATAGTCTGGATGGAAGAAGATGTTCGCTTATATTTTGCGGCGCCTGAAAGATATTTTCTTTCGGGTGATTTTTTATTTCGGAGGTAAAAACAATGTCAAAGCAAAAAATGTCGGTACGGTATATCGCAATGGTGGCGATGTTCTGCGCGATCTCTTACATCGCCATGCTGCTGGGTGATTTCGTGCCAAAGATCGCAGGTTTCCTGAGTTATGACCCCAAGGACGCGATAGTCGTCATAGCGGGCTTCATACTCGGGCCCATGGCGAGCTTCTTTATCTCGCTGATCGTCTCTTTCATCGAGATGATAACTGTCAGCACAACGGGACCTTACGGATTTCTCATGAACGTCATATCCACCTGTGCCTTCGCCATTCCCGCCGCCGTGGTATACAGAAAGCGCCACACCCATAACGGCGCCGTCCTCGGCCTTGCCATCGGAACTGTCGTCATGGTAATATGCATGGTTATCTGGAACTACATCGTAACTCCGTTCTATATGGGCGTTCCCAGGGAGCAGGTCGCAGCGATGCTGGTTCCCGTGTTCCTGCCGTTTAACCTCGTCAAGGGCGGCATAAACGCCGGTCTGACGCTGCTTATTTACGCACCCATTGTCAGCGCTCTGCGCAAGGCAAAGCTTGTAGAGCCGTCTCAGAGCGGCGGTAAGAAAAAGTTCAACGCAGGCTATACTCTGTTTGCGCTGATGGTGCTCGTGACCTTCGTGCTGCTGTTCCTTGTCATCGCCGGAGTACTTTAAATTTTACTACTCGGCTTAATCTGAATATACTCAGACCGAAATTCAGGCACTCGTTGAAATATATGATGGCAATGTAGCCCGAGAGCGCGTAGGCGGGCAGCAGCTTCCATACGAGAAGTACGCCGAGCAGGGCGTCGAGAATGTTTATGCCCATGCTCCATAGCTGCTGACCTAAACCCTTCAGGCAGCCGTCGCACACCATGTCGGTGTACATCACGGGGATCAGCGGCGCCAAAAGCCGCAGAAAATGTCCAGCGTCCGGCGAGGAATAGACCGCGATGCCGAGCCTATCTGCAAAAATGAATATCAAAAGGGCGACGGCGAGCGAATAGCCGAAGCCCTTTTTTAACAGGCTCCCGACCGTTTTTGATATCTCGTCGTGCCGTCCCTGAACCTGCGCCTCGGTAAGCTCCGGGATGATAAGCTCGGCAATCGCCATGAGAAAGCAGGCGGGGAAGGAGAGTATGGGCATGACCATGCCCTGAATTACGCCGTAGCCGGACAGCGCCCTGTCGGCGGAAAAGCCTGCGGCTTTAAGCCCTCGCGGTACGAGCAGATGCTCGAGCGTCGAGAGCGCCGAGCGGGCGTAAGCGGAGACGGCGAGGGGCAGCGCGATCTTGAGCATTCGCGAGGTAAGGCGAATGCTCTGGCCGGCGGGAGCTTTATGCGCGCTGCGATCGGTGAGATAAAAAATCAGCATCATGAGAAGCGACACCGCGTCGCCGCAGACTGTTCCGAGCATGACGGCGGAGCAGTTTTTTTCAATATCGCCCGAGGGTGAGTGCATGAGGAAAAACGCGACCAGACCGATGGTCAGAAGCTGCTCAAAAATATGCACGAGCGTGGGCTTCCACACTCTGCCGCAGGCGGTAAAATAGCCGCTCATGACGGAGCTGAGCGAGACCATCGGCATTGCGTATGCCATGATCCTGAGCGACTGCACCGTCCTCGCGTCGCCTATCCAGAGAAAGCCTATAGGCTCTGCGCAGCGGTGCAGAATGAGCATTGCCGCCGTGCCGAACAGCAGGCTGTATGCAAAGCAGCGGCGCATGGCGGCGGTGATGCCCCAGCCGCGCTCGTGGCCTATCTCCTCGGAAACGAGCCTTGTTGCGGCGAAGCGTATTCCGGATATGGCGAAGGTGGTGCACAGAAAGGATACGGATACGACGAGCTGATAAAGCCCTATCCCCGCCGAGCCGATGCGCCCGGCAAGCCACACCTGAAAGGACATGGAAATGAGGCTCATCACAATCGACGAGCCTGTCAGCATTGCAGTATTCACAATAAGACGTTTTCGTTTAATCATAGCGCGGCCGGGAAGTGCGGCTTGGAATTTTGCCGGAGCAGCGCCTGCCATCCCCGTGCTACAAGCCTATGATTAAAAATTTTTCTCATGCATTGAATTTTACGCTGCGCCATTGTATAATTATAAAAAGAAGCATGATGGCGAGATGCCGGATACGGAGGACTATTATGATTATATCCATTGGCAGACAGCACGGCTCAAGCGGCAGAGAAATAGCTCGGCTTTTGGCAAAGGAGCTCGGAATAAAATGCTATGACAAGGAAATCGTTGACGAGGCGGCAAAGCACTCAGACCTCAGCCGCGACCTCATAAGCGCTTATGACGAAAAGCGTATGTCAACATTTATGCTCCAGTCGGGCGGCTACGGCATTGGCGAGACCTACCGCATCAATATGCACGTTGCGGCGGCTCAGTTTGACGCAATGCGTGAGATAGCTTCCAAGGGCGACTGTATTTTCGTCGGCCGCTGTGCCGATTACATACTCAGAGAGTATAGGGATCAGCTTGTCAGCGTGTTCATTTTGGGCGATATGGACGAGCGCCTGAAGTGCCTTGCCCGCCGTCAGGGGCTTGACGAGGCGGCCGCGCGCAGAAAGATAAAGGAAGTCGATAAGGATCGCGCAAGCTTCTACAGATATTACAGCGACCAGGTCTGGGGCGATGCTCAGAACTACGACCTTTGCATAAACAGCTCACGCCTCGGCGTTGAGGGCACAGTCAAGGTAATTATGGACTATATTAAAACCCGCGGGCTTAGATAACTAACATAAAATATGCGCTCCATTTGCACAGCAAGTGGAGCGCTTTAACTTTACAATTTATCTTCCGGCCATGGAACAGGCGTCTGGCCTTTATCCACAATGAGATACGCTTTGTCGGCTATCCTTGCCATGGGGGTGTCGGCGAAGGAGTCGGAGTAAAACGACTCGGTTTTTCCGTCGGGAAAGGCATCAAAAAATCTGCGGACCTTTTCCTCGCCTCGGCAGTTTGCGCCCATTATCTTGCCGGTTTTCTTATCCATCGGCGTTGCGATGAGAGATATTCCCAACCTGTCGGTCATGGGCTTTACCACAAATTCGGGCGAGGCGGAGATGACAAGATCATCGTCCCGCCGCTGCTTGAGGTACCACGGCGACATCCACGACTCGTGCTCATCCCAATACTCTTTAAGCACAGCGTCGATATTCGGCACCTTTCGCACAAAGCGGAAGATATTTTCCTTGAGCTTTTTTGTGTCCACAAGCTTCAGTATGTACAGCAGTGCAAAGAACAGAGTCCGCGGAAGCCAGCACAGGAAAACGAACTGGTGACGCCTCATATACCACTTGACGAAGGTGACGGAGGAGTCGGGATAAAAAATGGTCTTGTCAAAATCATAGGTGTTCATAAAATACCGCCGCTTATTCAGTGATAAGGGCTCTCGAGGCATTGAGTATCGCAAGAATAAGCACGCCAACATCGCCGAACACGGCAACGCCCATGCCGACAACACCTAAAGCGCCCAGAAGCATTATAACAAATTTCACGGCCAATGAAAACCATATATTTTGTTTTGCTATACTTACAGTGCGCTTGCATATTCTAAGCGCCAGGGGCAGCTTGCGTATATCGTCGTCCATAAGCACTATGTCGGCGGCCTCGATTGCGGAATCGGAGCCGAGAACGCCCATTGCCACGCCCACGTCGGAGCGGGCGAGCACGGGTGCGTCGTTTACTCCGTCGCCGACGAATACCAGCGTGCCGGTGTGCTTTTCGCGCAGCAGCTCCTCCACGGCGGTGACCTTGTCGCCGGGCATAAGCTCGGTCATGACGTCGTTCACGCCGAGCGCTTCCGCAACGGCGCGGCCTGTAGCATCGGCATCGCCCGTGAGCATGACGGTTTTTTCAACGCCAAGCTCGTAAAGCTCCCGAACGGCATCCTTCGCGCCGTCCTTTATGCGGTCGTCGATGATTATATAGCCCGCGTAGATACCGTCAGCCGCAACATGAACAACGGAGCTGTGGCTTTCCGCCTTGCGCGGCTTTATGCCGTTTGACACCATAAGCGCGGAGTTTCCAACGAGCACCTTTTTCCCGCAGACATTTGCCTGAATCCCTCGGCCGGGAATTTCGCGCACATCGGTGATGAGCTCGCTGTCGGGCATCTGCTGGCAGGCGCGGCGGAGAGAATAGGCTATGGGGTGGTTTGAGTAGCTCTCGGCTGCCGCTGCGAGCGTAATGAGGTCTGCGCTGCTGATGCCAACAGGCTCAGCGCCCGTAACCGAAAAGCTGCCCTCTGTGACGGTGCCGGTTTTGTCCATGACAACGGTGGAGGCTTTTGCGAGCGCCTCAAGGTAGTTGGAGCCCTTTATGAGAATGCCGCGGCGGGACGCACCGCCGAGTCCGCCGAAGAAGGACAGGGGCACCGATACCACGAGCGCGCAGGGGCAGGATACGACGAGGAATACGAGCGCGCGGCGCAGCCACTCAGACCACTCTCCCGTGATGACGGAGGGAATGATAAGCAGCGCCACGGCAAGACCGACAACTACGGGCGTGTATACCCTTGCAAAGCGGGTGATGAGCGCCTCCTGCTTAGACTTGCGCGAGGCCGAATGCTCAACAAGCTCAAGAACCTTCGAGACCGTGGAGTCCCGGAACGAGCTTGTGACCCGAACTCTTATAACGCCGGTGAGATTGATATAACCGGAGTTTACAAACTGCCCGACGGCAACCTCACGCGGCATGGATTCGCCCGTGAGCGCGGAGGTATCAACGGTACTGCCGCCGTCCATGATAATACCGTCAAGGGGTATACGCTCGCCGGGGCTTACGGTTATGATGGTGCCGATCCTGACCTTCTCCGGGTCAATATGCCTTAGTTCGCCGTCAACTTCAACACAGGCGTAATCGGGTCGGATATCCATAAGCTCGGCGATGGAGCGGCGGCTTTTGCCTACGGCATAGTGCTCAAAGCACTCGCCCACGCGGTAAAACAGCATAACGGCAACGGCCTCGGGGTATTCTCCGATGCACAGTGCGCCGACCGAGGCTATCACCATGAGGAAATCCTCCTCGAGCAGCTTGCCCCGAATCAGCTTCGCGGCGGCGTCCTTTATCGTGTCAAAGCCCACTATGAGGTACGGCACGAGGAAAAGCACTGTGACAAGCCACGGCTTCATGCCCAAGACTTTAGCGGTTACTATCCATACCGCGATAAGCGCAACGGCGGATATTGCTATGAGCAGAACATCTTTTTTTATATCGCTGTGGCCGTGATCATGACCGCAGCAGTGATCGTCTTCGTGATGGTTGTGCATAATTACTCCTCCAAATGCTCAAGACCGATGTTTATTATCGAAAAAATGTGCTCGTCGTCGAGCGAATAAAAGACGGTTTTGCCCTCGCGCCGGTATTTCACAAGCCTGCTCGAGCGCAGTATCTGAAGCTGATGCGATATCGCCGACTGGGAAGCGCCAAGCAGCTTGGACAGGTCGCATACGCACATCTCCGACCTCGAGAGGGCATAGAGTATGCGTATCCTCGTCGAGTCGCCGAACACGCGGAAAAACTCCGAAAGCTCGCACAGCACGGCGTCGTCAGGCATCCTGCGGTCAACGTCCTGAATGACCTGCTCGTGTGTCACGGTTTCGGCACAGGTGAAATCATCCATAGAATTTCCTCCAACGTATGAACATTTATTCATATGTTTATAATATACCTTGACTCGCCATATGTCAAATCCGCATATACATAATTTGATGAGTTTTATGTATTCCTTGACATAATCGGCATATAATGATATGCTTCATATATAAATGTGGAGGTGGCGTCATGAGAGGTTCAACTTTAAAGAAGATACTTTCCGAGCAGGGCATCAGCATAAGCGAGCTTGCGCGCAGGCTGAATGTTCCGTCGCAAACGCTTTACAGCATGGTAAAGCGCGACAATCAGAAGGTGGACTTTGACCTGATGATGCACATATGCGCGGAGCTGGATGTGCCGGTGGAGCGCATGTGCGATACACCGCTGCCGAATATGCCTGATCTGCGCGAGTGGCAGCTTATAGGGAAGTACAGGCGCCTTGCAGACCACAGCAAAAAGCTTGTGGATATCATTATTGACCACGAGCTTGAAAGCATCGATATGCGTGAGGATACCGAGCAGAGCGAGGATACAAGAATAATTCCGCTCTACAGTACGCCGGCGGCGGCCGGCTACGCATCTCCCGCGCTGGGCGATGACTACGAGGACTATGCCGTCAGCAGCGGCAGTGCCGCCGACTTTGCGGTGCGCATTGACGGCGACAGTATGGAGCCGTACATTGATGACGGCAGCATCGTCCTATGCAAGCGCGGCGAGATAATCCACGACGGCGATGTGGGACTGTTTTTCGTCGACGGCGATATGAAGTGCAAGCAGTATTGCCAGGACTACGCGGGAAATGTGTACCTTTTCTCGGCAAACAGGAACCGAGCCGACGCGGATGTTGAGATCAAGGCATCCTCCGGCTTGACTCTTATGTGCTTCGGCAAGGTGCTGCTCGATAAGAGCATACCGCTGCCGGAAATGAGGTGAGCAGATGTCCGGTGAAAAAAATAATAAAGAGATAATTGACCCAAAATCGGATAGACAGCAATGGCTGCGTCTTAACGGAACGGCTTTAGCGGCGGCGGTCGTGCTTGCGCTGCTCGGCTGCATTTACGCTCCTGTTACGCTTATCTATAACACTGCGGGGATGGGCATGCTTCTGCTCCGATTTGTTCTGCTGCTTATCTGTGCCGCAGCATATTTCTTTGCGTATGAGTATATACGCGCTGCTGCAATCGAAAAAATTAGCGGCGAAAAGGCGGTAAAGCTTCCTGATAAGCCCCTTGCCTCTGCCGTGCCGAACCGCAGCCTTACGTTTAAGGAGTACCTGAAGATAAGCTTCGTACCGGTGCTGCTGCTTGGAGCGGTGCTGCTGATTTTGATGTTTATACTTCCCGTAAGGTTCTTCTGGCAGATTTACATAATACAGATAATCAACCTTGCCGGAGCCGCGGGAGATGTATATATCGCGTATAAGCTTTATAAGCTAAAAGGCGCTGCACGCATAGAGTACGACGGAAGCGCCGTAATCATAAAAAACTAATGAGCAGGGAGAAGAACAATGCAGCTTAGTAGAGAAATGCTGAATATGAAGGATGAATGCACAAAAATACGCCGGGATCTTCACAGAATACCGGAGATCGGTTTTGAGCTGCATAAAACCCATGAATATGTCGAGAGCCTGCTTCTAAAATGCGCCCCGGATAAGCTTGAGACTCTTGCTGAGACGGGGCTGAAAGCGGTGTTTTATGCGGATAATGCTGATAAGACAATTGCCTTTCGCGCGGATATGGACGGAATGCGTAACCACGAGGAGAACAAGCTGCGTTTCCGTTCTCGCAACAGGGGAGTGATGCACGGCTGCGGGCACGACGGACACATGACGATATTGCTGCTGCTGGCAAAATGGATATCCCATAACCGGGATAAGCTGAGCTGCAATGTGGTTCTGATTTTCCAGCCCGGCGAAGAGGGCTGGGCAGGCGCAAGACGCATGATAAACGAGGGCGCTCTCAAAAACCCCGAGGTTGACCGCATTTACGGTCTGCACCTCTGGCCGACCGTGCCCAAGGGAAAAATCGGCATACGCTGGGATAATCTTATGGCGCAGACCACCGATTTTGAGATCAAGGTGCGCGGCAAGAGCGCCCATGCCTCAACTCCGCAGATGGGCGTTGACGCTATAGTCGTTGCGGCAGAGCTTATAACGATGATCCAGTCGATAATCACGCGGGACGTTGACCCGCATCAGGACGCCCTGCTGACCCTCGGTAAGATACAGGGCGGAACCTCGCACAATGTCATTGCCGATGAGGTCGCTATGAGCGGAACGCTGCGGGTGTTCAGCAACGAGCTTTTCGATAAGCTCATGCGCCAGATACATGCGCTCCTGCAGGGGCTTGAGCTGGCAACGGGCGCAAACATAACGATGGAGACCATAGTCCACTATCCGTTCGTCGCGAACCCGAGATCGCTGGTTGAAAAATTCTACACGGTGCTCGATTCCATGGACGATACGGTGCTTGTGGAGCCTGTTATGGCGGCAGAGGACTTTGCCGAGTATCAGCAGGAGGTGGAGGGACTTTTCATGTTCCTCGGAATAAACGGAGGCAGGGGCGGCGAACCTCTGCACAGCAGCAAATTTGACTTTGATGAGGACGTGCTTTTAATAGGCGCGGAGGTTTTCAAAAGAATATTGGAGGGTGAATGCCATGCATGATGAAGTATCTTTGGAAAAGAAAAGGCCGACTCCGGTAGACGGCACTCTTCGCAAGTTCGCGCTGAGGGTGCCCGAGTGCATCTACAAGGCCAGCGGTATACTGGTGTTCGGAAAGCGAATAAAATCACTTGTGTTTTCAACTGATCTATGCATCATAAGAAACGTCAACGCGGATGCTATAATTGCGGTGTATCCGTTTACTCCGCAGCCGGTTATCACGCAGGCGCTAATGCTGGCGGCCGATATACCGGTGTTCGCGGGCGTCGGCGGCGGGCTGACTCAGGGTCAGCGCGCCATAAACCTTGCGATGTTTGCGGAGATGCAGGGTGCGACGGGCGTCGTGCTGAATGCGCCGACGTCGAATGAGGTGCTGGAGCATGTGCGCCATACGGTGGATATCCCGGTCGTAATGACGGTCGCGCGCAGCGATACGGATATTAAAGCTCGTCTCGCGGCCGGTGCGGACATATTCAATGTCTCCGCCGCCGCAGAAACTCCGGATATCGTCCGTAAGATAAGACAGGCGCACCCGGATGTGCCTATCATAGCCACCGGCGGCCCCACGGACGAGAGTATTGAGAGAACCATCGAGGCTGGAGCCAATGCAATAACCTGGACCCCGCCTTCCAACGGCGATATATTCAGGGACATCATGACCGCCTACCGGGAGAACAAGCCGCATCCTTAATACATAATAAAAACGCAGAGGTCTTACCTCTGCGTTTTTTTTATTCGATTATCATATCGAAGCTTCGCTCGTTTCTTAGCTTTTCAAAATAACGCTGTTCCATGGGTATCCACAGCTCGAAGAATTTTTTGTGGAGCTGAGCCGGACGCATCAAGATGCGCTCTCGCTGCAAATTGCTGTCAATGCTCATGAAAACCGAATAATCTATTGCCGCGGCGTTATAGGGATGCAGGCTGTACGTTCCCTCGATTATATTCAGCGCCTTGGGAGATGCGTAAACCGGCTCTGTCAGCTCCATTTTGCGGCAGTCAAACGGACGATAGCAAAAGCTCTCGTTTTTAAGAAGCGGCATGATCACCTCATCATGGAAGCGCTCATAATCCACGTTTCCGCCGATTTCCGCGAAGCGCTCGGGCGTCCTCTGCTCCGCGCGGAGGAAAAAATCGTCCATATGAAACACATTGCAGTCAAAGCTCTGCGAAAGCCTTTTTGTAAGCGTGGTTTTTCCGGCGGCGCAGCAGCCGTCGATAGCGACGATCACGCGCTCGCGCTGCGAAAGCAGCCCGGCAATTTTCTCTTCAAGAGATTTTATCTCAGTTTCCCACATCATTTTATAAACCCGCCGTCCGAGGTGATGACCTGTCCTGTTATAAACGACGCTGCGTCGGACGCGAGGAACGACACAAGCGCGGCTATATCCTCCGGCATTCCAAGCCTGCCAAGCGGCGTATCCTCAGTCAGCTCAGCAAGGGTATCGCTGCCGAGCACCTGAACCATATCGGTGTCAATAACGCCGGGAGCAACGCAGTTTACCCTTATGCCGCTCGGCGCAAGCTCCTGCGCGAGAGAGCGGGTCAGGCCGACTATCGCGTGCTTTGTCGCAGAGTAGGCGACCTCACACGATGCTCCGTGCAGCCCCCAGATAGAGGATGTGTTTATAATGCAGCCGGAGTGCTCATGGAGCATATTCGGCAGCACCGCCTGTATGGTGTTGAACGCACCGTTCAGATTCACATCGAATATACGCTTCCAGTATTCACGGCTGATGTCCTGAAACAGGCATTGCCTTGCTATGCCCGCGTTGTTGACAAGCAGGCTTATGTGACCGAAGCGCTCCCGCACGGCCTTTACCATTGCATCGACAGCATCAGCGTCGGCTACATCGGCCTGAAAACACATGGCATCACACCCGGCCGCCGTCAGTGCCTTGACATGCTCCTCGGCCTTATCCTGCCTTTCTATGTAGTTTATGCACACGGCATAGCCGTCGCCGGCAAGCTTTGCCGCGACAGCCCTGCCTATTCCTCGGGAGGAACCCGTTATCAGTGCAACTTTTTTCATGTCATTCTCCGTTATTTGTTCTCAAACTGGCTGTTGTACAGCTCAGCGTACAGACCGCCTGCTTCAAGCAGCTCCTCATGCGTGCCGCTTTCGACAACGTCGCCCTTGTCCATCACGAGTATCATATCCGCGTCGCGTATGGTGGAGAGCCTGTGGGCGATAACAAAGGACGTTCTGCCCTCTGTAAGCCTATCCATCGCCTGCTGAACAAGTGCCTCGGTTCGCGTATCGACGGAGCTGGTGGCCTCATCGAGGATTATCATCGGGGCGTTTTCCACCATCGCGCGGGCGATGGTAAGAAGCTGGCGCTGGCCGGATGAAAGGCTGCTGCGGTCGCTCAGGACGGTGTCGTACCCGTCGGGCAGGGTCATTATGAAATGATCCATGCCCACAAGCTTGCAGGCAGACCTTATCTGCTCGTCGGTGACGTCCTTCTTACCGTAGGCGATATTCTCGCGGTATGTACCCTCAAAGAGCCATGTGTCCTGAAGCACCATACCGAACATAGAGTGTATATCGCTTCTCTTCATCTCCGATATCGGCACTCCGTCGATCCTTATCTCGCCGCTCCATAGCTCGTAAAAGCGCATCAGGAGATTGACCATTGTTGTCTTACCGGCGCCGGTATATCCGACGATGGCGACCTTTTGACCCGATGAGATATTTGCCGAGAAGTCATTGATAACAGGCTTATCCTCATCGTAGCCGAATCTGACGTGGTCAAATTCAACATCGCCTTTTACGCTGTCAAGTGTGGCTTCGCAGTCGCTGTCATCCGGCATCTCCTCCTCGCCGAGGAAGCCGAACACACGCTCGCCCGCGGCTCCCGCCGACATAAGGCTGTTGGCCGCCTGGGATATCTGCGTAAGCGGATTTGTAAAGAGCTTTACATAGCTTATAAACGCGACTATCGTTCCGAAGCGGATGCTGCCGCTCATGGTGAGCGCCGCGCCGACGACGCAGACCGCAACATAGCCGAAGTTGCCGATGAAGCCCATGAACGGCTGCATAAGTCCGCCGAAGAACTGGGACTTCCACGAGCTGTTATAAAGGTTATCGTTTATCCTGCCGAACTCTTTCTTGGCCTGTCCAACAGCGCTGTAGACGCGCACGATGTCGTTTCCGGAGTATATCTCCTCGATATGTCCGTTCATGTCGCCGAGATTTCGCTGCTGCTGCTGGAAGTACCTGATCGATTTCTTCATTATCATGAACATGAACACGAAGCCGAGCACGGAGGAGGCTATTGCCGTCAGAGCGAGGGAGCCGCTCGTTGCAAACATTATGATAGTAACGCCGACAAACTGCACCACCGCCTGAACAAGCGTCGTAATGCTGGAGTTGAGCGCAGAGCTTATGGTGTCAACGTCGTTTGTGATGCGGCTGAGCACATCGCCCACGCTCACCTTGTCGAAATACTTCAGCGGCAAACGGTTCATTTTTTCGCTGATGCTGTTTCGCATATTCCACGCAAGCTTCTGCATGACGGTTATCATCACATAGTTTGAAGCGCATGTAACAAGGCTTGCGCAAACGTATATCGCAAGGACGATTATGATGGCCTTTATGATTGCGTTCATGTCGATGCCGGTAGCAAGGCCGTCGCCGATGGTGTTTGTAAGATCGGCCATTTTGTCGGGCGCTATCAGGGTCAGCGCCGTTCCCGCCAAGGACAGTATCAGAGCTACAACAATTGCTTTGTACCAGGGCTTGAGATACTTTAGGAGATCCAGCATCGAGGATTTTATGTTGTTGGGCTTTTCATTGCGAGGCTTGCCCGGGCCTTTCATTCCTCTCATATGGCAAGTTCCTCCTCTGAAAGCTGGCTCAGGGCGATCTGACGGTAGACCTCACACGACTTGAGCAGCTCCTTATGCGTGCCCATGCCGACGACTTTTCCCTCGTCAAGAACAACTATCCTGTCCGCGCCCATTATTGTGCCGATGCGCTGGGCGACGATGAGCTTGGTCTTGCCCTCGGTCTCCGCCTTGAGAGCGTCGCGCAGCTCGCGGTCTGTCTTAAAGTCAAGAGCGGAGAAGGTATCGTCGAATATAAGTATCTCCGCATCGCGGCAAAGCGCTCTGGCAATGGACAGACGCTGCTTCTGCCCGCCGGAGAAGTTCGTGCCGCCGCGAGCCATGTGTGCCTCCGTCCCGTCCTCAAGCTTGGACACGAAATCGGACGAGCGCGATATCTCGATAGCCTTGTCGAGCTTTTCGGGCTCGGCGTTTGCGCCGAAGGCGACGTTATCGGCAATCGTTCCGGAGAACATGACAGCTTTCTGGGACACATAGCTTATTTTACCGTACAGCGTGTCGAGGTCATAGTCTCTGACGTTAATGCCGTCAATAAGCACTTCGCCCTCGCTGACATCATAAAACCTCGGTATGAGGTTGACGAGCGTGGTCTTGCCGGAGCCGGTGGAGCCGATAAACGCGACAGTCTCGCCCCTGTGAGCCTTGAAGCTCACGTCGCTGAGCGCTTTGCCGCTGCCGCCGGGGTATACAAAGCTCACATCCCGGAACTCAAGCTCGCCTTTTACGTCGCCGGAGTCTGTCAGGCTTCCGCTGACGACCTTAGGATTCGTCTCAAGCACCTCGAGTATTCGCTTTGCCGCCTCGAGCGCTCGGGGCAGGACTATGGCTACCATGACAATCAGAAGGAAGGACATGATGACCTGCATGGCGTATGACATGAACACTATCATGTCCGCAAAAACATCGACCCTCGCCGCGACGGAAGCCATGGATTCGACGGCGATAGAGTTTATGAGCACCGCACCTATCCAGTAGATGGACATGCTCAGGCAGTTCATACTCAGGCTCATAAAGGGGCTGAGCATAGTCATTGTGCGGTTGGCAAAGAGCTGATTTTCAAGAAGCTCGGTATTGGCTTTCCTGAATTTCTTCTCCTGATAGTCCTCCGCGTTATATGCTCTGACAACGCGGATGCCGGTCAGATTTTCGCGCGCTGACTGGTTGAGCGCGTCCTGCAGCCACTGCACCTTGCGGAACTTCGGGAAGGTAAGTATTATCGCGATGCTGAGGATGACTATGAGTATCGCAACGGTGATCGCGGTCGCAAGAGACCACTGCCATGCCTTGCCCGCAATTTTCATGACCGCCCATACCGCCATGGTGGGCGCTTTAATGACGACCTGCATGGAGATAACGATGAGCATCTGCACCTGGGTAACGTCGTTTGTCGAGCGGGTTATAAGGCTTGCGGTGGAAAACGAGTTGATCTCCTCAAGAGAAAAGCTCTCGACCTTGTTGAACATTTCTGCTCTGAGGGATTTTGAAAATCTGGCAGCGATGCGGGCGGCAAGGAAGCATACGATTATTGAGGACACGAGGCTTCCCAGCGAGCACAGCAGCATCATGCCGCCGGCGCTCCAGATATCGCCCATTTGGCTGCCGGAGGTCTCAACCAGAGTTGTTATCTCCGACATATAGTCGGGCAGTTTAAGGTCAAGATAAACCTGTGCGACTATAAACACGAGGCTTATCAGAAAATATATCCAGTCTTTGAGTTTAAGGTATCTAAGCAGCTTTATCATTTATTTGAACGACGATCCTCCTTCTGCGCTTCTTCGTCAAGCTTTGCCTGTATCGCGTTTCTGGCGATCTCGGCAGTCTCTTTTGTCTTGTGGGTCTTAACGTAATCGGCGTCTATGACCTTGATTATGTCGATATAGACCTTTGTTTTCCTAAGCGGGAAATTATGCTGAATATTCTCCGTGTTTCTCATAGCAACGCACACGACCGGCACTCCCGCTTTCTGGGCGATCTTGAACGAGCCGGCATGGAAGGGGAGAAGCTTATCTTCATGGCTCCTTGTGCCCTCCGGGTATATTGCGACCGAGGCGTAGTCGCGGTTTATATACTCTGTCGCCTGCTTTATGGTCTTGAGCGCTTCTCTGTTGTTCTCCCTGTCAAGGGACATATAGCCGCACTTGTGCATGACCCTGCCCGCAATGGGGATCTTGTAGTTTCCGGCCTTGGAAACATAGACAAGCTCCTCCTCGGGAAGTCCGACGATGAAGGTTATGGGGTCAAAATATGAGCGGTGGTTTGAGACCATGAGATAGCGGCTGTCCTTTGGGATAAGCTCGCGGCCTGTGACCTCGATATCCACGCGGCCGTAGAAGCAGAGCGCATGAAGCACCTCATGCAGATGCCAGTCCCAGAACTTCGACGGCTTCTCCTGCGGCTTGTCAAACCTTATAAAAGCCTCCGTGGCGGCGAGCATCGTAAGGGCATACGCAAGATGCGAACCGAAAAAATATTCTAAGAAGCGCAGCATCATAAATCCGCCGAGCTTCGCGCCCTTGTAGCCGCAGTTGGCAAACAGAGCGCTCAAAACAGAGCCGACAGCTCCAATCATGGCAAATATCCTAATCAGCATTTCTTATCTCCTTAATTTATACATATATAAACATTATTTTATCACGAGTTTGCGATTTTCCAATATGCCAAATATAAAATTTGAAGTAATTTTCAGTTTGTTAACATCTTCAACGGATTTTTGGCAAATCTCATATAAACGCCGAAAATGAAAAGCATTTTGTCTGCTATTTCGCAAACTTTGATTAAGAACAGGCCAAGTCCGTCAACCAAATATCAAAGTTTTTATCGCACGAAGTGCATTTTTGTTTGTTTTGCACACCTTGAGCGAATTATTCTCCCATCTTTCGTAAAATTTGATAAATTTGTTGAATTTGACCGAAATAGTGAGCGCTTTTAATTGATTTTTCGCGCGCGATAGTATAAAATACATAAACAGTCCATAAATACATTTAATTTTTATTAGGAGTGAGTTTATTATGGAATCTCTAATGTACCTGGCTCCTGCTCTTGCGATTGTCGCACTGCTGTTTGCCATCTACAAGATATCATTCGTTTCCAAGCAGGCTGCGGGCACAGACCGCATGAAGGAGATAGCCGCCTCCATCAATGAGGGCGCAAAGGCTTTCCTTTTTGCCGAGTACAAGATCCTTGCGATCTTCATCGTTGTCCTCTTCCTCGCTATCGGCCTGTTCCTCGGTGAGGATAGCTGGGTCACCGCAGTGTGCTTCCTCTGCGGCGCTCTGTTCTCCATTCTCGCCGGCTATGTCGGAATGAACGTTGCAACCAAGGCTAACGTCCGTACCGCGAATGCCGCACGAGAGAGCGGCATGAACAAGGCTCTGTCCATCGCCTTCTCCGGCGGCTCTGTCATGGGCATGTGCGTCGTAGGTCTCGGCCTTCTCGGCGCATCCGTTCTGTACATGATCATCGGCAAGCTGAGCGTTCTGTTCGGCTTCTCCCTCGGCGCTTCCTCCATCGCGCTGTTCGCGCGTGTCGGAGGCGGTATCTACACCAAGGCTGCTGACGTCGGAGCAGACCTCGTCGGTAAGGTCGAGGCAGGCATCCCCGAGGATGACCCCCGCAACCCCGCAGTCATCGCCGATAACGTCGGCGACAACGTCGGCGACGTTGCAGGCATGGGCGCAGACCTCTTTGAGAGCTATGTCGGCGCTATCATCTCCGCAATGACCCTCGGCGCGGTTGCAGTCTCCGGCAGCAACGGCGTTATCTTCCCCCTCGTCATCGCCGCCTGCGGCATCCTCGCATCCGTTATCGCGACCTTCTTTGTCCGCGGCAGCGAGGGCGCAAACCCCCACAAGGCGCTCAAGATGGGCTCCTATGTTTCTGCACTGCTCGTTGTCATTGCAGCTCTTGTATTCAGCAAGGTAATGCTTAATGGCTTCGGCTACGCTATCGCCATCATCTCCGGCCTCGTTGTCGGCCTCGTTATCGGCATCGTCACCGAGGTTTACACCTCCGGCGACTACAAGTTCGTCAAGAAGATTGCCCAGCAGTCTGAGACCGGTTCCGCTACGACCATCATCTCCGGCACCGCAGTCGGCATGATGTCCACCTGGATCCCCGTAGTTCTCATCTGCGTCGGCATATTCCTCGCTTACAGGTTCGCGGGCATCTACGGCATCGCCCTCGCGGCAGTAGGTATGCTCTCCACCACCGGCATCACCGTCGCCGTTGACGCATACGGCCCCATCGCCGACAATGCGGGCGGCATCGCTGAGATGAGCGGTCTGGATCACTCCGTCCGCGAGATCACCGATAAGCTCGACGCTGTCGGCAACACCACCGCTGCAATGGGCAAGGGCTTCGCGATCGGCTCCGCCGCGCTCACCGCTCTGGCTCTGTTCGTATCCTTCACCCAGGCCACCGGCCTTACCGCAGACGCTGTCGCACTCACAAGCCCCAACGTTGTTATCGGTCTGCTCATCGGCGGCATGCTCCCCTTCGTGTTCTCCGCAATGACCATGGACTCCGTTTCCAAGGCTGCTTACAGCATGATCGAGGAGGTTCGCCGTCAGTTCCGTGAGATCCCCGGCGTCATGGAAGGCACCACCAAGCCCGACTACAAGACCTGCGTTGCCATCTCTACCACCTCCGCTCTGAAAGAGATGCTCGTTCCCGGTATCATGGCAGTTGTCGTTCCTCTGCTTGTCGGAATCGTTCTCGGCTCCACCGCTCTTGCGGGTCTGCTGGCCGGCTCTCTCGTTTCCGGCGTTATGCTGGCAATGTTCATGTCCAACGCCGGCGGCGCATGGGATAACGCGAAGAAGTACATAGAGGAAGGCAACCACGGCGGCAAGGGCTCCGAGGCTCACAAGGCTGCTGTTGTCGGCGACACTGTCGGCGACCCCTTCAAGGATACCTCCGGTCCTTCTATCAACATTCTCATCAAGCTCATGACCGTTGTCTCCACCGTTTTCGCAGCGATTTTCACCGTCAACGGCCTGTTCTGAGAACAGAATAAACTATATCCACACAAAACAAATCCCCGAAAACCAATGGTTTTCGGGGACTTTACTTTTCTGGGGGCTTGTGCATTAACAGTTATCTAATATTTTGTTAACAAAATGCATGGCGAAATGTTGTATAATTATCAAGTAAGTTTCCAAGCACACTGAAACGGAGTTTGATATGCTAAAGAAAAAAATGAAGTCCATATTGGCGTTTGCGCTGGCACTTATGGTTACGATGAGCGCCATGTTCTCCGCAATGCCGCTCTCGGCGTTTGC
>SFEX01000073.1 GCA_004557075.1 Clostridiales bacterium
ACAGTGCCCTGAGACGGGATCGTTTATCGGATATAAAAAGGCTTCCGGCTATATTATCGAGTTAGAAATATGCGCAGACGCAAAACGTAGCAGCGCTACATCGCGTAAATGCCGGTGCAGCAAGGCGAAAGTGCTGAGCATAACCAATCTCGATGGTTCGGATAGCGGATTAACCGAAGTCAGAAGCAATTATAGTAAAGAATTTGTTTACTGTGTCGGCGAAATCGCAGAGGCCCCAGACTTTGACGAAAACCGTTGGAACGAATGCACCGCGGGTATACATTTTTTCATCACGCGCGGACAATCAGGACGATAAAGGAGTATCTATGGGAGCATACATCAACAAGGACTTAAAGGAGCTTATCATCACCCTTGCATCGGTAATCGGCTTTGGCGACGTGCTGGTCAAGACAGGCCGGCTGCACCAAGAGGACGAGGACGCAGCAAAGCTGATGATGGGCGCAGCCACCACGATATCACAGCACCTTTTGCAGGGGCGGGACGCGGAGCAGATAGAAGCCTTGCAGCGTCAGGCAGGATTTTACGAGATTATCGCCGTACCTAAGACCTCGGCGCGGATAGATAAGGAGTTTTATATCTGCCCGCGCGAGGATTTTGAATCGCTGGTGATAGACGATTTTTCAAACCCTTGCCCGTTTTGCGAGCTGGAGGGCAAGGAGGTGCGCAAATGTGGCCGCCGCAGGGCGTTGATACGGTGCGGCGTGGTCGGGAACACAGAGGGCGACTGCCCGTATAAGGGAATTTGAAAGGAGGAAGAAGGGCTAATGGAGAAACTGAACTGCCACGGGTGCAAATGGCTCGACCGCTATAAGATGGACGGGAACGGGTATTGCTGCACGGTGGTGCGGAGTAAGACCCAAACGTCCAAAATCCGCAGGCCGGATATGGAACGCTGCGAGCTGTATGAGTTTGGCGACTGGGCGACTCGCTGGGCGCATCTGGTGACCGGGGCACCGAAGGAGGAAAAGTAATGAGTACATATATACGCGCTGTTGTAGCAGCCAAGGCGATAGCAGATAAGTACGGCATACCGCTTGGCGATTTGGTAGACACATTCGCCGATATCCCCGCCGCCGATGTAGTGGAAGTGGTCAGATGCCGGGAGTGTCTTTGCTATACTCCTGTGGATGATAATAATGGGGAATGTGTATTCCTAAACGGGAAACATCTATACGTGGTGCCGGACGGATATTGCTATCTGGGAGAACTGAAAGAAGGTGCTGGCAATGAGTAAAGAGTACATAGAGCGAGAAGCGTTGTTACACAAAATCAGATGGGCAAGTAGTGCGGAAGATGCAGTTATGAGTGTACGCAGGATGCCCGCAGCCGATGTTATACGAGTCCCAAATACGGGGATCGGTGATGTATCAGATGGGTATCACACCTTCAACGAGCTGTATCACCATCGTGCAGTATTGTTCAGCGTGATATGTAATTTGATGCCTGAAAAGGCATGGAAATCGAAACAGCATGATACAGGCGATATGTACGACGGCATGTTTATTGTTGGCATCGAAACGCTGGAAGGTCAAGCTACATATCACTATGATATTGACCCATATTGGGATATGTTCAGAGTAAAGGAATTAGAACGTGCTCCTAAATGGGACGGGCATACGGCAAGCGATGCGATTGAGCGCATTAGCACTCTTTCTTGGTATTGTGCGAACGGAGAAAGGAGAGAAGGTGCTGACAATGACTAAATATATAGATGCTGCGAGCGCAGCAACGATTATTGCGACAATACACGGAATACCGATTGCGGATTTGGTAGACACATTCGCCGATATCCCCGCCGCCGATGTTGCGCCGGTAGTTAGATGCCAAGATTGCGTATATGCCCGACCTTTGAAGGATATGAACTACGACTATTTGTGCCATTACTGGAATGGGCATAGTTGTAATCAAAATCAGTTTTGCAGCCAGGGCAAAAAAGGAGAATGAGAAATGATTAAAAAGATACGGACGATAAATGACATCACCATGGCGGATTGGGAGGATATCAAGCGGCGGCGCGAGCAAGGCGCGAATCTTGACCAAGTGGGCGAGTTGTACGGCATAACGGGTACCACACTGGCAAAGTATGCAAGGCTGGCGGGCGTGGATATACCACGGCGCACAGATTATAATCCGCTGCCGTCCATAGAGGATATACAGCGTTTGCGCAGCGAAGGGGTAAAATGGGCTGACATAGCCGCGAAGTATCATGTATCGCGCGACCGACTACACAGCTACGCGCAAGAGCATGGCATAGATACGCGCTTGGTGCGTAAGCCCACACTGACACCAGTGGACTGGGATGACGTGAGCAAGCAGCGTGAGGAGGGCAAGACATGGGGCGATATCGCGGAGCCGTATGGCATAAGTGGCCCGACGCTGCAAAAGCGTGCGGGCAGGCGTGGCATTGACATCGGCCCCAGCAGGTACGACAGGTTAAATGCCATGCTTGACCCTGACTGGCCAGGCTGGGAA